>NZ_JADOVJ010000001.1:2925000-3616250 GCF_015752315.1 Nocardioides luteus
ACCCAGCAGGAGACACGCAGCTCGGTCTGGACGGGCAAGACCGTCCAGCGCAAAGAGGACGACCGGCTGCTCAAGGCCCAGGGCGAGTTCGGCGACGACACCCCGATCGCACACCTCGGCTACGTCGTGTTCGTACGCTCCCCGTACGCGCACGCCCTCATCAAGAACATCGACATCTCCGCAGCCGAGACCGTCCCCGGCTACCTGGGCAGCCTCCTGCCCGACGAGGTCGATGCCCTGACCGACGGCTTCATGGAGATCCAGGGGCCTCCGGCCGACGCCGAGATCGACAAGTGCCTCGCCGTCGGCGGAAAGGTCCGCTTCGTCGGCGAGCCCGTCGTCGCAGTCGCCGGCGCCTCCCGTGAGGCGGCTCGCGACGCAGCCGCAGCGGTGGTCGTCGACTACGAACCCATGGAGGTCGTGCTCGACGCCCGCGCGGCGGTCGAGTCGGAGGCCCCGCTCGTTCATGACCAGATCGGCAGCAACGTCGCCTGGGACGGTACCTACGACTGGGGCGACATCGATGACGCCCTGAGCACGGCCGACCACGTCATCGAGGTCGACGAGCTCCATTTCCACCGCTTCTCGTCGACGCCGCTCGAGTGTTCGGTCGTGACCGCGTCATATGACGCGGGCACAGATACGTTCACCCTCATCGGCGGGTGCGCGATGCCACAGATCACCACGCTCAACCTCGCCGTGGCCATGCGTCACCCGGCCGAGAAGATCCGCATCATCAGCAAGGACTTCGGCGGATCGTTCGGACTCAAGATCGGCATCTACGTCCCGGCCACGGCCGTCGCCCTCCTGGCCCGCAAGCTCGGCCGGCCGATGCGGTGGACCGAGACGCGGACCGAGCACCACTGGATGGGCGGCCACGGCAACGAGCGCTGGTTCCAGAACGTGAAGATGGCGATCCAGAAGGACGGCACGGTGCTGGGGCTGACCTACGACGCGCTCGACGACGTAGGCGCCTACACCCGCTACGAGCCGCTCGGGGCGGTCATCTGGACCCAGGTCGCCAACGCCTGCTACCAGCTGCAGCATCTGAAGGTCCACTACCGCACCGTGTACTCCAACAAGGGACCGGTCCACCCCAACCGCGGCTACTCGCGACTACAGCACATGTGGCTGGTCGAGCGGATGATGGACATCGCCGCGCACCGTCTCGGGTTCGACCCGGTCGAGTTCCGGCTGAAGAACTACGTCCAACCCGACCAGTACCCCTACACGACCGTCAACGGCTGCGTGTACGACTCGGGTGACCTGCCCCTCTCTCTGCGCAAGGCCCTAGACCTCATCGACTACGAGGACGCCCGCCGTCTGCAGCGCGAGGCTGCCGGTTCCGGGAAGCGGATCGGCATCGGCATCGGGTCGACCCTGGACTCCGGCACGAACAATTTCGGCCAGGCCCGGCTGGTCAACCAGTTCCTCCCGTTCAGCGGCAACACCGAGGGCGGACTGGTGCGGATGGGCGTGGACGGGAGCGTCTACGCCATCACCGGCGGCGTCGCCTTCGGCCAGGGCCACGAGACCACCGTCGCCCAGGTCGTCGCCGACATGCTGGGACTGACTCCCGACGACATCATCACCCACCGCGGTGGTGACTCATCGCTGTCGGCGCAGACCGGATTCTCCGGGTCCTATGCCTCCCAGTTCGCCGTCACGGGCATCGGGGCGATCCTGAACGCGACGAAGAAGCTCGTGCGTGAGATCCAGCTGGTCGCCGGGGCAACTCTGGGTGCGGAGCCCGACGAGATCATCCTCGAGGGCGGGTTCGCGCGCGTCGTCGGCGACCCGGACCGCGCACTTCCCTTCGCAGCGGTCGCGGGGATCGTGCACTTCTCCCCCGGCGACCTGCCACCGGAGATCGCCGAGCAGGTCGGCCTGGTCGGTCGTGCTGTCTACCGGGCGCCGTTCGAGATCCCCGACGTCGAGAACAAGTACGGCAACCTGACCCTGACGTACGCCTCGCAAATCCACGCCTGTGTGCTCGAGATCGACGAGGAGACCGGCGAGACGCAGATCCTGCGCTATGCGATGGTCGATGACTGCGGTACCCCGATCAACCCGATGATCATCGAGGGTCAGGTCCACGGGGCCACCGTCCATGGCATCTCCGGCGCACTGTTCGAGCACTTCGCCTACGACCCCGACGGGCAGCTGACAGCCGCGAACTTCTACGACTATCACGCTGCCACGGCACTCGACATGCCATCACTGCGGTACGACAGCGTCGTGTCCCCCTCCCCGTTCACGCCCATCGGCGCCAAGGGCATGGGCGAGGGTGGCGGTGCTCCGCTGCACGCCATCTCGGCTGCCGTCCAGGACGCGATCGGCAGCGAGGGCGGCATCGTCCGCAACTCCTACAACCCGCCGGAGGCAGTGCTCGACCTGCTGCACGCCGGCAACGACACGAAGGTGAGGGTCCTCCGATGATCCAGGTCGCTGGACGTTTCACGACGTCCGTAGGCGCAGATGAGCTGCGCGCTCGCCACACCCAGGTGGACCAGCTCTCCGCCGTCGAGACGCTGAGCGATGTCGGGGTCGCCGAAGACGGCACCGTCCGTGCCCGATTCACCCCGAGGCTGCCGCTGGGCCAGATCCCGCTCGACACCCAGATCACGACGACCCACACCGACGAGAGCCGGAGCCTCGTCACCGTGCACGCCTCGCGGGGACCGCACAGCATGGACGCCACGCTGGCGATCGCCTTGAACAGCGTCGACGCCGGGACCGAGGTCGCTTGGGCGGGCGAGCTCAGGCTCCGCGGCACCGCCGCAAGCGTGGGCCAGCGCGTCGGCGCGGACGTCGCGCAGCGCGTCATCAACGACGTCCTCGTCCAGCTCGCACGTCCCTGAGGAAGAAGCCATGACTCGTACTGACATCCACGTCCACGTCGCTCCGGCCCTCGACAGCAAGACCGCGGCAACGCTCAGCGGAGCATCCGTCGACTCCGACGGCCGCATCCAGATCGACGGCCGCCAGGTCGGACCCGCGAAGCTGTACGACGTGCCTGCACTGGAGGCCTACCTCGCCGCGGCAGGGCTCGACCACGCCATCGTCTCGTTGCCGCCGCCGTTCTACCGACAGCAACTGTCGGTCGACGAGGCCCGAGCCTGGGTCCGTGCGGTCAACGACGGGATCCTGGCGCGCATCGGCGAGCACCCGGCCCTGACCGCGCTCGTCTACCTGCCTCTGGAGCACCCGGAGCTTGCCGTCGAGGAGTACCAGCGGACCCGCAGCCAGAAGCGCTTCGTCGGCGCCACGGCTGCAGCGGGAGGTCGTTCCGCCCTGGGAACCGATCCGCGACTCGTGCCGTTGTGGGAAGCCCTGGACGCGGACGGGGCAGCCCTGCTCCTCCACCCGGGAACCTCGCCCGACCACCGCCTCGACGACTTCTACCTCTCCAACCTGTTGGGGAACCCCAGCGAGACGACCGTCAGCGTCGCGCATCTCGCGCTGGGTGGAGTGCTTCAGCGCTACCCCGACATGCAGGTCGTCCTCGTCCACTGCGGCGGCACCCTGCCCGCGATCGTGGGTAGGTGGGAACGCGGCGCCGAGACCCATCGACCGGGCCTCGAGGACCTGGCGGAGTCGCCGCGCGAGTCGATCCGCAGGCTCTACGTCGACTGCCTCGCGCACGACCCAGCGGTGGTCGACCTGGCGGTGGGCATCTTCGGCGAGGAGCACATCCTGCTCGGCAGCGACTGGCCCTTCCCCATGGGGACCGACGACCCGATCGCGCTCATCCAGCACCTTGACGGGGAGTTCGTCGAACGAGTCGCCACCGACAACCCCGCGAAGGTGTTCCCGGCCATCAAGAGCACCCTCTCGCGGGCCGGCTGACAGGAGCACCGGCAGTGGACGACATCCTCGAGACCCTGGTCGAGCACTGGGAGGCGAACACACCCGTCGCGCTCGCGACCGTGGTGTCGACGTTCAAGTCGGCGCCGCGGGTTCCGGGCGCCTCCCTGCTCGTCACCCCCGGCGGGGAGGTCACCGGATCGGTCTCGGGAGGCTGTGTCGAGGGGGCGGTCTATGAACTCGCCACACAGGTGTTGAGCGACGGGACGCCGCAGCTGGTGCGATACGGCTTCAGCGACGCTGATGCGTTCGAGATCGGCCTGACCTGTGGCGGAATCGTCGACATCTTCGTTCAGCGGATCGACCGCGACACCGCCCCGTGGGTCGGCGAGCTCGCTGCAGCTGTTCGGGACGGACGAGAGGTGGCCGTGGCGACCGTCATCGAACACCCCGTCTCAGGCACACTGGCTCGGGCCGTACTGCTCGGCGGCGACGATGCGGCGACCCTCGGTCACCTCGGCGATGAGCGGCTGGACCGAGTCGTCCTCGACGACGCGCGTGGTGTTCTACGGACCGGCCGAAGCGGAACGCTCAGCTACGGAACCGACATCCGGAGGCAGGGCGAAGGCATCCGGGTCTTCGTGTGGTCGTTCGCACCTCCACCACGGCTCATCGTCTTCGGGGCCATCGACTTCGCCGCCGCCCTTGCCGAGGTGGGATCGTTCTTGGGCTACCGGGTGACGGTCTGTGACGCGCGACCGATCTTTGCGACGAACGCCCGGTTCCCGAAGGCTGACGAGGTCGTCGTCGAATGGCCCCATCGCTACCTGCGCCGTGAAGCAGAGGAACATCGCGTCGACGCCCGCACCGCCATCTGCGTGTTGACGCACGACGCGAAGTTCGACGTCCCCGTTCTCGAGGTGGCCCTGAGGCTGCCATCAGTCGGCTATGTCGGTGCCATGGGATCGCGTACGACCCATGCCGACCGACTGTCACGGCTGGTCGAGGTCGGCATTTCGAACGACCTCCTCGACCAACTCCACAGCCCCATCGGCCTGGACATCGGCGCCAACACACCGCATGAGACGGCCCTCAGCATCGCTGCGGAGATTCTGGCGACGCGGTCTAGGGCTACCGGCATGCCGCTGCGTACGCTCGGCGGACCCATTCATGGCCGCACCGCACTTCTAGCGGGGACCGCACACGCAGAACAACGTGAATCGCCCCGGGTCTGAGGATTTGCCTGATTGGACAGCGCCCTCACACCGCATCCATCCAGGCATCGTTCGACGCCGGCCAGCCCCATACCAATGACGTCCCGGTCGAAGGCACCGAACCGGCGTCCAGCAATACCTGACGGGGCAGGACGACGAGCCTGGGGACGGTTCCAGTGGTTGGTCGGTGCGCACGAGTTCACTGACCTGCGCTCGATCATCGTGCAGACCGGGAAGTTGCAGCCCTTCTGAACCGTCGTGGTCCTCGGCGATACTCCTCCGTTGCACTTCCGCGGCTAAGGCTTACCGGGGACCACACGTCCGCGTGCCTCGCCGAAGGCGAGGCGGCGACCTCCGGCAGCCGGAGCGGTGGCCGTGAGGGTGATCTCGTCGCCGTCCTCGAGGAACGTACGTTCCACACCGCCGACCTCGACGGGCTGCTGCCCACCCCAGGTGAGCTCGATGAACGCGCCCTGCTCGCCTTCCCCCGGCCCGGAGATGGTCCCCGAGGCGAAGATGTCGCCCGTACGCGTCGGGGCGCCGTTGACCGTCAGGTGGGCGAGCATCTGGGCCGGCGACCAGTACATCGCGGCGTACGGCGGACAGCTCACGACGTGGCCGTTCCACACCACCTCGAGGTCGATGTCGAGACCCCATGGCCTCTCGAGCGCGAGATAAGGGAACACCTGGGGCTCCTGGGTCGGGGTGTCGACGCGGGCGGCTTCCAGCGCGAGCATCGGGACCACCCACGCGGAGATGGTCGAGGCGAAGGACTTGCCGAGGTTGGGGCCGAGCGGGACGTACTCCCAGGCCTGGATGTCGCGGGCCGACCAGTCGTTGAAGAGCACCACTCCGAAGAGGTGGTCCTCGGCCTGATCGGCGGGGATGGGCTCGCCCATCGGACTTCCGGTGCCGACCACGAAACCGAGCTCAGCCTCGATGTCTAGCCGGATCGACGGCCCGAACAGTGGCGCCTTGTCCGACGGTCCTTTCCGTTGCCCGGACGGTCGCACGATGTCGGTGCCTGACACGACGATCGAGGCTGAGCGTCCGTGGTAGCCGATCGGCAGGTGCTTCCAGTTCGGGGTCAGTGGGTCCGGGCTGTCGGGCCGGAACAACCGCCCCAGGTTCGATGCGTGATGCTCGGAGGCGTAGAAGTCGACGTAGTCGGCGACCTCGAAGGGCAGGTGCAGGGTCACCGCCTCCACGCGATGCACTGCGGCTTCCGGCAGATCGGCACCCAGCGCCGTGGTGATGGCGGCCCGGACCTCGATCCAGCGCTCCCGGCCTTGGGCCATGAAGGTGTTGATCGTGGACCGGCCGAAGGTGTCCTCGTCGCCGAGGAGCAGGCCGAGGTCGACCACGTGGCCGCCGTAGCGTACGGCGACGCGCGGTTCCTGCCCTGGCACGGAGTAGACGCCGTAGGGGAGGTTGTGCAGGCCGAAGAGGTCGTCGTCGGGCACAGTCAGTCGAGTCATCACAGATCCTTCATCAGGTGGGCGTCCAGCAGACCGAGACCGACCAGGTCCTCGATCGGCTCGGCGAGGGAGCAGGTCCCGAACGACCGGAAGGCATCCCGGACCGAGGGCCCCAGGACACGCACGCGGTCAACGACACGGCTGTCGTCGCGGTCGGCGAGCAAGGCGGCCACGGCGGCCTCGTCGGCGCCGTCGAGAGCGGCTCCGGTAGCTGCGATCAGGTTGAGGAATCCGTGCTGCTCGAACCCGGTGGCGGGATCGGTGTTGCGCAGGGCGTGGTGCAGCCCCGCGGTGGCCTTGAACGGCACTCCGGCCGCGGTCAACGCGACGACGGAGGCGGCCAGCTCCTTCTCGTCCGGGTAGAGGTCGGCGCGGACGCCGCCGGTGCGGAGCTTGGCCATGTGGCCGGCGTCCGCCAGGGCGCTCGTGACCTCCTGGCGGCGTACGTCACGGGGCAACTCCACGAAGATCGGCAGCGATCGGCCGGCGAGCGCGCGCTCGATGGCCGGGACGACCGTCGAGGCGGCCACGTCTTCCGCGAGCGCGACCTCGGCGGCGTCGACGCGTACGGCAGGGATCGTGTAGGCCGCAGCCAGGGCGGTGTCGAGCTCGGTCAGCGACGCCGTCAGGGACAGCCGGAACGAGCTCAGGCCGAGGTCGGCGACCAGTGGGGCCAGATGGTCGAGATCCTTGGCCGCCAGCACGAACGCGCCGACCACCGGGGCGTGGGCCGACACATCGTGAGCGACGTGCGCGGGGACTGCCTCCGCGAGCGGCAGGTTGCCGGGCGGGAAGACGGCGGCATCGTCGAACAGGCCGGCGAAGAGGGCGGGAACGGCGGCGCTCATCCGTCCGTCGGCTCCGTCCCCGCGTCACCGCGGGCCCAGGAGTAGGCGTACACGCCGTCGTCGGTGGCCCGGGCGGCCTCACCGAGCTCGAGCGGGCGGAAGGTGTCGACCATGACCGCGAGCTCGTCGAAGAACTCTGCTCCGATGCTGCGCTCGTAGGCGCCGGGCTGCGGGCCGTGCGGGTGGCCTCCCGGGTGGAGGCTGATGGAGCCCTGCCCGATGCCTGACCCCTTGCGGGCCTCGTAGTCCCCACCGCAGTAGAACATGACCTCGTCGGAGTCGACGTTGGAGTGGTAGTACGGCACCGGGATCGACAGCGGGTGGTAGTCCACCTTGCGCGGCACAAAGTTGCAGATCACGAAGTTGTTGCCCTCGAAGACCTGGTGCGCGGGCGGCGGCTGGTGCACCTTGCCGGTGATCGGCATGTAGTCGGCGATGTTGAAGACGTAGGGATAGAGGCAGCCGTCCCAGCCGACCACGTCGAACGGATGGTCGGGCAGCACATGGATGGTGCCGGCGATACCGCCTGCGCCGGGGCCACGGTGCTTGATGTAGACCTCCACATCCACCTCATCGACCACCCGTGGTTCCTCCGGGCCCCGGAGGTCGCGTTCACAGTAGGGCGCGTGCTCGAGCAGCTGGCCGAAGCGGGAGAGGTAGCGCTTCGGCGGGGTGATGTGGGAGTTGGCCTCGATCGCGTAGATCCGCACGCTGCCCTTCGGCACGATCCGATGGGTCGTAGCCCGCGGGACGACGACGTAGTCGCCCTCCCCGACCGCGAGGTCACCGAAGACAGTCTCGACGACAGCCTCGCCGGCCTCGACGTAGAGGCACTCGTCGCCGATGGCGTTGCGGTAGTAGGGCGAGGCGGAGTCGGCCACCACGTACGACAGGCGTACGTCGGCGTTGCCGAGAAGCAGGCGGCGACCGGTGACCGCGTCGACGCCGGTGTCGCACTCGTCGAAGAGCTTGTGCGTGGAGAGGTGGATCGGCACCAGCGGGTGGTTGGCGACGGTGGACAGGTCAGGGAGCTCCCAGGATCGGTACTCGCTGATGGCGGAAGGAATGTTGCGGTGGTAGAGCAGCGAGGAGTCGGAGGAGAATCCTTCCTCCCCCATCAGCTCCTCGAAGTACAGCGAGCCGTCGGCGGCGCGGTGCTGGGTGTGGCGCTTCTGCGGGACGGATCCTGAGGATCGGTAGTAGGGCATGTCGGTTTCCTCTCTCGTGACCGTCAGGACGCCGCACCGACAGCGCGGCGCACGGTGGTGTCCAGGTCGTCCTGGGTGGTGGAGTCGAGCACGGCGGCGACGTGCCCGTCGGGCCGGATCAGCCAGGTCTCGCCCGGCTGGGCGCCGAGTGCGTCGGCCACGGTGCCCTCCGGGTCGATGTCGGCCAGCCGAAGCACGCGAGACGGCGCGTCGGTGGCCGACTTGAGCGCGATGGCGGTCTCGGCGGCGTCGATGCCTTCGGTGATGAGCGCGAGCAGGCCGTCGCGTACGACCTGGCGCAGCCGGACCACGTCGGGGCGGTCGTGCACGCTCACCGGAGCGTCCGGCACGAGCACGCCGGGGACGACGGCCGGCATCTCGCCGCGAGGCGGTCGACCGGCGAATGCTCGACTCGGGTTGCTCGTGGTCAGCGGGGAGTCGACGTACCAGAACGGCTCGGCGAAACGACCGCTGTCGACGCGCGAGCGTGCCTCGGGACTGGCGACAGCCTCCTCCAGCAGGCTTCGGCGGGCCTCCCACTCGAGCTCGTCCTGCGGGACGAGGAAGCGCATGGTGTCGCTGGTGACCTCGAGATTCTCGTGGGCCGCCGAGAGGCGCTCCTCGTCGTAGCTGTCGAGGAGAATGTCAGGTGCCCAGCCGTGCAGCACGAAGGCGAGCTTCCAGGCTGCGTTCTCGGCGTCGGCGACGCCGGAGTTGAGGCCGCGGGCTCCGAACGGAGCGACCAGATGTGCGCAGTCCCCGGCCAGCAGCACCCGGCCGACACGCATGTGGTCGACGCTGCGCGCGTGGAATCGATAGACCGACTTCCACACGATCTCGTAGGGCCGCTCCCCGATGATCTGCCGGATCCGGGCGTCGAGACGTCCGTCGGCCGCCTCGGCGTCCAGGTCGAACTCGGCGGGCACCTGCCAGTCGATACGGAAGGTGGAGTCGGGGCACGGGTGGATCAGCACCTGTCGCCTCGGGTTCCACTCCGGGTCGAAGTGGAACCGGCGCTCGGTCTCCCAGCCCGGCATATCCGCACGGATGTCGCAGATCAGGAAACGGTCGTCGAAGGTCTGGCCCTCAAAGCTGACCCCGAGCATGCGCCGGACCTCGTCGCCCCGGGCTCCGGCCGCAGCGACGGCGTACGCTGCCCGGACTCGGGTCTGCCCGCCGGCCGTGGCGCAGGTGATGGTCACACCGTCTGCGTCCTGATCGATCGCCACGACCTCATGGGCCCAACGCACGTCGATCTGCGGACGAGTCGCGATCTGCTCGTCCAGGACCTGCTCCGAGTGGCCCTGGGAGACATTGACGAACGCCGGCAGGGGCGAGTGGCCACGATCCACGAAGGACCAGCTGAAGAGCTCCTGGTCCCGGTAGAACGTACGGGCAGTGGTCCAGGTCAGGCCGTCCTCGGCGATCCGCCCGGCACCGACGGCCGACCAGATGTCGAGGACGTCACGCTGCTGGCAGATCGCCTTCGAGCCGATGGCATCACGCTCGACGCGGGCGTCGAGCAGGACGACCGGAATGCCCCATCGAGCCAGCAGCAGCGCCGTCGTCTGCCCGACCGGACCGTTGCCGATGACCGCCACCGGGGGCCCGGAGTAGGTGGGAACGCTCATCGAACTCATCCCTGCAGCTCGTTCCAGACCTCACGGTCGCGGTCGGCGGTCCAGACCTGCGGCCAGTCGACGCCGTTGAACTCGTCCCACAGACGGGAGACGTCGAAGGGCAGGCAGTGCTCGAAGATCGGCCAGGCGCCGAACTTCGGCGCCAGCGCCGTGTGGGTGGCCTCGAAGGCCTCCTTGAGGCTCCCGCCACGGGCATGCACCTCGCCGACCTTCTCGCGCATGACGAGAAGGAAGTCGCGGGTCTGCTCGATGGCCGCGTCGACGGCCTCACGACCACGCGGCACCATGCCACGCCCGCCGACGAGGACCTCGGCCTGGAACGCCTTGACCCGGTCGAGGGTGCCGGTGGACCAGTCCGTGTGGAACGCGTCGCCGGTGTAGAGCGCCGCCTCCGCCTCGACCAGGTCGCCGGCGAAAAGCACCTTCTGCCGTGGCAGCCACGCGACGATGTCTCCGGCGGTGTGGCCGCGACCGCAGTACTGCAGCACGAGCTCGCCCCGGTCACCACCGAGATCGATGGTCATGGAGTCGCTGAACGTGACGTCCGGCCACGTCAAGCCGGGCACCGAGTCGGGGTCGCGGAAGAGCCGGGGCATCCGGCCGAACTCGCTGTCCCAGTCCTCCTTGCCGCGCTCCTCGATGAGCCGTCGGGTGTTGTCGTGGGCGACGATCACCTCGGCGTCGAAGGCGGACGCACCGAGCACCCGGACCGCGTGGTAGTGCGAGAGGACCAGGTACTTCACCGGCTTGTCGGTGTGCTCCCTCAGCTGGGCGAGCCAGTCGCGTGCCGCGACCGGAGTGGCGCGGGCCTCGAAGGCGACGACGAAGTCCTCCCCCTCGATGGCACCAACGTTGGGATCGCCCTCGGCGGTCAGCGCGTAGACGCCGTCGGCGAGGACCTCGAGCGTCTCTGTCTTCTCCCCGAGGTCGGCGGAGGAGGCGAACGGCTTGGCAGCCATGGCGGTTGTCCTTTCGGAAGGGAGGCGAGGGCAATCAATATGACATCGGTCACCTATGATGGAAAAGGACAAGAAAACGTTGAACTTCATAAGGTGAACTGATGAATTCGTTGCGCTTCTCCCTGCGCCAGCTCGAGTACTTCGTAGCCATCGCAGAGGCCGGGACCCTGAGCGGTGCGGCGGAGGACCTGCGTGTCTCGCAGTCTGGTCTCTCTCAGTCGCTCACCGACCTCGAACGCGCGCTCGGTGCCCAGCTCGCCGTACGTCGCAAGGCTCATGGAGTGGCGTTGACACCAACCGGCACCCAGGTGCTTCGACATGCTCGGGACCTCCTCCGACATGGCGAGGACCTGGCGAACATCGCTGCAGGAGGTGACTCGCTCCGCGGCGTGCTGCACCTCGGCTGCTATGTGACCCTCGCCCCGACGACGCTGCCACCGCTGCTCGAGAGCTTCGGTGACCTCCATCCAGGCCTCCGGATCGACTTCGCGGAGGGCACCCAGGACGTGCTGCAGCGCAGGCTTTTGGCGGGGGAGCTGGATCTTGCCGTCCTCTACGACATGGAGGTTCAGCCAGAGATGGCGCGTACCGTGATTTCACGCGCCCGCCCCTACGTGCTCCTAGCGGATGGCCACCGCCTGGCGAACGAGCCGACAGTCTCCCTCGTCGATCTGGCCGCCGAGCCGATGGTGCTCCTGGATGCTCCCCCGAGCTCACACAACACACTGGCCATCTTCGACCGACTCGGGATCACTCCAGAGGTGCGCTACCGGCCGAAGACCTTCGAGCTGACGCGAGCGCTGGTGGGCCGGGCAATGGGTTATGCCCTCTTGGTCCAGCGCCCCGCGAACAACCGCACCTATGAGGGCAAGAAGGTGACGATCAAGGAGATCTCCGAAGACGTCGGAGACTTCCGGATACTGCTCGCCTGGTCAAAGGCAACGCGCCTCAACCAGCGAGCGCAGGCGTTCGTCACCTTCTGCCAGAACCGGTATCGACGCAGTTCGGCGCCCTGAGATCGGAAAGAGGCCGCCCCATTCAGCGTGCCCTGGACGAGGCCGGGACTGGCGAGTCGTCCCTGACCGCAGCGAGCAACCGCCGCAGGGCGTCGACGGCGGCCTCCGTGACCGCAACAGGTCCCACGGTGATCTGCTGGAAGACAAGGCCGTCGAGAGCGGCGAAGACCAAGTCGGCCAAGGGCCCGTCTGCGATACCGAGTTGTGCCAGCCCCTCACGAGCCGCGGAACGGTACGACGCGTACAACTCCGCAGCATGCTCGCGCACCTCCGGGCTCCGGCGCGCCTCCAGCAACACCTCGTACTGAAACGCATGGAGGTCGGGGGCGCGTTCGACCATGTCGGCGAGGCCCTGCACGAAGTCTTCGGGGTCACTGCTCGGGGTCCGCAACTCGGTGATGTCGATGGAGCGTTCCACGCTGTGACGGAGTGCGGCGAGCAGCAGCGCGTCACGCGACCCGAAGTGGTGTGCCACCAGACCATGCGTCACCCCGGCCTCCGCGGCGACGGCGCGGTAGGTCAGGTACCGCAGTCCCCGGCGTGCGACCACCGTGATCGCTGCCTCGAGCAGCGCCTCACGTCCCGAGCCGTATGGGGGGCGGCTACCTCGTTGACCAGCGGCGATGTCGGCGCTCATGCTGACAACATTAGTCACGCCCGCTATCCATCTGGCAAGTGAACGGTCCTGAGGTTGGCGGTCGGCGCCGCAGAGCGGACCTCCACCGCTGTGTGCGAACGGTCAAGGACAGTGCCGGTCCGCACCATGTGTCCTGACACCCACCCGGCGAAGACTGGCAACCACCGCGTGGGAACAACTGCCCAGCCACCCACGCCCGGCGTCCGTCGCGGTGGCCATTCGCCTCTGGGGCCAGCACCAGTCCGCCCTGAATCCCGTAGCCCAAGCCGGGACCTCGAGGAACCTCCACCCGTCCCACACCAGAAAGATGTTCAATCATGACCATGCAGACCTCTCCCTCGTTCAGCTGGAACAAGGACGACTGGACACCGCTGACCGAGATGGCTGACGGGTTCGACGAGTACCGTCCCCCACTGAGCGAGGCACTCACCGGCCGGCGGATCGAGCTCGACTGCGTCTTCGTCGATCTCGAGCAGCCTTCGTACACCTTGACCCACGAGTTCGGTCCCGACGATCTGTCGTGGTCCGTCACCACGGACGACGGCATCGAGAGCGGCCGCGCCCCGTATGAGCTGTTCGAGATGCAGCCGGGTCTCTTCTTCCTCCACTACCGTCGCATCGAGGCTGACCACCCGGTGGCGGTAACCCTGGCTCTCGATCTGACCGCCGGGCAGGTCACCGGTGCCATCGGCGAGCTCGGGCTGGGCCCCGAACCGCATCTCGCACAGCAAACCTGGTTCCAGGGCCAGGTCGTCGACTCCGGTGCAACGGCCGCTGGAGCCCACGCCCGCACCGACGACCTCATCGGCCGCCGCGTGCGCTATGCCTACAGCAGCGACGACGTGTACGACCACATCTACCTGAACGGACAACTGTTCACCTGGTTGTGCGTCAGCGGCGCGGAGGAAGGTCTCGGGGACACCGACCGCTGCTTCCATTGGAAGCTGCGCGAGCAGACCTACCTGTTCTCGTGGCTGGAGAAGAACATCGGCGTGGAGGGCATGGTCCTCGTTGATCTCGCCGCACTCCGCACGGTCGGCATTCAGTTCGGTCTCGACCAGCAAACGGGCGACCTGGTCGACATCACCATGGGAGCCTACGCGATGCCTCTGGGTCATACCCCAGGCGTGGAGCGCGCCCTCCCAGGCCCCAGCAGCCTCTGAGCACGCGGCGCGATGGACCTCGAGTCGGTCGGCCGCCCCGACGATCACCGCCGACACGTCCAGCGTCAGTCGCGCATGCTCCGAACTCCCACTGGAACCGCGTCAGGGCAGCCAACGTCCGGGCACCGTCCTGACAACACAGGAACGCGCTGGCAGGGCTGACCGATGGGCGGTCATGTCCGTCGGTCGGACCCCGCGCCTGCGTCCTTCGTAGGCGGGTGCGTCAGCCTCCAGACTGATCCCCGAAGCCGTAGCTGACGAAAGCAACCCGGCGCGAGATCGCACATCCTCCTGGCTATCCACTTGACAAGTTCTCCGTCCGAATGGACGCTTGAGAGCGACGGCGCGACGCCGATCAGAGGAGGCTCGACCATGACGACGATGCTCGACACCGAACGGCTCGATCAGACCGACCGGTTCGAGGCCTACCGAGAGACGGTGTCGAAGACGTTCGTCCCGCTTACGCCGCAGACACGCATCCCCACCGACGGTTTCGCCTGTCGCCTGGACAGCCACGAGGTCGGAAGCGTCCAGATCAGCACCATTCGCGCTACCCCTCATGCTGTGGTGAGAACGCCCGCTGCGGCACGCCGCGGCGACGAGGCATACTTCAAGCTGGGCCTCCAGATGGCCGGCCATGCGCGACTCGACCAAGATGGGCGGCAGGCCGATCTCGGGCCCGGCGACCTGGCGATCTACGACACCACCCGGCCCTACCGTCTCGAGTTCCTGAGCGACTACAGGATCATGGTGGTGATGTTCCCGCAGTCGCTCCTGCGGATCCCGCGCTGCCGTGTCGAGGAGATGACAGCCCGTGCCGTGTCGGGCCGGACCGGGCTCGGCGCGCTGCTCTCCCCAGTGCTCGCCGGCCTCGAGACGGACGTCGACACCGGAGCGACCGTGGCCGCCCATCTCAGCGACGCCGTCATCGACCTCGTCGCCGCCTGCTTCGCAGGCGACGACCTTGTCGGACCGCCCGGTGCTCGCCGCGACCAGCTGATGACCGCGATCATCGCTCACATCGAGGCGAACCTTCCCGACCCGACACTCGACGTTGCGTCGATAGCCGCCGCCCACCACATCTCGACGAGCTACCTGCAAAAGCTCTTCGCGGGCCGGTCGATCAGCGTCGCTGCGTTCATCCGCGAACGCCGTCTCGAGCAATGCCGTCGCGACCTGGCGAACCCCGCGAACGCTCTCCGATCAGCCGCGTCGATCGCTGCGCGATGGGGATTTCAGGACCCATCCCACTTCTCCCGTCTGTTCCGGAGAACGTTCGGCATGACGCCCGGCGAGTGCCGCGTCACCCCGCGTCCCTGAGGCAACACCCATGCGGCGTGGGGAGTGAGCGTTTCGACCATCGCTGTCCACGGCCGTCCAATGCACGACAGCCTCCGCTGCCAGAGGGTGAGACTACGACCCGATGTGACTCCGATCACGAACAGCGAAGGCGAGACGATGGACGCGCTGACCCCCCTGACCTACAAGACGCTCCTGAGCAAGGTGACCGAGACCACCGGTCGACCGATGCACGACCCTGCGACCGGCGACCTCATCGGCCATGCTCCGGTCCGCTCGATCTCGGACGTCGACAACGCTGTACGGCGGGCGCGAGCTGCTCAACCTGGTTGGGCTGCCCGGTCGGACGACGAACGGGTCCAGACCCTGCTCCACGCCGCCGACGCGGTCGAGGCCTCTACGGAGGCACTCGCCGAGCTGCTGTGCCGCGAGCAGGGCAAGCCGCTCAACGGGCCCAACGCCCGATTCGAGGTCGGTGCGTGCGCCGCCTGGCTCCGAGCAACCGCCGGGACACCCCTGCCCGGCGGAACCGTGTTCGAGGACGACGAGATCCACGCCGAGTTGCACTACCGCCCCGTGGGCGTGGTCGGGGCAATCGGCCCATGGAACTGGCCGATGATGATCACGACCTGGCAGGTCGCCCCGTCCCTGAGGATGGGCAACACCGTCGTGGTCAAGCCTTCCGAATACACGCCGCTGAGCGTGCTGGCCCTCGGCGAGGTGCTCAACAGCGCCCTCCCGGACGACGTTCTCACCGTCGTCCCGGGCGAAGGCGATCTCGGCGCACACCTCACCACCCACCCCGACGTCGACAAGCTGATGTTCACCGGCTCGACGGGCACGGGAAAGGCCATCGCCCGTGACTCGGCGAGCACTCTCAAGCGCCTGACCCTCGAACTCGGCGGCAACGACGCCGGTATCGTGCTGCCTGACGTCGACCCCTCGAAGATCGCCGAAGGCCTGTTCTGGGGCGCCTTCATCAACACCGGCCAGACCTGCGCCGCACTCAAACGGCTCTACGTCCACACCGACGTTTACGACCAGGTGTGCGCCGCCCTCGTCGAGTTTGCCCGACAGATGCCGATGGGGCCCGGCCTGGACGAGCAGAACGTACTCGGGCCGCTCCAGAACAAGGCGCAGTACGACATCGTGGCCGGTCTCGTGGATGCTGCCATCGCCTCCGGGGCCAAGGTTCTGCTCGGCGGCGATCCCGCGAACGACGGCGGCGGACTCTTCTACCCGACCACGCTCGTAGCCGACATCGACAACGACAACCCGCTGGTGGCCCAAGAGCAGTTCGGGCCGGCTCTCCCGATCGTCCGGTACAGCGACCTCGACGAAGCCGTGGCCATGGCGAACGGCCTCGACGTCGGTCTCGGTGCCTCCGTGTGGAGCGCGGACCCCGCTGCCGCGCGCTCCGTTGCCGCGCGGCTGGAGGCCGGCACCGTCTGGATCAACTCGCACGGCGGCGTCCATCCGATGATCCCGTTCGGCGGGATCAAAGGCTCCGGCTACGGCCTCGAGTTCGGGTCGGAAGGCCTCAAATCCGTCTCGGTCCCGCAGGTCATCAACGGCTGAAGACTCGCGCCAGAAGACATCAGGAGCAACCCGTGAAGAACGCCTCGATTGCCATCGGCGAGGAAATCTGGGGCTTCGCGCACGAGGGGCCGCGTCGTCGGCGAGGTCCCCTGGAAACACCGTCCGCTGAACGACCGATGTAGCCGACAGCCCTGCGGTCACCGGCTGTATACGAACCACCAAGCAGTGTGCCCGTCTGCCACATGCCTCTCGGGTGCCGTGAGACGAGAGTCCCTCTCACTCACCGTGAGCCGGATTACACGAAGACCGGCAAACCGCGATCAACAGGCCAAGAGGAAGGACCCGACCATGGGCAGTGACATCCCGAACAACAACGCGATGGCGGCGGAGCACCACCATCGACCACTCATCGACGACAAGGCAGTCGAACCGAGACTGGCACGCGACAAGCTCGGCGTCTTGGCGATCGCGTTCTTTGTGATCGCCGCTGCTGCCCCCATGGCTGCCGTGGTTGGCGCATCGCCGGTCATCTTCGCATCCGTCGGCCCCGCCGCACCGATCGTCTATGCCCTTGCCGCCGGCATGATCGCATTGTTCGCAGTGGGATACCTGCGCATGAGCCGGCACATCACCAACGCCGGTGGATTCGTCGCCTATATCTCCAAGGGGCTCGGCACCAACTGGGCGAGCGCCGGAGCCGGCCTGGCGATTCTGTGCTATGTGACGCTCCAGATCGGGCTGTGGTCCCAGTACGGTGTCTTCGCGCAGTCGTTGCTCAAGGACATCGCAAATATCGACCTGCCGCCTGTGCTCTGGATCCTCATCACGCTCGCGGTGGTCACCGCCCTGGTGACGCGCGGGATCGACGCGAGCCTGGTGGTGCTGGGTGTCCTGATCGCCGGGGAGACACTCGTGGTTGCCTTTCTCCTCGTCTCGCTGGTGGCACAAAGAGGCTTCGGCGTGTTCTCTGTGCAGGGCTTCACGGCCGACAACCTCTTCAGCCCCGGGCTGGGCGTCGCATTGCTCTTTGGCCTGCTGTGCTTCACCTCGTTCGAAGCGACCGTGGTCTTCTCCGAAGAAGCGCGTGACCCGCGTCGCACGATTCCACGAGCCCTCTACGTGGTCCTCTTGTTCGTCGGCACGTTCTACGGACTCTCGACCTGGGTGATCGGCGGCGCGATAGGGCCTGACAAGATCCAAGCGGCTGCGGCCGCCGACCCCGCCGGCGTCATCTTCGGTCTTGCCGAGACCAGCACCGGACACTGGCTGAGCGTCGCCATGCAGATCCTGGTTGTCACGAGTTTCATCGCCATGCTCCTCGGCTTGGCGAACATGTTCGCCCGCTACCTCTTCGCGCTCGGACGAGCCGGAGCCATGCCGAAGAAGCTCGCGCAGGTCTCCCGATTCGGCACCCCTGCGACCGCAGCGGTGATCAACTGCCTGATCGTGGGCGCCTCCCTCGCCGCGGCTCTCTTCATGGGCGCCGACCCCATCCTGAATCTGTTCGCACCGTTCAGCGCCCTCGGCACGGCGGCGTTCATGGCGATCCTGTTCGTGACCTCGGTCTCCATCGTGGTCTTCTTCACGCGGAACAAGCACGAGCACAGCCGGTTGGTCACGATCGCCGCTCCGGTCGCCTCGATCGTCGTCTTCGGATACGTCGGCTACCTGACGTGGGACAACTACTCACTATTGAGCGGACCGAGCACGACGGGTCGCTGGCTCCTCCTGCTCGTGCCCGCGTGTCTCGTGGCCGGGTACGTACTCGGGCGCCTCAAGCCAACGATCAACTACGACGCACAGCAGTTCTGACCCAGTCCACAGCGGCGGGTCGGACCTCGATGTCCGTCCCGCCGCTCGGTGCTCGGTCCTCACATCCTTACGATCATGGCCGTGGGAACTCAGCGCCGCAATATCGCGCGGAGCCGGCCCACCTGTGCGGTGCGCTCGGCGAGGCGCTGCTCGTCGAGGCTCCGGCCGGGCGCGGCCGCCAGCAGCTCGTGCGTACGCCGCACCGCCGTCGCGTCATGGGCGAGGAGGGCTGCCACCAGCTCGGTGAGGGTGGCGTCCAGCTCGACCGCCGGCACCACGCTCTGCGCCAGCCCGATCCGCTCGGCCTCGTGCGCGCCCACCTTGCGCGCGGTCGCACAGATCTCCAGGGCCCGCGAGTAGCCCACCGCCTCGACCAACGGCTTGGTCCCGGCCAGATCGGGAACCAGCCCCAGCGCCGGCTCCTTCATGCAGACCCAGGCGTCCTCGGCCATGATCCGCAGGTCGCACGCCAGCGCCATCTGGAAGCCCGCCCCGATCGCGTACCCGTCGACGACCGCGATCGAGATGAACCGCGGGTCGGCCAACGCCACGAACGGCCGCTGGTACTCCCCGATCAGGTCGACGACCTCCTGGTCGCTGCGCGCCAGCGTCGCGACCAGGCTGCCCTCCACCTCGGTCTGCCCCGGGTCGACCAGCGACAGATCCAGCCCCGCCGAGAAGGTGCCACCGGCCCCACGCACCACCACGACCCGGACCTCGTCCGGAAGCGACTCGAGGAACCCCGCGATCGCCGCCCACATCGCCGGATGCTGCGCGTTGCGTACGTCAGGACGATCCAGCAGCACGGTCGCCACAGCGCCGTCGATGCTCAGCTCGACACCCGGCTCATTCATGGCTTCGCCGATCCATCCGCTCCTCGTGTCACGCTCGACTCAGCACCCCGGAGCTCGTTGAGGGCCGATGCGAGGCCGTCGGTGATCAAGTCCACGTCGATGATCTGTTCGCTGGCCGCTGCGACGCCGAACGTCATCTTCCCGTCGTAGCCGATGCAGGTCATGTTGAAGGGGCTGTTGTGCATCGGGATCGAGATCGGGATCATCGCGTCCAGCCGAGCACCGTTGAGGTAGAGCGGTTGGGGCGGCCCCGGCACGTTGGAGACGACCACGCCGAAAGCGGGCAGGGTCTTGCCGCGCATCCCCATCGCCATCGTGGCGATCATGGGGCCGTTGGCGACGACGGTCTGCAACGCAAGGGCCTCGGGACCGAGCGTGGCCACCTGGGCCTTGCTGGCGTCGTTCGATGCCTTGACCCGGGCGAGCCGTTCGCGGCCGTCGGCGATGTCGGTACCGAGGTCGACGGTCAGGAAGGCGAACGAGGAGCCCGGACGTTCATCACCTTCGGCTCGGATGTTGAACGGGGCACCTGCAGTGAGCGATCGAGCAGGCACGTCTCCGTGGGCGAGGAGGTAGGTGCGCAGGGCGCTGCCGCACATGTAGAGCACCAGATCGCTGACCCCGACGCCATGCGCCCGCGCGACTGTCTTGAGCTCGTTGAGCTCGAAGGACCGGTAGGAGATGCTGCGGCCCCGAGAAACGGGACCGGACCACACCGTCTTGGGCACGCCGTACGGCGCCGCGAGCCGCTGACCGTCGAACTCCTTGCGGACCAGCTGCGATACGTTTCGGGAGAGCTCGGCCACGGCGATGGACCTGCGACGGACGCGCTCCCCCACGGTCAGCACCTCGCGCGGCGGCGCCAGCGGGTCCGGGCCGACCGAGAAGAGCGCTGGGCGGGAGAGGTCGGTCGGGTCGGTCGTGAGCCAGCGCAGCATCCGCCGCATCCCGGTGACACCGTCGAGGATCGAGTGGTGGAGCTTCATGAAGATGCCGAACCGGCTGCCCGAGATCCCGTCGATCAGGTGCATCTCCCAGGACGGATGCCTCGGATCGAGGCCCTCGCCGTGTATCTCGGAGACGAGTGCCAACAGGTCCTGATCGTCGGCCCCGTCGGGAAGAGTGTGCAACCGGACATGATGGTCGAAGTCGATCGCTTCGACCCGGCGCTGAAGGGGAAACCATCGGGCGCTGGGGAAGGCAGGCGCCTGGTCGTACGGCGCGACCACGCTCTGACCGCGCATCTGCTCGCGCAGTGCGGGCACGAAGTCGGGGGCGGCGCCGGACGGCTTCGCGAACAGCATGAGGTTGGCGATGTGCCAGGGCATGTCGTCGCGTTCGACCATCATGAACGCGGCATCGAGGGGCGAGACGTACTTGATCTTCATGTGCTACCTCTGAACGTTGTCGGGTTTCAGCGGGTCGCCCGGGGGCGACGGGTCTCGAGCTCGCGGACCAGGTGGTGCACGCGCCGGTCTCGGACGAGCACCTGGTCCATGCCGGGGTTGAGCATCCCGCGCAGCATCGAGTAGGGCAACCAGCGTCTGGGTGCGTAGGTCGCGCCGGCCCGGGACGTGATGCCGTCGGCGATCGACGTCGCCGCGGCCTCGGCGGAGATGCGGTGGTTGAGCGGCCATCCGAGCAGCTCGTCGAGCTTGCGGCCGGTCGGGTCGTCGTCGAGGGTCGCGGTGGCCAACGGGGTCTCGACGAAGCCGAAGTAGGCCACCCCGGCCGACGCGCCGTGCGGGGCCAGCTCGATCTTCAGCGCACGCCCGATCTGCTCTGCCGCAGCCTTGCTCGACATGTAGGCGACCCCGCCGACGCCCGGTGAGAATGCTGCACAGGAGGCGACCACAACGACATGCCCCTGACGGGCGATGACCTCGGGGAGGGCGGGTTGCACGGTGTTGAGCACGCCGGTCTGGTTGATCGCCACGACGCGGTCGTAGTCGGCCAGGTCCATCGTGGTGATGGTCGCCGGGGCGGGAGTGACGCCTGCGTTGGCGACCACGAGGTCCAAGCGACCGTGATGATCGATCGCCTCCGCGACGACCTCGGCCATCAGCGCCCGGTCCGTGACGTCGGCGACGTGGACGCTGACGCGCTCGGGGCCGACGGCGGCACGGACAGACTCGAGGCCAGTCGCGTTCACGTCGACCAGCGCTACCGAGGCGCCCCGCTCGTGCAGCAGGCGCGCGAGCGCACGCCCGATGCCGGACCCGGCGCCGGTGACCAGCGCGACCCGGTCGCGTACGTCGAACCTGCTGGTCGCCGGGCGCTTCATGCGTCGGCTCCTATCGGCTCGGTTCGCCGTGCCCGCACGACGTAGTCGGCGAGATCGACCTTGCGAGTCTGGGCCCGGAAGCTCGCCGAGAAGCCCGGGTAGTGGGTGAAGTTCCGGCCGGAGGGGCTGAGGTAGTAGCTCTGGCAGCCGCCTGCCACGAACACGGACCGGCGCAGCCCGTGATCGACCCAGGAGACGAACCGCTCCTGCGCCGTCGCGGAGGGCTCCAGGCTGATCAGGTCGTGCTCGTCGATCGTGCGCAGCGCTTCCAGGATGTAGTGCACCTGCGCCTCGATGGTGATCACCGCCGAGGTGTAGACGCCGGAGTTGGGGCCGAGGATCAGGAACAGGTTCGGGAAGCCGTGCACGGCGGTGCCGAGGTAGGCCGACATCTCCCCGGCCCGCCACACATCGCCCAGACGTACTCCGTCGCGCCCGTGCATCAGGTCGAAGGCCGGGTGGTCGACCATCTTGAATCCGGTGCCGAGGATGATCGTGTCGAGCTCGTGCTGGCGCCCGTCGGCGGTGATGATGCCGCGCTCGTTGATCTCGACGATGCCGTCGACGACGACGTCGGTGTTGTCGGCAGTCAGAGCCGGGTAGTACGCGTTGGAGAAGGTGGGCCGCTTGCACCCGACCGCGTAGGACGGGGTGAGTCGGGCGCGGAGCTCGGGGTCGGCGACCTGCCTGCGGAGCAGGCCACGACCGAGCGCCTCGAGCGGCTTCTGCAGCAACGGCTCGTGGACGAACCCCGGCACCATCGCCTCGAAGGCGAGCTCCCAGGTCTTCCGAGCGACCGCCTGGGCACGAGGAAAGCGACTGTAGAGCGCCCGGACACCATCGCCGACCGGACGGTCCGGGTGGGGCAGGATCCAGGTGGGCGTGCGCTGGAAGACGGTCAAGTGGTCGACCTGTGGCTGGATACGGGGGATGAACTGCACCGCCGAGGCGCCGGTCCCGATCACTCCGACACGCTCGCCGGTCAGGTCGTGGTCGTGCTCCCATCCCTGGGAATGGAAGACGGTTCCTGCGAACGTGTCCAGGCCAGGCAGGTCTGGCACCGAGGGTGCGCTGAACGGTCCGACCGCGCCGACGAGCACCGTCGCGGTCAGGTTGCCTTCGGTCGTCGAGATGTCCCACCGGCCGGCCAGATCGTCCCAGGACGCGTCGGTGACCTCGGTGTCGAACCGGATATGTGGCAGGACGCCGAAGTCCACCGCGCACCGGTGCAGGTAGGCCTGGATCTCCTCCTGGAGCGGGTAGAGCCGGCTCCAGTCGGGGTTGGGGGCGAACGAGAACGAGTAGATCAGGGACGGCACGTCGCACTGGGCTCCTGGGTAGGTGTTGACCTGCCAGGTGCCCCCGACCTCTCCGGCTTTCTCGAGCACGACGAAGTCGTCGATCCCCTCCTGCTTGAGCCTGATCGCCGTGCAGAGACCGCCGAAGCCGGCTCCGATCACGGCAACGCGTAGATGCTGGGTCATGACAGTCCTCCGGGTCACAGGTCGATGGTGAGCGCGTCACCCTCGGCGCGAGAGACGCAGATGAGCATCTCGGTCTCGCGCTCTGCGGGCCGCAGCTTGGTGTCGCGGTGCTCGACGGTGCCCTCGAGGACCCGGTGCTTGCAGCTGCCGCAGAAGCCCTGCTGGCACGAGTAGCGCACTCCCGGGACCGCCCGGCGGATCGCTGCGAGCGCGGACTCGTCGGCATCGACAGGCACGGTCACGCCGGTCCGGGCGAGGCGTACGGAGAAGGGGCGGCCGCCCACGACAGGCGGCGCCGAGAACCGCTCGGAGTGGAGCGAGCTGGTGGTGCTCAGCAACGGCTGGAGCGCGCGGGCGGCGTCGATCAACGGCGTCGGGCCGCACAGGTAGATCGCCGCGCCGGGTTCGGCGAGCGCAAGCAGCTCGGCCGCATCGGGTATGCCGAAGTCGGTGTCGGGACGCACCTCCAGCCGGCCGCCGGGCACGTCCCGCAGCTCGTCGAGGAACGGCATCGTCGCGAGCGAGCGGCCGAGATAGACCAGCCGCCAGCGGGCACCTCGACGCGAGGCCTCCCGCACCATCGGCAGGATCGGGGTGATGCCGATGCCGCCGGCGACGAAGAGGTAGTCCTCGACGTCGACGAAGGGGAACGCGTTGCGCGGACCTCTCACCGTGATCCGGTCACCGACCCGCACCCGGTCGTGTATCTCCACGGAGCCGCCGCCACCGTCGGAGATCCGGCGGACCGCGATGCGGTAGCGGCTGCGATCCGTGGGGTCGCCGCACAGGGAGTACTGCCGCTGCGCGCCTGAGGGCAGGAACACGTCCAGGTGCGCGCCCGGCCGCCAGCGCGGCAGCGCGTCACCGTCGGGATGGCGCAGGGCGAGGCTGACCACGTCGTCGGCCTCCTCGGTTCGCCCGTCGACGACGAGGTCGAGGTCGTAGCCGACCCGGCGGACCGGGTTGGCGCGGGACAGGTAGGGCGCGGCGGGACCGGCTGCGAAGACGGTCGAGTACGCCCGCGCGCCGCGCGCCAGCGCGCGGAGTCCGCGCGAAGGTTCGTGAGCCGTGATGGTGGTCATCAGTGTCCGTTCGCGGCCGGAGACTGCGCCAGGTAGCGCACGGCCTTGTCGATCGGGCCCATCTGCGATGGGTGGAACCCGGGCCGCAGATACTGCGGAATCTCCCGGAAGAGAAACCGCACACCGGGCATGAGGCCACGGCGGACGCCCAGGAAGAAGGCCAGCGGCCAGGGCATCCGGCGCCGGGAGTTCGTCGGATCGTTGGCGTACATCCAGCTCGAGATGTAGAGCCACAGCACGAGCAGCCCGAAGGCGGCCAGAACCGCGGTTCGGACCCGGCGTGCGTAGCTGCCGTCGATGTGCTGGAAGACGTCGTAGGCGACGTTGCGGTGCTCCATCTCCTCGGCACCGTGCCAGCGGAGCAGGTCCAGCATCGTCGGGTCGACCCCGATTTCGTCGAAGGTCTTGTTGTCCAGCAGCCACTCCCCCACCGTGGCGGTGAAGTGCTCGGCGGCGGCGTAGATGCCGAGCCGCTCCTTGAACCAAGCGTCACCGGCGCGGCCGGTGAGGCCGTGGTCGCCGAAGACCTGGTCCATCAGGAACTCCATCATCCGCATGATCTTCGGGATGTCGAAGCCGTTCCGCTCCAGATGGACGCGGAAGGACTCGTGCGAGCTGGCGTGCGTCTCCTCCTGGCCGATGAATCCGACCAGTTCCTCCTGCAGCCGCGGGTCTGTGATCTCAGGCAGTGCCCGACCCAGCACGTCGGCCATCGCACGCTCCCCCTCGGGGAGCACCAGGTGCATGACATTCCAGAAGTGCGTGGCGTACGGGTGCCCGGGGATGTACTCGGTCGGCACGTCGGTCCAGTCGAAGTGGACGTCACGGGCATGGATCGCCAAAGCCTCGTCCTGGTACGCCGCTGAGTCGGTGTGTAGATCCGTCATCGATCCTCCTTGGCTTGTGATGACGGCCACTGTAACAATGCAACACTGTTTGTTGCAATGTTCGGTTGCGTAGGCTGGCCCCATGAAGGACATGCTGAGCCGAGCAGCGAGTGCGCTGACCGAGTCCGCCGGACCCTCGCCCCGGGCCCCTGAGATCGAGCGGATCCTGGATGCGGGGCTGGAGCTCTTCGTCGAGCACGGCATCAAGCGCACGACGATCGGCGACATCGCCCGGGCGGCCGGCATCGATCGGGTGACGGTCTATCGCCGTGTGGGAGGCAAGGATGCCGTGATCCACGCGGTGGTCACCCGAGAGGCGACCGCGCTCTTCGAGCTCGTCGCGAACGAGGCTCGATCAGGCCGCACGATCGATGAGCGCGTGGAGCTGGGCTTCACCTCGATGATGGAGCAGATCCGGGGCCACTCGCTGCTGGCGCGGATGCTCAAGACCGAGCCCGAGACCGTGCTGACCCAGCTGACCACCGAGGGGACGCTGCTGGTCACGGGGGCCACGTTGGCCACCATGCGGTTCTTCCAGGAGGCCGTCGACGACGGCCTCCTGGACAGTGCTGAGGGGATGGAGCCGAGTGCCGAGCTCTTGGTGCGGGTCGTGCACTCCTACCTGCTGACGCCACAGGCGTTGATCGACCTGACCACACCCCAGCAGCTACGCGCCTTCGCTCGGACGCACATCGTTCCGATGGTGCTGATGGGCACCCGAACGTCTCAGCGTCCGTGACGGACGCCCAGCATCTTCTTCATCAGTGGCAGTACGTGTCCGGCCCGGCGCAGTGAGATGAGCTCCAAGCCAGGCAGGGCGAACCGCTGGCGCACGACCGAACGTGGCCGCGCGAACTCACGCAGTCCGTCGGCGCCGTGGACCCGGCCGAACCCGCTGTCGCCGACACCGCCCATCGGGACCGCGCCCATCCCTGCGAAGGCGATCACCGAGTTGATGGTGACCTGACCGGCACGGAGCCGCCTCGCGATCTCGTCGCCGCGGCTGCGCGAGAACACCGCCGCGCTCAACGCGTAGTCGTGGTCGTTGGCGAGTCGGATCGCCTCGCCGACGTCGACGACGCGTTTGACCGTGACGGTGGGCCCGAACGTCTCCTCCCGCACCGCGATCGCGTCCTCATCGAGGTCGGTGATGACGATCGGCGAGATGAATCGCTCGCCGACCGACTCAGGACCGCCCATGAGGAAGGTGGCGCCTCGCGCCACGGCGTCCTCGACATGACGGCGGACGATATCGACCTGTGCCGGCATCGTCATCGGACCGTAGGCGGCGCCCTCGCCCGAGCCGGGACGCACGCCGTCGAGCTCGGCGAGCAGCCGAGTGCAGAACTCATCGGCGACCTCGTCGACGACGTACACGCGTTCGACACCGACACAGGTCTGTCCCGAGTTGGTGAAGGCGCCCCACGCGACGGCGCGGGCGGCCGCGGCGACGTCGGCATCGGCGGCCACCACGACCGGGTCCTTGCCGCCGCACTCGAGCACGACCGGAGTGAGGGTCTGCGCGCACTGTGCCATGACCTGGCGGCCCGTGCGGCTCGACCCGGTGAAGGCGATCTTGTCGACACCGGCGCTGCACAGCGCGGCACCGGTCTCGCCGAAACCGGTCACCACGGAGAGCACGCCGGCCGGCGCCTGCGGGTTGGCGGCGGTGAACGCCTCGACGTACCAGCGGCTGACCGCAGGGGTGAGCTCGCTCGGCTTGATCACGACAGTGTTGCCGGCTGCGAGCGCGAACGCGACGGCGCTGTTGGGCGCGTAGAGCGGATAGTTCCAGGGCCCGATGACGCCGACCACTCCGAGAGGGTCGTAGTCGACGCGGGCGGTGTAGTTGGCGAACAGGGGACCAGGGTTGACGCGTTGGGACGCGAGCACCTTTCCGGCGTTCTTCTCCGCCCAGAGGACGTGCTCGACCGCGAGCACGACCTCGAGCACGGCGTCGTCGACCGGCTTGCCGTTCTCGAGGTGGATCAGCTCGGCGATCTCCTCGACGTGGCGCCACATCCAGGTGCGCCATCGGGCCAGATGAGCCGCCCGCCCCTTGAACCCCTGCGCGCGCCACCACGCAGCAGCCGACCGCGCGCCGGCGACGATCTCGCGGACCTCGTCCTCCGCCATCACGGGAAACTCGGCGATCGCGGAGCCGTCGGCCGGACGTACGCTCAGCAGGCTCATCAAGCACCAGCCGCGTGGGTCTTGCGCAGGTCCCGCTTGAGGATCTTCCCGGCCCCGTTGACGGGCAGCTCCTCGAGGAACTCGATGCTCCGCGGCACCTTGTAGTTGGCGATGAGCTGCTTGCAGTGCTGCTGCAGGTCCTCCGCGGTGAAGTCGGCATCAGGAGCCCTCACGACGTACGCGTGGACGGTCTCGCCCCACTGCTCGCTGGGCACTCCGATGACGGCCGACATCAGCACGCCGGGGAACTTCGAGAGCGCGGTCTCCACCTCGGCGGAGTAGACGTTCTCTCCCCCGGTGACGATCATGTCCTTGAGCCGGTCGACCACGAAGACGTAGCCGTTGTCATCGATGTAGCCGCCGTCGCCGGTGTGCATCCAGCCGTCACGCAGGACCGCCGCGGTCTCCTTCGGCTTGTTCAGGTAGCCGAGCATCACGTTGGCCCCGAAGACGCAGATCTCGCCGACGGTGCCGTTCGGGACCGGGTTGCCGTCCGGGTCGCAGATGCGCACCTCGGTGTGGGGCACGGCGCGTCCGGCCGAGGTGAGCAGGCCGTCGACGTGATCGTCGGGGCCGAGCAGGGTGGCCACCGGAGCGAGCTCTGTCATGCCGTAGGCCTGGGTCAGCTTCAGGTGCGGCAGCAGCGCCTGCGTACGCCGCAGGACGCCCTCGGAGATGACCGAGCCGCCGTACATCAGGCGACCCAGCGAGGACAGGTCGTAGTCCTTGGCCTCGG
Source organism: Nocardioides luteus (assembly GCF_015752315.1). Classification (NCBI taxonomy): domain Bacteria; kingdom Bacillati; phylum Actinomycetota; class Actinomycetes; order Propionibacteriales; family Nocardioidaceae; genus Nocardioides; species Nocardioides luteus. Next base: position 2,953,141 of record NZ_JADOVJ010000001.1, read on the forward strand.
GGTGGTCGACGGTCATCTGGATCATCGTCGGCACCATCAGCACGTCGGTGACGCGGTGCTTCTGGATGGTCTCCAGGACGTTCTTCGGCTCGAAGAACGGGATCGTGACGTGGGTGCACCCGAGCATGCTGGCGCCCAGGTTGCCGGCCAGGTCGGCGAGGTGGAACATCGGGGCAGCATGCAGATAGGTCGACGTCCGGTCCAGCAGGTAGCCGCTGGCGACCGCTCCCAGCGCCGAGGTGAGGAGGTTGCGGTGGGAGAGCATCACGCCCTTGGGGAACCCGGTGGTGCCGCCGGTGTAGAAGATCCCGGCGAGCTGGTCGCCGGAACGGCGTACGTCGGCGATCGGCTCGTTGTCGGCGATCAGCTGCTCGTAGGACGCCATCCCCTCCGGCGTGGGTCCGTCACCGCAGTGGACCAGGGCCTCGAGCGATGCGCACCTGGCCTTGATCACCGACGCCATGGGGGCGAACGCGTCATCGACGAGCAGCACCGAGGTGCTGGAGTCGTTGAGGGCGTAGACAATCTCCTCCGGGCTCCACCGGATGTTGATCGGGTTGAGGACCGCGTCCGCCCACGGGACGGCGGAGTAGTACTCCACGAACCGGTCGCTGTTCAGCGACAGGATCGCGACGACGTCCCCTTCGGTGACACCGAGCCCCTTGAGGCCGGCGGCCAGACGTGCCACCCGGTCCCCTTGCTCGGCGAAGGTGCGGGTGCGATCGCCGTTGATCGTGGCGACCTTGTTCGGCGCGGCCTGGAGGGCGCGGTGCAATCCCTGGGTGAGATACATGTCTGACTCCTGCGTACGGGTTCTGAAAGGGCGGATCAGCGGCAGCTAATCGGCCGGGACCATTTCGAAGGACTCGCCTGCCTCGGCCTTGGCGACCAGTGAGTCCGGCGGGGTGAACTGCGGACCGTAGGCGGCCGCGAGCTCACGAGCGCGCGCCACGAAGCCGGCGAGACCGCCCTCGTAGCCGTTCATGTACTGCACGACGCCGCCGGTCCAGCCGGGGAAGCCGATGCCCAGGATCGAGCCCACGTTGGCATCCTCGACCGACCGCAGCACACCTTCGTCGAAGCACTTGACCGTCTCGATGGACTCGGCGAAGAGCATCCGCTCCTTCATGTCCTCGAACGGGATCTCCTTGCTGCCCGCGCCGAAGTGCTCGGCCAGTCCGGGCCACAGGCCCGTGGCCCGTCCGTCCTCGTAGTCGTAGAAGCCTCCGCCGCCTGCGCGGCCGGTTCGGCCGAACTCCTCGAGCATGCGGTCGATGACGTCGTAGGCCGGGTGGTGGAAGTAGAGGTGGCCCTTGCCGTCGGCCTCCAGGCCACTCTGGGTCGCCTTCTGGATCTTGCTCATCGTCGAGAAGTTGAGCTCGTCGGAGAGCTTCAGCGGCGCGGCCGGGTAGCCCGCCTGCAGGCCAGCTTGCTCGATCGAGGCTGCTGAGATGCCCTCGGCGACCATGGCGTGGGCCTCGTTGAGGAAGGTGCCGATCACGCGGCTGGTGAAGAACCCGCGGCTGTCGTTGACGACGATCGGGGTCTTCTTGATCTGCTGGGCGATGTCGAAGGCCTTGGCCAGGGTCTCGTCGCTGGTCTTGTCGCCGGCGATGATCTCCAGCAGCGGCATCTTGTCGACCGGGCTGAAGAAGTGCAGGCCGATGAAGTCCTCCGGCTTCTGCACGCCGTCGGCCAGGCCCGTGATCGGCAGCGAGGAGGTGTTGGAACCGAGGACCGCGCCGTCAGCAACGTACGGCTCGATCTCCTGGAACACCTGGTGCTTGAGCTCGACGCTCTCGAAGACCGCCTCGATCACCAGGTCGCAGCCGGTGAGCGCGCTCGGCTCGACGGCCGGGACGATCCTCGCCAAGAGAGCATCAGCCTGCTCCTGGGTCATCTTGTTGCGCGCGACGGCCTTGTCGACGAGGTTCTTGGAGTAGCCCTTGCCACGTTCGGCGTTCTCGATCGACACGTCCTTGAGGACGACCTCCATCCCCGCCTTGGCACACACGAACGCGATCGCCGCGCCCATCATGCCGGCGCCCAGCACACCGGCCTTGGTGGCGACGAACCTCTCGTGGCCCTCGGGGCGGCTGCCGCCGGCCGCGATGTGCTGCATGTCGAAGAAGAAGGCCTTGATCATGTTCTTCGACACCTGACCGGTGACGAGTTCGACGAGATAACGCGACTCGATGTCCAAGGCGGTGTCGAAGTCGACCTGCGCGCCCTCGACGGCGGCCGCGAGGATCGCCCGGGGTGCGGGGTAGTTGGCGCCCTTGAGCTGCTTGCGGACGTTCGCCGGGAAGGACGGCAGGTTGGCCGCGAGCGCCGGGGTTGCGGGGGTACCGCCGGGGATCTTGTGGCCCTTGACGTCCCAGGGCTGGACCGGTTCGGGGTTGGCCACGATCCACGCCTTGGCGGCGGCGAGCAGCTCCTCGGGAGCGACGACCTCGTCGACCAGGCCGACCTCGAGAGCCTGGGCGGGCCGGTAGCGCTGGCCCTGGCCGAGCACCTTCATGACCGCGTCGACGATGCCGAGCATGCGCACGGTGCGTACGACGCCACCGCCGCCGGGCAGCAGCCCGAGTCCGACCTCGGGCAGCCCGATCTGGGAGCCCTTGACGTCGGCGGCGATCCGGTGGTGGGTGGCGAGCGCGATCTCGAGGCCGCCGCCGAGTGCCGCACCGTTGATCGCTGAGACGACGGGCTTGCCCAGTCTCTCGAGCGTACGGAGCTGGGCCTTGATATCGGTGACCAGATCGAAGACGCGCTGGGCGTCCTCCGGGCCGGCCGCGCTGAGGTCGTTGAGGTCACCGCCGGCGAAGAAGGTCTTCTTCGCCGAGGTGAGCACGACCCCGGCCACCTCGTCCTTCTCGGCCACCAGGCGCGCGACGGTGGCGCGCAGCGACTCGATGAAGATCGCGTTCATCGTGTTGGCGGACTGGGTCGGGTCATCCATCGTCAGCGTGACGATGCCGTCGGCGTCCTGCTCCCAGCCGATCATGTTCGCACTCATGAGTTTCCTTTGCGTGTGTCGGAAGATGGGGGCGCTCAGATGCGCTCGATGATGGTGGCGACGCCCATGCCGCCGCCGATGCACAAGGTGACGACGGCGCGACGGCCACCGGTCCGCTCCAGCTCGTCGACCATGGTGCCGAGGATCATGGCGCCGGTCGCGCCGAGCGGGTGGCCCATCGCGATGGCGCCGCCGTTGACGTTGAGCACCTCGTCGGGGATGTTGAAGTCCTTCTGCCACTTCAGGGCCACCGAGGCGAACGCCTCGTTGATCTCCCACAGGTCGATGTCCTCCGCGGTCAGACCGGCGGTCGCCAGCACCTTGTGCGTGGCCGGGGTCGGGCCGGTCAGCATGATGGTGGAGTCGGCACCGGAGGTCGCGGTCGCGACGATCCTGGCGCGAGGACGCAGACCGAGGTCCTTGCCGATCTGCTCCGAACCGACGAGCACCAGCGCGGCACCGTCGACGATGCCGGAGCTGTTGGCGGCGGTGTGGACATGGTTGATCCGCTCCACGGTGTGGAACTTCTGCAGCGCCACCGCGTCGAACCCACCGAGATCGCCCATCGTCTCGAACGACGGCTTGAGCTTCCCGAGGGACTCGACGGTCGACTCGGGGCGCATGTGCTCGTCACGGTCGAGGAGGAGCAGGCCGTTCTGGTCGTGCACGGGCACGATCGAGCCCGTGAATCGGCCCTCCTCCCAGGCGCGGGCGGCCCGCTGCTGGGAACGTACGGCGTAGGTGTCCACGTCCTCACGGCTGAAGCCCTCGATGGTCGCGATCAGGTCGGCACCGATGCCCTGTGGCACGAAGTAGGTGTCGTAGTTGGTGGCCGGGTCCATCGCCCAGGCGCCGCCGTCCGACCCGATCGGAACGCGCGACATCACCTCGACACCACCGGCGAGCACCAGCGAGTCCCAGCCGGAGACGACCTTCTGGGCCGCGGTGTTGACGGCCTCGAGCCCAGAGCCGCAGAAGCGGTTGATCTGCAGACCGCCCACGGTGTCGGGCAGGCCCGCGGCCAGCGCCGCGGTCTTCGGGATGACCGAGCCCTGGTCGCCGATCGGGGAGACGACGCCGGCGACGAAGTCGTCGATCGCGTCGGTGTCCAGGCCGGGGTTGCGCTTGCGCAGCTCGTCGATCAGGTCGACGAGCAGCGTGACCGGCTTGACGCCGTGGAGCGAGCCGTTGCGGCCGCGGCCGCGCGGGGTGCGGATATGGTCGTAGATGAATGCGTCGGTGCTCACAGCGAGCTGTCCTTTCGAGACGGGTCGTCGGTGACGTACGTCGGTGGCAGGTGGGCGGGTCAGAGGGAACGGGCGATGAGCTCCTTCATCACCTCGTTGGCACCCGCGAGAATCCGCAGCACCCGGACATCGGTGTAGATGCGGGCGATCGGGAACTCGTTGATGTAGCCGTAGCCGCCGAACAGCTGCAGGCAGCGGTCGGCCACCTCGGTGGCACGGTCGGAGATCCAGTACTTCGCCATCGAGGCCTCGGAGGCGTCGAGCTCACCACGAAGGTGCTTCTCGATGCACTGGTCGAGGAACGCACGGTTGACCCGGGCGATGGTGGCGCACTCAGCGAGCTCGAAGCGGGTGTTCTGCAGCGCCAGCAGGGGCTTGCCGAAGGCGTGCCGGTCCTTGGTGTAGTCGACCGCGAGGCGGACGGTGCGCTCGATCTGGGCCTGCGCCAGGATCGCGGTGATCAACCGCTCCTGCGGGAGCTGCTCCATCATCTGGTAGAAGCCCTTGCCCTCCTCGGGACCGAGGAGGTGCGACTGCGGGACGCGGAAGTCGTCGAAGAAGAGCTCAGCGGTGTCCTGATCCTTCTGGCCCATCTTGTCCAGCACCCTGCCGCGGGTGAAGCCTTCGGGGTCGTCGGCGACCTCTGCCACGATCAGCGAGATCCCGGCCGCACCCGGCTCGTCGCTCGTTCGGGCCGCGATCACCAGCAGTCCGCAGACATGCCCGTTCGAGATGAACGTCTTGGACCCGTTGATGACGTAGTCGTCGCCGTCCTTGACCGCGCGGGTGCTGATGGCCTGCAGGTCGGAGCCGGTGCCCGGCTCGGTCATCGCGATGGAGAGCACCCACTCGCCGCTGGCGACCTTCGGCAGCCAGCGACGCTTCTGCTCCTCCGTCGCGTACGCCGCGATGTAGTGCGCCACGATCCCGACCGACACGGCGAATCCCATCGAGGTGTCCCCCGCGGCGACCTGCTCCTCGATCAGGACGGTCTCGTGCGCAAAGGAGCCTCCTCCCCCTCCGTACGCCTCGGGCAGCGACATCCCGACGAGACCGAGCTCGCCGGCCTTCAGGTAGGCCTCAGGGCTCGCGTGACCTTGGGCACGGTGCTCCTCGGCGCGCGGCAGCACTTCCTTGGCGAAGTACGTCGCCGCCAGCTCACGCAGCGCATGAAGGTCTTCCGTCATCCAGGATCGAGTCGTAGTTGTTGGCACAGCGCCAATAGTGCACTACTGTTGGCAGCCGGTCAACAAGCAATCCGGAACAGAGGTCATCTCATGGACACGAGCACCATCACCGACTACTCCGACATCACCTACGAGGTCTCCGAGCGGATCGCCACCATCACCCTCAACCGGCCCCAGGCCAGGAATGGCTACACGCTCGCCATGGCAGACGACCTCAACGCTGCCCTCCACCGCGCCGACCACGACGAGGACGTCCGGGTGGTCGTGCTCACCGGAGCCGGCACCGACTTCTGCGTGGGCGCCGACCTGTCCGGCGGCGGCTTCGACGTCAACGAGACGGTCGACGACGTCAGCGCCTGGCAGGAACCCGCGGGACGATGCTCCCGGCGCGTCTTCGAGATGAACAAGCCGGTGATCGCGGCGATGCGCGGCGCCGCGATCGGCGCCGGACTGACGATCACGCTGGCGTGTGACTTCCGGCTCGGCTCCACGGATTCGAAGTTCGGGTTCGTCTTCGGCCGCCGTGGCATCTTCCCGGAAGGAGGATCCGCCTGGCACCTCCCCCGCCTGGTCGGAATGACCAAGGCGCACGACTGGATGACCAGCGGCCGCGTCTTCTTCGCCGAAGAGGCCCAGGCAGCCGGCCTGCTGACCTCCACGCACGCGCCGACCGACGTCCTCGATGCGGCGTACGAGCTCGCCCGCGACATCCGGGACAACACCGCGCCGGTCTCGGTCGCCGTGATCCGGCAGATGCTCAACCATCTGAGCGGGCAGCCGACTCCATACCTGGCCCACGAGGTGGACTCCCGGCTCATCGCAGGCCTGCCGACCAGCGCAGACGCGGTCGAGGGGGTGATGTCGTTCCTGGAGAAGCGTCCCCCCGCTTTCCCGACGACGGTCGCGGAGGGACTGCCCTCGTGGCTGCCCTGGTCGCGACCGATGGAAGACTCGACCCCATGAGCACCGCCGAAGAGCCCAGGTGGAGACGCCTCGGTCCGGACCAGCGACGCGAAGAGATCCTTGCGTCCGCAAAGAATCTCTTCGCCGAGCGACCCTACGGCGAGGTGTCCACGGCCGAGATCGCGCGAGCGGCAGGGGTCGCCCGCGGGCTGCTCAACCACTACTTCGGCACGAAACGCGATCTCTACCTGGAGGTCGTACGCGAGGCCGCCACCGTTCCCGCGATCGCCGTCAGCGAGCTGCCCGATGGCCCCCTCGAAGAGCGCATCGACGCCGCGGTCACGTGGTTCCTCGACTCACTAGCCGAGCAAGGGGCCAGCTGGATCAGCGCGAGCGGGGCGATGGGCGTCGGCAGGGATCCCGAGCTGGAGAAGATCCTGCTCAAGGCCGAGAACGACTCGGTCGACCGTGTGCTCGAGGCGGTCGGCCTGGCCGACGACACTCGCCATCGGTCCGAGCTGCGGGCGATGATCAGGGCCTACGGCCAGCTCGCCAGGTCCGCCGGACGCGACTGGTTGCTCAAGGGTGTCCTCACCCGAGCCCAGGCGCACAGCCTGCTGCGTCACTGCCTGCTGACGATCGTGAAGGACGTCCTTCCTGACGCCATCGCGTGAAGGGGCATGATCCCCAGCACCCCGGCCGCAACAAAAGTCACCGGCCCGGATGGCCTCATCCCAGCCATAGGCATCAGATGGAAAATCGGAAGGTCCTCTGAACTCCGCTACCGCATCCCATCTCTCCGTTCACATTCGCCCCTTACCCGCACCCGGCCCCGCATTGGGAATCCCTCTCGCCGCAGGGATCACGCTCTCCGACCTGATCGTCGCCGCAGTCGCCTACCGCGGATGAAATGGGAGCTGGACATAGGCCGGCCGCTGACGCCGGACGTGCGTCGATCTCCAGCCCCACCCGCTCCTGCCGCCGCGGTCACTGAGCTGCGAGCACGGATGACACAAGGCCGCCTGATCTACGTCCGTACCTGCGAGACGTTGGTGAAGACAGTGGGCACCGAAGCACCGATATCGGCGCCGGCACAGCGGATCAAAGTCTTGAGCCCTTGACGCCGCCCGCGTGCCAGGTCGTTCAGAACTTCCACAGCATCGGCAAGTGGCTCCATGTCGCCAGTGAACGGGTCTAGGTCGAGCTGACCCTGGGCGACGAGATCGATGAGTTCGGGATAGCAGTCGTTGTAGCCCACACTCGCACGGATTGTGATTTCCGCGTTCACAGCGGCGAACCCGTCGAAGTGCAGTCCCCCGGCCAGCCCCACCAGCAGCACCGTCCCTCCTGAACGAACGCTTGCCAGAGCCATGTCGAAGGTCGACTGGTGACCGACGACCTCGAAAGACACGGTCGCGCCACCGCCCAGAAGCTTCCGGACGAGGTCAGCTGGTCCATTCTCGGTTCTCGACGGGTCGATGACGTGGTCGACGCCCATGCTCAGAGCCAAGGCGCGTCGTTGCTCGGAGGGTTCTACACCCACGATGGTTTGCACACCGCGCAGTCGCAGCAGCAGGCAGACGAGCAGCCCGACAGGTCCGAGGCCGATCACGACTGCCGTGTCGCCTGCGCCGATACCCGAGCGCCGGGTGGCGTGCAGCGCCACCGCCGCGGGCTCGAGTACAGCTGCTTGGGCAAGGTCGACCCGACTCGGCAGACGGTGCAGCATGTAGGAGGGCAAGACGGCGAGGCCCGCCATGCCGCCGTCGCCCATCAGCCCCGCGAACCCGAAGTGCTCGCAGACGTGGTATCGCCCGCTCTGGCACGCGGCGCAGGTGCCGCAGCGGTAGTTGGGCTCGACCGCGACCCGGTCGCCGGGGGCGAGCCCCTCGACGCCGGGGCCTACGGATTCCACGACCGCAGAGAACTCGTGCCCGAGCACGAGAGGGGCTCGGCCGCCGGAGAGGCCGTGGGGGCGGCTGACCGGTATCGCATGCGGGCCGTCGACGATCTCGTGAAGATCGCTGCCGCATACGCCGACGTAGGCCGGGCGCACCCGCACCTCCCCCACGCCCGGCGTCCGCACGTGTACCTCCTCGAGCCTGAGGTCGCCAGGAGCGTGCCAACGCAGCGCCGTTGTCGTGTTCGTCATCACGATGCCTGCATCCGAGCGGGGGCGGTCTCTCGCAGCCCGAGAGAGAGCGCGACCACGATGGCGGCCGCAGCCGCGGAGATGAACATGCTCACCTGCAGTCCAAAGGAATCCGACAACACGCCAGCTATCCAGGGGGCGACGAATCCCCCGAAGATCTCGCCGATACCCATGATGAGCCCCAGGCACGTCGCGACCAGATGCCGTGGCACGGTTTCAGCCGGGATCGTGGCCATCATGAGCGTGAAGCAGCCCAGGCCGGTGTAGGTCAGCGCCAGAGCCAGGAACAGCAGTCCCGGAGAGTCGATGACGATGACTGCCATAGGAGCGATGACAGCCAGCGCACTGAACCCGACCATGGCCGGCCGGCGCCCGATGCGGTCGGAGATACCTGGCACCAGGGCGCCCCAGACGACCCAGGCCATACCGATCCCGGCCAATGCCGATGACATCTGGCCGCCGTTGAAACCCTTGACCTCGCTGAGGTAGAGGGGTGCGAATGTCTGAGTGGTCGTGAACCACGTCAGGTAGAAGATCGAGATTGTCAGGCACAGCAGGACGTTGCGACTCCGCAGCGCCATGGACAAGGTCATGGCGCTTCGCTCCGCACTCTCGGTTTCGATGCGATCGGCACGGTCCTGCGCGAGGGTCGCCGGATGCTGCAGGCGCAGGTCCTTGACCAGGAAGAGAACCAGTAGCGCGAGAATCGCGCCGGGAACGACCGTCGCGAGGAAGGCCATGCGCCACCCGTAAGCCTCGGCTAGATAGACCGTGATGATGGGGCCGAGCACGCCGCCCAGCAGGCCGGCAGACGAGCCTTGGACAAGGCCCATGTTCAGTCCGCGCCTACGCGGCCTGGATGAGTGGATCATCATCGGCTGGGCAAGTGGGAGGACCGCACCCTCCGCGCCGCCCATGACCGCACGGAGCAACAGCAGGCTGGCCAGTCCCCCCACCAGCCCGGAGAGTGCGGAGAAGGCGGTGAAGAGAACGATCGCGCCGATGAGGAAAGGTTTACGCCGGTCGACCCGGTCAGAGAGGTAGCCCATGGCGAGGCCGGACAGAGCCCACGCCAGAGCCGGAAGACCGCCCAGCAGGCCGATATCTGAGTTGCTCAGTCCCAGCTCTGCCTTGAAGTACGGGCTCAAGAAGTTCAGGGCCAGCCGGTCGAAGAACACGAAGCCGAAGGTGGCGAAGAGGACGGCGAGAAGGACGTTCTCGTACGCACCGCCCCGAGGCGGCGGCCGGTAGCCATCGTTGTCGCTGCGGTCGTAGCGCCGAGGATCGCTGGGCACGGAGGCAGGTCTCGTGGTGGTCATGGTCGTCGGCCGATCAGCGGATCAGGGAGTCGATGTAGTCGGCCCCGACGCCGGACTCGTCGTAGTGCCGGCGGCAGAGGTCAAGGTAGTCGTGGACGTCGAAGTAACCCTGGCCGTTGCCGTCCTCGTCGAGCCAGACCAGCGGGCCGGTGACCACGAAGAAGGCCCGCATCTGCTCCTCGTGCTCGTAGGAGACCAGGGTGTGACCCTCGCCGGGAGTCTCGTAGACGAAGGATCCGGCGGTCGCTGTCCAGGGCTGCTCGAGGTAGCCCCACTTGCCGGAGATCGTGTAGGCGAAGACCTCGTGGGGGTGGTAGTGCCGGTTGACCAGTCCGGGTGTCTTGGCCCAGAGGATGTCCGCCCACCGATTGTCGCGCGGGGAGATCCAGAGCGGGCGGGAGAAAACTGTCTCCGAGAGCGGCGCGTAGTAGCGCTCGTCCTCGATCGGGGCGAACTGGTGGAAGACCTCCGGCTGGGCATCGGGCTTGAGTGCGTTGGCGATGGGCTTGAGGTGGGACCAGAACTCGCTGGTGGGTTCTTCGGGCATGACATCTCCTCGTGACTTGGGTGCCAGTGATCTGACAGGTCGAGTCAACGCCGCAAGACAGTGCCTGGTCTTTCCCCAGGCGGACAGGCCGACGGTCAGATATGGACATCGGATCGCGCGTGATTGACGCCAGGTCGACGCCGCCGAATACTTGAAGCGCGAAGTGACAGACGTCACGCGCGATCCGGGTCGCGACGCAGTCCAGGAGGGTCAGAACCCAGATGTCGGTACAACTGAGCGTGGCTAGCACCGACCAGGTCGATGCGCCGGACCGCACCGCCTTCTGGGAGGAGTACAACGAACGTCAGCTTGTGGCACTGAGGTGCATGACCGTGCACGATGGTGGCCTGCGGGCACGTGAGATGAACCTTGATCTCGGCGGCGTATGCGTCGCCGACATCGTGGGGAATCCCCACGTGGTAGAGCGCAGCGCCAAGCATGTCGAACGCACACCTAAGGCATCGATCTTCCTCACACACCTTGTGCAGGGTTCGGCTTTCTTCGTCCACGCCGACGGTTGCCTGCGACTCAGAGCCGGTGACACCGTGGTCTACGACGCCTCGCGTCCCTATCTCTTCGGATTCGAGACGCAGATGCACCAGGTTTTGCTCGACCTACCGCACGACGTGCTGCCACGGCTGGGCCCCGCCAGGGAGTCCCTGGCCCGTGGCGCGGCGGTCGCCGTTGGGGGCAGTCGGAGCCGCGCGCTGTCGCGACTGATGCGGGAAATGCTGCGAGCCTCAGCCACCGACGAGGGATCGACGACTCGTGACACAAGCGAGCTCGTCGAGGCCGCGATCGCCATCATCGCTCCCGAGAACGCACCGTCCGCGGCCGTTGCCGACGCAGCCGTGAACGAGGTCCGACGGCGCTTGGGCGACGCGGATCTCACCCCCGATGCGGTGGCCCAGGCCGTCGGCGTCTCCACGCGTCACCTCAACCGCCTGCTCGCCCGCGAGGGTCGGACGCTTGGAGAACTCATCACCACAGAGCGACTCGATGCCGCGCATCGCGACCTGCTCGACCCGGCCTGTCAGCACCTCCGTGTTGCCGATATCGCTGCCCGTTGGGGCTTCTCCTCGCAGGCGCATTTCACTCGAGCCTTTCGCCGCGCCTTCGATACCACGCCGGGCCGGATGCGCGAGGCCTACGCCGGGGTCTCGGAACCGACCAATTTGCAGCCGCCCGAAATCGGGTAGCAGCGTCGCGACAGGGAGTCCAGCGAACCTGGCAGCCGGCGTTCCCGTTCGGGGGACGGTCGGCCTCGCGGCGCCAGTCGATGGGCACCGTGGGCCAACCGTCCCCGTAGGACTCAGCGTCCTTCGTTGCGCACGTCGATGACGAACGGGGCCACAGTGACCGCATCGATATTCGGCGCGTCCCCGGCTGGGTTGCCGATCACGATGCCACCGCTGCGCGTGGTGAGGGCGAGCGGAGTCGTTCGCGTCCAGAAGTTGTAGTCGCTGTAGGTGTGCTGGTACGCGACCGTGCTCGTGGATTCGGCGCCCTCCTCACGGATGTCCGCCCTGCGCGAGATGATGTCCGCGTTGTATGGGTGCCCGGTGAACTTGTCGGCGTTGGCATAGGTGACGCCGATGTCGTATGCCCCGGGCTCGACCCCAGCCGGTCGTGGGATGGTGATCGTGCGCCCGGCGGTGAGCCAACCGACGAACTGCCCGCGAACATTGGAGCCTGCTGCCGCCGGCGGCGTCTCCACCGTTGCGCCGGCGCTCCGGACGACCGACGGGTGCTCGGCCTGCACCGTCGTCGCATGGACGTCGGAGGCTGCGTCGCGGATCAGCCGCAGCTCGTCGACACCGAGACGCTGGCGAGCTGTGACGTGCACCTGGTGCATACCGCGCCCGAGGTGGATGGTCGCGGTGGTGCGACCATCCCGTCCAGTTGGGCTGGTCGCACCCGGGATCTCGCGCCCGTCGACCGCGAGGTCGTACGCCCCGCTGCCCCCGGCGACGCCGGTGTCGACCTGCAGCTTGTAGTAGCCATCCTCCTCCGCGACGACGAAGAACTCGGCTCGTGCACCCGGCGAGAGGTGAAGTCGGCCGCCGTCAGTCGGCAGGACGGTGGCCTTGCCCGTCGTCCGGGCCGACGACGCCGGGTACGTCGAGGTCTCGGGCCCGCCCTCGGTCACGAGGTCGACGACGTCGATCGCAAGGTTGCTGCCGGGGAGCGCCGTGGCGCCGCCGTCCGCGCTGGTGCGCAAGGAGAGCGTCGACGCGCCCGCAGGGAGGTCGACAAGGACGCCGACCCGTCCCTTGTAGGTGTCGCCGAGGGTAGAGGAGTACTGGACCACCTGGTCCAGCCGATCATCCACGTAGAGCGCGTGGCGACCCGAGGTTCGGCTTCGCGGCTGGCCGGGGACGTTCGTGCCGGTGCCGTAGAGGATGTCGAGCCGATAGGTGCCGGCGGCAGGGACGTCGACGTCCCAGGTCAGCCGGGCCGTCGACGTGCTGAGACCACGGACGTCCTGACCGCCGGACGTCGCATACGTGCCGGACTGGGTCGCGACGCGGGCCCCGCCGGCCAGCGTCATGGACTCCGCTTCAGTCTTCTGGGACCAGGGGACGTCGGCAGTCGCGACCGGCCCGTCCGCAGACGGCGTGATCGTCAGGCGGTAGGCGTCCATCTCGGTCCCAGCAGGTACGTCGATGTCGAGCGTCCCGTCGGCGCCCAGCCTGGCTCTCTCGACCGAGAGGGTCGTCGGCAGATCGCCCAGGCCCTCCTGGCCGGTGAACCGGGTGCGCTCCAGTCGCACGTCGACCTCTGCGCCGAACACGGAGGGATCGAGGCCCTCCACGTCGACGGTGACAGGGCTGCCCGTGCCACCGAAGAGGACTGTGCCCGTGCGACGGTCGTCGTCGAGGGCGGCCAGGCCCTGCAACGTGTCCGGCGTCTCCGGCTGGGGCGGCGTCGCCTCGACCGTCTCGCCGGTCAGATCGCCGTACCACTTGAGCAGCCACCAGGCGCCGTTGCCGCCCTGGGTGCGCGAGGTGTGGTCGCTGAGGTTGCCGGCCGCGGTCCAGTACGCGACCTCGGCATCCACCTTGTGCGTCTCGAACAGCGAGATCCACCGGATCATCCGGCCCGGAACGCCGGTGTCGCTCCGCCAGGGCGAGTATTCCGTGACGTTGACGGGCGTCTCGGGGAGGCCGAGCGACTCCTCGAGCGCGCGGAAGTGCTCGAGGTGGTCCGAGAAGGTGGCCAGGTCGCCTTTGTCCAACTCGTGCCACGTCATGATGTCGGGCAGAACGTCCCGCTCGGCTGCCCACGTCATGAAGTCGGTGAGGCGCTGCCGGTTGTAGTTGGCCTCCCCCAGCCCCGCGATGCGCGCGCCGGGGATGATCTCTCGGATCAGCCGGTACGCCGCCTCCCAGTCGGCGAAGAAACGCTCGCGGCTGGCGCTCCAGTTTCCGTACCAGATCCAGTCGGGCTCGTTGAACGGCGTGAACACGTAGCGGTCGAGCGCATCCGGGTCCGCGTCCCGGGCGACGCGCTCAACGACGGTGCGGACCTTCGCGAGGAAGTCCGCCTGACCCGGGTAGGTGTTCTGCGGGTCCTCGGCGTTCGCGTAGCCCCACTTGGGGTAGTAGTCCTGGATGTTGATGTAGATGTCGTCTCCGCCCGCGCTGAAGAACGTGTCGGACACGCTCAGCGCCCCGCCGTTGGGATGCTGCAGCCCGCCCTCGGGCATCTGGGTCACCGTCCTCGGTGCGGCGCCGGCGACCACGGCAGTCGTCGGCACCTCGTCGTCCGAGAGTCCGTAGAGGACGCCGGTCGCGCCGCCGTGCACCTTGCCGGTGGAGGCGGAGAAGTCGATCGACAGCTGCTGTGCGTCGACGGCGCCGGCGGCGCTGGTCGTCGCGGCAGCCGAGAGTAGGCTGCCACCGAGTGCCATACAGCTGACCAAGGCGACGCTGCGGCCAGCGGCGCTCCAGTGGATGGGGATGTGCAGGACCATTCTTTGCTCCTAGAGTGGTGGGGAGATGGTGCGCTCGCGCCGATGACTCGGCCTCAGCGCGGGTGGTGCGGCGACCGGTCGGCGGTCCCCGCACCACCCGGGGTCACTCGAACAACGCGTTGACGGCGTCGTTGGCGTCGGTCAGCGATTCGGCGTCCTTCGATCCCTTGAGGAATGCCTCGATGGCCGGCGTGACCGTGTCGTTGATCTCCGACCAGTGGTCGGCGATGGGCAGCAGGGCCGTCGTCCCGTCGGTCACCTGAACGGTGAAGCCGGACACGTCCCAGCCCTTGTCTGTGAAGGCCTGCTCTGCCTTCTTCGTCGAGGTCTTGATCGCGGGGAGAACGACACCGGATTCGGCGATCACGTCCTGACAGTCCGCGGAGGCGAGGTACTTGACCCATTCCCACGAGGCATCGGGATTGTCCGTGCCCGCCCAGATCCCATCGGATAGACCGTTGAACAGGCTGGCTCGCGCGCCGCTGGGGCCTTGCGGGGTCGGGGCGACCTTCGTCGCCACCTCGTCCTGACCGAGGTAGGAGCTGGTCATCCAGCTGCCGTCGGTCACCGTCGCGTAGCGACCGGCGAGGTAGCCGTTGAGCGGGTCTTGCTCACTCAGTGCGATGTCCACCGACGGCATGTAGCCCTCGTCGATGAGGTGCTGGTACCAGGTCAGAGTCTCGACGAACTTCGGGTCGTCGTAGTTCCACTGGGACGTCCAGGGCGTGGTGTCGCCGTAGTACCAGTCGTTGCTCAGCGCGAACGGCGACCAGGTCTGCTGGCCCGCGGCGTTCAGCCCGTTTCCGCTGAGTGCCAGTCCGTACACCTCGACCTTGGTCTTGTCGAAGCCCGGCTCGTTCCCCCGGACCCCGTTCTTGTCCACGGTGAGGGCACCGATGAAGTCCTCGAACGTGCCGCCGTCGGTGGGGTTCCACTCCAGCGAGCTCACCTGTTCGGCGGTGTATCCGGCGTCGGCGACCGCCTTCTCGTCGTAGAAGAGCCCGATGGTGTCGAAGTCCTTGGGCAAGCCGTACGTTGCGTCGTCCTCCCCGACCCACAGCTCGGCGAGGCCGTCCTGATAGATCGAGAGGTCGAGGCCGTCCCCCTCGATGCGGTCGCTCAGGTCCAGGAGCTGGCCCTGCGCCGCGAACTGCGGGAAGTAGGACAAGTGGTTGGTGAAGACGTCCGGTGCTGTGTCCGAGGCGAAGCCAGTGGTGACGTTCTGCCAGTAGTCGTCCCACCCGTACTGCTCGATCTTCACCTCGATGCCGGTGTGCTCCTGGAAGTCGGTGGCGCACTGCTGGTACGCGGGCTGCTGGTTGCTGTCCCACAGCCAGTACGTGATGGCGCCGTCGACGTCGTCGTCCCCGTCTGACGACGACCCGCATCCGGCGAGGGCGAGGGCGAGCGTCGCAGCGGCCGCGGCTGCGGCGATCGCGCGAACCCGGAGATGGAGGGTGTGCATGTCGAACCTTCCTGTGTGAATCGGGACGGCTACGCCGCCCGGGATAATGCGGTTACTTGATGCCCGAGTAGCCGAGGTTGTCGACGAGCCTGCGTCCGAAGACGAGGAACAGCACGAATACCGGCAAGGCCGCGATCAACGTGCCGGCCATGAGGCCTGACCAGTCGGGGCCGGTCTGCGGCGTCTGCGACCGGAAGATGCCGAGGGCCACCGTCAGGACGCGCGACTCCTCGTCGCGACCCACGAGCAGTGGCCACATGTACTCCCCCCACGCGGTGGTGTACGTCAGCAGGCCGAGGGTGAACAGGGGCGTACTCGACATGGGTAGGAGGATCTGGAGGAAGATCCGCACATGCCCGGCGCCGTCGATCCGAGCAGACTCCTCCACCTCGCGGTTGATCCCGAGGAAGAACTGGCGCATGAAGAAGACCGCGAACGGAGTCATGAAGAAGAACGGGAGAATGATCCCGGTCAGCGTGTTCAGCAGGCCGAGGTCCCGGATGAGGATGAAGTTGGGCAGCTGCACGAAGATCGGCGGGATCATCAGGGCGGTCAGGAACACGAAGAACACGGCGTCCCTCCCCGGCCACTGCAGCCGCGCGAACGCGTACGCGGCCATGGCGGAGAAGAAGACCTGACCGAACGTGATGGCGGTGGCGACGATCACCGAGTTGCGCAGGTACAGCCAAAGATCGATCGAGCCGGTGGTCCCGCCCTCGGCCGCAGCTTCCTCGGCCGTCGCCACGCCCAGCACTCGCGCGAATGCTCCCCAGCTGAAGTCGACAGGCAGGAGGCTCCCCGGGTTGGTGTACAGGGCCGTGTTCGTCGACAGCGCCGTGCGAAGCATCCAGTAGAAGGGAAACAAGGTGACGATCAGCAGGACACCCAGGGCGGCCCATGCCAACGCGCGGCCCCATCTGACTCGCGTGCGGCGTCTGACATGCGCGTTCGTGGTGCCTCGAATGTCGGTCGCAGGGACGGCGTCGTGTGTGGTCGTGGTCATCGGGTTCCTCACGTCAGATCCGACTGGTTGGAGCGCATGATTTTCAGCTGGAAGTACGCAATGCCGGCGAGTGCGACCAGCAGGAAGACGGACATCGCGGAGGCGTAGCCGAGGTCGAAGCGCTCGAACGCCTGTTGGTAGATGTAGTAGTAGATGACCCGCGTCGAGTTGATCGGCCCGCCTTCGGTGGTGACCGCCACGGTGTCGAAGATCTGGAAGGACCCGACGACCGTGATCACCATGACGAGGGCCAGCACGGGCCGCAGCAGCGGCAACGTGATCGACCAGAACATCCGCGGCTCAGAAGCGCCGTCCAACCCGGCTGCCTCGTACAACTGATCCGGGATGGTCTGCAGCCCGGCGAAGATCAGCAGGGCCGTGTACCCCACATAGCGCCAGACGTTGATCAGCGCGATCGTCGGGATGGCCAGCGTCTCATCGCCGAAGAAGGCGACCCTGTCCCCGGTGGCCCAGTCGAGGACGACGTTGATGAAGCCCGTCGAGTAGTCCATCATCCAGAACCACACGAGGGCGACGACGACGTTCGCTACCAGATATGGAAGCAGGATGATGCCCCGAACCAACGCCGATCGCGTCAGCCGATGCATGAGGACGGCGATCGCGAGCGCCAAGACCGTCTGGACACCGATATTGATGACGACGTACCAGAGTGTCACCTTCAACGCGTTCCAGAAGAGAGGGTCGCCGAGCAGCTCCTGGTAGTTGGCCGTCCCGACGAACTCTCCCGAGCCCACGAGGTTGCGATCGGTGAAGCTGAACCACAAGCCTCGAAGGGAGGGAAGCAGGTAGAAGGCAACGAAGCCGATCGAAGCCGGGGCAAGGAACAGGAGCGCGACGCCGAGGTCACCTGTACGGCGTCCTCGCTGCCGCGGCACGGCCTGGTGCCGGGGGTTGGCCATTTTCGTCATCGGTAGGTCGCCTCCACGTGGAGAAGGGCTGAGTGGTCGGGATCGAGGGCCGGCACATGCACGCCCACGTCGCCGAGGACCGCGCCGCTGAGCTCGATCCCGTGGCCCCACCAGCTCGGGTGGACACGTTCGTCAGGTGGCGCATCTGAGCCGGGACCTGCCGCCTGGACGCGGTAGGTGAGGTCGCGGCGCAGACCGGGAAGCTGGACGCGCCCGGACGGCCAGGTGACGTGCCGCTCCCGGAGGGTCACGGCATACAAGGCCTCCCGCTGGTCCGGCGAAACGGCTCCGTGGAGCCAGAGGTCACCCTGTTCGGCGTCGCGGCGTACGACGGTGCCGGTGTGGATGAGCGGTCGCATGCGCTTGTAGAAACTGACCCAGGCCGCCAGCTCGGCCCGATCGGCGGCCGTGGTCGCCCTCAGGTCCCATTCCACGCCGAAGTGCCCGAACAGGGCGGTGGCCGCCCGGAAGTCCAGGTCGAGCCGACGCCCGGTTGTGTGGGCACGGTCAGCCCCTATGTGGCTGCCCACCAGCTCCGGTGGCAGCAGCTGGGCGGTCCATCGCTGGATCTGCTGACGCTCGTGCGCGTCGATGCAGTCCGACGCCCACACGCGATCCGTGTGGTCGATGATCTCCAGGTCGATGCGGGCGCCTCCGGAGGAGCAGGACTCGATCTCGAGCCCAGGTGCCTTCGACCGGATCGCGTCGAGCAGCCGGTAGGTCGCCAGAGTCTGGCGGTGCACTCCGGCACGTCCCGTGAGCGTGGACCCGGCGTCGATGAGGTCCCGATTGTGGTCCCACTTGATGTAGTCGATGCCGTACTCGTGCACCAGCGCCAGAATCTGGTCGCGTACGTGCTCGAACGCGCCGGGATGGGTCAGGTCGAGGACCTGCTGTCGCCGGAACTCGACCGGCATCCTCCCGGGGACTTGCAGGATCCACTCCGGGTGGGCGCGGGCGATCTCGGAGTCGAGGCTGATCATCTCGGGCTCGAACCACAGACCGAACTGCATCCCACGGTTCTTCACCGCGTCGACCAGGACGCGGAAGCGCCCCTCCCCCCATACCTCGCTCGAGACCACCCAGTCGCCGAGTCCGGACGTCTCGTCGCGGCGGCCTCCGAACCAGCCGTCGTCGAGCACGAAGCGCTCGACACCCACGTCGGCTGCAAGTGCGGCAAGCTCGACCAGCTGCTCGACGTCGTGTTCGAAGTAGACGGCTTCCCAGACGTTCATCACCACCGGGCGGGGACTGCGCGGATGGTGCGGGCGGGCGCGAAGGTACCGATGCAGCCGCGAGGCAACGTCGTCCAGCCCTGCGCCGTACACCGCGAAGATCTTCGGCGTCTCGTAGGTCTCACCTGTCCGCAGCTCGACCTCGCCCGGGAGCAACAGCTCACCGCCGAGCAGAAGACGCTCGCCGGAGTGGGCTCGTTCGCCGATCACCCGATGGTTACCGCTGAAGGCCACATGAAGGCCCCAAGCCTCACCACCGGCGAAGCCGAGGTCGGCCGTCCCCGCCATCAGCAACGTGGCGGCGTCCGCACCCGTGCGGCCGTGGCGTCCTTCACGGACATGGGATCCGACGGTGAAGGGCCGGCGCTGTACGACCTTCTCCTTCGACCAACGGCCGGCGAAGTCCCAGAGATCGTCCGCCCGGGTTGGGACGGGCAGCGCCAGGCTGACCGCGTCGACCGTGTAGGTCCCGGTCCCCGTGTTGGTCACGCCAGCCTGCATGCGGACGAGGCCGGTCTCCAGCATCTCGACCCGGAGCCCGACCTCAAGCCCTGCCACGGCGTCCGCAGCCACGATCTCAACGTGCCCGCCTTCCCCGGGAATCGTCGAGACGTCGACGCGCTGGGGACGCAACCACGGGGACCACGAGGTCCCTGAACGATGTCCGGACACTCCGGGAGTCCCTGCCCACCCCGTGCGCCCCTCCGGGAGGATCGACACCACGACCGGAGTGTCCACTCCGTTGGTCGCCCGCGGCGGGATCGCGGACACTGCGAGCGCATGTAGACCGGTGTCTGTCTGCGGCCCGGGGTCCGCGCCCCAATGGACCACGTACGGCAACGAGTCCTGCGGGACCGCGAGTATCAATGCGGCCCCTGAGGCCGCAAGCGTGACGACCTCCGGCCAGCCGGTCTTGGCAGGAGATTCAGCGCCGTCGCGCAGCATGGGAGTGCTCAAGCTTCTCGCCCTTCGAAGAACCGTGCAGGTTAGTTCTGCAAACGTTGGTCAAGTGACGTCGGTCACACGCTACACGAGAGGCATACTGCCTGCAAACGTTGGTCAGACATATTTTGCGGACGGCTGTCCCCGCCTCGCGGCGGAGGCCCGCGCGCCCCGTCAGCGGGCCCGGGCGGCGCTCTCCCGAAGCACCAGCGTGGGCTGCACGGCCGAGTCGGCCGGGCGCTCGTCGGTGCGGATCCATGCCTCGAGCAGGCCGAACGTTCGGCGTCCGAGGTCGGTGAAGTCCTGCGCCACCGTGGACAGGGCTGGCACCCACATGGCCGCGAAAGGCTGGTCGTCGAAGCCGACGATGCTGACGTCGTCGGGGATCTTGCGTCCTCGCTCGGACAACGCTCGGGCCGCCCCGATCGCCAGCTCGTCGTTGCCACACAGGATGGCAGTCACACTCGGATCGTCGAGGAGCCGCAGAGCCGCGTCATAGCCGGACGTCGGCGAATATTCGGCGCGAACGACGTCTGGCACGGGGGCCGACGCGGACTCCAGCGCAGCCCGCCACCCCCATTCACGGCCGCTTCGCCGGCGTGTTGCCGGGATCGCGATGTGGTGAACGGTCTGATGCCCCAAGCTCAAGAGATACTCAGTCGCCGCGCGCCCCCCGGCCTCGTCGTCCAGGAATGCGTGCGGCGTCGAGCCCGCCCTCCGACGAGCGCCCGCCGCGGCCACGACCGGCACGATGCCCTGCAGCGCGTCGAGCATCGCAACACCCACCGCGTCGAACTCGATCACGATCGCTCCGGCCACCGTCTGGGAGAGCGTCATGTCCACCGCGCGAGCCACATCTTCACGGCGACCCGACTCGATCACGGTGATCATCACGACGTACCCGGCCGCACGCGCAGCCTCCTC
This sequence comes from Nocardioides luteus, assembly GCF_015752315.1. Classification (NCBI taxonomy): domain Bacteria; kingdom Bacillati; phylum Actinomycetota; class Actinomycetes; order Propionibacteriales; family Nocardioidaceae; genus Nocardioides; species Nocardioides luteus. The sequence continues at coordinate 2,973,989 of NZ_JADOVJ010000001.1, forward strand.
GATACCCTGGAGAGTCGCCGCGTATCCGAACCGCGTGGTGTTGCGGGCGAGCACGGCTATGGCGGAGCGCTTTCCGCTCACCAAGGTCTGTGCCGCCGCGTTCGGGCGATACCCGAGTTCGTCGACCGCTGCCCGCACCTTCAGGCGCAGCTTCTCGCTCACCGGCGTGCGACCGGTCAGCACACGAGACACCGTCGACAGACTGACTCCGGCCTTCGCCGCGACGTCGACCAACCCCGGCGGCTTACGAGCTACGTCCATACGTTCAAGGCTATGGCCAACGTTGGTCACCGCCACACTCGCCTCCCGCTCCGAGGCAAAGAGGGCCGCGGACGCCGCCGCGAATTCGGATCGTGCGACCAAGGCCGTGCACCGTCCGCATAGCCACCGGTGGCATGGACGTGCTCCACACGGGTGTCGATCACAGTAACGTCAGCCCTGGCGGCTCCAGGTCTTCGACCGGCACCACCCGGGACCTACGGCTGCGGCAGTCGAGGAATACCGCGTGGTCGGGCTGTGCGAGCAGGGACGCCGTCTAGCCCAGGATCCCGGGTGGTGCTCCGACGATGTGATTCTCGGCGAGATCCGTGGCACGCACCAGAGCTCCCGAGCCTGGGCGGAGCGCCACACCTCGTCGAGCGCAACCGCGAGCGCGCTCTCGAGCGCTGCCGAGGACGACTGACCAGCACCGACCGGGACATCGGAGACGAAGAAGGCGTCAAACCCGCTCACACTCGCGAGGTCCGCGCCGACCTGGGCCGAGCCCCCAGGCCGTGCCGAGCGGATACGCGGACCAGCCGGTCGCAGCCTCACGGGTGACGTCAGCCAGGGCGTGCTCGACAAGGCCGTCGGACCTGTCGAAGCCACCCGGACGGTCTGGTCGGCGCGCAGCGCGAGGGCCACCTAGGTGCGCCGCCCGATGCCGAAGGGCAGCACGAACCCTTCGTTGTACTCGGTGTGCTCGCCGATCAGGTTCACTCGGCTGGGGCGGACCAGATCCCGTCGGGTTCCCGGCCGAAGTGGTCGGCGAAGCCGACGCGGGCACGCTCGAGAATCGACTCCGACGTGGTGCCGGTCGTCGAGTCGGTCATACCGGGTTGTCCTCGTCCGCACGGGCGATCGCCTCGCGCATCCGCTCGGCCTGGTGCTCCGGCGGGATCTCGGCCACCCAGGCCTCCAATGCGGCCTCGCTCCAGGCCAGGTCCTTCAGCTTGTCGGCCCCGCGACGCGGGCCGGTGAGCTGGAGAGTGAGGCGGACGCTGTCGCGGTGGGAGCGCACCGGAACCTGCTGCCAGGCGGCGATGTAGGGGGTCGGGGCGTCGTAGAGCGCGTCGACGCCAGCCGCTGTTTCGTCGCCGCGGCGTCGTACTCGTCCAACTGCCTGACGACCTGGCTGCGATCCTCGCACTGCCCCGCCAAATGGCGGGCAGACCTGTGCAAATTCCGCCACCGGCCGGGTGCCAGGTGTGGGATGCAGGAGTAAGGATGGTCACACCCGCCCGACAGGCGCAGCCAGTAACCCACACCAACGACGTCTACCCCGATGCCCCGGCCCGGTCGCCGTTCGACTCCGGGTGTCGGGCATCCACAGTCGGTCGGCAGACCCCGTCACGGTGTTCATGGCGGGTCCAGACCCGTGCCCACGTAGGTCGGGACGGGCGTCGAACGTGCGTCTTCCTCATCCCCGTAGGCGAAGGGAACGAACCGGTCGACCAGGTTCGCAAGTACGCCGACGCCCTCGGGTTGAACCAAAACACAGTTTGCAGGCTCAAGGAGGAACGCATGCCCATCACCATCGAAGGCAAGAAGATCATCGTCACCGGAGGCGCACGCGGCATCGCAAGCGACGCAGTGCGCCACTTCGGGCAAGAAGGGGCTGCTGTCTTCGTGTTCGACGTCCTCGAAGACCTCGGTCAGCAAGTCGCGGAGGAGACGACTGCCGCTGGCCCAGGAACGGCTGCCTTCCGGCGTGTCGATGTGAGCAAGGAAGACGAAGTACGAGATGCCGTCGACTTCGCGGCACGGGAAATGGGCGGTCTCGACGCCGTTTTCAATATCGCCGCCGTCACGGCCGTGACGATGGCTGAGGACATGACGGACGCGTTGTGGGATCGCTTGCTCGACGTGAACCTCAAGGGCTTGTCTCACGTATGCCAAGCCGCGTTCCCTCATCTGAAGGAACGCGGCGGCAGCATCGTGAACTTCGGATCGGATGTCGGACTGATGGATCGTCCTGCGACGAACATCGCCTATGGAGCGACGAAGGGCGCGATCATCAGCTACACCCGGCTGCTGGCCAACGGGTGGGGGCAGTACAACATCCGGGCGAACGTGGTCAATCCGCTCATCCGTACCCCGATGTATGACGAGTTCTTGGCGGACCTCAGCGCGGAACAGCGAAGGGCCTACGAGGACGGCCTGAAGGAGGCTGTGCCACTCGGCGGCACCATGGGCGATGGGCCGACGGATCTCGCTCCCGTTCTCGCCTTCCTCGCCTCGGACGCGTCCAAGTTCATCACGTCACAGATCATCGGCGTCAACGGAGGTCTCAATCCCGCTCGATGACCCCGGTGCACTCCTAGCCAATCGTCGCGATCTCGGCGTGAGATGGTTAGCGCCCCGGGCATGTCGTCTCCGTCGCGAGACATGCCCACATTCGTGACCGAGGAAGTCCCGTCAGGAATGGGCCCCGGTCCCTGAATCGCCCCAGAATATCCGGAGAGTTTGGTCTGCCCCGGGTTCCGACGCGCGGAACCCGGGGCGGACCAATTCGTTGGAAGGATCACTCTCCCGCACGTCGCTCGAGGTATCCCTCGAGCTGTATGAGTGCGCTGTTCGTCTGGCGATCCGTGATCGCAGCCGCGGCGATCAGTCGTCCGAGTCCGCGACCACCAAGTCGGTCGTCGGCAAGTTCGGCACCGACGCGCTGAGCAGGTACGCAAGGGGCTGCGTCAGCTCGAACTGGACCTGGCGGCGTTCCTCGACCATACCCGCCAGGTGGCGGGAGGGTACCGCGGTATTTCCGCCACTGGCCGGGTGCCGGGTGGAGGACACAGGAGTGAAGGTGGTCACATCCGTATGAGAAGGAGTATCCGATGACCGGCACCAACGACGTTTACCCCAGTACTACGCCCCGGCCGCCGTTCGATCCCGAGATCGTGCCGGTGCTGGAGGTGATGCGGGAGGCGATGCCGCCGTTCACCGCCGAGAATCTCCCTGCGCTGCGGCGGGCGCTGGCCGAAGGGCTGCCCGGCGTAGAGCCGACCGACCTCACCGTAGGCGGCACGGTGCAGGTCGACGAGCGCGACGTGCCGGGCCCCGACGGCAACCACGACATCACGCTGCTGATCCTGACGCCCGCTGGCCAGCACGGCCCACTGCCGGCGATCTACCACATCCACAGTGGCGGCATGGTCGTCGGCGACCGCCGGACGCAGATCGAGATGCTGCTTCCGTACGTGGCCGAAGGACTCGCCGTCGTGGTGTCGGTCGAGTACCGACTCGCCCCCGAGCACCCCGACCCTGCTCCGGTCGAGGACTGCTACGCCGGCTTGGTGTGGACCGCCAAGAACGCGGCCAAGCTCGGCATCGACCCAGGTCACCTGATCATCGGCGGCGCCAGCGCCGGCGGCGGACTGTCCGCCGGCACCGCCCTCCTCGCCCGAGACCGCGCCTTCCCCCGGCTCACCCACCAGATCCTGGTCTGTCCGATGCTTGACGACCGGCTACGAACCCCCAGTAGCCGGATGCTCGACGGCGAAGGCATGTGGGACCGCAACGACAACCTGTTCGGCTGGACTGCCTTGCTCGGCGAGCGACGCGGAGGATCCGACGTGTCGCCGTACGCCGCCCCGGCCCGGGCCGAGGACCTCGCCGACCTACCCCGCACCTACATCGACACCGGTTCGGCCGAGACGTTCCGCGACGAGGCCTTGATCTACGCGCAGCGGTTGTCCCAGGCCGGCGTGAGTGTCGACTTCCACATGTGGGGCGGCGGCACCCACGGGTTCGACCTGATGGCCGCTCACACTCAGCTGGCCCGGGCTTCGATCGCGGCCCGCGACGAGTTCATCCGACGCGCACTCGAACGCTGACGCCCACTGGCCCGCGGTCGCCCCCGGTCGGCGATAGATGGCGATCCGGAACAGTCCGATCCGGTCCGCTTTCGTGTGCACCGTAGGTTCCTCGAACTGGTCCTCGTCGACGTTTCGGTGTCTGGCGGGCTGCTCGCGCCACGGCGGGCACGCCGAGATGGCCCGCATGGCGAGTACGCCGCGACCTGGCTCCGCACCGGCCCATCATCCAGAGGCCGCTGCTGGCTCCCTGCACGGCTACATCGCGACCGCCCCGGAACTGACGAGTCGGCGTCGGGGCTGGCATCACCAACATCAACCGCTCGAGGCGCCACGCCGGCAACCCTCGGGCGTCTGTCCGCACAACGAGCACGTCGGCGAACTTGCGAGGTCGGCCTCGCGATCGCGCGTCAGTTCGTCGATGCGGGGCAACCGTCGTGATCGTCGACATGGACGAGGCGGTCCTCCGTGTCGCGCCAACCGTCCACACAGGGCGAGACCAGGCTGGGACGCGCGCTTGTCCGGGATCCCCGCGGACGCACTCGGCAAGGGTTCAAGGCTCGATGAGCCGTCGACGGCATACGGTCCGTACCCGAGTCGGCCCAGGTGGCACTGCCCTGGCCTCTCGACTGTATGACTCGTCCATGGCGACGGCCTCATTCCGAGCGGTTCGCAGACCGCGAAACCCGTGCTCCTCGTCACGAGACCTAGTAACGGTCGAGCCCGTTGCGCGTGACACATAGATATGCATGGCTGGTCGACTTCAGCGCTCAGTATGCCGTCACCGTGTGAGTGCTCGAACCCAGATGGCCGCCAGGTCATGTGTCAGGCGGTCGTCGTGGTTTGTGCTATGCGGCCCAAACATCGTCGCGGCGACCTGGACCGTTGCAGTCAGGAGCATGGCAAGGCCACCCTGCGCGATCGGCGCGGCGGCCGGATGCTTGAGCCTCAGCTCCTTCAAGAGGTCACCGCTCGTCTCGTGCATCGACTCAAGCAAGGCAGTCGAAAGATCGCGGTTGTGACCGATTGCCTCGCTGACGACACCGGCCACCGCGCCGAACGACCGCAAGGTGGAAATGAGCTCGGAGACCCATTCCTTGATGCCCGAATCGTCCAGCGAGCGATCCGGGAGCGTCCGTATCACCCGAACCATGCCGGGATTCAACGACCGGGCGATCTCGTCCGCCACAGCACCCTTGTTCGCAAAATGCTTGTACAGCGTGGCTCGCCCGACCCCGGCTCGACCGGCGATCTGGCTCATGGATGTGGATCGGTAGCCGAGTTCGGTGAAGGCGGACACAGCCGCCTCCACGATCAGCTGCCGAGTCCGCTCCTTGTTTTCATCCCGCAGCGAAGTTCCCATCTCGTCAATCATCCCAACTTTCGACTACTTGTAAACGCAAATTCGATAGACACTTGTCTCCTCAATAGACATGTGTCTACACTCCAAGTGACACCTGACACAACAGCAAGGAGCAACGGTGAGTTCTTTGAAGGTGCTGATCGCCGGGGGTGGCATCGGGGGGCTCGCCCTCGCGCACGGACTTGTCCGACGGGGGATGACGGTTCGCCTCTTCGAGCGCGCTCCGCACGGGGGCGCTGCTGGCTATCGACTGCACATGAACGGCGACGGCGGAACCGCCCTGGAGGCCTTGTTGCCTCCCGAGTTGTTCGAGTTGTATCTCGATACCTCGCGCACCGATCCCCGCCAGGAGCGCCTCCTCATCCTGGACAAACAACTGCGGTACCTCGCGTCCCGACCTCATCTGGGTGTGGCGACGTCAGGGCGCCGCAAAGACACGGCCGTCAATCGCCGCACCCTGCGTCAGATCATGTTGTCGGGGCTGGAGGACGTGGTCGTCACGGGTGAAGTCGCCTCATACGAAGACCGAGGTCAAGAAGTGGAGGTCGTCCTCAGTGATGGTCAGCGCGAGACCGGTGACGTACTGGTCGGCTTCGACGGAATCCACTCCCGAGTCCGAGCGCAACGATTGCCTGATGCCCAAGTCAAGGACTTGGGGGCGCTCGGCGTCTACGGCAGGGTCCCGCTGACTGACGAGCTGAGAGACTCTCTCCCACCCGAGCTCGACGACGGCTTTGTCCTTGCCTTCGGCCCACAACTCCTCGAGAACGGCGTTCTTGCCCTGGGCGCCTTCACGCCCCGTGTCCAGGTCTCGCAAGCGGCCACGCTACGAGGCGTCGAGCTTGCCTTGGACGAGGTCGCCCCCTACATGATGCTGGGCGCAGCGATCCCGGAAGCCATCGCCAAGACTCTCGGTCTCGACCCCGCGCGACCGAACACACAGATTCTCAAGCGCGCCATCCAGGAGTTGGTCCGCGGCTGGCACCCCGCGATCATCGAGCTCGTAGAACGGGCCCCGGCGGAGGATCTGTTCCTCACCCGAGCGCGCTACCTGGATGTGTCACACCCATGGGAGCCGAGTCGGGTCACTTTGGCAGGTGACGCCATCCACGCCATGCCACCGTCGCTCGGCGTCGGCGCAAATCTCGCCCTGCGGGACGCGCACGTTCTCGCTGATGCGCTGGAGTCGATCTCGACAAACGAATCGTCGGTGGTGATCGACGCCATCGGCCGCTACGAGAAGGCCATGCGAGGCTATGCCTTCCCGCTCCTCCGGCGTGCCATCACCCAGGAAGGCATGGCATCCGGATTCTCTCCCATGGGTCTGTACCGCCTAGTGCGCATGGTTGGTCTGCGCAAGATCGTCCGTGCTTCACGCGCTCGCAACGAAACGGTGGGCACCACCACAACGTCAGCAGAAGGGAAGTAAGGATGAGCTTCAGGGAAGTTGAGATCGACGTCTTCGGGACCACCCTCAGGGGCAGGCTGTTCACGCCTGACAGCACCAAGCCTTCCCCCGTGGTCGTGATCCAGAGTGGGTTGGGTGGCCCGGCGGACACGGTGTTCCCCATGGCCGACGTGTTCACTGAGGCTGGCCTGTCGTGCATGGTGTACGACCACCGATACACCGGCGCAAGTGATGGCGAGCCTCGGCAGCAGTTCGACCCTTGGCAGCAGTGCCGGGACCTTCGCCACGTGATCACCTGGCTTGGCCTGCAGCCCGAGGTCGATCGCGACCGCATCGGACTTTGGGGTATCAGCATCGGTGGCGCTAACAGCCTGTTCGTGACCGCGATGGACAAGCGAGTCAAGGCAACGGTGGCACTCATCCCGCCGGTCAGTGGCTGGTCGGCGCGAAAGTTGCAGCCTGCAGACACTCTAGCCGCGCTCGATGCGCGCATTCCCGCAGACCGGGAGGTTCAACTCGAAGGCGGGCCTGCCGAAACGCTCCGACTACACGGCATTCCTGCTCCCGGCGATCCGGTCATGTTCTCCGACGAAGCCGGCCTCGAGTTCGTCGAAGAGATGTTGAAGGCATCGCCGACGTTCAAGAACGCCATCACGTTGTCGACTCTGGACTACCTCTACGAGATGGAGGTCGTCGCCTACGCCGAGCGCATCAATCAGCCGATCTTGATGGTCCTGGCCGACCAGGACTTCGTCGCTCCCGTCGAGGAAGCGCGCGCGATGTACTCGCGCATTCCTGAGCCGAAGGAGATCGTGGAGTATCCCGGGCAGCACTACGAGATCCTGTCCAACTACCTGCCCGAGATCCTCGGGCGAACGGCAGCCTGGTTGCGCGACAACCTGTACGCCTGACAGGAGAGACTGCCAGGACCTCGAACAACAGACCGATCGTCCCGGACCGAATTTCATGCGGGTCCGGGACGAGTCTTCTCTACGCCGACAAGGCGCATGCCCCGCACCGTCAAGAAGAGCGATGAGGATCTTGCGACGCTGGGCCAACGCGCTGCACAGGGTGCACCGGTTACGCCGCCACCGCGACCACCACGAGACCGACGAGGAGCAGCAGTCCCCCGAGGCGGAAGAACCATGCGTAGCCGTTGTAAAGGTCGGACGCCCGAGCGAAGACGGTACCCGGCATCACAAAGTATCAACTCAACGCGCGGAAAACTGCGGTCCACGATTGAACTCACAGACAGATCCCAATTTCAGCGAAGCCGTCGAAGGTAACCAGACCCTCGATGTCGAGATTCCGGGTCGCTGGAGGGTCGCCCGAGGCGCGAATACCACCCACGATCTGCATCGTCCATGCATCACAGGTCATGAGCCTCCATTGTCAAAGAATGGACAGCAGGCTCGCGAGGACGAGCACCGGCGCTGCTTCCATGATGCCGTGGTTGCGGCCAGGATGTGGTTGCCTTCATCGGGGTCCTTATGGGGTGGTCATCGTTCTCAGGCGGCCGACCGGAATCTTGCGGCCGTAGGCGACCACGGTCGGAGCGCCGGACGACTCCCAGCGCAGGACCGCGTCACCGGCGTCGACGTCTCCCTCGATCGAGGTCGGATCGCCGTTCACCGGCAGGGGCCCGACGACCTTGATGGGGAGGCCGAGGATCTCGGTCCAGAAGTAGTCGTCCTTCGGGGGATGTGGCCGCGGCTCACCGAGGATCGAGGCAGCAGCCACCTTGCCCTGAGCCACTGCGTTGGACCAGAACGGCGCCCGACTGGCTCGCTCACCCGTGCCGGGGGTCAGGTAGGCGACGTCTCCGGCGGCGTACACGCCGGGAATCGACGTCGAGCACTGCTCGTCGATGGCAACGCCCAGGGAGTCCGCGAGGCCGGTCCCCGACAGCCAGGCCACGGCTGGTACGTCACCGGCGCAGGTGATGACCAGGTCCGCGGACTGCGTGCTTCCGTCCGGCAGAGCCACACCGGTCACCGGATCGCCGACCAGGTGAACGTGTCCGGCTGCCTGGATCAGGCGGACTCCGTGTCGGGTGAGGTGAGCACCGACATGCTCGGACACAAAGGGGCCGAGGTGTCGGAGCAATGGGAGTTCGCTGTCGACGACCGTGACCTCGACTCCGCACGCCGAGCATGCGCTGGCCACTTCCAGGCCGAGGAAGCCCGCGCCCACGACGATCGCCGATCGGGCGCACTCGATCCGCCGCCGGATCAGGCGGGCATCCGCGAGTGTTCGCAGGACCAGCTCTCCGGTCTGGGCCGGCCGGGCCAGGCGGCGGGCGTCTGCCCCGGTCGCGATGAGCAGCGCGTCGTAGGGGACGAACCGTCCGTCGGCCGTGGTCACGGTCCTCGACGAGGCGTCGAGTCCCACGGCTGCGGATCTGACGTGCGCCAGGTCGAGGTCGGCGTGGGAATAGCTGAGGTGCGCCTCGTACGTCGCCTCTCGCAGCACCTCCTTGGAGAGCGGTGGTCGCGCGTAGGCGCCCTCAGGGTCACGTCCGATCATGGTCAGGCTGCCGGCGTAGCCTCGCCGGCGCAGCTCCCGCGCAGCGGTCAACCCGGCGATCGACTCCCCCACGATGACGACCGCGTCGGGCCGGTTCACGGGATCTCCCGCAGGGCGGCCACCGGACACGAGGCGATGGCGGCGCGGGCCTGGGCCAGCTCGTCGGATCCCACCTCGGCCCCCTCGGCGTGGTAGGTCAGCTCGGCGTCGTCATCGAGGGAGAAGAGGTTGGGAGCCTGTTCGGCGCAGAGACCATGGCCCTCGCACCGGTCGTAGTCGACGTCGATCTTCATGGTGGTCACCTCGCGGGGATCAGCTCGAGCGGAAGGTGCTCGAGGCGGTGGATGATGTTGTTGACGGCCCACACGGGCTGGCCGGTGAGCTCGATTCGTTCGACCCGGTCGAGCAGGTGGCCGAGGATTGTCCGCGTCTCGAGCCGGGCCAGCCCCTGGCCGGCACATCCATGGGTGCCGTGGCCGAAGCCGAGCTGCTGCGTCGCGTCCCGGGTGATGTCGAAGGCCTCCGGCGAGTCCCAGACCAGCTCGTCCCGGTTCGCGGAGGCGTACATGACCAGCACCCGGCTGCCCGCGGGCAGCTCCACGTCGGCGAGGGTCATGTCGGCAGCGACCTTGCGGCTGAACGCGCGCAGCGGTGATTCCAGACGGACGACCTCGTTGATGGCGTTCGGCAGCAGGGCGCGGTCCGCCCGCAGCGCCTGCCACTGGTCAGGGTGCCGGGCGAACAGGTAGAGCGCACTGGCGATGGCGCTGAGGGTCGTGTCGATCGAGGGTGCCAGGTAGTCGACGAGCAGCTTCGGGCATTCCGCGGCGTCCAGACGGCCCTCATCGACGGCCTGCAGCAGGTCACCGCCCAGGCTGCCTTCGCGCAGCCGGCGGTCCTTGGCGACACCATGGGCGTAGCGCAGCATCTGCACGCTCGGCCGGATGCTGCGGACCGCCTGGCCGTTCATCGGGCCGAGCGCGTCGAACGTCGCCGCGCCCCACGCCAGCAGACGGTCCCGACCCTCCTCCGGCCAGCCGACCAGGTCGGGGACGATGGACATCGGCAGCGCCGTCGCCAGGTCCTCGACACCGTCGATCCGGCGGCGTTCGAGGGCCGCGGCCACGACGCGTCGGGCCTGGGCGTCCACCTGGTCGTGCATCTCGCGCAGCGCGCGGGGCGTGAGTCGGTGCGCGACGAGCTTGCGTCGCTCGTCGTGCTGGGCTCCGTCGCTGTTGAGCGTCGTGCCGCGAGCGAGCCGGTTGGTGACCGGGTTGAGAGCCACGCCCGCGCCCGACACGAAGGTCGAGTCGTCCAGGAGCGCTGCCTTGCACTCCGCGTACCGCGGCAGGGCGAACACCTTGTGGCGCTCCAGCCAGACCACGGGGCCCTGGGCGCGAAGCCGGGAGTAGTGGGGGTAGGGATCCAGGATCGCCGAACGGGAGTACAGGTCCCCGGCGTCACTTGATGCGAATCTCTGCGGCATGTTCGCTCCTCGACTTCGTGCTGGTTCCGAATGAGTGTCAGACACCGGGACCTGCGACCGGAAGGGCGCAATGTCGTAGAATCGCCTCACTTTTAGGCAGAATGCACATCGAACGAAGGGTGGGTCGATGAGCCTCGGACTGGTCAGAGCCTGGGAACCACCGTCTCCTCGGCTGGCCGGCCTTCTCCGGCAAGCCGTCCTGACGATGCTCGACCAGGTCGAGGAGCTGCTCGCGACGATCGACGCCGCAAGCTTCGAGGTGAACCGTGAGCTGCTCGAGCTGGCTCCAGGACTCGCCGGTCCGCTGCGGGCCGCGGGCCGCTCCAACGTGACGGTCTGGGCCACGGCCAACCTTCGTAAGCCCGGCCTTCCCGTGCCCGCCAATTTGAGCCCGGAGAACGTCGACTTCGCCCGGGACGTCGTACGCCACGGGTTCGACGAGACGATCCTCAGCGGGTTCCGCGTGGGACAGAACCTGGCCATGCAGGCCGCGACCGATGTGGCCTTCCGGGTCACCGACGACCACGACGACCTCCGCGAGCTGCTGGCGTTGGTGGCGCGGTCGATCTTCGCCTACGTCGAGGAGACGCTCGAGGGAATCGGCACGATGATCCGCGCCGAACGCTCTCAGCTGCGCGACGCGACCACGGCCGCCAGGGCCGAAGCCGTGGCGCTCATCCTCGAGGGAGGACCGATCTCCGAGCGACGGGCCACCCAGCTGCTCAGCTACGACGTCGCTCGGTCGCACACGGCCGCGATCGTCTGGTCCGACGAGACGCCACCCGAGGGCGCGCTCGAGGCCGCGGCCAGCGAGCTGGCCCGTGCGGGTGGTACGGCGCGCCCACTCATCCTCCCGGTCGGACGATCGACCCTGTGGGTCTGGCTCTCCGGAGGCGACACCGGTGACCTCGGCTCACGACTGCGACAGAAACTTCCCCAGGCCGCCACGGACATCCGAGTTGCCACCGGCCGGCCGGGACCGGGTCTCGCGGGCTTCCGCAAGAGTCACCACGAGGCAGCGGCGACACAGCGGTTGGCGCGGAGGCTGCCCCTGCACAGCAACATCACCTCCTACGACGAAGTCGAGGTCGTGGCACTGGCCAGCAGCAACGAGGACCAGGCCCGCGAGTTCGTGGCCCGCACACTGGGCCCACTCGCCGACGCACCCGCAGAGGTCCGCGAGACCCTGCGGACGTATCTGCGGCAGGAGTGCAACCTGACCCGGACTGCTCAGGTCGAGTTCGCACATCGCAACACGGTCGCCACACGACTGGAGCGAGCGAGAGACCTCCTGCCCCACGAGCTCACCGAGCGGACTCTCCAGGTTGGCCTGGCCCTGGAGGTCGCCCGCGTCATCGGATCCGCCTCATAGGCCAGGTCGGCGCCGCTTGACGGACTGGGCGCCTGCTCGACCGCGTAGTTGAAGACGCCGTAGAGCAGTCCGTGGTAGTTCGCCTTGGTCTTCAGCTGTACAGAGAAACCCCAGGGAGACCTGGGGTTTCTCGCATTTCAGCCTCACGCCGAGACTCGCCGGGACACCAAGTGGTCGGAGGCCCCGGAGATGGCACGGATCGAGCGCGAGAAGCGGTCTCAGAGCTCGAAGACGAGCCGTGCCGAGGTACGCGCATGGAGTACGTCGTCGATCGACTCGTTGACCTCCTCGAGCTTGCGCGGCTCCGCGATGACGCGGGTGCGCCCCAGCGCGTGGAGCCGGAAGACCTCGGCGAGATCCTCTCGGGTGCCGACGATCGAGCCGATCACGCTGATCCCGAACAGCACGGTCTGGAAGATCGGCAGGTGCATCGGGCCCTCGCTCTCCGGCGGAAGCCCGACACAGACCAGCCGACCCCCGCGGCGCAGCGACGCGAACGCCTGCTCGAACGCCTTGGGGGTCACCGCGAGCGCGACGGCGACATCAGCACCGCCGAGGTCCGCGATCGCCTGCACGGGGTCGGTGGTGGCGGCGTTGACGGTGTGGTCCGCGCCCAGCTCGCGAGCGAGGTCGAGCTTCTCGTCGGTGAGGTCGACCGCGATGACCTCGGCGCCGACCAGTCGGGCGTACTGAACCGCGAGGTGGCCCAGACCGCCGATCCCGAAGACGGCGACCCTCTCCCCCGGCGTCACCTGGGCGACCTTGATCGCCTTGTACGTCGTGACCCCGGCGCAGGTCAGCGGCGCCGCGTCGAACGAGGAGACTCCTTCAGGGACGGCCACGACGTAGTTCGCGTCGGCGACGGCGTACTCGGCGAAGGCGCCGTCGACCGAGTAACCACTGTTCCGTTGCTCCTCGCAGAGCGTCTCCCAGCCGCTGACGCAGTAGCCACAGCGGCCGCACGCGTGGCCGAGCCAGGCGATCGCGACACGGTCACCGACCGCACGGTGCGCGACACCCTCGCCCAGCGCGGTGACGACACCGACCCCTTCGTGACCGGGGACGAACGGCGGAGCCGGCTTCACCGGCCAGTCGCCGTGGGCGGCGTGGATGTCGGTGTGACAGAGCCCGCACGTCTCGAGCTGCACGAGCACCTGGCCCGGGCCGGGTTCGGGGACAGGACGGTCCTGGATCTCCAGGGGCCGGTCGAAGCCGGTGACGACTGCTGCTCTCATGTCAGTTCTCCTTCGGGTGGACGTCTGGCATCCACTGCACCTCACCCGCCGATCCGGGATGAGTGCCGAATGTCCTGGGCCCTCAGGCACTTGGTCGAGGCGTCAGGTGCTCCGGGTCACGCGATCCGGTACCGGACGAACCTCCCGCGGCAACGTACGATCACCGCGGCACTTCGCTATCGCGGCGTTGTGCCGACACACGCCAGCCGACGGCTCGTCGACACGTATACCGTCCCTGCTGCCAGGGCCGGTCCCGTGTCTACGGCAGGCTCGCGTGCCTTCCCCCCGAACCAGCGCGTCGACACGTGCCAAGGAGTGACGCTCGTGACCAACCTCCACCCGATGCCCGTACCTGCGGGGCAGATGCGGGCAGCCATGATCGAGGCGGCTCGGCGGCTGTTGGAGGATTCCCCCATTCGCAACGTCTCGATCAGAGAGGTGTGCGAAGCCGTGGGTGTGGGAAAGTCCGTGCTGTACCGACACTTCGGCGACAAGAACGGACTCCTCAGCGCGGTGATCGACGAGGCGTTCAACCGCTACATCGAACGCAAACGCTCCCGCGAACACACGGCCGACCCGGTGACAGACCTTCATGCCTGCTGGGACGACTACCTCGACTTCGCGGCCGCCAACCCGGCGCTCTACCGACTGATGTTCTCCCCCGCCATGCCCAAGATGCCGGACGCAGCAGGGAGGATCTTCGTCCTCCTCACCGAGGCGCTCGACCGTTGCGCCGTCGCCGGCGCCCTCCGCATCCCGAGCCGGGAAGCCGCACAGATGATCCTCTCGGCGAACACCGGGGTCGCGCTGAGCCTCCTCTCCCAGCCCGACCGGTTCGGCGATCCGGAACTGTCGGCGCGCGTTCGCGATGCCGTCTTCGCCATCTGCCTCACCAGCGGTACGAACCGGCCGGAGGCCCCGGGCACGCAGGCGCTCGACGACGGCTTCGAGATCGGCGGCCGGTACCGCCGCTAGCCCGGCACACGCACCTGCACCACGAGGCCGCCGCCCTCGCGTGGCTGGGCGGTGACGGAGCCGTGGTGCGCTCGCGCGATCGCCTCGACGATCGAGAGGCCCAGACCCACGCCCCGGTCCACGACGATCCGGTCGCGGTCCAGGCGACGGAACGGCTGGAACAGCTCCGCGACCTCGTACGCCGGCACCTCCGGGCCGGTGTTGGTGACGACGACCTCGGCGTGCTCGTCGACGGACCGGCATCGTGCCTCGACCCACCCACCGGCGACGTTGTGACGGATGCCGTTCTCCACCAGGTTGGCGACGAGTCGCTCGAGCAGGATGGCGTCGCCCGAGGTGGGCGTCTCCCCCACGTCCGTGCGGACCTCGACACCCGCCGACTCGGCCTCAGGAGCGGTGAGGTCGGCGACGTGCTCGACGATGTCGGCGAGGTCGACGGGCCGGCGGTCGATCGGCCCGTTCTCGGCGCCGGCGAGGTCGAGCAGGCCGGAGATGAGCGCCTCGTGCCGGGCGTTGAGAGCCAGCAGGTCGGCACCGAGCGTACGCAGGTCCGACGAGGCGTCGGGCCGGTGCATCGCCAGCTCCACCATCGCCCGACCGACCGTGAGCGGCGTACGCAGCTCGTGGGACGCGTTGGCCACGAACCGGCGCTGCCCGGCGAAGGAGCGGTCGAGCCGGCCGACCATCGCGTCGAAGGCGTCGGCCAGCTCCTTGACCTCGTCGTCGGGACCCTTCAGCTCGATCCGCTCCCCCAGACCCATGTCGGCGGCCGGAGCCGCGGAGATCCGGTGAGCCGTGGCGGTGACGGTGTGGAGCGGGGCGAGCACCCGGCCCGAGATGAACCAGCCGAGCACGCAGGCGATGATCAGCACGACCACCAGGGCGATCGCCCCCTGGATCAGCAGCGACTCCGCTGCCGCGCTCTGCAGCTCCTGCCGCTGGGCGAGCAGCCAGTCCCGCGCCTGCGGACCCGTGAGGACGTCGCCCTTCTGCGTCTCCACGTAGGTGGTGTCGAGCAGCTGCTGGAGCGCGTCCGGGTCGTCGCCGGGGCCGGGCAGCCGGGTCGCCTTCACGATCATCGACCCGCCCGAATCGAGCTGGTTGACGAAGAGGCCATAGGTCACCGCGAGCAGCAGCCCGCCAGCGAGCAGGAACAGACCCGCGTAGGTGAGCGTGAGCCGCGCCCGCAGGCCCAGTCGGTTGGGCAGGATCCTCATCGCAGCCGGTACCCCACACCGGTGACCGTCTCCACCAACGGTGGATCACCCAGCTTGCGGCGCAGCTTGTGCAGGGTCACCCGCACGGCGTTGGTGAACGGGTCGGCGTGCTCGTCCCACACCTTCTCCAGCAGGTGCTCCGCCGAGACCGGCGCACCGTCGGCCATCATCAGCTCCGCCAGCACTCCGAACTCCTTGCGGGCGAGCGGGACGTAGCGGCCGCCCCGGAACACCTCCCGGCGGCTGGGGTCGAGGGTCAGGTCTCCACGGCGCAGCACCGGCGGCACCGCCTGGCGCGAGCGCCGTCCGAGGGCCAGCACCCGGGCGGCGAGCTCGGGGAACGCGAACGGCTTGGTGAGGTAGTCGTCGGCCCCCAGGGCGAGCCCGGAGACCCGCTGGGTGACGTCGGCCGCGGCCGTCAGCATCAGGACCCGCGCACCGGACTCCGAACCCACGATCTGGTGACAGACCTGGTCGCCGTGGACGACCGGCAGGTCGCGGTCGAGGACGACCACGTCGTACTCGTTGACGCCGACCCGCTCCAACGCCTGCCCACCGTCGAGGGCGACGTCGACGGCATGGCTCTGCTGCCGCAGCCATTCGGCCACGGACTCCGCCAGCTGCGGCTCGTCCTCGACCACCAGCACCCGCATCGCCTCACTCCTTCTCGACCCATGACTCGACTCATGACCCGGCTCATGACCGGTCCCTCCGGACCGGTCAGCCTGCCGCGTACGGCATTTCCTCGACGTTAACCCGTGCCAGATCACCGGGAAACGCATTCCCGAGTTGGCTGGGGCCGCCGGCCCGGACGCCACCCAGCCCGGGCCAGCGCCATGACCCCGACTCGAGGAGAATCCATGTTCACCCGAACACTCACCGCCGCGGCGTTGGTCGCGCTCGGCCTGACCCTGACCGCCTGCGGCGGGGACGACACCGGCGGGATCGCGTCGGCCGGCGGGGACAGCACCGCCGACGCCGATGCGAGCGCGGCCGCTGGCGACGAAGGCGGCGACCGCGAGCAGATGCTGAAGTTCACCAAGTGCCTGCGCGAGCACGGCCTCGAGGTCGAGGACCCGCCGCCGGGTGAGGGGCTGAAGCTCCAGCTCGGTGGCGGCGGTGGACAGCAGGTCGACCGCGAGACGGTGCAGAAGGCGATGGAGGCCTGCCAGGAGTACGCCCCGCAGGGGCAGATGGGCGCCGACAACCCCGAGATGCGCGAGGCGATGCTGGAGATGGCCGAGTGCATGCGGGAGAACGGGGTCGAGGACTTCCCCGACCCGGAGCCGGGCCAGATGGGCATGCAGATCACTCCCGAGATCGGTGAGGACCCGCAGTTCGAGGCAGCGCAGGAAGCCTGCCGCGACATCCTGGAGGACGTTCGGTCCCAGGCGCAGGAGGGGCAGAGCTCGTGACCGACATCGATGACGTACCCGTCCGTGCGGAACCGGCCGGGAGCTCGGTGCCCGGCGAGGCGCTGACGCCACCCGGCCGTCCGCGGCGCACCGCCAAGATCGCGGGGGTCGGCCTCGCCGTCCTCGCGGTCGCCGGCACAGCGGCCGGCGCGTATGCCTACGCCGACCGCGACGGCAGCTCCGCCACGCAGGACGCGCTCCCCCCGGCGACGGCCGAGGTCACCCGCGGCACGCTCACGGACGAGGTCACCGAGGGCGGCACCCTCGGCTACGGAACCCTCGTCCCGATCAGCTCCCGCAGGCCCGGCACCGTCACGGCCCTCCCCGACGAAGGAGAGGTCGTACGCCGCGGCGAACCGCTCTTCGAGGTCGACGCCACCCCCGTGCCCCTGGTCTACGGCACCGTCCCCGCGTGGCGAGACCTCGCCCCCGGTGTCGAGGGCAAGGACGTGAAGCAGCTCGAGAAGAACCTCTGGGCGCTGGGCTATCGCGGCTTCGACGTCGACGAGGACTACACCTACGCGACCGCGGACGCCGTCGCGGAGTGGCAGGAGGACCTCGGCGTCGAGGAGACCGGGAAGATCCGGACCGGTGACGTCGTCGTCCAGCCCGCCGCGGTCAGGATCGGCAGCCTCTCCGCGAGCCTGGGCGACCAGGCAGGAAACGGGGGTCCGGTGCTGTCCGTGACCGACACCGTCCCCTCGGTGACCGTCACCCTCGACCCCGCCGACCGGCGGATGGCCGAGGTCGGCGCCGCCGTCGAGGTCACCCTTCCCGACGGCACCCGGGCGGCGGGCAAGGTCACCGACGCCGCCACCAAGGTGTCCGAGGAGTCCGGCGGGGGCGGCGGGGACGACGGCGAGTCCACCACCACGCTCGAGGTGGTCGCCGTGCTGACCGAGAAGAAGGGCCACGAGGCCGCCGCTGCCTACGACGCCGCGGCCGTCGACGTCGCCTTCACCGCCGGCGAGCGCAAGGACGTGCTCACCGTCCCGGTCGCTGCGCTGGTCGCCCTCGCCGAGGGCGGCTTCGGCGTCGAGGTCGTCGAGGGCAGCACCACCGAGTACGTCCCGGTCGAGGCCGGCCTCTTCTCGGGCGGTCGGGTCGAGATCTCCGGCAAGGGCATCACCGAGGGCACCGTCGTGGGGGTGCCGGGTGAGTGAGCCGATGATCGAGCTGACCGACGTGCACAAGTCGTACGCCGGCGGCGTGCGCGCCCTCGACGGTGCCAGCGTCCGCATCGATGCCGGCGAGCTGGTCGGCATCGTCGGCCCCTCCGGATCGGGCAAGTCGACGATGCTGCACATCCTCGGCACCCTGGACCGACCGACCTCCGGCCGGGTCGGCATCGCCGGGCACGACGTGCGCACGCTCGACGACGCCCAGCTCTCCGCGCTGCGGGCGAGGCGGATCGGCTTCGTCTTCCAGCAGTTCCACCTCGCCCCCGGGACGACCGCCCTCGACAACGTCGCCGACGGGCTGCTCTACAGCGGCCGACGACGTACCGAGCGTCGCGAGCTGGCCGCCCAGGCGCTGACTCGGGTCGGCCTCGGCCACCGGCTGACCCACCGGCCGCACGAGCTCTCCGGTGGTGAGAAGCAGCGGGTGGCGATCGCCCGGGCGGTCGCCGGTGGGCCCGCGCTCCTGCTCGCCGACGAGCCGACCGGTGCCCTGGACTCGGCGTCCGGGTCCGGGGTGATGGAGCTCCTCGGGGACCTCCACCGCGACGGCACGACCGTCGTGATCATCACCCACGACCACGACATCGCCCGATCGCTGCCGCGACAGATCGGGATCCGCGACGGCCGGATCGTCTCCGACAGCTCCTCGGTGTCCCTGGTGGGTGGTCGCCGATGAGCACGCTGACACCCAGCCGGCTCAGTGCCGGCGACCGGCTGCGGGTCGGAGCCGCCGGGCTGCGGACCCGACCGATGCGGGTCTTCCTCTCCTCGCTGGGGATCGCGATCGGGATCGCGGCGATGATCGCGGTCGTCGGCATCTCCACCTCCTCCCGCGCCGACCTCGACGCCCAGCTCGACGCGCTCGGCACCAACCTGCTGAGCGCGCAGAACGGCACGACCATGATGGGCGCGCAGGCGGTGCTGCCGCTGTCCGCGGAGGCGATGGTCGGCCGGATCGGCCCGGTCACCGACGTCTCCGCCATCGGCGTCGTGCCCGACGCCCGGGTCTACCGCTCCGACAAGATCCCTGCGGCCGAGACCAAGGGGATCGCGGCGTACGCGGCCCGGACGGACCTTCTGGAGACCACTTCCACCGAGCTCGCCGCCGGGATCTGGCTGAACGACTCGACCGCCCAGTACCCGGCCGTGGTGCTCGGTTCGGCGGCCGCGGAGCGGCTGGGCGTGAGCTCGCCGAGCCCCGACGTACAGATCCTCGTCGGGGGACGGTGGTTCACCGTCGTCGGGATCCTGGAACCCTCCCCGCTGGTGCCCGAGATCGACTCCGGGGCGTTGATCGGCTGGCCGGTCGCCCAGGAGGTGCTCGGCTTCGACGGGCATCCCACCACCCTCTATGCCCGAGCCGCGCCGGACCAGGTGGAATCGGTCCAGGAGGTGCTCGGCGCCACCGCCAACCCGGAGGCCCCCGGTGAGGTCGACGTCGCCCAGCCCTCCGACGCACTCGAGGCGCAGCAGGCGGCCGACCAGGCCTTCACCGCCCTGCTGCTCGGCATCGGCGCGGTCGCGCTGGTGGTCGGCGGCGTCGGCGTGGCCAACACGATGGTGATCTCGGTGCTGGAGCGGCGTGCCGAGATCGGTCTGCGCCGCTCGCTGGGTGCGACCCGCGGCCAGATCCGCTCCCAGTTCCTGACCGAGTCGCTGCTGCTCTCGCTGCTCGGCGGACTCGCGGGGGTCGCCATCGGCGGGGCCGTCACCCTGGCGTACGCCCTGACGCAGGGGTGGACCCCGGTGGTCCCGCCCTGGGCGCTGGGCGGTGGCCTCGGCGCCACCTTGCTGGTCGGCTGCGTCGCAGGTCTCTACCCGGCGGCACGGGCGGCGCGGCTCTCGCCGACGGAGGCGCTCGCGACCCCGTGACGGCCGAGGCGTCGCACGCGCCGTCCCACCGGTGAACGTACTGGTGGGACGGCGTCGGACCTTCCGCCGCCCGCGTAGGTCACAGGGTCGACTGGATGCCGGCGAGGAGCTGGCGAGCCATCACGATGCGCTGGACCTGGTTGGTGCCCTCATAGATCTGCGTGATCTTGGCATCACGCATCATCCGCTCCACCGGATAGTCACGCGTGAACCCATACCCACCCAACAACTGGACCGCATCCGTGGTCACCTGCATCGCCACATCCGAGGCGAACGCCTTCGCCGCAGCACCGAAGAACGTCAGATCCTTGTCACCACGCTCGGAACGACCCGCGGCGGCATAGGTCAGCTGGCGGGCGGCCTCGATCTTCATCCCCATGTCCGCCACCATGAACTCCACACCCTGGAACTCCGCGATCGGCTTACCGAACTGCTTGCGCTCCTTGATGTAACCCAACGCATAGTCCAACGCACCCTGCGCGACGCCGACGGCCTGGGCGGCGATCGTGATCCGGGTGTGGTCCAGGGTCTGCATGGCGTAGGTGAAGCCCTTGCCCTCCTCGCCGATGAGCCGGTCGGCGGGGATGCGTACGTTGTCGAAGTAGACCTCGCGGGTCGGGGATCCCTTGATGCCCAGCTTCTTCTCCGGGGCACCGAAGGAAACCCCCTCGTCGGACTTCTCGACCACGAACGCGGAGATGCCCTTGGAGCGCTTCTCCGGGTCGGTCACGGCCAGCACCGTGTAGTACTCCGAGACACCCGCGTTGGTGATCCACCGCTTCACGCCGTTGAGCACCCAGAAGTCCCCATCACGCACCGCCCGGGTCTTCTGGTTCGCCGCGTCCGAACCCGCATCCGGCTCGGAGAGGCAGTAGGAGAAGTTGCCCTGCCCCGCGGCCAGCGCACCCAGATACTTCTTCTTCAGCTCCTCCGACCCACCGATCTGCACCGGCAGCGAGCCCAGCTTGTTCACCGCCGGGATCAACGAGGCCGACACATCCGCCCGGGCGATCTCCTCGATCACCAGCACCGTCGCGAGCGCGTCGGCACCCACACCCCCGTACGCCTCGGGCACATGCGGCGCGAAGAACTCGGTCTCCACCAACGCATCGTGCGCCTCCTGCGGATAACGAGCCTCCTCATCGACCGCAGCCGCGGCCGGCGCGATCTTCGCATCACAGATCTCACGGATGGCCTTGCGGATCTCCTGGTGCTCCTCGGAGAGGGCGAACAGGGGGTACTGGTCGGACATTCGGACTCCACTCACGTGTGCGGGCTCAGTACGCGTAGAAGCCCTGGCCGGACTTCTTGCCGAGGAGACCGGCGTCGACCATGCGGTCCAGCAGCGGCGGCGGCGAGTAGAGCGGCTCCTTGAACTCCTCGTACATCGAGATGCCGATCGCCCGGACGGTGTCCAGCCCGATGAGATCCGACAGCGCCAGCGGGCCCATCGGATGGCCGCAGCCGAGGACCATCCCGTTGTCGATGTCGGCCGCGGAGGCGTAGCCCGCCTCGTACATCCTGACCGCGCTGAGCAGGTAGGGCACCAACAGGCTGTTGACCACGAAGCCCGCTCGGTCGGTCGCCTCGATCGGCTGCTTGCCGAGCGTCTTGGCGACGAAGGTCTGCATCCGCTCCAGCGTCTCCGGCGACGTGGTCAGGCTCGGGATCAGCTCGACCAGCTGCATCACCGGGGCCGGGTTGAAGAAGTGCACACCCATCACGTTCGCGGCCCGCCCGGAGACCGCACCGAGCTTCACGATCGGGATGGAGGAGGTGTTGGAGGCGAGGATCGCGTCGTCCTTCTCCAGCAGCGCACCGACGGTCCGGAACAGCTCGAGCTTGACGTCCTCCTTCTCCGAGGCCGCCTCGACCACGAGGTCGCGGTCGCTCAACCGGCCGAGATCGGTCGTGAAGGTGATGCGGTCCAGCACGCCGGCGAGGTCCTCCTCGCTGAGCTTGCCGCGGCTCACCGCACGCTCCAGACTCCCCCGCACCTTCGCCTCGGCGGCTCGCACCGCTTCCTGGCTGATCTCGACCGTAACGGTGTCCAGCCCGGAACGAGCACACACCTCGGTGATCCCCGAGCCCATCAGCCCGCCACCGATCACGCCAATCCGATCCATCCCCAAGCTCCTTGTCCACAGGTCGGTCACGGGTTCCTCAAAATTACTTGGACACCATAGTATCTAATTACTTGGACATCAAAGTATTGCCCTTGAGGAGCCTCCGATGACCGAACTGCACAAGCCCGCGAACCCGGTACGACTGATCACGGCGAGCAGTCTGTTCGACGGACACGACGCCTCGATCAACATCATGCGCCGGATCTTCCAGAGCCAGGGGTGCGAGGTCATCCACCTCGGCCACAACCGGTCGGTCGGCGAGGTTGCCGAGGCCGCGATCGAGGAGGACGTCAACGGCATCGCGGTCTCGTCCTACCAGGGCGGGCACGTCGAGTACTTCGAGTACCTCGTGCAGCTGCTGCGCGAGCGCGGCGCCGGCCACGTCCAGGTCGTCGGCGGAGGTGGCGGCGTCATCGTGGCCGACGAGATCGCCCGTCTGCGTCAGGCGGGCGTCACCATCTTCTCCCCCGAGGACGGTCAGCGCATGGGGCTGGCCGGCATGATCAACTCGGTCGTCGCCTCTCTCGACACCGACCTGTACGCAGCCCGCGGCTGTGACGTCGAGGGCGTGCTCTCCGGGGACCGAGCGCAGCTCGCCCGGGCGATCACCGGTGCCGAGCAGGGACGTCTGTCGCCGCAGGTGCTGGACGCCCTGCGCTCGACCGGCCGGGACGTACCCGTGGTCGGCATCACCGGAACCGGTGGGTCGGGCAAGTCCTCGCTGACCGACGAGCTGGTACGCCGCCTGCGCACCGACCAGCAGGACAAGCTGAGCGTGGCCGTGATCGCCATCGACCCGACCAGGCTGCGCGGCGGTGGCGCGCTGCTCGGCGACCGGATCCGGATGAACGCGATCGACGGGGACCGGGTCTACTACCGGTCCCTGGCCACGCGGGGCAGGCACGAGCTGCCGGAGCACCTCGATGACGTACTCACGGTCGTGAAGGCGGGCGGCTTCGACCTGGTGATCGTGGAGACCCCGGGCATCGGTCAGGGCGATGCGGGGATCGTGCCGTTCGTCGACCTGGCGATGTACGTGATGACGCCCGAGTTCGGCGCCGCGAGCCAGCTGGAGAAGATCGACATGCTCGACTTCGCCAACATCGTGGCGATCAACAAGTTCGAGCGCCGCGGTGCGGAGGACGCGCTGCGGGACGTCGCTCGTCAGCTGGTGCGCAACCGGGAGGCGTTCGGCTCGCAACCGTCGGACATGCCGGTCTTCGGCACCTCGGCGGCGACGTTCAACGACGACGGCGTGACCGCCCTCTACCAGGAGCTCGTCCGGCTGCTGCGTCCCCTCGGGGTGCCGTTCCAGGAAGGGCGGATCGCACCGGTCTCCGTCCGCCGCTCGAGCGGTACGCAGCAGCCGGTTCCTCCGCAGAGGGTGCGCTACCTGGCCGAGATCTCCGAGACGGTCCGTGGCTACCACTCCGAGACGGAGGAGCTGGTCGAATCGGCCCGCCGGGTCGATCGTCTCGACCGCGTCCGGCAGGAGCTCGGCGACGGTGCCGGCGCCGAGGCCGTCGGCGGGCTGCTCGACAGCGCTCGAGGCGACCTCCCTGAGGCGCTGGCCGAGCAGATCGAGCAGTGGCCCGAGGTCGTCGCCTCCTACTCCGGCGACGAGCAGGTCGTCACGGTGCGCGACAAGGAGATCGTCACCAAGCTGACCAAGGAGTCGCTGGCCGGCACGCGGGTCCCCCGGGTGGCGCTCCCGCCGGACGACGAGGTCGGCAGCCTGGTCCGGTTCTGGCGCAAGGAGAACCTGCCCGGCCGCCACCCGTTCACCGCCGGGGTGTTCCCGTTCAAGCGCGACAACGAGGACCCGGCCCGGATGTTCGCCGGCGAGGGCGACCCGTTCCGCACCAACCGT
The DNA here is from genome assembly GCF_015752315.1 of Nocardioides luteus. Taxonomy (NCBI): domain Bacteria; kingdom Bacillati; phylum Actinomycetota; class Actinomycetes; order Propionibacteriales; family Nocardioidaceae; genus Nocardioides; species Nocardioides luteus. The sequence continues at coordinate 2,998,108 of NZ_JADOVJ010000001.1, forward strand.
CGCTTCAAGCTGCTCTCCGAGGGCCAGCCCGCCACCCGGCTCTCGACCGCGTTCGACTCGGTCACCCTCTACGGCCGCGACCCGGGCGAGCGGCCCGACATCTACGGCAAGGTCGGCACGTCCGGGGTCTCGGTGGCGACGCTCGACGACATGAAGGCGCTCTACGACGGCTTCGACCTGACCGCGCCGTCGACGAGCGTCTCGATGACGATCAACGGCCCCGCACCCACCGTGCTCGCCTTCTTCCTCAACACCGCCATCGATCAGGCGGTCGACAAGTTCCGCTCGAAGGAGGGCCGCGAGCCCTCAGAGGCCGAGAGGGATCAGCTGGCTGCGTACGCCGTCTCGACGGTGCGTGGCACGGTGCAGGCCGACATCCTCAAGGAGGACCAGGGCCAGAACACCTGCCTGTTCTCCACCGAGTTCTCCCTGCGCTGCATGGCCGACATCCAGGAATGGTTCATCCAGAACAGCGTCCGCAACTTCTACTCCGTCTCGATCTCCGGCTACCACATCGCCGAAGCCGGAGCCAACCCCATCTCCCAGCTCGCCTTCACCCTCGCCAACGGGTTCACCTACGTCGAGTCCTACCTCGCCCGCGGCATGTCGATCGACGACTTCGCCCCCAACCTGTCCTTCTTCTTCTCCAACGGCATGGACCCCGAATACTCCGTCATCGGCCGCGTCGCCCGCCGGATCTGGGCCATCGCCATGCGGGAACGCTACGGCGCCTCCGAGCGCTCCCAGAAGCTGAAGTACCACATCCAGACCTCCGGCCGGTCCCTGCACGCCCAGGAGATGGACGTCAACGACATCCGCACCACCCTGCAAGCGTTGATCGCGATCTACGACAACGCCCAGTCACTACACACCAACGCCTTCGACGAAGCCGTCACCACCCCCTCCGAAGAATCCGTCCGCCGCGCACTGGCGATCCAGCTGATCATCAACCGCGAATGGGGCCTCGCGTTCAACGAGAACCCACTCCAAGGCTCCTTCATCATCGACGAGCTCACCGACCTCGTCGAAGAAGCCGTCCTGAAGGAGTTCGACCGGATCTCCGAACGCGGCGGCGTCCTCGGCGCCATGGAGACCGGCTACCAGCGCGGCAAGATCCAAGACGAGTCCATGCTCTACGAGCACCGCAAGCACGACGGCACCCTGCCCATCGTCGGGGTCAACACCTTCGTCCGCGACACCAACGGCACCCCCGCCGGCCCCGTCGAGCTCGCCCGCGCCACCGAGACCGAGAAGAAGTCCCAGCTCGACCGCGTCCACGCCTTCCGCGACACGCACAGCGACGACGCGGCCGCCGCCCTGGAGCGGCTCAAGGAGGTCGCCACGTCCGACGGAAACGTCTTCGCGGCGCTCATGGACGCGGCTCGGGTCTGCTCGCTCGGTCAGATCACGGACGCCTTCTTCGAGGTCGGGGGCGCCTACCGCCGCCACGTCTAGCCACCCGGCACGCGCGGCAACGCATGTCAGGGGACCATCCAGCCGAGGACAGGGGTCGACTGGAGGGCGACGAGGACGCACATGAAGGCCAGCATCGCGATGCTCCACCCGAAGACCTTGCGGAAGATCTCGCCCTCCTTGCCGGCCATGCCGACGGCCGCCGCGGCGATGGCGAGGTTCTGCGGGCTGACCATCTTGCCGAGCACGCCGCCCGAGGAGTTGGAGGCGGCCATCAGCACCTGGTCGAGGCCGGCCTCCTTCGCGGTGGTCACCTGGAGGAGGCCGAAGAGGGCGTTGGAGGACGTGTCCGAACCCGTCACGGCCACCCCGAGCCAGCCGAGGATCGGCGAGAGGATCGCGAACGCGCTGCCGGTCCCCGCGAGCCAGGCGCCGATCGAGCCGGTCTGCCCTGAGAAGTTCATGACGTACGCCAGGCCGAGCACCGCCATCACGGTGACGATGGCGGGGGCGAGCTGGCGGTAGGTGTCGCGGTAGGTCGTCGCGACCGCGCCCGGCCGGATCCTCAGGCAGATCGCGGTGATGACGCCCGAGAGCAGCAGCATCGTGCCGGCCGCGGGGAACCAGTCGAACTTGAACCCGCCCTGGGCGCCGGCGACGTCGCCGAGCCCCGGGAAGATCACGGTCGGGGTGTGGTCGGTCCCGGAGAGGGTGAACGGCCGGTGGGCCAGGGCCTCCTTGATCGCCGGGATGCTGACGATCACGAAGATCACGATGATGATCGCGTACGGCAGGAAGGCCTTGAAGACCTCCCTGGTGCTGTCCCGCTCCTCGCCGCCGTCGCCGGACCGGGGCGCAGAGTTGGTGTCGGTCGACCCACCGACGGATGCGCCGACCAGCGACTCGGCAGGGACCTTCTCCCGCGGCTGCCAGACCCGCAGCAGGCCGACGACCACGGCGACCGAGAAGAGCGAGGCGACGATGTCGGCCAGCGGGACGGAGATGTAGTTCGAGGCCACGAACTGGGCGATGCCGAAGCCGAGGCCGCACAGCAGCGCCGGGATCCAGGTCTGCCGGAGACCACGCCGGCCGTCGACCACGAAGACCAGGATGAGCGGCACCACGACCGCCAGGACCGGGGTCTGACGGCCCACCATCGCGCCGAGCGTGTCGACGCTGAAGCCGGTCTGGTCCGAAAGTGCGTTGATCGGCGAGGCCATCGCGCCGTACGCCACCGGGGCGGTGTTGGCGATCAGCGCGACCGCGGCGGCCTTGACCGGCTTGAAGCCCATCGCCATCAGCATCACCACGGTGATCGCGACCGGCGTACCGAAACCGGCCAGGGCCTCCAGCAGTGCGCCGAAGGAGAAGGCGATGATCAGCGCCTGGATCCGCTGATCGTCGCTGACCTTGCTGAACGCCCGGCGCAGCACGTCGAAGTGGCCGGTGTGGACGGTCAGGTTGTAGACGAAGACCGCGTTGATGACGATCCACATGATCGGGAAGAAGCCCGAGAACAGGGCGCCCTGGGCGGCCGACAGGATCGCGTCGTCGGCCGGCATCTCGAAGAGGGCGACGGCGACGACCAGGGCGACGGCCAGCGAGATGAGGCCGGCCTGCCAGGCCTTCATCTTCAGCCCGCCGAGAAGGACGAACATGGTGATCAGCGGCAGGGCGCCGCACAGGGCGCTCAGGACGAGCGAACCGCCGACCTGGTCCGGTACTGGCTCAAACATGGCGACTCCGAGGGTCGTGGTGTGGGAGATGAGCCCCCGAGACGTGGGGGTGTTCAGTTGTCGGAGAATCAGATGGTGCGACTGCGCAGCACCTCGGGCGAGGAGCCGCTGATCGAGGCGTCGAGCACCTCGACGAGATGGGCCATGCCGAGCCGGTGTCCCTGCGCGGTGATCGCCGAGGCGACCTGGAGCAGACAGCCCGGGTTGGCGGTGACGAGCACCTCGGCGCCGGTGGCGACGATGTTGCGCGCCTTGCGCTCGCCCAGCTCGCGGGCGGGCTCGGGGTTGAGGATGTTGTAGATGCCGGCCGAGCCGCAGCAGATCGACCCTTCGGCGATCTCGCGCAGCTCGACGCCGGGGATGCCTCGCAGCAGCGCCCGCGGCTGGGTGCGTACGCCCTGGGCGTGGGCGAGGTGGCAGGCGTCGTGGTAGGCGATGGTGAGGTCGAGCGGGTGACGCTCGGCGACCGGGCCGAGCTCGTCGAGGATCTCGGCGATGTCACGGACCTTGGCCTCGAAGGCCGCGGCCCTGGTGGCGTACGCGGGGGCGTCGGCGAGCAGCCGGGCGTAGTCCTTGAGCGTCGAGCCGCAGCCGGCGGCGTTGATGACGATGTGCTCGACCCCGGCGTCCTCGAAGGCGTCGATGATCCGGCGGGCGTACGCCTGGGCCTCCCGCTCGCGGCCGTTGTGCACCGAGAGCGCACCGCAGCAACCCTGGTCCGCCGGGATGACCACGTCGCAGCCCTCCGCCGCGAGCACCCGCGCGGTCGCGGCGTTGACGCCCGGGAAGAACGCGCCCTGGACGCAGCCGGTGAGCATGCCGACCACCGCCCGCCGCTCCCCCACCGCGGGCACACGCTCGGGCAGCGGCGCGGCTTCGGTGATGGTCGGTGTCAGCCGCTCCATCGCGGCCAGATGGGGCGCCATCCGGTCGAGCAGGCCGGTCCGGCGCAGGCGGCGGTCCAGCCCGGTGCGCTGCAGCAGCTTCAGCGGACCGCGCATCGCGCGCAGCCGCCTGGGGTGCGGGAAGATCGCGAAGATCAGGCTCCGCAGCGCCTCCTCCTTCGGCGTACGCGTGTGGTTGCGCTCAACCTGGGCGCGGGTCTGCTCGATGAGGGTGTCGTAGCGGACGCCCGAGGGGCAGGCGGTCACGCACGACATGCAGCCCAGGCAGTTGTCCCAGTGCTGCACCATCGAGTCCGACATCGGCTCGCCCTCGAGCCCCTCCTTCATCAGGTAGAGCCGCCCGCGCGGGGAGTCCATCTCCTCGCCCCACAGCAGGTAGGTGGGGCAGGTCGGCAGGCAGAAGCCGCAGTGCACGCAGTCGTCGAGCAGGTGCTGGTCGGGAGGGTGCTCCTCGTCGAAGGCGCCGAGGTTTCGGATGTCCATGTCGGTCATGGGGCTAGATCCCTCCTACGAAGCGGCCCGGGCTGAGCCGGTGGTCGGGGTCGAACTCGTCCTTGACCCGGCGCATCAGCTCCAGCGCCGGCACCGGCCCCCACAGGTCCAGCTGCTCCTTGATCGCCTGCGGGGCGTCGAGCACCACGGTGCTGCCGCCGTGACGACCGGTGGTCTCGCGCAGCCGCGCGAGAACCCCACGGATCTCGGTGATGACCCGGTCGGCGGGGACGGCGACGTACGCGACGCCGACGCCGGCCGAGCCGCGCAGCCCGAGCCCGCCGGCGGCCTCGATGACGTCGGCCAGACCGGAGAGCCGGAAGGTCACCTTGATCCTGACGTGCCTGTCGCTGGTGTCGCCCCACGGGTACCGGCCCCAGCCGGCGGGCGGCCGGTCGCTGATCTCGGCGCCGGGAAGCAGCTGCTTCAGGACGGCCGTACGTCCCGCCACGCCCTCCGGGCGTCCCTCGACCAGCACGTCGACCTGCAGCCCGTCAGCGGTGGCGTCCACCTCGAGACCGGAGGGCACCGTCTGGGAGTGCAGGACCGCCTGGGTGAGCTCGGCGGCGTGCGCCGCGTCGCGCGCGGCGACGCCGACCCAGCGTCGGCTCTGCGGGACCGGGTGGAGCCGGAAGGTCGCCTCGGTGACCACCGCGAGCGTGCCCATCGAGCCGACCAGGAGCTTGCCGACGTCGTAGCCGGCGACGTTCTTGACGACCTTGCCACCGGCCTTGGCGACCACGCCGTCGGCGCGCACCATCGTCACCCCGATGAGCAGGTCGCGCATGGTGCCGGCGAGCATCCGCAACGGGCCGCTGGTGTTGGCCGCCAGGGTGCCGCCGACGGTCGCGCCGGCCAGGGTCTCGTCGAGCGCGAGGCGCTGGTCGGCGGTGGCGACCTGCTCGTTCAGCCGGGCCAGCGGCGTGCCGGCTCCGACGGTGGCGATCAGGTCGCCGGAGGCGTGCTCGATCACCTGGTCCAGCGCGGAGAGGTCGAGCAGGATGTCGGCCGAGGTCGGCGGGTTGCCCCAGCGCAGCTTGGTGCCGGCTCCGGTCGGGACCACGGACTCCCCCGCCGACGCCGCGGCGCGCATGATCTCGGCGACCTCGGCGGTGCTCGCCGGGCGCTCGATGCGGCCGGGGCGTACGCCGGAGATGGACCGTGTTGGTCTCGACACGCTCGCTTCGCTCGCGGCTCGACCGGCGATGGAATCGCTCATCAGAAGACCTCCGCGACGCCGGCCTGCTGCAGCGGGTGCGCGCCCTGACGCCGGCCCGGGCGCTCTCCGCACAGGCGTGGGGTCGGGAAGATCTTGCCCGGGTTGGAGATCCGGTCCGGGTCGAAGGCGCACCGGACGAGCTGCATGGTGTCGAGGTCGTCAGCGGCGTACATCTTCGGCATGTGGCCCGCCTTGTCGGCGCCGACGCCGTGCTCGCCGGTGATCGAGCCGCCGTGCTGCAGGCAGAGGTCGAGGATCCCGCGGCTGACCTCCTCGGCGGCGTCCCCGGCGCCGGGGACGGCGTCGTCGAAGAGCACCAGCGGATGCAGGTTGCCGTCGCCTGCATGGAAGACGTTGGCGACGCGTACGCCGGAGCGCTCGGAGAGCTCCGCGATCGCCCGCAGCACCTCGGGCAGGGCGGTCCGCGGGATGACGCCGTCCTGCACGATGTAGTCGGGGCTGATCCGGCCGACGGCGGCGAAGGCGGACTTGCGACCCTTCCAGATCAGGAACCGCTCCTCGGCGGTCTTCGCGGTGCGGATCTCGAAAGCGCCGGTCTCCTCGCAGAACCGGACCACGTCGGCGTACTCCGCGTCCACCTCGGCGGCCGGACCGTCCAGCTCGATGACCAGCACCGCGCCCGCGCCGTCGGGATAGTTGCAGTGCACCGCGGCCTCGGCGGCCTCGATCGCGAGCGCGTCCATCATCTCGATCGCCGCCGGCACGATGCCGGCCGCGATGATCGCGGACACCGCGGCACCGGCCCGGTCGGTGGAGTCGAAGCCCACCAGCAGAGTGACCACCTTCTCCGGCAGGCGCACCAACCGCACCGTCACCTCGGTGACGATCCCGAGGGTGCCCTCCGAGCCGACGACGGCGCCGAGCAGGTCGTAGCCGGGACTGTCGGGAGCATCCCCGCCGAGGCGTACGCGGTCGCCGTCGGCGGCCACGAACTCGGCGGCGAGCACGTGGTTGGTCGTGAAGCCGTACTTGAGGCAGTGGGCACCGCCGGAGTTCTCGGCGACGTTGCCGCCGATCGAGCAGACCTGCTGGCTGGAGGGGTCCGGCGCGTAGTAGTAGCCCTCCGGGGTCGCCGCCCGGGTGACGTCGAGGTTGATGACGCCGGGCTCGACGACGGCGCGCTGGTCCTCGCGCCGGACCTCCTTGATGGCCCGCAGCCGCGAGGTGACCACCAAGACACCCTCGGCGTGCGGCAGGCTGCCGCCGGAGAGCCCCGTGCCGGAGCCGCGGGCGACGTACGGGATCTGCAGCTCGGCACAGCACCGGACGATCGCGGCGAGCTGCTCGGCGGTCTCCGGGATCACCACGAGCGCCGGGGTGACCCGGTAGTGGGCCAGCCCGTCGCACTCGTACGTCCGCAGCCTGGCGTGGTCGGTGATCACGCCGTCCTCGGGGAGGAGCGCCCGCGCCCGCCGGATCAGAGTCTCCAGAGGTGTCAGGCCCATCGTTCCCTCGATTTCGTATCGCGGAATCTTCCTTCTGCCCCCTGGAACTTTAGGGCACAGAGGGCAGTGAGGGCAATGGTTTGCTGTGACTCACGTCACCAACTGTCCCGGGTCGGCCGGGTCGACCGTCCCGGGCTGGGCGAGCTGCTCCGGCCGGAGCAGGTGCGCGAGCCGCTCCGGCGAGATCAGGTTGCGCTCGAGGATCAGCTCGGCGACGCCACGACCGCTGCGGAGCGCCTCGCGGGCGATCTCGGTCGCGGCGACGTACCCGATCTCCGGGTTGAGCGCGGTGACGAGCCCGATGGAGCGCTCGACCTGGGCACGGGTCAGCTCTGCGTTGACCGTGATGCCACGTACGCAGCGCTCGGCGAGCACGCGGCACGCGGCGGCCAGGTGGGTGATGCTGGCGACCAGGGAGTGCAGGATGACCGGCTCGAAGGCGTTGAGCTGGAGCTGGCCCGCCTCGGCGGCCATGGTGACGGTGACGTCGTTGCCGATCACCTCGAACGCGACCTGGTTGACGACCTCCGGGATGACCGGGTTGACCTTGCCCGGCATGATCGAGGACCCGGCCTGGACCGGCGGCAGGTTGATCTCACCGAGCCCGGCTCGCGGCCCGGAGGAGAGCAGCCGCAGGTCGTTGCAGGTCTTGGATACCTTGACCGCGACCCGCTTGAGCACGCCGGAGAGGTGGACGAACGCCCCGCAGTCCTGGGTCGCCTCGATCAGGTCCGGCGCGGTGATCAGCGGCAGGCCGGTGATCTCGGCGAGGTGACGACGGGCGATCTCGGCATAGCCCGCGGGCGCGTTGAGCCCGGTGCCGATCGCGGTCGCGCCCAGGTTGATCTCGTGCAGCAGGGTGACGGCCTCCTGCAGCCGGAGCCGGTCCTCCCCCAGCATCACCGCGTAGGTGCGGAACTCCTGGCCGACGGTCATCGGCACGGCGTCCTGGAGCTGCGTACGTCCCATCTTGAGGATGCCGGCGAACTCCTCGGCCTTCGCGGCGAAGGCGTCCTCGAGGACGCGCATGGCGTCGGCGAGCGCGCCGACCGCGATGATGGTCGCGATGTTGACGGCGGTGGGATAGGCGTCGTTGGTCGACTGGCTGAGGTTGACGTGCTCGTTGGGGTGGAGGTGGCCGTAGCTGCCCTTCTCGTGGCCGAGCAGCTCGAGGGCCCGGTTGGCGATGACCTCGTTGGCGTTCATGTTGGTCGAGGTGCCGGCGCCACCCTGGATGACGTCGACGACGAACTGGTCGTGCAGCTTCCCGGTGCGGATCTCCTGGCACGCGGACGCGATCGCCCCGGCACGTTCGGGGTCGAGGAGGCCGAGCTCGAGGTTGGCGAGCGCGGCGGCCTCCTTGACGGCGCTGAGCGCGTTCACCAGGTGCGGGTAGGTGCCGATCGTGGTGCCGGTGATGGGGAAGTTCGCGCGGGCGCGGGCGGTGTGGACGCCCCAGTACGCCTCCGCGGGGACGTCGAGATCGCCGAGCAGGTCGTGCTCGCGCCGGGTCGGTGGGGTCATGGCTTCTCCGTCGGGTCGAGAGCGGTCGGGGTGAGCGCGGCGGCCGGGCGCAGCGCGGCGGGCGCGAACGGGGCGAGCACGTCGGGGTCGACGCCGCCCGCGGCCAGCAGGGCGAGCAGCGCGGGCAGGCGGGCCCGATCGGCGCCGTCGGCGACCTTGAGCGCGAGGCTGGTGCCGTCGGGCAGGGCGGCGATCTGGACGCCTTCGAAGCCGTCCTTGGCCAGCAGGCCGGGCACGGCCTGCATCAGGGCGGTGACGTCGCGGCGGTGGCCGGCGACCATCTCGGGGTGGCGGCGCATCGCCGCGGCGACCCGGTGCTCCGCGCTGCCCTCGGGGGCGAGCACGAGGCTCCGGGCGGCGCGCGCGAGGCCGTGCAGCGAGATCCCGAACAGCGGGGTGCCGCAGCCGTCGGCGGTCACCGTCGCGACCCGCTGCCCGGTGAGCTCCTCGACGGTGGCTCGGATGACCTCCTGGAGCGGGTGCGCGGGATCGAGGTAGCGATCGTGCGCCCACCCCGCGGCGGCGCAGGTCGCGACCATCGCGGCGTGCTTGCCCGAGCAGTTGTGCGCGAGCCGGCTGCGCTGCCCGTCGGCGCGCAGCCAGGCCTCGCGCTCGACCGGGTCGTAGGGCAGGTCCGGCGGGTTCTGCAGGGCGTCCTCGCCGAGGCCGGCGGAGGCCAGCAGCCGGCGGGCTCCGGTCTGGTGGACCACCTCGCCGGAGTGGCTGGCCGCGGCGAGCGCGAGCAGGTCGTCGCCGACGTCGAGCCCGGCGCGCACCATCGCCACCGCCTGCATCGGCTTGGCCGCCGAGCGCGGGTAGAACGCGGCCTCGATGTCACCGACGGCCAGGCGTACCCGGCCCTCGGGGTCGAGGAGGACGGCCGAGCCGTGGTGCACGCCTTCGACCATCTCGCCGCGCCAGACCTCGACCAGAGGCTGGTGGGCCGGCACTCGCATCGGAGCCGCGTCGGCGACCGGTGTCACGAGGTGGGGCAGGCTCATCACACCTCCATCGCGGAGGTGTCGATACGGTCGCGGACGAGGAACCAGCCGCCGACCAGCGCGACCAGCAGCACCGGCATCGCGAGCAGGGTGATCCGGCCGACGTGGTCGAAGAACATCAGGATCAGGACGAGGGCGAGGAACGCCAGCGCGATGAACTGCGGCACCGGCGACCGCGGCACCCGGAACGCCGGACGCTCGAGCTCTCCGGCGCGAGTGCGGCGGACGAAGATCGTGTGGCTGATCAGGATGATCGCCCAGGTCGCGATGATGCCGACCGAGGCCAGGTTGAGGACGATCTCGAACGCCTGGGCGGGCACGACGTAGTTGAGCCCGACACCGAGGACGCAGACCGCAGCGGTCATCAGGATCCCGCCGTACGGCACCTTGTGACGGTTCATCGAGGCGGCGAAGCGGGGCGCGGTGCCGGCGGCGGCGAGCGAGCGCAGGATCCGGCCGGTGGAGTAGAGGCCGGAGTTGAGGCTCGACATCGCGGCGGTGAGGACCACCAGGTTCATCACGTCGCCCGCACCGGGCACGCCGACCCGCGACAGCACGGTCACGAACGGGCTCTCGTCGGCCGAGTAGGCCGACCACGGCAGCAGCATCGCGAGCAGGACGACCGAGCCGACGTAGAAGATCCCGATGCGCCAGATGATGGTGTTGATGGCCCGGGGCATGACGCGGCGCGGGTCCGCGGTCTCGCCGGCGGCGACGCCGACCAGCTCGATGGACGCGTAGGCGAAGATGACGCCCTGGATGACCAGGACCATCGGGAGCACGCCGGAGGGGAACATGCCGCCGTGGTCGAGGATCAGCTGCGGTCCGGGGGTGGTGCCGTCGATCGGGTGCCGGGTCACGATGAGCACGATCGCGATCGCCATGAAGACCACCAGGGTGGCCACCTTGACGAGTGCGAACCAGAACTCCATCTCCCCGAACAGGCGGACCGAGAGCAGGTTGAGGGTCAGCACGATCACCAGGGCGCCCAGGGCGAGCACCCATTGCGGGACCGGCGCGAAGAACGACCAGTAGTGGGCGTAGAGCGCGATCGCGGTGATGTCCGCGATGCCGGTGGTCGACCAGTTCAGGAAGTACATCCAGCCGGCGGTGTAGGCGCCCTTCTCGCCGAGGAACTCGCGGGCGTAGGAGACGAAGGCTCCCGACGAGGGACGGTAGAGGATCAGCTCACCGAGGCAGCGCACCACGATGAACGCGACGAGCCCGCACGCGGCGTACGCGATGGCGAGGGAGGGACCTGCGCTGGCCAGCCGCCCGCCCGCGCCGAGGAACAGGCCGGTGCCGATGGCACCCCCGATCGCGATCATCGTGATGTGGCGCGGCGTCAGCGACTTTCCGTAGCCGTCGTCGCCGGCGTCGGTGATCTGAGGTGTTGCTTCGGTGCCAGTGGAGGATGGCAGTGTCATCGGTCGGTGTTCCTGTCGGTGGTGGGGTCGCGGACGATGTCTCCGAGCGCGCCGTCGACGTGCTCGAGGTGGGCACGCATGGCCGCCTCGGCGGTCTCCGAGGAGCCCGAGGCGATGGCGTCGACGATCAGGCGGTGCTCGGCGTCGGAGGCCGTACGCCGCGTGTCGTCGAGCTTGTTGAGCAGCGCGGACTGGGTGGCGAGGGCCTCGCGGATCTCCTCGATCACCTTTCCGAAGACGGGGTTGGCCGAGGCGCGGGCGATGGCGATGTGGAACAGCGAGTCGAGGGCGACCCAGACCGCACCGTCCTCCTCGCGCTCCATCCGCTCGAGCAGGCTGCGCATCTCGTCGAGGTCGTCGCCGCTGTGCCGGGCCGCGGCGTAGCCGGCCGCCGGCACCTCGACATGTCGGCGTGCCTCGACCAGGTCACGTGCGGAGTAGCTGCCGAACGTCGGGTTGTCGGCGGCCCGGTCGGAGACGACGAACGTGCCTCGCCCCGACTGGGACTCCGTCATGCCGAGCGCCTGCAGCGCTCGTAGGGCCTCCCGGACGACCGGGCGGCTGACCCCGAAATCGCGGACCAGGGTCGCCTCGGACGGCAGCCGGGTGCCCACCGGGAAGGTGCCGGACTCGATCTCCGAGCGCAGCTCGGCGAGGACGAGGTCCATGGCGCTGGCACGCCGAATCGGTTTGACTGTTTGCCTGTCAGACAGGTTCATGGCGATGAGTGTGAGGGGCGTCACCGTCGCCTGTCAACCCGGCCTGGCCTGATAGCGTTGGGGGCGTGGGACTGATCGAGGTGGACAAGTTCTAGCCACCGCACTGCCGGTGGCTCTCGCCTGACGCGCTCGCGTCGGCATGCCGGCACGTCCGCCTCCGCGGACGCGCGATCACGACCCCTCGGTCGACCTCGCGGTGCATTCGCCATCGACTTGTCACCGATCCCGTCGCGCCCTCGTGGCGCTCGACGGATGAGAAAGAGAACCCACCGCGAATGTCCACCCCATCAGCCATCACCCTGCGCGACCTCACGTTCGAGTGGCCCGACGGCACCGTCGCGCTCGACCAGGTCAACGGCACCTTCGGCACCGACCGGACCGGCCTGATCGGTCGCAACGGCACCGGCAAGTCCACCCTGCTCCGTCTCATCGCCGGCGAGCTGTCCCCGAGCTCGGGGCAGATCGACACCGGCGGCGAGGTCGGCTACCTGCCGCAGACGCTCACCCTCCGGCGGGAGACCACGATCGCCGAGCTGCTTGGCATCGACGCCACCCTCACCGCGATCCGGGCCATCGAGTCCGGCGAGGTCGATCAGCGCCACTTCGACACGATCGGCGACGACTGGGACATCGAGTCCCGGGCCGACGAGGCCCTGGACCAGATCGGCTTCTCTGCCGCCGATCTCGACCGCCGCGTCGCCGAGATCTCCGGCGGGGAGGGCATGCTGATCGCGATCACCGGCCTGCGGATCCGCCGCACTCCGATCACGCTGCTCGACGAGCCCACGAACAACCTGGACCGGGCCACCCGCGCCAGGCTCGCCGAGTTCGTCGACCAGTGGCCGGGGACGCTCGTGATCGTCAGCCACGACCTCGAGCTGCTCGAGCACATGGACAGCACGACCGAGCTGTACGCCGGGACGCTGAGCACGTTCGGCGGACCCTACAGCGCGTGGAAGGAGCACCAGGAGCAGGAGCAGGCGGCCGCTCTCCAGACCGCTCGGTCAGCGCAGCAGGCGCTCAAGGTCGAGAAGCGGCAGCGGATCGAGGCGGAGACGAAGCTCGCCCGCCGTGAGCGGACCGCGAAGAAGACCCAGAAGGACGGCGGGATCCCGAAGATCCTCGCCGGCAACCGGGCCAGCAAGGCCCAGGCGTCCGCAGGCTCCCTGCGCTCGACGCTGGACGACAAGGTCAAGGCCGCCCAGGCCGCCGTGGACGCAGCCGGTGCCCGCGTACGCAGCGAGGAGCACATCCACCTCACCCTCCCCGACCCCGGCGTGCCCCGCGGCCGGCGGATCGCGGAGCTCGAGGACGAGGGTCGGACGGTCGTGGTCCAGGGGCCGGAGCGGGTGGCACTGGTCGGCGCGAACGGCTCCGGCAAGTCGACCCTGCTCGCTCATCTCGTGCAGGGATCCGACCCGGTGGCCGGCCGGCCGCACGGTCGTCTCCTCACCGACCAGGTGGGCCTCCTCCCCCAGCGCCTCGACGGCCTCGACGAGGAGGCCAGCGCGATGGAGAACGTCCGCGCCGTCGCACCGGAGACACCTTCGGGCACCATCCGCAACCAGCTCGCCCGCCTGCTCCTGCGCGGCGCCAGCGTGGACCGCCCGGTGCGTACGCTCTCGGGCGGCGAGCGCTTCCGCGTCTCCCTCGCCCGTCTGCTCCTGGCCGACCCGCCCGCGCAGCTGCTGATCCTCGACGAGCCGACGAACAACCTCGACATCACCAGCGTCGAGCAGCTCGCCGAGGCGCTCGACGCCTACCGCGGCGCGTTGCTCGTGGTCAGCCACGACTTCGGGTTCCTGGAGCGGATCGGCATCGACACGGTCGTCGAGCTCGACGCGGAGGGTCGCATGCACCAGCGTCGGGGGCTGGACGAGGCCGGGCCGACCTCACCCGCCTGACAGGGTGCGGAGAGTGTGCCCGTAGAAGATCTGGTGGGCCCGCGCGGCGCGCTCCCAGGTGTAGCCGGCGGCGAGCTCGCGCCCCGCCGCCGGCTCGGGCGGCGTGTCCAGCACCTTGCCCAGCGCTACGGCGATCTCCGCCGGCGAGGTGGCATAGGCGACGGTCTCGGCAAAGACCTCCCGCAGCACCGGCAGGTCGCGGGCCACGACGGGTACGCCGGCGGCGAGCGCCTCCAGGGCGGCGAGCCCGAAGCCCTCCTTGGTCGAGACCATCGCCAGTGCGCGGGCCTCGGCCACCAGGGAAGGCAGCTCGTCCTCGGCGATCACCCCGGTGACGACGACCGGCACGCCCAGCTCACGGGCCCGGGCGTCGAAGGCGGCCCGGTAGTCGCGGTAGTCGAAGAGGGTCTCACCGCCGCCGAAGACCAGCGTGAGGTCCTGGTGGCGGGGGTCGGAGTCGCGCAGCTCGGCGTACGCCTCGAGCAGGTCGAGCGACCCCTTGCGCGGCTCGATCCCGCCGAGCGCGAGGACGTAGCCGCCGAGGCGGTCCCGCCACACCGCACGCCCGGCGTGGTCGTCGGCTCCGGCCGCGAACCGGGCCGCGTCGACGCCGTTGGGGATGACCTCCGGGGTGAACCCCCATCCGGCCGCGACCTCGTCGGCCACCGACCGGGACACGCAGATCCGGGCGTACGGCTCGACGACGGCCTTCTCGTGGCAGGCGGCGAGCTGCGGGGTGGTGAAGTGGTCGAGATGGTGGATCGTGCGGACGCACGGAAGCGCGGCGTTGGCGCTGATGCAGTCCTGGGCGTGCACGATGTCGTAGCCGTCCCGCTCCCGCTCGAACGCGGTCCGCAGCACGGCGATGGAGCGCACGATCCGCTCCCCCGCCGACTCCTCCTCACGTGCCTCGAACGGCACGGCGTGGACGGTGACGGCCGGATCGACCGGGCGGAAGAACTCCGTGTCGCCGTGGCGGCCGAGGGTCCACACGTGGACGTCCTCGCCGAGCGCAGCCAGTGCCTCGGCGAGCGCCAGCGTGTGCACGACGCCGCCGCGCGGCCGGGTGGAGTAGGTGAGCAGCGCGATCCTCACTGCGGGGATCCCGGGAGCTGGTAGGCCGTCGGGGTCAGCTCCTTGAGGTGGTGGAGGACCCGGCGGGACCGGGCGATCTCCGCCTCGACGTCGATCTCCGCGACGGCGAGGCCGCCCTTGGAGGTGGTGCGCGCGAGGATCTCGCCACCGGGACCGACGACCTTGGCCTGCCCGAGGAACCGCAGCCCGCCCATCACCCCGGTCTGGTTGGAGGAGACCCAGACGACCTGGTTCTCGGCCGCCCGGGCCTGGTCGTAAAGGTCGAAGAGCCGGGACTGGCGGTCCTGAGGGAGCCGCGAGGCGCGGTCGGTGACCGACGCCGGCCAGGCCGAGAGGCACGCGATCACCGAGGCGCCGTCGAGGGCGAGCGTGCGGGCCGCCTCCGGGAAGGTCTTGTCGTAGTCGATGAGCATCCCGAGCCGCCCGACCGGGGTGTCGAAGGCCGCGAAGCTCTCCCCCGCCGCGTAGACCAGCGACTCGCCGGCGGGCTGGTGCACCTTGCGGTGGCGCCCGAGGATCCCGTCGCCGCTGAGGCAGACGGCGGAGTTGTAGAGCCGCGCCTGGCCGTCGGCGACGACCTCCTCGGCGTAGCCGAGGCAGACGACCATCTCGCCGGCCATCGCGATCACCCGGGCCAGCTCGAAGGAGTCCTCGGTGAGTGCGGGCGGGAGCGCGAGCGGGTCGGGATGACGCAGGTCGGAGAGGTAGCCGCCGAGGGTCGCGTCCGGGAGGACCAGCAGGCCGACCCCGTTGCGGCGGGCGTCCTCGACGATCCCTTCGAGCTTGGCGACCGCGCGGGTCAGGTCGCGCCCGAAGTGGGCCGCAACCGCCCCGATACGCACGTTCGACATGGTTCTCAACCTATCCGTCGTCATCGTTCCGGCCCGGGATCTCCCTCAGGCCACCGCCGAGGCGTCCAACGGCGCCGGGGACCGCCGCCGCGCCAGGTCGGCGGCGGGCTCGGTGGCCGGACCGGTCCGGCCCGTTCGACCGGTGATCTCACCGGTGACGTATTCCGCATCCGCGGCGACGCCGAGGAAGCGGCCGGAGCCCCAGGTGTGCAGCCAGGGCAGACCGAGGAAGTAGAGCCCGGCGACGCCGGTCACGCCCCGGGTGTGGGTCGGCCGCCCGCTCCCGTCGAAGACGCCGGCGCGGACCCAGCGGTAGTCGGGCCGGTAGCCGATCGCCCAGATCACCGTCGTGATGCCCGCCTCGGCGAGGTCGAGGCGGGTCGGTTCGGCCTCGGGCTCCCAGACCGGCCGGTACGCCTCGGCCGGCACGACGTCGAGACCCTGCGTCTCGATGTAGGCGTCGATGTCGCGGCAGATCGAGCGGTAGACGTCGTCGGCGGAGTCGAGGGCGTCGCGCAGCGTCGGTGCGATCGCGAGATCGGTGCCCGCCCCGGACTCGAGCCGCCCGTAGAGCCGCATGCCCTCGGCGGCGAACTGGCGCAGGTCGATGTCCCGCCCGCCGTCGCGGCCGGTGACGTAGTGGTTGGTCTTCTCGCGAGCGGCCGGCCCGCCCGGGTAGCTGGCGACCGGGGTGTCGTAGAGCCCCATCTCGGCGAGCCAGGTCATGCAGTCACGCCCGCGGTGGAACCGGGCGACCCGGGGCGCGTCGCCGATCGCGAGGTGCACCTGGCGTCCCTCCAGGTGCAGGTCCTCGGCGATCTGCGCACCGGACTGCCCCGAGCCGACCACCAGCACGCCGCCGGGGCGAAGCCGCGAGGCGCTCTTGTAGTCGGCCGAGTGCAGCTGGTCGACGGCGGGGTCGAGCGCGGGCGCCCAGGCCGGCACGACCGGTACGTGGTAGCCGCCGGTCGCGACCACGACCTGCTCGACCTCCCAGGCCTCGGCGCCCTCGGGTCCCTCGGCCTCGACCAGGAACCCGCCGTCGGCGCGCTGGGTCAGCGAGGTCACCCGGGTGTGCTCGCGCAGCGGCGGGCCGAAGCTCGGCGCGTAGCCGGCGAGCCACCTCACCACCTCGTCGCGGGTCATGAAGCCGTCCGGGTCGGGCCCGGCGTACTCGTAGCCGGGCAGGCGGCAGTGCCAGTTGGGCGTCACCAGGGTGAAGTTGTCCCAGCGGGTCTCGGCCCACTCGTGGCCGGCGGTGCCCGCCTCGAGGACGACGTGGTCCACGCCGTCGCGGACGAGGAACCAGCTGGCGGCCAGGCCTGCCTGCCCGCCGCCGACGATCGCGACGGTGGTGCGGTGGGTGGTCATCGGATCTCCCGGGGTGTCGAGGTGGCGGGCAGGGGCGGGTGCATCGCGAGGACGGTGACGTACTGGCCGAACTCGTACGCAGCTGCCGAGGCGCGCAGCTGATCGGCCGTCGCCATCGCGCTGGTGCAGGCGAAGCCGAACTTCGCGCGGACCCGCTCGGAGGCGGTCGCCAGAGCGGTGAGGCTGCGGTCGAGGAAGTCGTCGACGGCGTACGTCCCGCCGACCGCGAGGTGGTCGTGCATCACCAGCGAGGGTGAGTAGCAGTCCTCGACCCGCCCGTCGGGCCAGCGCACGGTGAAGGTCATCTCAGGCATGCCCCTCACCCACCGGGCTGAACGGCTCGGCGGTCGCCAGCGCGGAGGGGTACGCCTCGGGCCGGCGGTCGCGCAGATGGAACATCGCCCGGCGGGCCGTCGCCAGGGCGCTGGGCACGTCCAGCTCGGCCACGGCCATGCCGGCGTCGACGCCGGTGGTCGCCAGGACGTCTCCGCCCGGACCGACCACCTTCGCGTTGGCGACGAAGCGGAGCTTGCCGAAGGTCCCGTGCTGGTTGGAGGCGAGCCAGACGACCTGGTTCTCGAGTGCCCTGGCGGCGTCGAAGAGGTTGAACCGCTTCGTCCACCGGTCGTCCTCGATCGAGGCGCTGGTGGCGGTGCGGGAGGCCGGCCAGGCGGAGATGCAGGCGATGACCTCGGCGCCGTCGACGGCGAGCGCGCGGGCTCCCTCGGGGAACGCCTTGTCGTAGCAGATCAGGGTGCCGATCCGGCCGGCCGGCGTATCGACGCAGCCGAACCCGTCGCCGGCCGCGTAGTAGAGGTTCTCCCCCAGCGGCTGGTGCACCTTGCGGTGGGCACCCAGCACGCCGTCGCCGGTGACGACGGCGGCCGTGTTGTAGCGGTCGGCGCCGTCGGACTCGCACAGGCCGACGACCACGGTCATGTCTCCGGCCAGCGCGGCGACCCGCGCGAGCTCGGGCCCGTCGATGTCCATCACCGGCGGGAGGTCGTCGGGCGCCTCGTCGTGGTTGCCGTCGCGCCCGGCGCCGAGGACGGAGAGGTAGCCGCCGAGACAGGCCTCGGGAAGGGCGAGCAGGCCGACGCCTGCCTGGCGGGCGTCGTCGATGAGGGCGCCGATCTGGGCGAGGTTCTCGTCCACGTCGCGGCCGAAGCCGGCGCAGACGGCCGCGACGGCGCTGCCGCGGTGGGTGTCGGTGGTGGTCATGTCGCAGGTCCTAGTCCGGTGACGGTGTGGTCGATGGCGTCGGTGACGGTCCCGTCCGGCCAGCGCAGGCCGACGCCGGTGCCCGCGACGAGCTCGCCGCAGACGGCGGAGGAGACGAAGCCGGGCAGGCCGGCCGGTGTCGCGGCGCGGCCGGGTTCCTCGGCCGTGAGCATCGCGAAGCCCGGGAAGCAGGTGAACCAGTCCGCGGTCGCGGCTGCCTCAGGGGTGGGGACGGCGGCGACGTCGATGATCGCGCGACAGCCGCTGGCCTCGGCCAGCATGCCGGCGGTGCCGATCAGGCCGGCCATGCTGACGTCCTTGGCGGCCGTCGGGGCCAGTGCGGGCACGACTCCGGACAGCGCCCGCAGCTCGGCCGAGGTGCGGTGCGAGGACGAGTCCCACTGCCGACCCTGGTAGCCGGGCCGCCACCCTCCGCCGAGGTCCGCGCTCAGGCGCAGCCGGTGGCCGGGTGCTCCCCCGCCGCCCGGAACCGGGCGTTCCGCGCGCCCGAGGGCGGTGACCGAGAGCGCGGCCGGGACGCCGAGCTGGGTGTGCCCACCGAGGACGGGTACGCCCCACGCCTGCGCCGCCTCGGCCAGCCCGCGCACGATCCGGCGGGCGAAGGAGGCGTCCCGGGCGCCGATGGCGTCGAGCAGGCCGACCGGCGCCGCGCCCATCGCGGAGAGGTCGTTGACGTTGACGAGGACCGCGCACCAGCCGGCCCACTCGGGGTCGCGCTCCACCATCGAGGGCAGGATCGCGTCGCAGGCGGCGACCAGGTCGCTGCCGGGGACGGGGGCGCCGTCGTCACCCCGGAACCCGGGGGTCGACCGCCCGACGAGGGCACCGATCAGGTCGCCGAGGGGCGACTTGGTGGCCTCGGAGAGCTGCCGGATGCGTTCCACCGGCCACTCCATGACCACATGGGTCATGTCGTGGAGGTGGATCCGCTCGCGCGGGACCCAGCCCAGCCGCCGGAAGAGTCCCTCGTTGCGGGCCTGGACGGTGGCGTCGAAGCGAAGCGCACCGGCCTGCTCGGCCGCCGCGCAGGCCGCCCGGACCAGCGCCGCGCCGACGCCGAGCAGCTGGCGGGCGTCGGCCTTGACCGCCAGCCGGCTCCCGCGCCACCAACCCACGTCAGGTGCGTCCGGCTGCGCCGGGTGGAGGCGTACGCCGCCCAGGACCTCGCCGTCGTCAGCCCGGGCGAGCAGCACGATCCGGCGCGGGTCCTCGTCGACGTCGTCGAGGTCGGAGCCGGCGAAGAGGCCCTGCTCGGTGACGAAGACCTCGCGGCGCAGGCGGAGGTAGGCCTCCCGATCGGCCGCGGTCTCGGCGCGGACCACGCGGTAGCCCACCAGGCTCGGCGCCCGGCGCACCCCACCGGCCAGGATGACGTCGTCGAGCAGCTCGGTCATGCCGACTCCTCCCCGCAGGCTCCCAGTGCCGAGCAGGCACCGCACGACGCGCAGCCGGCGGCCTGGTCGGCGCCGGCCATCCCGGCCCGGCGCAGGAGCGCGGCGACGCGCGAGGTGACCCGGTAGACGTCGGCGTGCGGTGGCGCGGGGACGGCGTCGACGTCCTTGGCGAGGGTGCCGTCCAGCGGGCGGTAGGGCACCACGAACGGGTAGACGCCCATCGCGATGAGCTCCTCGCAGCCCGCGACCAGCTCGTCGGGATCCTCGCCGAGGCCGACCAAGATATAGGTCGAGACCTGGTTCCAGCCGAAGACGCGGACCGCCTCCGCCCACGCAGCACGATACTCACTCATGGGCACCGAGCCCTTGCCCGGCATCCAGCGCAGCCGGGCCGCGTCGTCGAGCGACTCGACGTGGATGCCGATCGAGCGGGCGCCGGCGTCGTAGAGCTCCTGGATCGAGGCGAGGTCACCCGGCGGCTCGCACTGCACCTGGATGGGCAGGTCGGGGACCGCCTCGTGCACCGCGCGTACGCAGCGCGCCAGATGGGTCGCCCCGCGGTCGCGTCCCCGGGAGGTACCCGTGGTCATCACCATCTGGGTGACCCCGTCGAGCTCGACGGCCGCCTTGGCGACCTCGGCGAGCTGGGCGGGCTGCTTGACCGCGACCGTGGAGCCCTGGCGCAGTGACTCCTCGATCGCGCAGAAGCGGCATCGCTCCTCCTCCGCATAGCGGGCGCAGGTCTGCACGACCGTCGTGGCGAGCACGTTGGCCGAGTGCAGGCGGGCGATCTTGTCGTAGCCGACGCCGTCTGCGGTGGTCAGGTCGTAGAAGCGCGGCCGGGCGACGGCCTCGACCCCGAGACCGGTGTCGGCGCCGTCGAGGAGCAGCTTGCCGCCGCGTACGGAATAGGGGCTGCGGGGGTTGAGCGGGATGGCCGCGCCGACCCCGTCCAGGAGGACGTGGCCGTCGTCGCTCGGTCCGGCGCCCGAGCGGCGGGCGACGGGGGCGTCGAGCAGGCGGATCCCCTGGATGGCGACGTCGACGCGGGTGCTGGACGAGATCGGCGAGGTCATGGCCGGTCCCTCAGAGGTTGTAGGTCGAGTTGATGATGGCGCCCTTGCGGGCGTAGTGGATCAGCGCGTCCTGCACGTCGAGCGGGTGCGAGGGCACGACGCCCTCGATCAGGTCCTCCTCGCGCAGGCCGTGGAGGCCCATCCCGAAGCGGCAGCAGAAGACCGTGCCGCCCTCCTTGATGAACGTCTCGATGGCGCCGTTGGTGTTGAGCTCGCCGGGGAAGCCGGCGTCACCCATGGTCGGGAAGCCGCGCGAGGCCATGCAGGCGAGCGTGCCCGGGCCGTAGAAGTAGATGGCCGACTCGAAGCCTTTCCGCAGCGCGCGCGTGGCCTGCAGGACGGCGACGAAGCTGACCGAGGACTCGTGCGGGATGCCGTGGACGAGGGTGAAGTAGGTCTCCCCCTCCTCGGCCTGGTAGTCGGGGAAGATCTTGGTCGAGCCGTAGATGTTGGTGCCCGGCTGCGACGAGGGGTGCGGGATCTCGCCGAGCGACTTGGCCATGTTCTCGGCGATCTGGGCGTCGATGTCAGCGGTGTCAGTGGTCACGAGGGTCTCCAGAGAGGTCGGATGAGCGGTGCGGGATGGGAGCGGGCTCGTCGTCCTTGACGAGTGGCCGGCAGTGGAGCTGCCGGTCTCAGCCGTAGAGGGCTGAGAAGTTGTGGTGGAAGAAGGCGTCGGCGAGCTCGCCGTCGCCGGCCGCGGCGGAGAGACGGGCGTGCTCGCCAGCGAAGTCGCCCCACGGGGCGTCGGTGGCGAAGAGGATGCGGTCGTGCCCGACGCCGCGGCGCTCGATCTCCTGGACCAGCCAGATCGGCGCGAAGCCGATCGCCCAGCTGGTGTCGGTGTAGACCTGCATCCCGGCCTCGATCCAGTCGAAGAGCCGGCCGCCGATGAGCTTCATGTGGCCGCTCATCCCGCCGCCGAGGTGCACGAGATGGAGACGTACGTCCCGGGCATAGCGCTCCACGAGCGTGCCGATCTGGTCGACGTCGGAGGCGGCGCCGGGCGAGGTGTGCACGTGCACGGTCAGGTCGTGCTCGCGCGCGGTGGCGAAGACCTTGTCGAGCTGCTCGAGGCAGTCCGGGTCGGTGGGGTGGCCGCCGAGCAGGAAGCTGGTCTTGAGGGCGGCCACGCCGTCCTCGCCGGCGAGGGCGAGGGCGGCGTCGTTGCGGGCGGAGTCGGTCGGCTTCGGCGAGACCCACAGGCCGCACCGGATCCGGTCGTCGCTCTGCGCGGCCTCGATGGCCAGGTGGTTGAGGTCGAAGGCGGCGTCCGGGTCGGGCACGCCGTAGTTCGGCAGCACCAGCGCGCGCTCGATCCGGTCGGCATCGAGGTCGGCCACCAGCTCCTTCACGGTGTCGCGCGCGGTCACGTCGGCGTTGATCGCGGGACCCCCGTAGAAGGGGTACGCCGGCAGCCGGCCGATGTGGCGGTGCGCATCGCGAAGGGGCTTGGTCATGGCATCAAGCCTTCGGCCCGGGTGTTTCGGGCTGGTTACCCCTGGAATACGGAGTGCGCGTCAGCTCGTAAGTTCGAGGTAACGCGGATTGCGGGGCCGCCCCTCAGGCGCCCTCGGTCGTGAGGGCGGCGACGGCGGTCGCGTACATCGTGGACTTGATCGCGCCGAGCGTCTCGGCCGGCTTGCCCGCGAGCGGGGCGACGCGCGCGATGGCCTGCTCGAGCAGCTCGGCCTCGGGTGCGGTGCCGTCGACGATGCCGGCCGCGAGCGCGTCAGGGCCGGGGAAGCGGCGGCCGGTGGTCATCGAGTCGGTCGCCGCCCGCGGGGTGAGCTTGGCCTGGATCAGGGCGGCCATGCCCGGGGTGAACGGGATCTGGATGTCGACCTCAGGGAAGCAGAAGAAGCCGCGGTCCTCGCGCATGACCCGCCAGTCGAGAGTCATCGCGAGCATCGCGCCGGCGCCGAAGGCGTGCCCGTTGATCGCGGTCACCGTCGGCACCGGGAGGACCAGGAGGCGGGCGAGGAGCGCCTGGACCCGGGCGACGTACGGCTCGAACTGGTCGGCGTTCTGGCCGAGCCAGTCGAGGTCGAGGCCGTTGGAGTAGAACTTGCCGGTCGCGGTCAGGACCAGCGGCGCCGGCGCCGCCACGACCTTGTCGAGGGCGTCGTTCACCGACGTCATCCAGTCGGGGCTGAACCGGTTCTCGGTGTCGCCGATGTCGAGGACGTACACACCGTCCGTCTGGGTCAGGGTCGTCGTCATGGTCGTTCCTTCCGGGGTCAGCCGCGCGGGGAGCGCAGGCTCTCGAGGCCGTTGGCTGGGGCGGGCACCCGGCAGGTGACCAGGTCTACTCCCGCTCCCCCACCAGAACCAACGCACCGAAGAGAGTAGCTGCGGTGAAGACGTACGCCAGCAAGTTCTGGTTCGCACAGTGCGCATGCAGGAGGACCACGCGTTCGTGATTGCTCTCCCGATCCGAGACGGGCCGACGCAAGGAGTACCAGTAGTGAGCCAGTCGGACCGCGTGATGCTCGTTCGTGTCCGCGGCGTTCGTCGCCGACTTGAATGCCTCGCCCTTGGCACTCTTCTTGATCACGTTCCTGGCGTGGCGCTTGTTGAGCTTCGTCGAGTCAATGAACACCCTGACGAAGAGGGTGAGCATCGGGCTCGCGACGGTGAAGCTCGTCGCGATCCTGGCCCACAGCTCGGGTGCCGTCGAGAACATCGCGGCCTGCGTCGGAAACACCGCTGCGATCAGGAAGAGCAATCCGAACAGCACCCCGTCCTGGACCAGGCCCGCGCTCACCGAATAGCTGAAGTCATCGGGATCGCGGTCACTCACATGTGCGGCAGCCGGGGCGGCTGCGTACGCCGCGGCTGCGACGACGACGCAGTTGACGAGCAGTAAGAAGAGCGCTGAGAGAAGGCCGACCCAGAACGGGTACGGGCTGGCCAGGGTCGGTCCGAGCGCCGCGGTCGCGGCGACGTACCCGGTCACCGCCGAGCTCAGGCCACAGGACGCTGAGACGATCCAGAAGAGCGGCGTCATCTCTGCTCCCCGCAGGAGGACGACGTTTCCGAGGACCGAGTTGAGCGTCCAAGCGGCGTAGATCAGCGAGGCAGCGACGACCAGCACAAGGACGAGCGCGGCCGAGTTTCCAGGCACACCCGGCGCATCCCGCGGCAGTCTCAGGGGGCCGAGAGCAAGCAGTCCCAACGGCCACAGGAGAACACCCAGACCCGCCGCCGGCTGGCGTAGCCAGGCGCCGCAACCGGTGATCAGAATGACGACAATCGCCAGAAGCAGAACGCCGGTCACGTCGCGCGGCTCGGCCCCGGACGCGGTCTCTTGCCGGGCGAGCAGCGTGGAAAAGGCGAGCGAGGCGAGTGCCATCGCTGCCGTGATCGCCGCGAGGAAGAGGAATCCCTTGTCGGCCGCGGCGTTCCGCCACGGCTCCTCACCATTCGGCTTCGTTGGGGTGTCGGGGTCAGGGGCCTCCTGCAACAGTCCCTCGACCAGGCCCTTGATCGGCGGATAGAGCACCCCTGTCAGGAACGCGATGACCCCGACGACGCCGATCTCGGCGGCTGGCCCGGTCATCAGGTCTGCCCAGTCCCGTGACGCCGCGAGCAGCGTGACGGCCCCCAATGACCACACCGAGAACAACACCGACCAGTTCGCCCGGAGATCAACATCGCCTGTACGCAACCAGCGCAGCACGCCACCGGCGAGCGGGCCGGCCGCGAGCCAGATCAGCATCGCCCGAAGGTAGGACTCCGTCTGCACGAAGGTTGCGAGGACGCCCCAGGTCAGCGCGAGCGCCGGCCCGAGCACCATCACCACCGCGACAAGATGCCAGCCGGTGCGTGCATCGAACTCGTTCGGACGATCCTCGTACGTCGCCAGCACCCCAGCCGCGACCGCCAACAAGACGCTCGTCGCCAGCCCCAGCTCCCAGCCGCGATCGACCTTGTCTGCGGCATCAGGCAGGATTGTGAAGCAGAGCAATACCATCACCGCGCTCCAGGTGGCCCACCCGAACGACCATGCGAACCATCGCGTGAACCAGCGCCAGCTCCGCCCGATCGCCCAGGACCCGGCCAGCGCGACGACAACGGTGGCGACGATGATCGCGGTCAGCGAGGTCGCACTCGCCAGCTCGCGGGGGGACGAATCCCTCGCGGCCAGAAGCGCGAACCCCAGCAGGCTGCCCAGCGTGACGATGGCACCCGGCCCGTCGACCAAGTTCCGCACCATCTCCTGACGCCCGCTGCGGAGGGCGTCGCGTACGGCCAGCAGGGCCGTCCACCCAAGGCAGGCGAAGATCGCCGATGCACCCACGAGATATCCGAAATGCCACCAGCCGGCAAGGTTGAAGTGGTGCGGCTCCGGCAGGGTCCAGTTGAGGCCTGGGCTCGGATCGGCAAGCCAGAGCGCCTGCGTCGTGAGTCCGACACCGAGACCGATCGTGCCCGCAATCAGGCCAGACCGCCCCAACGGACTGCGCCCGAGGCTGCTGCAGAGCGTCATCAGCCCGCCAGCGGCGATCGGCAGCAGGATGACATCGCCGAGGTATGCACTCGGGTAGTCGAACAGCCCGTTGAGCCCACTGAGGTCACCCGACGACCACACCCCACGAGTCGCCCACAGGACGCCGGTCACCAACCCACCGAGACTGAGAAGTACGCCGACAACGAGCCCTGGGCGGTCACGGAGGAGAGCTCGCATCACGGCGCACGACGCTAGCGATCGCCGCGCCCGGCACCACGGGATCTCAGATGATCGATACCAATTTGGGGTACGAGCACGTGATCGGCCACCTGTCGCTCATCGCACTGCGACGAGCACCCCGATCTTGTCGATACGGTGCTCAGGATTGTCGAACTCGTCGGCCCAGTAGTTGCCGGCGGCGTGGTCCTCGGGCGTGGCGCAGGTCGACAGCGTGATCATCGCGCGGGTGGGCTCCTCACCGGGCCTGCCGGGGACCGGCGCCCGCTGCGCCCGCAGCGAAGCCTCCGACCGAAACGACGTCTCCCGGGTGGCGGTGATGCGATAGACGTACGTCGCCTCCTCGGTGCGCACGGAGACCCGGTCGCCTCGCCTCAGCTCGGGCAGCCTGAGGAAAGCCTGCGTCGATGAGAGCCGGTGCGCGGTCACCTGGTAGTTGCCGATCCCGCCCGGGCCGGTGCCGCCGCGAGGCCCGAACGGGCTCGCCGCGACGCCGCCGTTCTGGATCTCCGTCCCGGGAGCGTCGTCGGTCCACCCGCGGTACGGAACGACCTCCAGGTCGTTGACGCCGATCTTCGGGATGGACAGCTCGCCACGCAACGGCCTTCCGTCGGAGGACAACGGCGCCGTCTCGGTGGGCGTAGGTGACGTAGAGGAGGTCGAGGATGCCGTAGCGGTCGGGGACGCCGTGGCGGAGGGCGAGGCCGACGACGTGCCGCTCACCGACGAGGCCTCTGTGCCGCACCCGCCGACCGCGAGTGTGCCAAGGACCGCGAGGGCGGCCCCGGATGAGGTGAACTTCATGGCGCCGCCTCGGGCAAGCTGCTGGACGGAGATCCACGGTACGTCGCGGCGACAAGCCCGATCGGACGGATGTCGTCAGGAGAGCCGGTAGAAGCGCCAGAACCCGAACTCCTCGATCGGCAGCACCTCGAACCCGCCGAAGCCCGCCGCCTCGCCGTAGCTCTGCAGGGTCGACGGCCGCATCACCGTCCCGGTTCCGACGCTCGGCGGCGAGGAGAGCCCGTCCGGAAGACACACCAGCAGACTGAACCCGTACATGATCCGCTCCAGCTCATCGCCGTCCGGAGCGAAGCTGTCCGCCACAGCCTCGTCCATCACGACCATGGATCCCCCAGGCGCCAGCGTCTTCCTGACTGCGCTGAGGACGTCGACCGGCCGCGGCATGTCATGCACGCACTCGAACGCGAACGCCATATCCACCGTCCCCTCCTGAACAGTCGCGGCGTCCTGGCACAGGAACCGCACCCGATCCTCGACCCCAGCCTCCCGCGCGTTCGCCACCGCCATGTCGACCGAGGGCTGGTCGATGTCGATGCCGAGCACGGTGGCCTCGGGGTAGGCACGAGCCAAGGCGATGCTCGACCATCCCCCACCGCAGCCCACGTCGAGAATCCGGCACCCCGGCGCGGAGAGAGCGTCGTGGACGACGGGAACACCGGCCAGCGCCGGCCCGAGCTGCTTCTCGTACCACGGCCGATTGGCATCCGCCTGCGACTGCCGAGCGTCATCGCCGAGGTCGTCCCAGCTCACCCCACCACCATTCCGGTACGCCTCCATCAGCCGAGGCAGCACCGGCCCCACCGCCCCGAACATCCGCGCGATGGGCACCAGATAGGCCAGGCTCGTCGGATCGGTCATCACCTCCGCCGTACTGGCCGGAATCGCGAACCGCCGCTCGTCAGGGCGGCCGTCAGCCTCGACCACCAACAGCCCACTCACCGCCTGCTGCTCGAGCCACTCCCGTGCGTACCGAACCTGCGTCCCCGTACGCTCCGCCAGCTCGGCCGCACTCGCCGGCCCGTCATCCGCCAGCGACCGATACCAACCGAGCCGGTCCCCGATGAACACCGAGACGATCTCCACCGTGCCGAGGAGCGACCCGAAGAGCCGCTCGGCAACCTCATCCGCCGTCTGCTGAGATGCGTCCATCGATCCACTTTGGGTCGAGCCACGCACACCCACACAGCCCGTTTCGGACCTTACTTGGTTTGAGGTACGGCCTTAGATCTCGTCCGCGCGATCAGTTTCGGTTCAATCCGAACTCGCGCGTCATGAGGGCGTTCTTATAGTGCGACTCTGCTGCATCGATCTCTGTGGACGAGGTCGACGGGCCAAACACCCGCAGGATACTGAACACGAAGTGACGAGCATGGTCGGTGCCCAAAGGTCCGCCGTGCTCCCGTACCGCGGTGGCGAGCTCGCGGAGAGCTAGGTTGCCACCATGGCCATCTCGGGCGTACTGCATCCATCGGCCAAGGATTCGTTCACCGCCGTCAGCCTTCCCGACGTATTGGCGGCCCGTCGAGGAGTCTGTGATCAGATAGATGCCCTGCACCTCCGACAGCGCTGCACGCCAGTCGGCGTAACGGTGATCGGTCGTCATCTCTTGGAGCTCGTGGAAGCGGAGCAAGACACGGTCGAACCCCGGGAACGGGACTTTGTCGCGGTCGGCGATCTCCAACACCGGTAGCGTGGCCGCGCTCGTCGCATGTCGATGCCAATTGCGCGGGCTGCTCCACTCCACGACGAGGCGGCCGGTCAGGGGCTCGAGGAAGTCGGTGCGCCGTAGGTCGAAAACACGAGTCGTCTCCGATCTCTCCGGAACGAGCTCGCCGTGGTTCTCGTATACACAGAACAGGCGTGATCGACGCTGACCGTCGGCAATCAGGACCACCCAATAGCGCTCCGGATCCGCCGGGAATCTTCTCGTCGAGATCTCCTGCTCACGGGTGTAGGCCAGGACCCGCTCTTCCGTTAGGTCCTCGGGCCCACGTAGAGCGGCGTGGTCGCTCGGCTTGAACGCGTGCCGGATGATGCGGATGTCCTCCAACCGGATCCGCGGTTCATGGTCGGCGCCGACGGACTCAAGCACGTGGCCAAGGGTGGGATACGCCGGGTACACAGACATACCCTCCCATGAGCCATGAGGGTTCGTGCCGCAGACCGACGGACGCCGGCCGCGCGCCGTATCGGCCTGCTGACACCGGGTACTTTTGGCGATCGACCCATGCGTTTGATCACCGATGATGGGCGTGGATGATGTGGAGCAACACTTTGACCGGCCACGCATTCACGACCGACAAGAACGGCACCCTTTGAGCGCCTTGATCCTCAACGACCTCGACGGCACGCTCCTCGGCCCAGATGCCATGTTGTCGGAGGGCGAGAGGATGCGCCGCTTCCTGGCGGAAAGGGTGGGTGACCGACGCTTTCGAACGATGTACCGGTCTAACAAGAACCGGGCCTCAGATGAGACTCGCGAGAAGATCGACGACGGTCTGGAGGCAGTGGGCGATGCCATCACATTCTGGGACTGACGCTGCGCGAGAAAACCCGGACGGACGGTTCGCCGCACCACCCGTCCTCTCGAAGTCAGTCCTTCGCGTCTACGTACTCATCGCGCTGGTGATCGTCGGTCTCGGACTCGGTCTCTGGGTCCTCTGGGTCTCCGGTTCGACCTCAGCTCGAATCGCTGCCATCTTGATGGCCGCCGTCGTCCTGCTCCCGACCGTTGCGCTGGTGCTGAGCATGGCACGCCGCCGTTCCGCCGTTCTGGTGATCGAAGAGAACCCGGCCGAGGTCGTGTTGCGGGGGTCCCGGTTCTTCGCACTCGCGCTGCTGACAGCGCTGGCCTGCATCGTCACTTATCCGATCGCACTCGGAGTGGCCGTCGTCCGCGACGGCGTCGAGGAAGGCTCGGCGACGATGTTCGTAGTCTCCCTGGTCGTCGCCCTGGCCTGCCTCCCGGTGCTAGTGATGATGCTGCTGGGCAAGTACAGACTGAACTGCCTGGTGCTCACGCACGACCTAGTCACCTACCGCGGCTACCGCCGTGCCTCATCAGCTCCGTGGGATGCACTGGACAGGGTCGAGATCACCCCTGAGCCGAAGGTTCAGCTGCTCGTCTCCGGACCTGGAACGGCGATCGAGGTTCCTCTGGGTCTCATGGCCAGCGGTCCGGTGCCGCTCGCGGAGTACGTCGACGATCTGCTTCGTCACCCCGAGCGACGGCCCAGCAAGTCTCGTACGAACTAGGCCTTCCTTCCGCGGAGGCCGCGCGGCTGCCCGGTCAGTCATCCTCCATGCGGAAGCCGACCTTGAGCCCGACCTGGAAGTGCTGGATCTCGCCCTCTTCGAGGTGGCCGCGGATCTGGGTGACCTCGAACCAGTCCAGGTGACGCAGGGTCTGGGTGGCGCGACCGAGGCCGCTGCGGATGGCGTCCTCGAGTCCGACCTCGGAGGTTCCGACGATCTCGGTGACGCGGTAGGTGTGCGCAGACATGGCGTGCCTCTCGTGTTGGTGGATGTATCCACCATGGATCCGAGGTCGAGACCGTGCAAGGGGTCCGGCGCGCTGACCTGCCGGTGTGACCCCGAGTGGGAGACTGAGCACGTGTCCTCCAAACCAGCCCCGCACGTACTCGTTCTCTTCGGCGCGACCGGCGACCTGGCCGCGCGCAAGCTGTTCCCCGGGCTGTATCGGCTCGCCCTGGCCAAACGGCTCCCCGACCAGTTCGCGGTCATCGGCAGCGGGCGGCGCTCGCCGGGCACCGACGACGAGTTCCGCGACCAGGTTCGCCAGGCGCTGAAGGAGTTCGTCGGCGACGTCGATGAGTCTGTCGCGGGGCCGCTGTTGGAGCGGATCCGCTTCGTCGCCTCCTCCGCCGACGACGGCGCCGCGCTGGCCGAGGCGGTGCACGAGGCCGAGGACCGGCTCGCGCTGGACAGCGGGCAGACGGTGGGCGATGTACAGCGCCTTCTCTATCTCTCCGTGCCGCCGCAGGCGGTGGAGCCGATGGTCGGGATGCTCGACCGTGAGGGGCTGAATCTGCGCAGCCGGCTGGTCGCGGAGAAGCCGTTCGGCACCGACCTCGCCTCGGCGCGCGAGCTCGACGCCGTGCTCAGCGAGGCCTTCGACGAGCCGCAGATCTTCCGGATCGACCACTTCATCGGGAAGGAGGCCGTGCAGAACCTGCTGGCGCTGCGTTTCGCCAACGGCCTCTTCGAGCCCGCGTGGAACCGGCACAGCATCGAGTCGGTGCAGATCGACGTACCGGAGAAGCTCACCGTCAAGGGGCGCGGCAGCTTCTACGAGGGCACCGGCTGCCTGCGCGACATGGTCACCACCCACCTGTGCCAGCTGCTCGGGTTCGTGGCGATGGAGGACCCGCACGCGTTCCGCGAGGGCGCGATCCGTGCGGCGAAGGCCGCCGCCTTCGCGGCCGTCCGGCCGCTGGACCCCGAGCGCGTGGTCTTCGGGCAGTACGACGGCTATCGCGAGGAGCCCGACGTCGCCGCCGACTCCGAGGTGGAGACGTACGTCGCGATCGAGGCGTGGATCGACAACGACCGCTGGCGCGGGGTGCCGTTCTACCTGCGCACCGGCAAAGCGCTCGCGGCCGGGCGGCGGACGATCACGATCCGGTTCACCGACCCGCGGCACCGCTGGCTGCAGCCGGCCGATCCTGGCTCGGCCCAGCCCAACGAGCTGGTGATCGAGCTCAGCGACGACGCCCATATCGAGATCGAGGTACGCGCCAAGCGCCCCGGTCCCGGCATGGCGCTGACCGAGGGGGTGTTCCGCCTCGACCTCGCCTGCGACGCACCGGACGCCGGCCCGCTGGAGGCCTACGAGCGGCTGCTCCTCGACGTCATGAACGGCGACCGCACCCTGTTCACCAGCGCGCGCGAGGTCGAGCGGCTGTGGGAGATCTGCCAGCCGGTCCTCGAGCACCGGCCCGCCGTGCACAGCTACCCGCAGGGATCCTGGGGGCCGGAGTCGGCGCTCGAGCTGCCAGAAGGCGGCTGGAGGCTGGGAAGGAACCAGTGAGCAGCGCGCCCCGCCGCCTCCTGCTCGTCGTCGACGCGCCGTCCCTGCTCCACCGCAACCATCACGCGCGGGCGCACACTCGCATGGTCGACCGTGCCGGGCGGCCCGCCTGGGCGCTGCACGGCATGCTGCGGCAGATCCTCGACTCGATCGACGCCTTCGCCCCGGACGCGGTGCTCTTCGGGCTCGACGACCGCACCGCGTCCGTACGCCGCGACGCCTATCCCGACTACAAGGCCGGACGCGCCGAGAAGGACCCGATGCTGGTCGAGCAGCTCGGCCGCGCCGGTGCGATGCTCGATGCCCTCGGGCTCGCGACCCTCACTCCCCCGGGTCTCGAGGCCGACGACGTCAATGCCTCCGCCGCGGCGTGGGCGGTCCGCAACGGCTGGAACTGCGTCGTCATCACCTCCGACCGCGACGCGTTCGCGCTGATCAGCGAGCACACCCAGGTCCTACGGCTGATCAACGGCGGCATCAACGGCTCTCCCCTGCTCAACCCCGCCCGGCTCTATTCGATGTACGGCGTTCCCGCCACTCGCTACCTCGAGTACGCCGCGCTCCGCGGTGACGCCAGCGACAACCTGCCCGGGGTGAGCGGCATCGGCGAGAAGACCGCCGCCGCGCTCCTCGACCAGTTCGGCCCCATGGACGGCGTGTGGGCCGACATCTCCGACAACGACGGGCAGAAGGTGACCGAGGTCCTCGACGCGTGGGCGGCCGACACCGGCGTACGCCGCATCGGCTCGCGCGTCGTCCGCGCCCTGTCCGCGCCCGGCGCGCGGGAGCGCTACGACTTCAACCTGGGCATGATGACCTGCCACGAGGACCTCGACCTACGCCTCACCCCGGACATCCCCGGCACCCCCGGCCTGCTCCCGCTCGACATCGACCGGGTCACCCGGGTCGTGGGCTTCCTCGGTGTCGAGGCGACCACGGCCGTGGCGCAGCGGGTGCTGAGCACGAACCCCGCCTCGACCTCGTTCTAGACGGTCGAGTTCCAAGCCTCGGTCGCCGTCTTCTCGGCCTCCGGCCTGGCCGCGTCGATCTGCTCCGCGCACGCGACGCCATGTCTGGAGAAGTCTGTCTTCTCCACAACGCCCCGACCCGTCGCGGTCGACCGTATCCACGCCACGATCGTGCCGGTCTCATCCTCGCCGCCGCAGTCGTACGGCGCCGAGACGAGACCGACCAGCCTCGTGTCCTGCCAACCGACTCCACGCAGCAGCGTCATCACCTTCCGCAGCTCGTCAGGCCGGAAGGATCCTTCTGGCTTGGGATAGGCCAGGACGTACGGCCTTCGCTTGTCGACCCCGACCAAGTCAGGTCCCCAGAGGATGACGTAGCCGAGCTTCGCTATCTCTGCCAGCCTCGGCGCAACCCGGGCCACCTCGGAAGGCCGGTCCACGATATGTGCTGGGCCTGCGCTGTCGCCGTACCACTCGACCGGCTCCGGCCAGGTCACGGCGAGCTCGAGCTGGGGATCGATCTCGACCGCCGCCGCTCCGACGGCACCGACGTCGCTCAGTGTCGCGGTCTCGGCCGTGATCTCGGTGAGACCCATGTCGATCTCGATCACGGCCGTCGCCCCCGCACCACGGAGACTCCGGACGGCAGCCAGAGCAGGCTCGATCCGCTGGCCTTCGGCACCCGAGTACGTGACGGCGTCGGGGTCCTCACCGACCTCGATCCGAGCGACCTCGTCCTTCTCGAGGATGCTCTCGACGGCACTCCAGACCGCAGGCGCCTCTCGCTCATCGCCGACCGAAGTGCGAAGGTCGGAGATCCGACCGTCTCGACCCACCTCCAGCGTCACCGGCATCCGGAGGGCCTCGGCCAACCGGCCCAACCTGGTAGCTGTCTTGTCGGGATCGTCCAACGGCGAACGCCGGACCCAGACCGCATCTCCGCCCGCCGAGTCCGCGCCGCCGCCGTTGACGAGGATCTCCCACGACCTCCTGGCCAGGCTCTGATCGGCAGCGACCAGAGCGAACAACTTCTGCGCGATCCCGACCCGCGCGCTCGCATCGGCAACCGTCACGCGCGCCTGCAGCTGCAAGGATCGGTCCCGGAGCTCGATCCGCTCGACCTCGGCGTCGCGAAGCGCACCGTACGTCACCAGGGCGGCCGCAGTATCGCGGCTGCCGGGAAGCGCCTCGACCTCGGCGACGCCAAGGCGAGCCACCCACCGACCGCGCGCCGGCCCAGCGTTCAAGCGCTCAAGGACCTTCGCGGCCTGCTCCACCGTGATCCCGTCGGCGAGCACGACTCGCTTGCCGTCGGCGTCGACGTCGCGTACGCCAGGCATCTGCGCGACCTCGCCCTGCAACCGCCGTTCGGCCTGCCCGTCCGAACCCCACCACCGCACACCGCCGGCAACAGCGCCCGCGATCAGCACAGCCACAGCAACCACCGCGAACCAACGCCCCCGAGTCATGGCCTGATGCTCGCACACCACGGTTGAGATGGGTCACGAGTCCCGGCTCGGCCATCTCCTGGACCCGGCTCACGCCCACCGCTCTTGGAGGTCGGCGACCAGCTTCTCGGCTTCGCTGGTGTCGGGCGCGCGTACGGCATCGAGGCTGGACTGCGGCAGCACCACGTATCGCCCGCCGCCGTTTCGGCCGAGCTCGCTCAGCGCGTCGAGCACGCCGCTCTCGGACAGGTCCAGGACCTGGATGTCCTCGCCGATCCGGTCGAGGACATCTCGGCCGGAGCCGGCCTTCACCTGGTCGATCTGGGCGGCGAGCTGCGTAACGGCGGCACGCGCGTCTTGGGCAGCGAGCTCTGCGACCTTCATGTTGTTCTCGGCCGCCTGCATGTTCTGCATGGCTGCGACGTGCTGCTTCTCGGCTTCCTTCTTGTTCTGGTCGGCGGCGTTGGCGGCGCTCTTCGCCGCAGCGCCGGTCACCGAGACCCCGAGGAGCGCGCCGAGAACAAAGAGCGCGATGTTCTGGACCCGGTCGATGATGCCGAGCAGCTGCTCCCAGTCAGCCCGCTCCTGTGCCTCGTTGTGCTGGACGATGTAGGCCCAGCCGAGCGCCAGGACCAGCAGCACCGCGATCAGAGCCACCGCGGCGATGGCCGCCGACACCTGCCATGGCCACTTGCCGACCGCCGGCGGGTTCTGCACGTCCGGGCTTTCCTCGACCGGCTCCGGCTCCTGGAGCTCGGTCGGGGCAGCTGCCTCGCCATCGACGTTCGCGTTCTGCGTCATCGCGTCTACCCTTGGCTGTAGACGAAGTGGCGCCGACGTTCCTCCCCGGCGATCACCCGAGGCGAGAACCGCGAGGGTGGGTACCGAGTTTTCGGCACCCCGAAACCGCGGCTCCCTGAGGATCAGGCGAACTCGGGCGACAGAACCGCGCGGACCCCAGAGTCTGCGGTACGGGCGGTGGGGACGGGCACGTCTGAGAGGGCGGCGTCGAGGTCGGCCATCAGGTCCTCCGGGGACTCCAGACCGATGGAGAGACGTACGAGGTTCGCCGACGGCTTGGCGTGGGCGGCGACGGGGCGGTGGGTGAGGCCGGCGGGGTGCTGGATGAGGGAGTCGACGCCGCCGAGGGAGACGGCGTGGGTGAAGAGCCGGACCGAGGAGGTGACACGGGCAGCGGCTTCGTACCCACCGCGCAGCGCGATCGTGACCATCGCGCCGGGGCCGCTCATCTGCTTCCCGACCAGGCCGCGGTCGTCATCGAGACCCGGGAAGTAGACCTGCTCGACCGTCCGGTGGGATCGCAGCCACGCCGCGATCGAGACCGCGCCGGCCTGCTGGGCGCGCATGCGCGTGGGCAGGGTGGCCAGGCCTCGGTGCAGGAGGTACGCACCCAGCGGATGCAGGAGGCCGCCGGTGACGGCGCGGACCTGACGCAACCGTGCGGCGGTCTCCTCGTCACAGGCGATCACGCCGCCGACGACGTCGCCGTGGCCGCCGATGTACTTGGTGGCGCTGTGCAGCGACATCGCCGCTCCCAGGGTGAGCGGGTTCTGCAGGACCGGGGTGGCGAAGGTGTTGTCCACGAGCACCGGTACGTCCCCCGCGGCCGCGACGACACCGGCGATGTCGACGAGGTCGAGGGTCGGGTTCGCCGGCGTCTCCAGCACCACGAGCGCCGTGTCGGCCCGGACCCCGGCAGCGACCTCGGGCTCGGCACAGAACGTCACCTCCACACCCAACAGACCGGAGGCGAGCAGGTGGTCGGTCCCGCCGTACAGCGGCCGGACCGCGACGACGTGCCGCTTCCCGCTGAACGACGTGCTGGCGATGATCGCCGCGGTCATGGCCGCCATGCCCGAGGCGTAGGCGACCGACGTCTCGGCCCGCTCGAGCTTCGCCAGCGCCGACTCGAACCGGGCGACCGTCGGGTTCCACAGCCGCTGGTAGACGTACCCACCCTCGGGGTTCGGGTGACCGCCGGTCGCCATCGCCTCGTAGGACTCGCCGCCGCGCTCGATGTCGGGCAGCGGGTTGGTCGAGGACAGGTCGAGCGGGAGGGCGTGGACGCCGAGCATCGCCAGGTCCTCCCGACCGGCGTGGACGGCGAGTGAGTCGAGGTGAGGGTTGTGAAGCGGCATGCCAAGATGGTGGCGAGAATCACAAGTTCCGACCACATCGATTGCTGAAGATCCCGGTGAACCCGCGATCTTGCCGCTTTCGAGCAATGCGACCCATGATCAAGGGTGACCCAGTTGGCGAAAGCGCAACCGTCCCTCGACTCCGTCGACCGCCGCATCCTGAGCGAGCTCGGCGACAACCCCGAGCTCACCAACAAGGCCCTCGCGGCGCGCCTCGGCCTGGCCGAGTCGACCTGCGCCTACCGGCTGCGCGCACTGCGCGACAGCGGCGTCATCACCGGCCGCCGCCTCGACGTCGACGTCCGCTCCCTCGGCTACCCGCTGCAGGCCGTGATCAAGGTCCGCCTCGGCAGCCACAGCAAGGAGCACGTCGAGAAGCTCTACGACGACCTGGCCACCACGCCCGGCGTGATCCAGGCCTTTCACGTCGCCGGGGCCGACGACTTCCATCTCCACGTCGCCGTCGAGGACGCCGAGGCGCTGCGCGACTTCGTGCTGCAGCACGTGACCGTCCATCGCGTCGTACGGCAGACCGAGACGCAGCTCGTCTTCGAGCTCCGCGAGGGCCCGGGAGTGCTGCCGCACGACAGCGTCTAGCGCCCCCGGCTCAGTCGAGGAAGTCGAGCAGCAGCTGCGCCGTCTCGGCCGGTGCCTCCAGCATGGCAACGTGCCCCACGCCCGCGAGGTACGCGACGCGGCCGCCCGACGCGACGTCGTACGCGTGCGCGGACGCAGGATCCCAGCGCGGGTCCGCGTCCCCGAAGATCACGAGCGGCCGCCGCCCGATCCGGGTCAGCCGCTCGGGGATGCTCTGCTCGGCAAGGTAGTCGCGGTTCGCCCGCATGATCGCCCTGAAGGTCTTGAACGATGTGCGCCTCAGGTCGTCGACGGCCTCGTCGCTGATCGTCACCGGCCGCGCAGCGGTGGCGGCGATGCCCTTCCGGAGCAACGCGTCGGTGCGTAGCGGCCAGATCACGGCACCGAGCACGGCCCCGGTGAGCAGCTTGACCAGTGCCGGCTCCGGACGCAGTGCCTCCATGCTCGGTCCGGTGCTGAGCAGCGCCAGCTGCCCCACCAGGTCTGGTCGTCGCTCGGCCAACGCGGTGGCGACGTACCCGCCGCTGGAATGGCCGACGACCGCCACCTTCTCGAGAGCGAGATCATCCAGCACGGCGGCGACCCGATCGGCCTGATCGGGGACGGCATAGGTCGTCGCCGTGCTCGACCTGCCGCAGCCCGGCAGGTCGATCCGGAGCACCCGGAACCGCTCCGCGAGGTCCGGAACCATCGGCTCCCACGTCGAGCCACTGGCTCCCGAACCATGGATGAGGAGCAGCGGTGGTGCGGTCTCCGGTCCGTCGTGGACGAGGTGGACACCATGGACGGTCGGAGTCTCGTACGCAGTCATGTTCCGACGATCTCCCACGGAGCGACGGGTCGTCTTGAACGATTGTCGGCCTTGCCCGCGGCCCTAGCCTGAAGCCATGGACTGGTCGCGGGTGGACGTCACGATTCCCGATAGGTCAGGCGTCGCCACGTCCATCCCGGGCGTCCACATGGCTGGGTTCCGCTACGAGGGGACCGACCCCATCGACATCGCGATGGTCGCCCACCCGGCGGTCACTCTGCTCTTCGACCTCGGCGACCACGGCTGGGCCGTCCACGACAGGGCAGGAACGCGTGCGCCGGGCGACGCCGCGATCGGGCTGCTGCCGGGCCGCGTGAGTTTCTCCGGCTCAGCCGCCGGCGAGTGCCTCCAGGTGCGACTGTCGCCGGTTCTCGCCGCCCAGGTCCTGGACACCTCCGCGCTCGTCGGCAACGTCACCGAGCTCGACGACGTCCTCGGGCCCGCGGCAAGGCGGCTCGGCGCCGACCTACGAGACACCACCTCGTGGGAGGAGCGATTCGCTCTGGTCCTCCGCTTCCTCGGTGGCCGACTCGACACCCGTCGCACGGTCGACCCCGAGGTCGCGTACGTCTGGCAGCAGATCCACCTCCGACACGGCCGGTCCGGCGTTCATGCCCTCGCCGAGGAGACGGGTTGGTCCCGCCAGCGGCT
This sequence comes from Nocardioides luteus, assembly GCF_015752315.1. Lineage (NCBI taxonomy): Bacteria > Bacillati > Actinomycetota > Actinomycetes > Propionibacteriales > Nocardioidaceae > Nocardioides > Nocardioides luteus. The sequence goes on from NZ_JADOVJ010000001.1 coordinate 3,036,121, forward strand.
GTGGTCCCGCTTCCGAGCCCAGGTCGGGCTCTCCCCCAAGCATGCCGCCCGACTCGTCCGCTTCGACCGGGCCGCGAGGCTTCTCGCCATGGGCGTCCCGCCCGCAGAGGCGGCGGCTCAGGCGGGCTATGCCGACCAGCCACATCTCAACCGTGAGATGCGCTCGATCGTGAACAGGACGCCTCTGGACGTCGCCACCACGCCCTGGCTTGCGGTCGATCAGGAGGCGTGGCCGACTCTCATGCGCCGAGCCGCGGGCGGCCCCTCACCGGCTGAGGGTCTCACCGCCCCCGGCCGAGCGAGGCCCGGGCGAGCTGCGCCACGCGTACGTTGCTGATACCCGTCTCGGCCGCGATCCGTCCGAACGACCAGCCGCGACGGCGCAGCAGCCGGACGGCCTGCGCACTCTCCTCCTGCAGGTCCTCGAGGCGCTTGTCGACCGTGCAGCGCAGGCGCTCGAGGTCGCGGAGGGCAGCCACCGGGTCGTCGACGCCGGCAACCACCGGCAGCTCTGCCTCCAGCCTGCGCGTCGGGGACGCCCCCACGGCCAGCGCGGCCGGCGGGTTGAACGCCCACAGCGTGTAGTCGTCCGCCCAGCGGATGAATCGTGCCATGCGGGTCTCGCGGTGCACGGTGGACGGGACGTCGGTGTTCCCGGCGGGTCGTGTTTCGACTGCCATCTTCGCCTCCTTCACTTGAACTGCAGGGTCGGAAGGATCCTCGGTATCCAGCATGACCGGCAGCGATGACTGCGCCGTTGAGCGCTGGTAACGGGAAGGTAAGGACTCGATCGGTCAGCGTGTCGAACGCCACTCAGGGCGTCATCCGATGATCGCCAGCGTGATGGCGGCCGCACCGAAGACGACGTCCAGGGCGATGCAGAACTCGGCCATCGACCGCGGGACCACCGCGTCGCGGCGCCAGTGGACGTAGTCCCACGCCGCATGGCTGGCGAGCGCGACACCTGCCAGCGCCAGGCCGAGTCGAGGCGAGATCAACACGGCCGCGACCGCGAGGCCGCCGAAACCGATCATCGCGAGCCCTTCGGCGGAGAGCGGGCGGACGGGAGTTCGGCGCAGCAGCCCGACCACGACGAGAACCGCGGCGAAGACCGCGAGCCCGAGCCACCACGGAGCGCCGGCCAGCTCGCTCAGGATGGCCACGATCGAGCCGACGAGGATGTTCGCCCAGGCGATCCAGCGCAGGCCGAGGGCGGCCGCGGCCAGGTAGCAGCTCGCGGCGACAGTGACGGTGAGGGCGACCGCGTCGGTCGCCACTCCCGTCACGATCTGGAACGTCGCCGCTGCCAGCCCGAGCGCGGCCGGCCAGTGTCCCCAGACCGGACGCTTCAGGTACGCCGGCGCAGCAAGAGCGGTCGTTGTCGGGTTCATGAGTCTCCTGCCGTCGTGATTCTCGGTTGTCGAACAGTGATGTTCGAGATAATCTCGAACATCACTGTTCATGTTAGCGGAGGAGAGAGCACCATGACCGAAACCACACACGATCCCGCCACGGAGCAGCCCGCGGACCCTCGTCGATGGCGGCTGCTCGGACTGCTGGGCCTGGCCCAGTTCATGCTCATCCTCGACGTCACGGTGGTGGCGATCGCGCTGCCGCACATGGGCGCCGATCTCGGGCTGGGGCGCGATGCGCTGACCTGGGTGGTGAGTGCCTACACGCTCGCGTTCGGCGGGTTGATGCTGCTCGGCGGCCGGTCCGCCGACCTGTTCGGCCCGAAGCCGGTGGTGCTGACCGGGCTGACCGTGTTCACCGTGGCCTCCCTGGCCACCGGCCTCGCCACCAGCGCGGAGCTGGCGATCGGCGGCCGGGTCGCCCAGGGCGTCGGGGCGGCGATGCTCTCCCCCGCCGCCCTCTCGACCGTGGTCCGGCTCTTCGACGGCGACGAGCGCAACCGCGCGCTCGGGATCTGGTCGGCGCTGGGCGCCGGCGGCGCGGCGATCGGCGTCCTACTCGGCGGAGCCCTCACCGCCGGCCCGGGCTGGGAGTGGGTGTTCCTGATCAACGTGCCCGTCGGCGTGGTCGTCGCGGTCCTGCTCGCCCGGCTGCTCCCGCCGCTGCCCGCATGGGGAGGCGATGTACGTCTCGACCTCGTCGGCGCCCTGATCGTCACCGTCGCCACCGGGCTCCTGATCCTCGGCTTCATCGAGGCCGGCGACGGCGGCTGGACCTCACCCCGCACGGCCGGGCTCGTCCTCGCCGGCATCGTCGGCTACCTCCTGCTGGCCGGCTGGCTGCGGCGTACGCAGCATCCGCTGATCGACCCGGCGCTCGTCTCGCGGCGACCGGTGCTGTCCGGAACGTTCGTGCTCTTCGTCGCGACCGCGCTGATGGTGGCGGTCTTCTTCCTCGGCACGTTCTACCTGCAGAGCTCCGCCGGGCACGGCCCGCTCACGACCGGGCTGCTGTTCCTGCCCGTCGCCGCGGCGACCATGGTCGGCGCACAGCTGGCCGGCAGGTTCATCGGTCGCATCGGCGCCCGCACCCTCGGCGTGGTCGGGCTGCTCATCGCCGGCGCCGGGCTCGTCGTACCCGCGATCAGCATGAGCACGCTCACGACCGTGGTCGCGGTCAGCATCGGCTCGGCCGGCCTGGGCGTCCTCTTCGTGGTCGCCTCGGCGACCGCGCTGAGCCAGGTCGAGCCTCATCTCACCGGCGTCGCCTCCGGCATCCTGAGCACCTTCCACGAGCTCGGCGCCTCGCTCGGCGCCGCGGTGATGTCCGGCGTCGCCGCGGCCAGCCTCGTCGAGGGCACCACCACCGGCTTCGAGCGTGCCTACCTGGTCGCGGCGGTGATCGCGGCCCTCGCGGCCGTCCTCGCCGGAGCACTCATCCCCGGCCGACCTTCGGCAACCCTCGAGACCCACCAGGAGACCGCGTCATGACAAAGACCCGCCGCCCGAGATCGCGCGCACTCACGTTCGCGCTCCACTACCTGCAGATGATCATCGCGATGGTCGTCGGGATGATGGTGCTCTACCCGCTCTGGATGCTCGCCACCGCCGGCCTGTCCGCAGACGCATGGACACATCGCGCCGACGTCGAGTCGCTGGTCATGGCCACCACGATGGTGATCCCGATGGCCGCCTGGATGCGCTTCCGCGGCCACGGCCGGCGGTCGGTCGTGGAGATGTCGGCAGCGATGTACGCAGGCTTCGTGGCCCTCTTCCCGCTCCTGTGGTTCGGAGTCATCGACACCGACGGCCTGATGCTGCTCGGCCACGTACTCATGCTGCTCCTCATGCTCGCCGCCATGCTCGCGCGCCCCGGCGAGTACTCCGGGAGCCACGGCCACCACGCCCATGGCCACATCCGGACTTCATCAGTCACCGACCAGGAGCCACGCCCGACGCAGCAGCGGGCGTGAGCCGATCCAGCGAACCTAACCTGTACTCTGATGTTCATCATCTCGTGGGAGGTTCTGGCCGATGACGACCCTGAAGCGCGCCGACGCTCGCAAGAACATCGAGTCGATCATGGACGCGGCGACGGCCTGCCTCGCCCGCGATCCCGACGTGAGCGTGGCCGAGATCGCCAAGGTGGCCGGCGTCGGCCGGGTCACCCTCTACGGCCACTTCGAGTCCCGAGACACGCTGGTCACCCAGGTCGTCGAGCGCGCGATCCAGCAGTCCGACGAGGCGCTCGGCGCGATCGATCTCGACGGCGACCCCCGCGCGGCGCTGACCCGGCTCCTCGAGGCGTCCTGGCAGCTGACGCAGCAGTACGGCGCGCTGATCGTCGCCGCCGAGCAGAGCATGCCCCACGAGCGGTTCCAGGAGGTCCACGTCGGGCTGCTCGGCCGCTGGAAACCGCTCATGGAGCGGGGTCGTCGTGATGGCAGCTTCCGCGACGACCAACCGCTCGAGTGGCAGCTGACCTTGCTCCAGAGCGTCCTCCACGCCGCCTCCGGCGCCGTCTACCGCGGCGAGATCAAGACCGCGGACGCCGCCGACCTGATCGACGGCACGATCCAGGCGGCCCTCACGGCTCCCGTCGCCGCCCGCGACTGACCGAGCTCACTCCGGAAGGTTGCCCACCGACGCGTGCTCAGGGCCGAAGTAGCCGGCCAGCAGCGACTCGGCGTTGCGGTCGCCTCGCCTCTCCAGCCGAGCCCGGCCCCGCGCGGATCGGCCGAGGACCCGATACCTGACCAGGTTCATCGGCACCACGTACGCGTGCGCCCACGGCGGCCTCGTCGGCAGGCCGAGCTCGCGCATCGACCTGGGCCCGAGGAAGACGGTCAGCATCGAGAGGAGTCGCTCGGCCTCGTACCAGCCACGCACCCGGCGCAACGGCCCTGGCCAGCCCGGGTAGTGGCGCTCCCGCTGTGCCTCGACCGCGGCTTGTGCCAGCTGCGGCCCGGCCTCGGAGATCTCCGCCTGGGCGAGCAGCACGTGATAGTTGATCCGGTGCCGCTCCCACTCGTCGTCGACGAGGAAGTCCTCGTCGACGCCCATGAGCCAGCCGACGTACTTCCACAGATGCATCAGCGCTCGCGCGTCCCGCCGGGAGATCGGCACGCCCAGCGCCCGGCAGCCGATGATGAGTACGCCGTCGAACAGGCCCAGCGTGGCCGCCTGGTCGGCCTGGTTGATCGGCAGGCCCCATCGGGCGGTGTCCCACCGCTTCTCGAATCCCGCGTTGACCAGCGCATGCATGGCCCGTACGTGGACGGTCAGCCGCCACGCCTCCCCAGAGCTCGAACCCGGCTCCGGCGGTCGCAGCGCACCGGGCCGGCGCAGGCTCACCGCCCAGTGCTGGGTCTCGGCCAGGCGCCGGCGAGTGGTGCTGCCGGTCAGGCCGCCGGTGGCCACGAGAAGGTCCGGCGGGCCGCCGAACCGGTAGCCGCTGATGAGCGAGAGCTGCAGGAGCACGTCGGCCGCGTTCTGGCCGAGTCGCGTGAACACGCGACCGCCCTGGTCGACGAGGTCCCAGTCGACCCACTCCGGCGTGGCCTCGACCTGGGCGAAGAACTCGGCGAGCGCCGAAGGCGGCGACTCCACCGCCGCGACCCCGTGCTCCAGAGCCGTACGCAGCTGGCCCATCGTGACCTTGCCCGAGGTCCCGGCTCGCATCCGGATCGCCTCCGCGAGCCGCGCGCCGGCCTCGTCCCGCTCGCCGAAGGCACGCCCGATCCGCTCCAGCAGCTCCTCGTCGACCTCCTCGACACGCCCCAGGAGGCGCAACGGTCGGCCGAGACGGCGGCCGCGGGCCTCGCCTTCGCGGAAACGTGTGGGGAATCCGGTGGGTTCGGTGCCCTGCTGCGCGAGTGTGGTCATGGCTCCAGCGTGATGCGAGCAGGAGCTCGCTTTCAATTCGCGTTCCACCTAGTCTGGGCCCGTGCGCAAGACACCCACCCAGGCCCGCTCGAAGGCGACGGTCGAGCGCATCCTGGCGGCCGGACGGCAGGTGCTGGTCGACGACGGCTACGAGTCGTTCTCGACCAACCGGGTCGCGGCCGCCGCGGGGATCAGCCCCGGATCGCTCTACCAGTACTTCTCCGACAAGGCCTCGATCCTCGACATCGTCATCAGCCGCTACTGGGAGGACGTCTCCGAGCGCACCGCCTCGGCGTTGGCGCTGCAGACGAACACCATCGGCACGGCGGCGATCCGGTCGGTCGCCGACGCGCTGCTCGCCGGGCTGGAGCAGGATCCGACCCTCCTGCGCGTCCTGACCGAAGAGCTCCCCGCCTCCCGCAACCGGGACCGCCACGCGGCACTCGTCACCCGCGTACGCGATCTCACCGCCGCCTATCTGCACGCCGGGGCGGTCGCGAGGACCCGCCCCGACGCGCAGCTCACCGCGTGGGTGCTGGTGGTGGCCATGGAGAACATCGCGCTGCGCTGGGTGCTCGACCGACCGCCGTACCCGCGCGAGGCCGTGCTGGAGGAGATGGTGGCGCTCACCGCGGGCTACCTGAGCCAGACCGATCTCAGCGGCGTTCGGTGAGATGGATGGTGACGGGGTCGCCGGCGGACTTGCCCAGCGCCTCGCGGAGCTCGGCCTTGAGCGGCAGCTTGTGGGTGCCGTCGCCGAGGGCCATGAAGGAGGCCTCGAAGGGGTGGGCGTCGATCGTCCCGGCGACCCTGACGAGGCCGCGGGTGCCGAAGAACTCCGCGGTCCAGTCGGTGACCACGTAGGTCCAGCCGCCCTTCGCCCCGCTCCGGGTCAGCGTCGCGGTGAAGGTCTTGTCGATCGGGGTGCTCATGACGCCTGCTCGATGATCACGAAGCGGTTCCCGTCAGGGTCGTCGAAGGTGAACATCGGCGGCACGCCCGGCCACCTCAGCAGCTCCCCCACGCTCACCCCGCCAGAGCTGAGTGCGTCCCGCTCGGCGGCCGCGTCGGGGACGGTGAAGCGGATCCCGGTCTCGCTGATCTCCCCCGCCGGGCGGTCCCCGGCCTCGAGGGCGAGCGAGACACCGCCACCGGGCGGGGCGACCTCGATCCAGCGGGTCGGTCCGTCGACGTCGAGTCGTACGTCGAAGCCCAGGGTGTCACGGTAGAAGGCGATGGCCTTGTCCTGGTCGGCGGTGGTGATGCCGACGGTGCGGATATCGGTGATGGTGCTCATCAGGGTTCCTCTCGGTCGATGACGTCGACGGGGCGTCAGCTGGGTCCGTACATCTGTGATCCTGGGGTGGTCAGGGTCTCCCCCGTCTCCAGCCACGTCTTGAGGCCGGACAGGATCATCGGCCAGCCGCCGTAGAGCTCCGGGGGCGCGTCGCCGCGCAGCTGGTCATGGGTCACGGTGAGGCGGCAGGAGTCGCCGACGGGCTCGATCTCCCAGGTCACCCGCGTGGTGCCCTGCTCCTCGGCGGCGTCGGACCAGAGCGTGCGCATCGACTGCACGAGTCGCCTCGGCGGCTCGACGACGACGTTCTCGCCCTCCGCGAGCGGCCGCTCGGAGCCGGGGTGCACCATGGTGAAGCCCGACCCCGGCGTCCAGTCGGAGTGGACGCCGGCGCCGAAGTGATACTTCGCGCGGATCTGCGGGTCGGTGATCGCCTCCCACAGTCGCTCCGGGGTGGTGCGGATGTAGATCTCGAAGACTTTCTCCATCGTGCGCTCCAGGTCTCGTTTCAGGTCGGCGAGGCCGCTCGCCCAGGTCTCGGTGTATTTCGTCACCCAGCGGTCATGGATCTCGCGGATCGGCACCACGTTGAGGAAGTGGTGCTTCTCGCGTCCCCTGCGGGCGACGACCACCAGGCCCGCCTCCTCGAGGATCGCCAGATGCTTGGCGACTGCCGGGCGAGTCATGGAATGGCGGCTCACCAGCGAGGACAGCATCTGTCCGTCCTCCAGCAGCAGGGCGTCGAGCAGCGCCCGCCGAGTCGGGTCACCAAGAGCTCGAAACACCTGTTCCACAACCCCACAATAGGAAACCATTTGGTTTCCTGTCAAGGAAAACGGCGATCCCGAAGCCCACGGAGCCGCAGCGCCTACGGCGCCTCGGGCCGATACAGGGCCGTCATCTTGCCCTTCGGGTCGAGGCGCGCGAGCAGGGCGTCGCCGACCTCCGTCAACTGCCGGACCTGCTCCGCGGTCAGCCCGTCGAGCACATGGCTGCGTACGTTGGCGACATGGCCGGGCGCAGCCGCGACCACCGCGTCCCAGCCGGCGGCGGTGAGCCGGGCGTTGGTCGCGCGCGCATCCTCCGGGCACGGGAACCGCTCCACGAGACCCCGCTCCTCGAGCCGGCGCACCACATGGGAGAGGCGCGCCAGGGTCGCGTTGGTGCGATGAGCCAGGGCGGTCATCCGCAGCGTCCGGTCGTCGGCCTCGGAGAGCACTGCCAGGACGAAGTACTCGAAGTGGGTCAGGCCGGCATCTCGGCGCAGCTGGGAGTCGAGCACGCCGGGGAGCAGCTCCACGATCGCGATCAGCCGCAGCCAGGCGGCCATCTCGTCGTCATCCAGCCAGACATCGTCCACGGGTCCATGGTAGCCCGCCAGCTTGTCGCTACAACCAAAAACTTGACGCTACAACCATTCCGTGAGAGTTTTGTTGTAGCAACAACCTTCCATCTGAGGAGTGCGACATGACAGACATCTCGATCATCGGCACCGGCAACATGGGTCAGGCCATCGCGACGGTCGCCGCACGCGGCGGCCACCCGACCCAGCTGCTCGGCAAGGCGGACGCCGCCACCCCCGCGACCGGCGACATCGTCGTCCTCGCCGTCCCCTACCCCGCCCTCGGTGAGGTCCTCGCCCAGCGTGGCGCCGAGCTGGCCGGCAAGATCGTCGTCGACATCACCAACCCGGTGGACTTCGAGACCTTCGACTCCCTCACTGTCCCCGCCGACAGCTCCGCCACCGCCGAGCTCGCGGCGGCGCTGCCGGACTCCCGCGTCCTGAAGGCGTTCAACACGACCTTCGCCGCCACCCTGGCCGAGGGCACCGTCGGTGACCTGGCGACGGCCGTCCAGATCGCCGGCGACGACGCCGACGCCAAGGCGGCGCTGTCCGAGGTCGTCACCTCCGCGGGTCTGCGGGCCGTCGACGCCGGCGCGCTCAAGCGGGCCCGCGAGCTCGAGGCGCTCGGCTTCCTGCAGATCTCCCTGGCCGCCGCCGAGCAGATCCCCTGGACCGGCGGCTTCGGCGTCGTCGCCTGATCGCCCCTCACCTGAGGAGTCCACGATGACCGTCAACCCGGTACGTCTCAACCACGCCGTCCTGTTCGTCGCCGATCTCGAACGCAGCATCGCCTTCTACGAGGCTGCGTTCGGGATGACGGTCATGGCTCGCGAGCCGCGTGCCAACGCCGCGTTCCTGCGGCTGCGCCGGTCCGGCAACCACCACGACCTCGGACTGTTCGGGGTCGGCGCCCAGCCGCCGCGACCGCGCGGCTCGCTCGGTCTCTACCACCTCGCCTGGCAGGTCGACACGATCGACGAGCTCGAGCAGGCCCGGATGACCCTGGCCGAGCTCGGCGCGTTCACCGGAGAGTCCAGCCACGGCGCCACCAAGAGCGTCTACGGCGCCGACCCCGACGGCAACGAGTTCGAGGTCATGTGGATGCTGCCGCGGGCCGAGTGGGGCGACTTCGAGAACGCCGCTCCCGTCGACCGGCTCGACCTGGCCAAGGACGTCGCCCGCTGGAGCGGCGTCCGTACGGCCGCCGAGCTGAACCGGACGGAGGACCGATGAGCACCTCGGTGCGCACCGCGACCCACGGCAGCACCGATCCCGAGGCTCCCCTGGTCGTCCTGCTGCACGGCCGAGGCTCGCACGAGCACGAGATCATCGGGCTGGCCGAGCACCTTCCCGACGGTCCGGCCTATGTGGCCGTGCGGGCGCCGATCGCGGAGGGCAGCGGGTACGCCTGGTTCGCCAACCGCGGGATCGGCCGCCCGGTCGCCACCTCGCTCGCGGAGACGACGACCTGGTTCCGGGAGTGGCTCGACGGCATCGCGCCGGAGGGCCGCCCGGTCGTCCTCGTCGGCTTCAGCGGCGGCGCCGCCTTCGCCGGCGGGCTCGCGCTTCAGGAGCCCGGACGCTTCGCCGGCGTCGCCGTCCTCCACGGCACGCTTCCCTTCGACGCCGGCGTCCCCGTCGAGGCCGGTCGCCTCGCGGACCTGCCGGTCATGGTCGCCCAGGGCGACTCCGACCAGGTCATCCCCCGCGAGCTGCTGGACCGCACCTGGCACTACCTGCTCGAGGAGTCCGGCGCACCGACCGTGGCGCACCGGGACCCCGGCGGACACGGCATCACCCCGGCCGCGCTCCACGAGCTCGCATCGTGGGTCACCGCCCGCGTACCTCACGCCTGAACCAACCCCCGCACAACGAGAGAAGGAACCCCATGAAACTCGGACAGTCGCTCCCTGCTCCCGCCACCGACCTCGGTCTGCTCGCAGCCCGGCTCCTCGTCGGAACCGTCCTCATCGCCCACGGCTGGCAGAAGTTCGCCACCTACACGCTCGACGGGACCGCGCAGTCCTTCGAGGCGATGGGCGTCCCGGCCGCCCAGGCGGCCGCGACCTTCGCCGCCCTCGTCGAGCTGGCCGGCGGTGCGCTGCTCCTGCTGGGTCTCCTCACGCCGGTCGCCGCCGCCCTCGTCGTGATCGACATGATCGGCGCCTTCTGGTTCGCCCACCGCAGCTCCGGCGTGTTCGTCGACCAGGGCGGCTGGGAGCTGGTCGCGGTCGTCTCGGCCATCGCGATCGCCCTCGCCGTGGCCGGTCCGGGCCGCGCCAGCATCGACCACGCCATCGGCGGGCGGGTCCGGGCCGAGGCCTGAGGATCACCTGCTGACCATCCCGCCGTGCCTCCGTCATGCGCGCGCTCGTCGCGCCGCGGAGGCACGGCGGTTCCGTGACCGTTGCGTCGACCCGGAACGCGCTCGGCTCTCCGGGTCAGGGAACCAGCACGATCCGCCCGAACACCGTGCCGTCGTCCATCTGCCGGTGCGCCTCGGCGGCCTTCTCGAGGGGCAGTACGTCATGGACGACCGCATGCAGGTCGCCTCGGCCGAGCGCGGCGAACTGCTCGGTGCGGACGACGTCGCGGGCCGGGACCGGGATGGTGTCGAGACTGAACGTGGCGAAGCTGCGGGACTGCTGGAAGGCGCCGATCAGTCGAGCGGAGACGTCCGTGGGCGGCATCCCCGCGACCGCGCCGACGACCACGAACCGGCCGTTGGGCGCGAGCCGATCCACGAAGTCAGGCGTCGCCGGACCTCCCACGATGTCGACGATCACGTCATAGGCGGCGGGGGCGTCCTGGCCGCCGCGGCCGGAGCGGTCGAGCACGTGGGTCGCACCGAGTCCACGCAGCCGCTCGCCCCGTTCGGGCGAGGAGGTGGTCACCGCGACAGCGCTCGCACCGCGAGCCGCGGCGATCTCGACAGCGGCGATGCCGATGCTCCCGGCCGCGCCGCGTACGAGCACGGACTCTCCCGGCGCGAAGTGGGCGTGGGCGAGCGCGAAGTGGGCCACCGGCCCGGAGCTGCCGATCGTCACCGCGTCGACCGGGGTGATGTTCACGGGTAGGGGGCTGACGTGCTCGGCCCGGGCGAGGGCATGCTCGGCGTAGCCGCCGAGCAGCGTGAACGCCCAGACCCGGCGCCCCACCCACGATGCGTCCACGCCGGCGCCGACCGCCGTCACCGTGCCGGCGACCTCGCTGCCGGGGATCAGCCCCGGCTCGAACCCCATGCCCTGGATGGTGCCCCGCCGGATGACGGCATCGACCCCGCCGACGCCGATCGCATCGGTGGCGATCACCACCTGGTCGGGCCCCGGCGTCGGCACGTCGACCTCGGTCACCACCATTCCGCCCGGATCCCCGAACCGCTCGACCCGCACTGCTCTCATCGTCATCTCCGTCTGGCTCGTGTGAGGCGTACGCTGGCGAAGCTAACGGACGCCCGCGTCCACTTCCAGAAAGTGAGAGACATGTCCGAGACGTTGCCTCACAAGCTCCGCTCCGACGCCCGGGACAACCGCGACAGGATCCTCGCGGCGGCCAGGTCGCTCTACGCCGAGCGCGGGCTGGAGGTGACCATGCGCGACGTCGCCCGGCGCGCCGGAGTCGGCCCGGCGACGCTCTACCGCCGCTTCCCTTCTCGGCAGGCGCTCCTCGACGCCGTCTTCGCCGACGAGCTGCACGCATGCGAAAGGATCGTGGACGACGGCTGCGCCGATCCCGACCCATGGCGTGGCTTCACCTCGGTCATCGAGCGGATCAGCGTGCTCAACGTCGGGAACCAGGGGTTCGTCGACGCGTTCATGGCGGAGAAGCCGCTCGACTCGTTCACCGAGCATCGCACCGCGGCGCTCGCCAAGCTCGCCGATCTCTCCCGGCGCGCCAAGGCCGACGGCAGGCTTCGGCGCGACTTCGTCATCGACGACCTCGTCCTCGTGCTCCTCGCCGGCCGCGGCCTCGCTGCCAGCCCCGCCGCCCGTAGCGTCCCGGCGGCGAGCCGCTTCGCCGCTCTGGCCATCGATGCGTTCCGGTCCTCCGAGGCGAACGACCCGCTGCCGAACGGCGCCGTGGTTCCTTCCTATCTGGCTTCACGCCGCGTCGGCGGATGACCACGAGTTCCTCGTGCCCGCGACACGCCTGAAAGCGTTCGACAGCCGAACCCGGTCGTGACAGGTTCCGTCCATGCACCTCAGAGACGGGTCCGTCAGCGACCTCCCCGCCGCCATGAGCCTCCTCGACGCCGCCGTCGCCTGGCTCGCCTCGCAGGGTCGCACCGGGCAGTGGGGTGAGGAGCCGTTCTCCGCGGTCGAGGCCCGGGTGGTGCAGATCCGGCAGATGCTCTCCGAGCGCATCGCCCGGATCGCCGAGGATGACGGGGAGGTCGTCGGGCTCTGCGTCGTGGCCGACGAGCCGCTGCCGTACGTCGAGCCCGCACCGGTCCCCGAGCTCTACCTGCAGCTCCTCGTCACCGACCGGGAGCGCAGCGGCTCCGGGATCGGCCGGGTGCTGGTCGACGACGCCGTCGAGATCGCCCGGCAGCGGGGTGTGGAGCAGATGAGGCTCGACTGCTACGCCGGTGACGACGAGGCGCTGATCGGCGTCTACGAGCGGTTCGGGTTCACGCTCGAGCGACGGTTCACCGTCGACACCGGGCAGGCCGAGCCGTGGCCCGGCGCGGTTCTCCGCAGAGACATCTGAGCGTCCTCTCCCAGCCACGGCCCCGGGATCGGCCTTTGTAAACTGCCCGGAACCGAGGCGGCGAAGGGGGTGGGCGATGACCGAGATCAGTGCCTGGTTGGCGGCATTCGCCGAGGACCAGCGGCGGCCCGAGGAGGTGGCCCGCTGGGCCGCGTCGACCGCTGACGCGATCCTCGCCGACGGCGAGGTCGACGTCGCCGATCTCAGACCGCTGATCCTGCAGGCCGTCGAGCAGCACTGGTACGCCTTCCTCGACCGCATCACCCTGCCGGAGGCTCCGTTCGAGCTGGTCCCGTCGGCGCAGGCCGTGGCCCTCGAGGCCGCCCGCCGCCATATCGGCCTCCCGCTGCTGCTCAAGGTCTATCAGCGAGCGCAGGAGGCGAGCTGGGACTTCGCGGTGCAGGTCGTCCAGCAGGCACCCGACGACCTCGACCACGAGGCCTTGCTGGTCTGGTTCTGGACGAAGGCCAACGCCTGGTTCGGCTCCTCGGTCGAGCAGTCCGTGCTGATCCACCAGGCCGAGACGAACCGGATCCGGCAGCGTGGGGACGCCCGTCGCTTCGAGATCGTCTCGGAGGCGTTGGACACCCGGAGCGTCTCCCCCGCCGAGCTGTCCGCCGCGCTCGCCGGCCATCCGGTCAACATCCCCGGCCACGTCGCCCTGGTCGCGCACGCGCTCACCGCCGACTCCATCGAGCAGCTCGAGCCGGCCCTCACCGCCGTGACCCGCCGGGCGGGGCACGTCCGGTCGGTCCTGGTCCGTCCCGGCGGCAGGGACGTCTGGGCCTGGCTGGCGCTGGGCGAGCTGCCGGACGCCGTGACCGACTCCGGCATCGACGCCGGCATCGACCCCGCCGCCGTCCGCGTGACGATCGGCGTCGGTGGAAGCGGCCTCGACGGTTTCGTCGCAGCTCATCTGGACGCCCAGGCGGCCCAGCGGGTCGCACTGGCGCCAGGGCGCCACGAGCCGGTGACGGCCTACGACGACGTGGCCGCCCTGGTCCTCGTCTCGCACGACCCCGACGCCGCCGAGCGGTTCACCCGGACGACGCTGCGCGGGCTGGCCGACCCGTCCCAGAGCCGGCTCCGCGAGACCGTACGCGAGGTGCTCACCTCCGCGGAGACGGCGGACCGGATCGCCGAGCGGCTCGGCGTCCACAAGAACACCATCCGCTACCGCGTGGCCCAGGCCGAGCGGCTCCTCGGGCGCCCGTTGCGCGAACGGGCCGGCGACCTGCTGCTGGCGCTCGACTATCACGACACCTTCCTCGTGAGCACGACTGTGAAAATGCACAGGAATTCGTGATCGATTCGGCCTGATCGACCAAAGACTCCTGCGGCCACTACGTCCATTCTGACAAGGGACGTAACCGGCATCACAGGAGGAAGCAGATGACACTCGACGCCAGCGGCACTGTCGACCGGGGCTCCACCGAGAGGTGGCGCGACAGGAAGCGCTATCTGTGGCTCCTCGGCCTCGTGGTCCCGTCGTTCGCCTTCATCGCCGTGGGTGGCTACGTCCTGACCGGGTGGGGCGCGTTCCTGTGGACGGGGCCGATCGTCGTCCTCCTCATCGTCCCGGCCATCGACTTCGCGGCGGGCCTGGACCGCTCCAACCCGCCCGACGACATCATCGAGGAGCTCGAGGAGGACCGGTACTACCGCTACATCACCTTCGCGTTCCTCCCGATCCAGTACGCCGGGTTCGCCTTCGCGATGTACCTGATCGCGACCCAGGACTGGCCGTTGGCGCACAAGATCGGCCTGGCCCTCACCATCGGCTTCATCGGCGGCATCGGCATCAACACCGCCCACGAGCTCGGCCACAAGAAGGAGAGCCACGAGCGCTGGCTGTCCAAGATCGCGCTCGCGCAGAGCTTCTACGGACACTTCTACATCGAGCACAACCGTGGCCACCACGTACGGGTCGCGACGCCCGAGGACCCGGCCTCCTCCCGGATGGGTGAGAACCTCTACGGCTTCTGGTTCCGGACCGTGTCGGGGTCGCTCAAGAGCGCCTGGGGCCTGGAGGCCAAGCGCTACCGGCGCAAGGGCACCCACCCGTTCCACCTCGGCAACGACGTCCTCAACGCCTGGCTGATGAGCGTGGCGCTGTGGACCGCCATGACGCTCTGGCTGGGCGTCGGGATCCTGCCCTACCTGATCCTCCAGGCCGTCATCGGCTTCTCCCTGCTGGAGATCGTCAACTACCTGGAGCACTACGGGATGCTGCGGCAGAAGACCACCTCCGGGCGCTACGAGCGGGTGCTGCCGATGCACTCGTGGAACTCCAACAACATCGCCACCAACGTGCTCCTCTACCACCTGCAGCGGCACAGCGACCACCACGCCAACCCGACCCGGCGCTACCAGACCCTGCGTGACTACCGGGAGTCCCCGGCCCTGCCGACCGGCTACGCCGGGATGATCGTCCTGGCCCTGATCCCGCCGCTGTGGCGCCGGGTGATGGACAAGCGCGTGGTCGCGCACTTCGACGGCGACGTCCGGCTGGCCAACGTACGCCCCGGCCGGCTCGACACGCTGCTCGCGAAGTTCCCGCCTCCCGCCGATCCTGCTCACGAGGAGCTCGGGGCGATCGACGACGTCACCCGGCAGACCTTCGACGACGAGGTCGCCGCCGGCCGGTGCCCCGGCTGCGGCTACGTCTACGAGGTCGCGGTCGGCAACGAGCTGGAGGGCTTCGCGGCCGGCACCGCCTGGCGAGACATCCCCGACGACTGGTGCTGCCCGGACTGCGGCGTACGCGAGAAGGTCGACTTCATCCCGCTGAAGGAGTCAATGCTGTGAGTGCCATCGAAGCGGACAAGACGGTGTGCGAGGGCATCGGCATGTGCGAGGCCCAGGCCGACACCTACTTCCAGATCGGCGACGACGGCCTCGTCGAGGTGCTCAGCGACGAGGTGCCCGACCCGGACCGCGCCTACGTCAAGGCCGCCGTCGACTCCTGCCCGGTCTCCGCCCTCCGCCTGAAGGGATGAGCATGTCCTCCGACCACGACCGTCACCTCCTGGTCGTCGGCGCCGGCCTGGCCGGGCTCCGTGCGGTCGAGGGCGCACGGCAAGCCGGCTGGACCGGACCGATCACGATCGTCGGCGACGAGCGGCACCCGCCCTACGACCGGCCACCGCTGTCCAAGGCGGCGCTCTCCGGCGAGGAGCAGCCGGCCGTGCCGGTGCTGCGGTCGAGCGAGGTGATCCAGGAGCTGCGGGTCCGGCATCTCGCCGGGGTGCGGGTCCACGGTCTCGACACCGAGCGTCGCACGGTCGCCACCAGCGCCGGGGAGCTCGACTACGACGCGCTCGTCATCGCCACCGGCAGCACGGCGACGACGCTGCCCGGGCTGACCGGCCTCCCCGGTGTCCACGTGCTCCGTCGCTACGACGACGCGCTCGACGTACGCGACTCCCTGGCCCGCTCACGACGGATGATGATCGTCGGGGCCGGGTTCATCGGCTCCGAGATCGCCTCGGCGGCCCGCGCCCGTGGCATCGAGATCACCATCCTCGAGGCGGGCAGCCGCCCCCTCGAGCGCGCGGTCGGTCCGCACGCGGCCGGGCGGCTGATGGAGCTGCACGCCGAGGCCGGCGTCCGGCTGCTCACCCGGACCACCGTGTCCGGCGTACGCACCTCCGACCGTGGCGTCGACGCGGTCGAGCTGAGCACCGGTGAGACCCTGACGGCCGACGCCGTCGTCCTGGGCATCGGCGCCCGCCCGGCGACGGCATGGCTCGCCGGCAGCAACGTCGCCCTGGACGTACGCACCGGCGGGGTCCTCTGCGACCGCACGCTGGCCACCAGCGCTCCCGGGGTCTGGGCCGCGGGCGACGTGGCGTGCATCGACGGCGAGCGCGGCGAGCACTGGACCGCCGCCGGCGAGCAGGGCCGGGTCGCCGGCGCGAACGCCGCCGGGGCGGACGAGGTCTTCGCCTCCGTCCCGTTCGCCTGGTCGACCTGGCACGGTCGCCGGATCCAGGTCGTCGGGGAGACGACGGCGGCCGACGAGGAGGAGCGCGAGCCCGGGTTCATCGTCTACCGGCGCGGCGGAGACGAGGTGGGGGCGGTTGGCATCGACAGCCCCGGCCCCGTCGCCCGGATGCGCCGCGCCCTCGCCGCACAGGCTCCGGACCGACGCGCTCAGACGGCGGTGGCCGGGGGCGTGTCGGCGCGCGAGTCGCGGGAGTAGGCGGACGGCACCACCGCGACCACGCTGTGCGCATGGTCCAGGAGGTGGCCGGACACCCCACCGGGACCGCCGGTCACGACCATGTGCATGGTCCGGGACTGCTCGGCGAGGACGTGGGCGAGGCTTCCGGAGTGGATCCGGAGGCGTGGGTTCAGGTCCGGGTAGCGTTCCCGGAGCCCGGCGACGCACTCGGCGACCAGGGCCCGGTCGTCGTCGGTGCTGTCCGGGCCGCCGGCGCGGTAGCAGTACAGCACCGTGACCGGCAGGTTGCGCTGGGCGGCCTGGTCGAAGGCGAACTCGAGGGCCGGGATCGAGTCACCCGTCCCGTCGATGCCGACGAGGACACCCCGGCCCACTCCTCCGCCGCCGGGGCGCAGCACGACCACCGGGCAGCGCGCGTCCTTGACGGTCGACCGGCTGACCGAGCCGAGGATCCGGCTGCGGATCGGGCCTCGGCCCCGCGACCCGAGCACCAGCAACGACGCGTGGGCGGAGGCGGCGTCCAGCACGCGTGCCACGGATCCGGCCTCCAGCTCCACGCTCACGTCCGGG
Organism: Nocardioides luteus; assembly: GCF_015752315.1. NCBI lineage: Bacteria > Bacillati > Actinomycetota > Actinomycetes > Propionibacteriales > Nocardioidaceae > Nocardioides > Nocardioides luteus. Next base: position 3,053,526 of record NZ_JADOVJ010000001.1, read on the forward strand.
CGCCGGTGGCCGGCGAACCCGGGAGCCCTGGAGAGCTCGTCGAGGCGGCGGTCGGCATAGCGGCGGGCGCTGGCCAGCACGGTCGCCCCGTAGTCCTGCTCGGGCTCCGAGGGCGCACCTGCCCGGAATCCGGGCGGGGTGTCCAGGGTCGAGGCGGAGACCACGTGGAACAGGCACATGTCGCGCCCGTCCCGGAACGCCTGCTCCGCCGCCCACGACACGCTCTCGGTCGCATCCGGCCAGTTCTCGACGCCGACCAGGACGGCACCCTCGGGGATCGCTGCGTACGTCATCTCGACTCCTTCGCCTCTTCTCGTCTGCCACGTACTGCTCAGGTCGGCACGACGCGCCGGCCGGTGATCTCGGTCGGCGTGATGCACACGAACAAGGTCCTTCGGCCGTTGGCCCAGGGCTCCGGCTCGAGGTCGTGGGCCTTGAGCCAGACGCCGTCGACGAACTCCGCGGTCCCACGAGCCAGCACGCTCCAGCCCGAGGAGGTGTAGGTGTCGAACTCGTCGATCTGGTACGACACCGGCCCGATGCCGACATGGTTGGAGATCGCGGTGCGCGGGGCGGTGCGGAAGACGATCCGGTCACCCACCATGACGTGGTTGACCGGCAGGACCAGCGGCCCGTCCGGGTCGCCGAAGGCGACGCGGCCGACCTCGTAGCGGTCCAGCAGCTCCAGGCACTCGGTGCGGTCCATCTCGGTCAGGTGACCGGGGAACCATCGTGCTGCGAGGTACATCGTCGTCTCCTTCGTCACCGGCGTCCGGCTCCGGCCGACCGGTTGTTCGCTGTGGTGGGGCCGACCGTCGCCCCGGCGTCCCCCTCGAACGCCGGGGCCACGTGCGGGTCGATCTCGACGGGGCAGCTGCTCTCGCGGAGCACCGCCCGGGCGGTGCCGCCTAGGTGTCCGAAGCCGAGGAACTGACGGGCGCGGCCCAGGATCAGCAGCTCGGCCCGGCGCGACGCCTCCACCAGCGCGTACGCCGTCTGGGCGTGCACCACCTCGATGCGGGCGTCGACCGCTGCGGCCTCCGGGCCGCACTCGGCACGAGCCGTCTCGAGGGCCACGCTGAGCTCCCGCTCGGCCCGCTCCGTCCAGGCCTGCTCCTCGCTGCCGACGGTCAGATAGTCCTGGTACGCCCCGAAGGTGTGCCACGCGTGCAGGAGGCGCAGCCTCGCGCCGCGCGCCGCCGCCACCTCCAGCCCACGGCGTACGAGGGCGATGGACGCGGCCGGGTCGTGGACCCCCACGACGATCTCGTGGGGCGAGCCCTCCCGCGGCCAGGCCGCCGGGACGACGACCATGGGCACCGGCGAGTGGGCCGCGACCGGGCCGATGATCGAGGAGGTGATGATCCGGTCGAACCGGGCTCGTGGCTGGTCACCGAGCACGAGGAGGCGGGCTCTGGCTGCCTCCTGGGCCAGCACCGCCGACGGCTTCCCCAGCAGCAGGTACGTGCTCACGACCGCGCCGCTGTTCGCCACCGCTTCCTCCGCCTCGGCGAGGATCGCGCGGCCGAGCTTGCCCATCCTCGAGTCGGGGTCGGTGTGCGCCGGCGGCCAGGTCGGCAGCGGCGGCGCGTACGGGTCGACCACGTAGACCAGGTGCAACGCGGAGCCGGACCGGACCGCCTCTGCGGCGCCGTAGCGGGCGGCAGCGATGCCGGCCTCGGTGCCGTCGACTCCTGCCAGGACGAGGTTCCTGGTTCCCTTGATTACTTCAGCCATGGCTCCAGCGTCGCTCTGCGGGGCCCTCCCACGACAGGGACCGTCGGCCCCGGCCAAGGGCCTTTGGTCGCTCATCACGACTCCTCCTCGGCCGCGAGCACCGTCTGCGTCACGGCGACCACCGAGTCCGGGGTGACACTGATGGAGTCGATCCCGAGTCCGACCAGGACACGGACGACCTCCGGATGGTCGGAGGGCGCCTGGCCGCAGATGCCGGAGTGGATGCCATTGCGCCGGCAGCCCTCGACGGCGAGGCCGATCATCCGCTGCACCGCCGGGTCGCGCTCGTCGTAGTCGAAGGCGACCAGCTCGCTGTCGCGGTCGACGCCGAGGGTGAGCTGGGTCAGGTCGTTGCTGCCGATGGAGAAGCCGTCGAACCGCTCGGCGAACTCGTCGACCAGGATGACGTTCGAGGGGATCTCGCACATGGCGTAGACCTTCAGCCCGTGCTCGCCGCGCCGCAGGCCGAGCTCGGCCATCCGCGCCAGCACGCGATCGGCCTCGTCGAGGCGGCGCACGAACGGCACCATCACGACGACGTTGTCCAGACCCATCTGCTCCCGGACCCGGCGCAGCGCGGCGCACTCGAGGGCGAATCCCTCCGTGTAGGCGGGGTGCGCGTAGCGGGCGGCGCCGCGAAAGCCGAGCATCGGGTTCGCCTCGCCCGGCTCGAAGGCCGCGCCGCCGAGGAGGGTGGCGTACTCGTTGGTCTTGAAGTCGGAGAGCCGCACGACGACGGGCTTGGGATGGAAGGCGGCGGCGATGGTGCCGATGCCCTCGGCCAGCCTCTCGACGACGTACGCCGCACCGTCCCCGCCGACGAGACGCTCGACCTCGGCGCGCTCCCCGGCATCGGTGATGCGCTCGGGGTGGAGCGCGGCGAGCGGGTGCACGCGCACGTGCTCGGCGAGGATGAACTCCATCCGAGCCAGGCCGACCCCGTCGTTGGGCAGGAAGGACGACTCGAACGCGATCCCGGGGTTGCCGAGGTTGAGCATGACGTGCGTCCGCGGGCGCGCCGTCAGCGCGGTCGCGACGTCGTTCGCGTGGAAGTCGGCCAGGCCGCGATAGACGTGGCCCTCGTCGCCCTCGGCGCAGGAGACGGTGATCTCCTCGCCCTCGGTGATCGTGCTGGTCGCGTCACCGGTGCCGACCACGGCCGGGATGCCCAGCTCGCGGGCGACGATGGCGGCGTGGCAGGTGCGGCCGCCGTGCTCGGTGACGACCGCGGAGGCGATCTTCATCAGCGGTTCCCAGTCCGGGCTGGTGCTGGGCGCGACCAGCACGTCGCCGGAGGCGAAGCCGTCGTCGTCCCCGATCCCGCGGACGATCCGGGCACGGCCCGCCGCGACCCTCGCACCGACGGCGCGGCCGGTGGTGATCAGGTCTCCGTGGGCCTCGACCACGTACCGGGTCGTCGCGGTCGGCCGTCGCCGGGCAGCGACCGTCTCGGGGCGTGCCTGGACGACGTACAGCAGGCCGTCGGTGCCGTCCTTTGCCCACTCGATGTCCATCGGCTTGTCGTAGTGGCGCTCGATGGTCATCGCCGCGCCGGCCAGCTCGAGCACCTCCTCGTCGGTGAGGCAGAAGCGGCCGCGGTCCTCGGGCGGCGTGGGCTCGTTCCGCACCGGCTCCTCCAGCGCCGTCTCCCCCAGCACCATCCGCACCGCCTTGCTCCCCAGGCGGCGGCTCAGCACGGCACGGTGGCCGGCTGCGTACGTCGGTTTGTGCACGTAGAACTCGTCGGGCTCGACCAGCCCCTGGACGACGTTCTCGCCGAGGCCGTAGGAGCCGGTCACGAAGACGACGTCGCGGAATCCCGACTCGGTGTCGAGCGTGAAGGAGACCCCGGAGCAGGCGAGGTCGGAGCGCACCATCTTCATCACCCCGACCGACAGCGCCACCGACAGCTGGTCGTAGCCGTGCCGGGCGCGGTAGTCGACGGCCCGGTCGGTGAAGATCGAGGCGAAGCAGCGGCGTACGGCGTCGAGCAGTGCCTCCTCGCCCTGGACGTCGAGGAACGTCTCGTGCTGCCCGGCGAAGCTCGCGTCCGGCAGGTCCTCGGCCGTGGCCGAGGACCTGACCGCGAGCGCGACGTCGCTGCCGTACTCCTCGCGAAGGGCCTGGTAACCCGTCCGGATCTCGTCGACCAGGTCGGCAGGCAGCTCCGCGGAGAGCAGCAGCCTGCGTGCCCGGGCGGCGTGCTCGGCGAGGTTCTCGCGGTCGTCGACGTCGAGGTCGGCGAAGACGGTCGCGAGGGCCGAGTCGATGCCCGCGGCACTCAGGAAGCGGCGATAGCCGTCGGCCGTGACGGCGAACCCGTCGGGCACGCGGATGTCGCGGTCGTGGAGGCGGCGATACATCTCACCGAGAGAGGCGTTCTTGCCGCCGACCAGGGGCACGTCGTCGATGCCGATCTCGCCGAAGGTGCGTAGGTAGCTCATGACCCTGCCGTCACCGCAGCCACGGGTGGTGCATGACGACCGGCATCCGTGCCCACTGCTTGCCGAAGCCCCAGGTGTCACCGGCGTACGTCATGGCCAGGACGCCCACGGTGAGCGCACCGAGCAGGTGGTCGTCGATGATCGGGTTGTTGTCGAGCGGGAAGCTCGCGAACCACATCAGCACGTACATCGCCGCGCCGGCGATGGCGCCGACCCGCATCCCGATGCCGAACGTGAGGGTGAGCCCGACGCCGAGCAGGCCGAGCATGAACAGCCCGTCGACCCACCACTGACCGGCCATGTCGTTCCACATGCCCTGCAGCCAGTTGTTCTCGGGCACGTTGGACAGGAAGCCGTCGGTGGGGCTGCCGCCGTTGACCCAGGCCGCATCCTTGGCGAAGAAGTCGATGCCCGTGCGGGTCCCGGCCTCGTTGGTGATCGCACCGGTGTGGAAGCCCAGCGCGAGCAGCTTGTCGAAGAAGGCCCACAGGAACGTGAGCCCGAAGGCGATCCGCAGCGCCGCGAGCAGCCGCGCGGCGGGCATCGGGAAGTGCCCGGGCAGCGTCGTCGTGGAGCCGGGTGTGGAGATTGAGGTCATGATTCCTCCAACGGTCTCGCCGGCCCGTCTTGGCCGGACACCTCCAGCCAACCGCCGACGATGCCGTCGCGGCGAGGGAACGGGGTCCGCGCGAAGCGGGCCCTTCGTCCCCGCAGCGTCAGGACGGTCGACCGTCAGGCCTCACGAGCCGGTCACCTCCGCCGGCTGTGACCCCGACAGCTCGTCCGCCTCCACGATGTCGAGCACCGGAGGCAGCACCTCGACAGGACAGCGGCTCACTCGCAGCAGCGCCCGGCCGGTGCTCCCGAGGCGACCCGCGGGGAAAGCGTGCCGGCGGCGGCCGATGACCAGCAGGTCGGACTCGGCCGCCGCGGCGGCGATCACCTGCGCCGGCTGCCCCTGGCGCACCTCGATGCGTACCTCGACCAGCGCCGCAGGCGCAGACCGATGACGTCGGGCCCGTTCGAGCGTGTCCTCGAGCTCGTGCCGCAGCGCGGCATCCCACTCGGCCAGGTCGCGCTGCGAGAGCGACAGGCCGTCGTACGGGGTGGGCACCTGCCAGACGTGCAGGATGACCAGCTCGGCGCCGCGATCGGCCGCTTCGCTCATCGCACGGGCGACCAGCCCGGCGGCGTCGTCGCAGTCCTTGACCGCGACGACGACACGGTCGGCGCCGGCGCCCGCGGGCCACGGCTCCGGGACGACGGCGACCGCCACCGGGGCGTACCCGGCGACCCGGTTGACCACGGAGCCCGTGAAGATCCGCTCCAGGGCGGAGTGGTGGTGGCCGCCCAGCACGACGAGCCGCGTCGCGGCCGCCATCTGCACGAGCCCGTCGGCGGCGTCACCCCGCACGAGCGTCGAGGTGACGCGGTCGGCCGGCGCCAGCGTCATCGCCTCCTTCACCGCCCTCTCCAGCAGCCCTGCCCCGAGCTCACGGTCGTGGCCGACGGGCGTCGGCGCGATGTACGGGTAGACGACGCCGGGGACGGTCGGAGGCGGCGCTACGTGGACCAGCCACAGCTCGTCTCCGCTGCGTTCGGCGTCGGCCGCCGCGTATCTGAGCGCCGCCCGACCACCCTCCCCACCGTCGATACCGACCAGGATCCGTGCTGTCTCGGACATGTCCTCCTCCTTCGGCACGGACACCCCTGGCCCGGCCCGCTCCGACTCTCACGGGGACGGCGGGGCCGAGGACAGGGGCATCGGTGCTGATCTCCGGGACCTTGGTCCACGCCGGCCGAGCTCGGAGACCCGGAAGCCGATCCGACCCGAGCAGGTGCCATCCGCTCGATCAACGAACTGCCTGGTGGGGGCTGATGCGTGATCCTCCCCCACCAGGCGTCTTCCCCGGCTCCCGCCCACCCCCATGTGGCGGGCTCCCGGAGGCTCTTCGCAGCCCGGCGGTCGAGTCCGACCTCCTCCGGATCATGCTCTCGGACCTCTCCAGCCAACCTTCACCGGCCGTTCCCCCGGAGAGGCCATGGTCCGGAGATGTCGGGATCAAGGTCCATGACCACGCCCTCAACGGTCGCGGCCGGTGGGCGCGGCGGGACAGGGCACCACGGCGACCGGCACCTCGGCCTGGTGGATCACTTCGCGCGCGACCGGTCCGAGACCCCAGGTGCCTCGCCCGTCGTGGCGCCTTCCGAGCACGATCAGCTGCGCGCCGATGGACCTCGCCAGGATGATGCCGGCGGCACGGCCCCGGTCGCGTTCGATCGTGACCCGAACCGCTGGATACTCCTCACGCAACGGCTTGATCACGGATTCCAGGTCCATGCTGCTGTGCTCCTGACCGTCGCGCACCAATGGTGCGTTGACGGTCGGGTCCCAGATGAGCACCGGACGAAGGTTGACCGCGTGCAGCACCACCAGCTCGACCCGGTCGCGCCGGGCCCGTTCGAAAGCCGCGCGCAGCACCGGCTCGTAGTGGCTGTCCGGGTCGACACCCACGACGACCGGCTCCTCCACGTGCTCCGCGGGACGCCACCCCGGTGGTACGACCACCACCGTCCCGAGCGAGCGTCCGGCGACCCTCATCGCCGTCGACCCGACCAGCAGCCGGCGACCACCCCCGAGGCCGCGTTTGCCGACGACGAGCAGATCCTCCACGTCGGCGTACCCGAGCAACGCCGGCACGGGGTGGTCGAACTCGATGAGCGACACGGTCCTCATGCCGGGGTGCTCGGCCTCCACCTGCCGCTCGATCTCGCCCAGCACGGACCAGTGACGCCCGTCCAGGGCGTCCTCCTCGTGTCGCACCAGATGCTGAACGGCACCGACCGGTACGAGCGGCCGGCCTGCGGCGGCCGCTTCGGCGATGGCATAGGCCACCGCGGCCCGGTTGGGCTCGGAGCCGTCCACGCCGACCACGACCCTGGGTTCGAGCGGCGGTATCGGACGGGTCGGTCGGTCCATGGGGTCTTGGCCCGCCACGGTTGGCGAGCCAGGACTCGAGGTTGCGGTCATATCCCCTCCATCAAGAGATCGGGTCGTCGCTCCAGTGGCTCAAGTGCGCGCCTCGACGCTGTCGGGGCGGTACGCCCCTGAGGTAGCGATCCGGCCAGCCTGCCGCGCGGGCACCCGAGCGGAACCACGCCTCCAGCCCCGGTGCGTCGCGGCGCCCGAGCTCGTCGAGGAGCACCTCTCTGATCTGCACGGCCCGCAGCTTCTCGCCCGGGTCGGCAGCCCGGTCGAGGGCGACGTAGCTCGAGCGCCAGGCCATGCACAGGTCCGAGTCGGTCACCTCGTCGGTGACCTCCAGGACGGCCTCGGCCGGGTCCACGATCCACGGGCCGATCACTGCTGTCGACGAGACGCTGCTACCGGCCCGGGCGCGCCGCCCGAACGGACGTGTGGTCCTCCCCGGCTGGTTCTCCCGGATACGTCGGTCGAGCCATCCCGCCTCCCAGGCCGCAGCCAGCCCCGTCGCCGTGACCAGCAGGCCGGTCACGAATCCGAGCGCCAGGACGAGTCCCCCGGCGGCCAGCGGGACCGTCGGCCACGGCAGGCTCCTCAGGAGCACCACACGCCACTGGATCGGATGCTTCTCGGGCCACTGACACACCCACAGCGCCACCGCGACCAGCCAACCCGCCAGCCACCAGGCGACCGTCGCCGCCACCGACCACGACATGAGCGCGACCAGACCACAAACGCCGACCATGCCGGCCACCACGCACCAGATCCAACGTCTCATGAGAGCCACTCTCCACAGCGGCGCGATCCGCGCGAAGGGGCGACGATCCCCTCGGCGTGGGACCAAGGCCCCGACTCCCCCAGCCGTTGGCCACTCGCCGCACCGGACGGCTCGGGCGCACTGTCGAGGCGTACACACAGCCATGCTCCGTGGAGGTCACGATGATGTACTGGTACGGCTCGGGGATGAACGGCTGGGGCTACGCCCTGATGACCATCAGCATGGTCCTGTTCTGGGGACTGGTCATCACGACCGCGGTCGTGCTCGGGCGCAGGCTGCTCCGCGAGGACCGGCCGATCGGCGGAGGCCCGATCACCCCGGAGGACGTCCTCGCCATGCGGCTGGCTCGCGGCGAGATCGATGAGGACGACTACGAGCGGCGGATGACGGTGCTGAGGACACGCGAGATCACCGGACCGCGCTGACCACGCTGACCACGCAGAGAGCTGATCGATACCCACAGAGGGAGTGCACGATGAAGCAGGAGCTGCGACCGATCGACGACCTGATCGCCCTGACGGGCAAGGCCGCCATCGTCACCGGTGGTGCGATGGGGATCGGCCTCGGGATCGCCTACCGGCTCGCCGAGGCGGGCGCACGGGTGGCGGTGGCGGACATCGAGGAGGACGCCGCCGCGTCGGCTGCGAAACAGCTGGTCGCCGACGGCTTCGAGGCCATGCCCGTGGCCGTCGACGTCTCCGATGAGACGAGCGTCCGGCAGATGGTCGACACCGTGATCGAGGCCTACGATGCGATCGACATCCTCATCAACAACGCCGGGATCTATCCCAACATCCTGGTCATGAACATGACGCCCGACGACTTCCGGCGGGTGCTCGACATCAACCTGAACGGCGTGTTCCTGTGCACGAAGCTGGTGGCCGAGCGGATGATCGAGCGCGGGCAGGGCGGCCGGATCATCAACGTCACCTCCATCGACGCCCTGCACCCGTCCTCCGCCGGACTCGCCCACTACGACGCCTCGAAGCACGGCGAGTGGGGCTTCACGAAGAACGTCGCTCTCGAGCTCGCCCCCCACGGCATCTGGGTGAACGCGATCGCTCCCGGCGGTATCACCACCCCCGGCGTCAGGCATGCGCAGGAGGGCGCGCAGCTGCCCACAGGCGTCGACATGGCGGAGCTGATCGAGCGGTTCACCGCCCGGATCCCGATGGGCCGCTTCGGAGAGCCGGACGACATCGGACGCGCCGCGCTCTTCCTCGCCTCCGACCTGTCCTCCTACATGACCGGCACGCAGATCGTGGTGGACGGCGGCGTACTCCTGTCCTGACGGGCCGATGGCTCACCGTCGAGCCGCCTCCACGGGCCGGGACAGCAGCCGGACCAGCCACCATCCGGTCAGCGCTGCCTGGACGAACGCCATCACGAGTCCGGCACCGACCCCGATCAGGACGGTGACCCAGAGCCGCTGCCCCTCGTGCCACAGCGGGGTGGCGATGGCGAGGAACGCGCCGAGCGCCAGGAGCCATGCGACCGCGGTCACCGGAGCCCAGCTGGCGGCGTGCGGCACGTGGTGGCGCAGCTCGAGCCACTGCGCAGCGCCGATCGAGAGCACGAGGAGCAGCCCGCAGAGGATCGGTAGGACCACCTGCATCCAGCCCGACGTGGTCGCGGTGAGTGCACTGGCCGTGCCGAGCAGGTACGCCACCACGGCTGCGCCCGAGGTGAGCATCACCCAGCGGTGCCCGCGCACGCCGGGCAGCACGCCCCGGAGCACGACCGACTGCGCCCAGCCGAGGACGGCGCCCTCGACCGCGCCGGCGCCGAGCAACGCCGGCAGGCCGACGTACCAGGGCCGGTCCACCATCGTGGTGCCGACGGCGACGGGAACGAGGAAGCCCACGCTCTCCGCCATCGTGACCGCGGTCGTCCAACGGACGAGCAAGGTCGCCATCGCCGCCTCCGTCGTCCTCCGGTCCCCGGATCTCAGAATGCGTGCGTCTCCTCGGCCTTCTCGATCCGGCCCTCGTGCTCGAGGACGAGGTCCTCGACGGTGATGAGGTCAGGAACGGGAGGGTGGATCTCGACCGGGCAGCGGCTCTCGCGGAGCAGCGCACGACCCGTGCTGCCCAGGCGACCCAGCGGGAAGGAGTGGCGACGGCGGCCGATGACCAGGAGATCGGCGTTCGCTGCCTCGTCGACGATCACCCGAGCAGGCTGGCCGTGGCGGATGTCGATGCGTACGTCCACCCCGGACGCGCGCGGCACGCGCCGGCGGGCTCGGCCGAGTCCCTCGTCGAGGGCGCGCCGGGCTGCCTTCTCCCAGCCGGTCACGTCCAGGTGCGACAGCGTCATGTCGTCATAGACCGTGTCCAGCTGCCAGGCGTGGATCACGACCAGCTCCGCGTCGCGGTCGGCCGCGTGCCTGAGGCCCTGAGCGATCAGTCCGGCCGAGCTCTCGCAGTCCTTGACCGCGACCACGACCCGGCGAGCGGGTTCCTCCCCCGACCAGTCGCTCGGAACCACGACGACCGGGACCGGCGCGTGGCCCGCGACCCGGTGGGTGATCGAGCCCGTCACGATGTGTTCCAGGCGGTGTCCGCGGTCGTCGCCGAGCACCACCAGGCGTGCCTTCGCGGCGGCGTGGACGAGTCCGGGGACGGTCCTCCCCTCCAGGAGGGTCCCGCTGACATGATCGGCCCCCACGTAGGCGCCGGCCTCGTCCGCTGCCTTCCGCAGCACCTGCATCCCGGAGTTTCGGCTGTCCTGCGAGAGCCACGGGTAGGGATGGACCACGTCGGCGGGCTCGCTCAGGGTCACGTGCATGAGCCAGAGGTCGGCGTCGTCGAGACCGGCCTCGGCCGCGGCGTAGGCGATCGCCGCCCGTCCGCCCTCTCCCCCGTCGATCCCGACCAGGATCCGGTTGTTCTCGGACATGTCGTCTCCTCCTGGGCGCGGCACGTCCGGCCGCTCCCAGGGTCCACTCTCATCCGCCGGAACGCGGGAGGGCAGGGACGTCGGGGCCCCGCCCCGAGGACCTTGGTCCGTCAGGTCACCGCTCGCGACGGCGGTACGCCTCCACGGCTGTCGGAAGGGTGGGGAAGAGACGCTCCTCGCCGATCCTGTCCAGGATCCCGGAGGGTGCCAGCGACTCGCGCAGGTCCTGCTTGATCCGGGCGATCGCGAGGACGACACCCCGTTCGGCCAGCGCCCGGCGCAGCGACTCGAGCGCGTCGACCGCGGTGATGTCCACCTCGACGTTGGCCTCGACGTTGAGCAGGAACCACTCCACCGGCCACTCGGCTGCGTCGACCGCGGCGAGCGCGCGGGTGCGGAAGTCCTCCGCGTTGGCGAAGAAGAGGGGCGAGTCGTAGCGGTAGACGAGCAGGCCCGGCACCTCCTCGGCGTCGGGGTAGTCGTCGACGTCGTGCATGCCGGCCAGACCGGGGACGAGCCCCAGGACCGCGTCGTGCGGGTGCGCGACCCGGCGCAGCAGGTCGAGCACGGAGAGCCCGACCGCGATCAGCACGCCCCACATCACCCCGGCGGCGAGCACCGCCACCGTCGCGACCAGCGCCAGGACGAGCTCGCTGCGCCGGAACCGGGCGAACCGGCGCAGCTCGCCGACCTCGACCAGCTTGGTGGCCGCATAGACGACGACCGCGCCGAGCGCGGCCTCGGGGAAGGCCTCCAGGACCGGCGCCAGGAACAGCACCGCCGCCACGGTCGTGGCTGCGGTGACGTAGGAGGTCAGCTGCGTGCGCCCGCCGACGGCATGACCGATGGCGGTCCGGCTGCCGCTGCTGCTCACCGGGAACCCGTGCAGGAGCGCGGAGCCCACGTTGGCCCCACCCAGCGCCAGCAGCTCCCGGCGCGCGTCGACGCGCTCGTCGCGGCCGGCGAAGGCGCGACCGGTGAGGATGTTGTCGGTGTAGCCGACGAAGGCGACCCCGAGCGCCGGGGCGAGCATCGCGACGATGCTGCCCAGCTCCAGGTCCGGCAACCCGGGCGCCGGCGGCCGGATCGAGATCTCGCCGACGAGACGGAGCCCGTGCCCCTCGCCGAGCAGCGCGACCAGTCCGGTGGCGGCGAGCATGCCGAGCAGCGCGACCGGCGCCCGTGGAGCGAGCACGGAGCCGAGGATCATCGCGGCGGCGGCGCCGACACCGAGCAGCAGGGTCGGGAGGTGCACCTGGTCGAGGTTGCGTACGAAGCTGGCGAGCTCGGTCAGCACATCGTCGCCCTCGATCCGGACGCCGGTGAGGTTGTCGAGCTGGGAGACGACCATCAGCGCCGCGATGCCGGCCATGTAGCCGACCAGCACCGGCCGGGAGAAGAGCTCGGCCAGCACCGAGACGCGGGCGAGCCAGCCCGCGAAGCAGATCGCCGCCACCACCAGCGCCAGCGTCGCCGCGAACCCGGCCGGATCGCGTGCCGCGCCGGGGGTGGCCCCGATCGCGGCCGCGGTCATCAGCGCCGTGGTCGACTCCGGGCCGACCGAGAGCAGCCGGGACGTACCCAGCAGCCCGTAGACCAGCATCGCCCCGACGCAGGCCCACAGCCCGGTCTCCGGCGGCAGACCGGCCAGCTCGGCGTACGCCATCACCTGCGGCACCAGGTAGGCGGTGATCGTCACGCCGGCGAGGAGATCGGGCCACAGCCAGCTCCGCTGGTAGCCGCGGCTCCACGACGGCATCACCTGGCGTACGTCCATGGCAGCACCTTGGCACGAGACGCCGAGGAGGGGTACGACCGGTCAGCTCAGCGGCACCGACCACTCCACCACGGTCCCCTTGGGCTTCGCCGTCTCGACGGTGCACCGACCGCCGTGGGCCTCGGCACGGTGACGCATGTTGGCCATTCCGCTCTCCACCGCGTCGTCGGGGATCCCGACCCCGTCGTCGCTCACCCGGAGCACGAGCTCGTCGCCGGCGGTCAAGGACACCTGCACCTCGCTGGCGCGCGCGTGGCGAGCCGTGTTCGAGAGCGCCTCGCCGAGGACCGCGACCACGTCCTTGGCCACCTCAGGAGGCGTCCGCAGGCGGATCGGACCGTCGAAGGCGAGCTTGGGGCGGAACTTGAGCGACGCCGCCGCGCGGTTGACCAGCTCGGTGACCTGCGACTGGATGTCGCCGCTGTGGTCGGGGGCGCCGAGCTCGAAGACCGCCCGGCGAAGGTCGCGAATCGTGTCGTCGATGTCCTCGACAGCCTGGTCCAGGCGGCCGCGAAGCTTGGGGTTGTCGGCCAGGTTGAGGCCGCCCTGCAGACGCAGACCGATGACGAAGAGTCGCTGGATCACGATGTCGTGCAGGTCGCGGCCGATCCGGTCGCGATCGTCGTAGACGGCCAGGCGCTGGCGTTCTTCTCGGTTCTGCGCCAGCCGGATGGCAAGCGCGACCTGCCCGGCGAAGGCGTCGGCGACTGCTAGGTCGACGTCCTGGGCCTGCTCGGCGTTGGCTCGCCGCCATGCCAGCGCCAGCGCACCCACCGCGTTCATCTCCTCCGACGGGTCGGTGCGCCCCAGCGGAACCAGGACACCCGGCCCGATGTCGCTCAGATCGATGACCGCTGCCGCGCTTCCTCCCTCGGCCGCCCCCGCGATGTCCTCCACGATCATCGGTACGCCGTCCCTGATCGCCTGGCCCGCGACCGACCCGCGCAGCGGGGCGTGCTTCAGGACATCGATGTCGACGTCGGCACCGGAGACCACCTCCACCCGTAGCCGGTCGGCCGCCGGACCGGTGACGATCCAGGCGACGTCGGCGCCGGAGACCTCGCGGGCCCGGTCGACCACGAGCTGGAGAGCCGAGGTGCGGTCGATGTCGCCCATCAGCGCGCTGGTGATCTCGGCACGTGCGTCGAGCCAGCGTCCGCGACGGGCGGCCTCCTCGGCCAGCAGCGCGTTCTCGATCGCGACGCCGGCGGCCGCGGCCAGCGCGACCACGATGCGCTCGTCCTGTTCGGTGAAGTCCTGACCGTCGCCCTTCTCGGTGAGATAGAGGTTGCCGAACACCTTCTCGCCGATGCGCACAGGCACACCGAGGAAGGAGCGCATCGGCGGATGATGCTCGGGGAACCCGTAGGAGACCGGGTGCTCGTTGATGTCCTGCAGGCGGACCGGCTCGGGGTGGTCGATCAGCAGCCCGAGCAGGCCGTGGCCGGTGGGCAGGTCTCCGATCCGAAGCTGCTGCTCGGCGGTGAGACCTCGGGTGATGAACAGGCGTAACCGCCGCTCGCCCCCGCTCGCCAGGACGCCGAGCGCCGCGTACTTCGCCCCGGCCAGCGCCTGGGCGACCTCGACGATCCGGTCCAGCAGGTCGTCGATCGAGAGACCCGCACCCATCGTGACGATGGCATCGAGCAGCAGCCGCCAGCGCACCTGCTCGTCTCGCGCGTCGGTGACCCGGTCGAGGACCTCGGTCAGCAGCTCGTCGAGAGGTGTGCTGCGCAGTGTTGTTTCCGCCGTGTCATCTGGTGAACGGCGCTGTCGGGGTGGCGTACGTCCCACGTCGACCCCCTCCGTCGCAGGAGTGGTACATCCCCCGAATCTATCAACCCTGCAGCGTCTTGGTCACCAGAATCGCAGCCTGGGTCCTGCTCTCCAGGCCCAGCTTGGCGAGGAGGGAGGAGACGTAGTTCTTCACCGTCTTCTCCGCCAGATGCATCTCCTTGCCGATCTGCCGGTTGGTCAGGCCCTCGCCGATGAGCTCCAGGATCCGGCGCTCATGGTTGGTGAGGTTCTCGAAGACCGAGTTGGTCTTGGGCCCGCTGCGGATACGCTCCAGCACCTGCGCGGTGACCGCCGGGTCCAGCATCGACTTGCCCGCCGCGACCTGGCGCACGGTCTCGACGAGGTCGGCGCTGCGGATCTGCTTGAGGAGGTAGCCGGCGGCGCCCGCCATGATCGCGGAGAACAGCGCGTCGTCGTCGTCGAAGGACGTCAGGATCAGGGCGGCGATGCTCGGGTCCACGGAGCGTACGTCGCGGCACACGTCGATGCCGGACCCGTCGGGGAGCCGGCCGTCGAGGATCGCGACATGAGGCCGCAGGGCGGGGATCCGCCGGCGCGCCTCCTCGGCGAGGCCGGACTCGCCGACGACGACGATGTCGTCCTCGTCCTCGAGGAGGTCCTTGATCCCGCGGCGGATCACCTCGTGGTCATCGAGCAGGAAGACCCGGATGGGCTCGGTGGCGCCCTCAGGCGCTGCGGATTCGGTCACCTGATCAACCTACGACCATGAACGACGCCCGCCAATGCACGTCTTACCCGTGCGCCGAGGACCAAAGTCCCTCGACGCACGCGTGACACCCCGATCACGGCTGTCCGGTTCCCACCGGGTCTGCCGGAACCGGCGGCGTCGCCGCCGCTCCCGCCGGAGCCGACGGCTCCGGAGCCACGGGCCGGGTCGGGTCGCTCCCACCCTGATCGAGCCGGAAGGGAGGGTAGGTGTCGGTCATCAGGAAGACGTACGCCGCCACTCGTGCGGCCCATCTGTCCATCCCGAGCACCAGGTCGAAGATCCCTCGCGGGTAGCCACGTCCGAACAGCATCGCGACGCCGGCGAAGAGGACCAGGAGCCCGACGATCCCGCTCCCCCAGGTCCAGGTGTCGGGGTCGTTGCTGGCCTGCGTGACGTACAGCCCACCGCCCACGAAGAAACCGAGGACCAGCAGGTGCGGGATCGCCAGCAGCCAGGACTTCACCAGGACCAGACCGCGTGAGAGCCGCTCGGGATAGGCGATGTGGAGGCGGGCCGGGTAGTCGGCCACGTCGTCGAGGGTGAACGGCGGGTAGGCGTCGGTGCCGAGCGCGGCGTAGCCGTAGAAGTCCACCCGCCAGGTCCAGCGCAGCACACCGAGGTTGAAGTCGAAGATCGCCCGCGGGTAGCGGCCGGTGAACAGGATCGCGAACCAGGCGACCACGCTGAGCACCGTGAAGGCGACCCAGAGGAACAGCAGGATGATGTAGTGCGGGATCAGCAGCAGCCACTTGACCAGCCACAGGGCTCGACTGACCCGGGTGTCGAGTTGCCCCTCGAGCACCACCGGGGATTCGGTTGAGTTCATGGCTTCAGCCTCTGCGCCCCGTCGGCCGGCCGCATCGGACCTAGGTCCTCGGGTCCGGGACGTGCGCCACTGCCCGGTCTCCTCCGTTCGGCCGAGGGTGGTGCCATCGGCACCACGCAGGGGGCGTGGCGCGCAGAAAGGACGTGAACCAGATGCGAGCAGCCGTCGTCTACGAGTCGATGTTCGGCAACACCGCCACCATCGCGACCTCGGTCGCCAACGCTCTTCGGCGCACCGGGATGGAGGTCAAGGTGATCCCGGTGGCGCTCGCCGGCGCCGACGTGCTCCGCACGAACGACCTGGTGGTGATCGGGGCCCCGACCCATGCGCTCGGCATGAGCAGGCCCAGCACGCGAGCCGACGCCGTGCTGCGGGGTGCTCCGGCGGAGGTCGAGGCCCGCGGCGTACGCGAGTGGCTCGAGGAGCTGGACGACCTCGAGGACCCGGGGTCGGTGCGCATCGCCGCCTTCGACACCCGGTCCCGGGCGATGCGCCATCTGCCCGGCTCTGCCGCCAAGCACGCGGCCCACCTGCTGCGGCGCCGCGGCTACGACGTCGCCCCGTCGGTGAGCTTCTACGTCGGCGGCCTGGAAGGTCCCCTCGGCCCCGACGAGGAGGCCCGCGCCGGCGACTGGGCCGCCGATCTCGGCCGCCAGCTGATGCGACGGGTGGTGGTCTGAGATGTCGACCCTTCCCGACGAGCCGACCCTGCGGGCGATCCTGGGTCTGGCATCGCGCGCGCCGTCGGTCCACAACACCCAGCCGTGGGCGTGGGCCGTACGCGACCAGATGCTGCTGCTCCGGGCCGACCCGCACCGCAAGCTCCTCCACGCGGACCCCAACGAGCGTGACCTGGTGATGAGCTGCGGCGCCGCGCTCCACGAGCTCGTCGTGGCCGCCGCCGGCACCGGGTGGGCGTGCACGGTGCACCGCACTCCCGAAGGCGGCCGCACCGATCTGCTCGCGGTGGTGACGTTCACGCCGCGTGAACCCGACACGGCCGACCTCGGCAGGCTCGCCGCCATCGAGCAGCGCCACACCGACCGGCGCCTGGTCTCGTCCTGGCCGGTCCCGCGCGAACGCCTCGACCACCTCGCCGAGCTGGTCCGTGACCACGCCGTCGTGGCGACCACGGTCCCCGACCACCTCCGTCCGGTCGTGCTGTCGGCACTGGAGACCGCTCGCGCCCACCAGTCGACCGACGAGGCCTACCTCGCCGAGCTCTACTCCTGGACCCGCGGAGGAACCGAGGACGGCATCCCGGAGTCCAGCCTGCTCGCTGCCGGCAGCGATCCCTCGTCCTACTCCCGGTTCCCGGGCGGGACGCTCGCCGACGACTACGGCGACACCGGCGGGTCCGCCGAGGAATGGCTCGTCCTGGCGACCGCCTCGGACGACCCGCTCTCCTGGCTTCGCGCCGGTGAGGCGCTGGACGCCATCTGGCTCTCGTGCACCACCTCGGGCCTGGCCCTGGTGCCGTACACGCAGCCGATCGAGATCGGGTCCACCCGGCGTACGCTGCAGCACGACCTGCTCGGTGACAACTCCTGCCCGCAGGTGCTCGTACGGATCGGCTGGCCGCAGCGCCACCAGGCTCTCCTGCCACCGACCCCGCGGCGCGCCGTCGACGACATCCTGCACCACGAGAGCGCCGCCTCGTCCTGAGCCAGCCGGGCGATCAGCCCGGGCGATCAGCCCGGGCGATCAGCTCGGCAGATGACGGGGCATCGCGCTTGACAGGGCGTGCCAGTCCGTCGGGACGACCGCGACCGGGACCGTCGCGCGGTGAAGCAGGCGCCGGCTCACCGAGCCCAGCGGCATCCGCCAGTGCCGGCCGTGTCCCGGCCGGCCGACCACGAGCAACGATGCCCTCTCGGCAAGGCCGAGGATCACCTCCGCGGGCGGGCCGTGCGGCGAACGCTGGCTGACCGCCACGTCCGGATAGAGCGCGCGCAGCGGGCCCACCGCGGCGTCCAAGCCGTCGGCGATCCGCTCCATCCACTCCTCCTCGCTGTTGAGCAGCATCGGCGTACCGGAGGTCGCCGGCGTATCCCATGCCGCAACGGCGAGGAGCGGGAGACCGCGCCAGTGCGCGTACGCCAGCGCGAACTCGACCGCCTCCAGGTGCGGCTCCAGCGCGTCGATCGCCACCATCACCGGTCCCTCGGCGTCCGGGTGGGGTGACCAGCCTGACGGCACGACCACGATCGGCACCTCCGCGTTCTGCGCGATGGTCATCGCCGTCGCGCCGACGTAGGCGCCGTCGCCCCCATCGACATCCGCACGCCCGATGACCACCAGCTCCCGGTCTCGCGAACGGGCCAGCAGGGCACTCTCGGAACCGACCAGGACCGAGGACGTCAGGCTCGTGCTCGGGTGCTCCTGGCGAACCGCATCGACCAGCTCGGCCATCTCCTCCTCGGCCTCCGAGACGGAACCACGCAGCGTACGCTCCCACGACGGCCCGGCGTCGTCGACGACGTGGCACAGCTCGACCCCGAGACCGCCCGGCTCCGTGTGCGCCACCGCCCAGTCGATCGCCGGCGTGCGGCGCAGCGGCCGGTCGGTGCCGACGAGCATCCTCGGCGCGGACCTCAGCGGGCGTGCGCGACGCGCGGAACCCTCCCGACCCGGCGGTTCCGGCTCGTCGACCTCACGACGTGCGTCGGTGAGCAACCCGGCGGCGAGCCGCTCCAGAGCGCGGCTCGCCGCGAGCCGTTCACCGACCGTGCGGTCCTGACCGGGACACAGACCTGCGGCGCCGGTGCCGACCAGTGCCGGGCGGCCGTCGGCGAAGAGCTTGGCCACGGCGTGCACGGTGCTCTCGTCATGGTCGAGGAACACGTCCACCGCCCACACGGTGGCGGCGCGCCGCTCCAGCTCGGACGCTGCCTGTGATGACCCGTCGGACCGCACCGATCAGCTCCCGTTGTGCTCGATGGCGACGCGTGTGGTCTTCGGCTCCTCGACCGCGTACGGCACCCGGACCTCGAGCACGCCGTTGGTGTAGGTCGCACGGACCTCCTCGGCCTTGGCACCGCTGGGCAGCGGAAGCGTTCGCTCGAAGGACCCGTAGTGCAGCTCGCGCCGGTTGCGGTCGTGCTCCTCCTCGCGGCGCTCACCCCGGATCGTCATGAGGTCGCCGGCCACGTCGATCTGGATGTCCTTGTCCGGGTCGACCCCCGGCATCTCGGCGCGGACGACGTAGCTGCCGTCCTCGACGAAGTCCTCCACCCTGATGTAGGGCGCCGTTCCGAACGAACGCATCGCCGTCGACTCGGTCTCCAACCAGCCCAGCAGGTCCGCGATCGGGTTGGTCGGGCGCTTGATGATCGTGCTCATCTGTCCTCCCCTGGTTCGTCGGGTGCCCGTCGCACCCCTTGTCCACAGTCTTGTTGTCGCTCGGCGGCGGCTTCACGAGACCTTGGTCATCTGGTCCGGGACCTCTGCCACCTGCCGTGCCCGGCCGGCGATGGTTGCCTGAGGACGAACCCACACGACAGCAGGAAGGGCCGCTGATGCTCACCTCAGCCGACGTCGTGACCATCACCCTGAACCCGGCGCTGGACGACTCCTTCTCCGTGCCTCGGCTCGTGCCGGGGAGCAAGATGCGGTGCAGCGCCCCACGGATCGACCCCGGCGGCGGTGGCATCAACGTGGCACGGGTGCTGCACGTGCTCGGCGTTCCCACGCTGGCGATCTTCCCCGTGGCGGGTCACATCGGGCGCGCCCTCACCGAGCTGCTCCAGACCGAACAGCTGCCGTTCGAGGCGATCGACGTCCCCGGGGAGACCCGACTGAGCCATCATGTGACCGAGCGGGACACCGGACTGGAGTACCGCTTCGTGCTGCCCGGCACGCCACTGTCCGGCGACGATCTGGACCGGTGTCTCGAGGCGGTGAGGCGTGCGGGGCGCCACGCCGGGTACGTCGTGCTCAGCGGCAGCCTGCCGCCGGGCGTCTCCGCCGACATCGTCCCTCGGGTGCGGTGCCTGACCGATACCCTCGGCGCCCGGCTCGTCGTCGATGCCTCCGGTGTCGCCCTCGCGCAGGCGCACGGGGCCTACCTGATCAAGCCGAGCGTGCGCGAGCTGGAGGAACACCTGGGTCATGAGCTGGCGACGGCAGCCGAACAGCTTGCGGGAGCGCGTCAGCTGCTGGAGTCCACGCGCGCGGGCGTCGTCGTGCTCTCCCGTGGCCATCTGGGCATCGCCCTGATCACCCCGACGCGTACGCAGCTGCTCCCCGCCGTCTCCGGCGACCTGGTCAGCGGCGTCGGCGCCGGTGATGCCCTCGTCGCGGGGATCGTCGCCGGGCTGACCCAGGGCTGGGACCTCCCCCGGGCGGCGCGGCTGGGCCTGGCCTGCAGCGCGGCGATGATCGCGACGGCGGGCACTTCGGTGTTCACCCGCGACCGTCTCGCCGAGCTCACCTCGGACCTTCCCATGGAGCGTTCCGGAGGCGGACCGCTCTCGGCGGCGGGACTCGGGTGACTCGATGATCCGGCCTCACCGAGCAGTCCCCTGGTGATGCCTTCCTACCCCGCCCGCGGGGACCTTCGACACTGAGCGGCAGGGCGCGCGCGGCGAAGACTGAAGAAGAAGAGAAAGGGGCACACCATGTTTGCCCACGTAGCCCACCGAACGCCCGTCTCCCGCCCCGCGAAGCCGAATGCCGACGATCCCGTGCCGCTCGAGTCGCTCGTCGAGGGCTGGGTGGCTGATCGGCTGATCACCCGCCAGCAGGCCGCCATGATCATGGCTCGCGACGTGATCGTCCAGCGGGCTGCCGCTGCGCAGAAGGGCCCCCACCAGCGTTCCTCGCTCGTCACCGAGGCACTCGGCTACCTGGGCGGCGTCATCATCCTGGTCGCCTCGATCCTGATCGCTTCGCTGTACTGGGACCAGGTCGGCACCGCCGCCCGGCTGGTCATCGTCGGAGGTGTCGCCGCGGTGCTGCTCGCCGCCGGGTTCGCCGTCCCCGCGCGTATCGGTGAGGTCGGCGAACGACTCCGCTCGATCCTGTGGCTGGCCTCGACCGGTGCGCTCGCCGGGTTCCTCGGCCTGCTCGGCGGGGATGCGCTGGACCTCGCGGGCAAGCACGTCTTCCTGCTGGTCAGCGCCGGCATCGCCGCCTACGCCGCCGGCCTCTGGCTCGTCGGCCGTACGCTCCCCCAGCAGCTCGTCACCATGATCGGCGTCATCCTGACCGCCGCGGCTCTCACCAACGAGCTCGACGTCGGGGACGCCCTGCCCGGGTTCGCCGCCTGGGGCGCCGCCCTGATCTGGTCGCTGCTCGGCTGGGGTGGGGTCCTCGAACCGAGGCGCTTCGTCATGGTGTTCGCGGCCGCCGGGATGTTCGCCGGAGCCCTGACGACGATCCCCGCCACCGGCGGCATCGTCCTGGCTCTCGCGACGTCGGTCGCCGTCATCGCGACCTCGGTCCTGTTCCGTGACCTTCTGCTCCTCGCCGTCGGCGCCCTCGGCACCCTGCTCGTGCTTCCGTCGTCCGTCATCGAGCTGTTCCCCGGCGATCTGGCGGCGCCGACCGTCATGCTCGTGGTGGGCGCGCTCCTCGTCAGCGCCGGGCTGTTCATCGCACGGCGACGTCACACGGCCCCCGAGACGGCAACGCCCGGTCACGATTTCTCCGTCGGCACCCCCGCGGCCGCAATCGCGGCGTCGGGAGTCGCCGGAGCGATCGTGGCGATCGTGATCGTGACGATGGCGGCGATCTGATGGCCGAGCCGCTGCTCCGCCTGGAGCATCTGTCCAAGAACTTCGGGGCTGTCCACGCGCTCACCGACGTGACCCTCGACATCCCCGCCGGTCAGGTGACCGCGCTCGCCGGTGACAACGGTGCCGGCAAGTCGGTGCTGATCAAGTGCGTCGCCGGCATCCACCGGCCCAGCAGCGGGCGCATCCTGTGGGAAGGCAGGCAGGTCGAGCTGCGAACCCCACGTGAGGCTGCCGATCTCGGCATCGCCACCGTCTACCAGGACCTCGCTCTCTGCGACAACCTCGACGTCGTGCAGAACATGTTCCTCGGGCGAGAGCGGCTCCACCACGGGCTGCTCGACGACGAGGACATGGAAGGCGCGGCCAGGGAGACCCTGCGTGGACTCGGCGTGACCACGATCCGCTCGGTGCGGCAACCGGTCGGCTCGCTCTCCGGCGGTCAGCGCCAGTCGGTGGCCATCGCCAAGTCCGTGCTCTGGCACGCCAAGCTCGTGATCATGGACGAGCCGACCGCGGCCCTGGGCACCGCTCAGACCGAGGTCGTGCTCGACCTGATCCAGCAGCTCGCCCGTCGGGGAATCGGCGTCATCGTGATCTCCCACAACATGAACGATGTCTTCCGCGTCGCCGACCGGATCGCGGTGTTCTACCTCGGTCGCCTCGTCGCCGTGCGGCCGGCCGCCGAGCTCGACATCCGCAGCGTGGTCCAGCTCATGACCACCGGCAAGGTCGTCGACTCCTCACCGGTCGCCTGACTCGTTCGGCAGCGGTGACCTCGGCCGGTCGGCCTGCTCCAGTCGAACCGCCGTCACCTTGTACTCGGGGCAGTCGGTGACCTCGTCGGTGTTCTCGGAGGTCAGCACGTTTGCAGGCACGTCGGGAAAGTGAAAGCTCATGAAGACCTCACCGGGCGAGACGTCGTCCGTGCGCCGGACGCGGGCGACGATCGATCCGCGCCGACTGGTGACCCGGACACCGGAGCCCTCGTCCAGACCGAGACGCGCGGCGTCCTCGGGATGGATGTCGAGGTGCTCCGCCGGAGCGATCTCGACGTTCGGGGTGCGCCGGGTCATCGTGCCGGCGTTGTAGTGGACGAGCCGGCGTCCGGTGATGAGGGTGTACGGGTAGCCGCTGTCCGGCTCCTCACCGGGAGGCAGCCACTCGCGTGCGTAGAGCTCGGCCCGTCCCGACGGGGTCGCGAAGGAGTCCTGGTAGAGACGTGCCTCGCCAGGGTCGTCATCGGTACGGCACGGCCAGTGCAGCCCGCCGTCACGATCGAGCCGGCGGTGCGAGATGCCGGCGAACAGGGGGGCGACCCGTGCGCACTCGTCGAGTGCCGCCGCCGGGGTCGCCGGGCCCAGGTCGCTGCCCAGGGACGAGGCGACGGCGCGGAGGATGTCGAAGTCGGTACGCGCCTCCCCCGGCGGGGACAGTGCCGGCCGGACTCGCTGGAAGCGCCGGTCGAAGTTGACGAACGTGCCGTCCTTCTCCACGAACGTCGCGGCGGGGAGGACGACGTCGGCGAGACGTGCGGTCTCGGAGAGGAAGATCTCCTGGCAGACGAGCAGCTCGCACGCCTCCAGGGCAGCCCGGACATGACCGGAGTCGGGGTCGGTCTGGGCGACGTCCTCTCCCTTCACGTACAGCGCCCGCACCCGACCGGCCACCGCGGCGTTGAACATCTCGGGGATCCGCAGGCCGGCGCTCTCCGGGACAGCCGTCCCCCACGCCACGGAGAAGCGGCGGCGTACATCTGGGTCTGCGACCTTCTGGTAGCCGGGCAGGAGGTCAGGCAACGCACCCATGTCGGACGCTCCTTGGACGTTGTTCTGGCCTCGGAGCGGGTTGACGCCTCCACCGCGGTCGGTTCCCACGGCGCCGCGCAGGATCGCGAGGTTGGCCAGCGTCCGGACGCCATCGGTGCCGTGAGCGTGCTCCGTCACGCCGAGGCCGTAGACGATGGCCGGTCGCTCCGCGCGCCCGTACAGCTCGGCTGCCCGCCGCAGCAGCTCGGCGGGGATGCCGCTGATCTGCTCCACGCGTTCGGGCGGGAAGGCCGAGAGCAGCTCGCGGAGAGCGTCCAGGCCGTTCGCACGATCGGCCAGGAAGCCCAGATCCGCCCAGCCTCCCTCCAGGAGCAGCCGGGCGAGACCGTTGAACACAGCGACGTTGGAGCCGGGGCGGCCACGTAGGTGCACGTCGGCCAGCCGGGCGAGCTCGGTGCGGCGCGGATCGATGACGACGAGTGCGGCGCCCCGCAGCGCTGCCTGCTTGATCCGTGCGCCGATGACCGGATGGGCCTCGGTCGTGTTGCTGCCGGCGATCAGGATCATGTCGGCGCCGTCGATGTCCTCGGCGCTGTTGGTGCCCCCGGAGAGGCCGAAGGCCGCGGTGAGGCCTGCCGCCGACGGTGCGTGGCAGATCCGCGAGCAGTTGTCGACGTTGTTGGTGCCGATGACGGTGCGCATCAGCTTCTGCATCAGGTAGTTCTCCTCGTTGGTGGCACGGGCCGAGGAGATCGCGGCGATCGCGTCCGGACCATGGCTGCCACGGATCCGGGTCAGCTCCGAGGAGACGTAGGAGAGCGCGGTCGGCCACGAGGCCGGTTCCAGCCGGCCGTCCCGACGCAGCAGCGGTGTGGTCAGCCGCTCCGGGGAGCGGACATAGGCATGGGCGAAGCGACCCTTCACACAGGCATGGCCGCGGTTGACCGCGCCGTCGAGCGCTGGTGTCACCGACGTGACCCGATCCGCTGCCGTGTGTACGTCCAGGGTGCAGCCGACCCCGCAGTAGCCGCACGTGGTCCGGGTGATCCTCGCGTCCGGGACCGCCTCGGCTGTCGTCGGCCGTTGTGAGATCGCCCCGGTGGGGCAGGTGTCGGCGCAGCCCCCACAGCTGACGCAGGCCGACTCGACCCACGGTCCCCCGGCACCGGCGGTGACGGTCGTCTCCGCACCACGACCGACCAGCGTGAGCGCGAAGGCGCCCTGCACCTCGTCGCACATCCGCACGCACCTGCCGCACGCGATGCACAGGTCACGGTCCAGGAGCAGGTAGGGATGGGAGTCGTCGGCGGCCAGTCCACGCCCGTCACGACCGAGGGCGTCAGCACCGACGCCGAGGCTCCCGCACAGATCGGCGAGCTCGGAGGTCCGGTCCAGCGCTCGACCGGGTAGCCGCTCGACGGTGAGCTCGAGCAGCAGACGAGCCTGGTCGGCCAGATCGGGATCACCGGTGCGGATCTGCATCCCCTCGTGCGCAGGCGTACGACACGCGGCGACCGGTGTCTCGTCGGCGCGCACCATGCACAGCCGGCACGCACCCTGAGGGCTGAGCCGGTCGTCGTGACACAGCGTGGGCACGGCGGCTCCGGCGACCCTCGTCGCGTCCAGCACCGAGGCTCCGTCCGGGACCGTCACCAGGCGGCCGTCGACTCTCAGGTCCATGACCTCACCCCCACCGCACCGCGGACAGGCTGCGGATCGCAGCGGGGACACGGCGGCCGAAGGCACACAGGCTCGCCTGCTCCATCGTGGCGAGCAGGGGGTCGTCGAGCGCTGTCGTCTGGGGGTCGGCGGCCCCTCGACGCGTACCCTCGCGGCACGGAGTGCACTCCCCGCAGCTCTCGCTCGCGGCGAACCGCCACAGATGCTGCAGGAGGGAGGCGGGTGAAGTCCGGTCGTCGACGGCGACCATGCCGCCGTGGCCCAGCGACACCCCCACCGCCTCCAGCTCCGAGGTCGACAGCGGGACGTCGAGCTGGTCCGGCCCCAAGAAGCCGCCCAACGGACCTCCCACCTGCACCGCCCGCAACGCAGCCCCGTCTCGGAGGCCACCGCCGAGGCCCTCGACGATGACACGCAGCGGAGTGCCGAACTCGACCTCGAACACACCCGGTCGGAGGAACCGCTCGTTGAGGCTCACCAGGAGGGTGCCGGTCTCGGCTCCTCTGCCCAGGCGGGCGTAGTCCGCGCCGCCGCTGGACACCACGGCCGGCACCGTGGCCAGCGTCTCGACGTTGTTCACCGCGGTCGGACGCCCGAGCAGTCCCTGCTGGGTCGGATAGGGCGGGCGCGCGGCGACCGTGCCCCTCAGCCCGGCGAGCGAGCGCAGCAGCGACGTCTCCTCACCCGCGACGTACGACCCGTGGCCGGAGACGACGTCGACGTCGAAGTCGAGCCCGCTTCCGTGGACGTCGGCCCCCAGGTGCCCGGCCGCCCGGGCCTCGGCGACGGCCTGGCTCATCGCCGCGCGGGCACGCGGGTACTCCGAGCGTACGTAGACGTATCCCGTTGATGCGCCGCAGGCCAGGCCGGCCAACGCCAGCCCCTCCAGGACCAGGTCCGGGCGAGACTCCATCAGCATCCGGTCCGCGAACGAACCGGGGTCCCCCTCGTCGCCGTTCGCCACCACGAACCGTGGGCCGCCGTCGCTCGAGGCCGTCACCGACTCCCACTTGCGCGCCGTCGGGAACCCGGCACCGCCGCGGCCACGCAGCCCGGCCCGGTCGACCTCGTCCCGAACCCGCTGAGCTCCATCCGGCACGCCCACCATCACCGGCCACACCTGCCACGACGCTCGTCGCTCGTCCAGCAGCACCGACCGGAGTCCGGGCGTCACGGGAAGAGGTGGGTCCTGCGGGGCTTTCCGTCCGGCGAGCTGCCCCGCCAGATCCGGGCCGGCACACGGACGGTCACCGTCGAGCGCGGCGGGGCCGCCGTAGCAGTAGCCGAGGCAGTGCGCCGTCTGCAAGGAGACGCGGCCGTCGGCCGAGCGCTCGCCGACACCCACCCCCAACGCCGCCTCGACCTCCTCGACGTGGCGTCCGGCGGAGGCGACGAAGCAGTCGGTGCCGATGCACACCCGCACGTGCCGGTCGCCACGAGGTGCCCGGCTGTCGGCGAAGTACGTCGCCGCGCCGTAGGCCGCCGCCTCGGGAAGGCGACCGCCGCGCAGCAACAGCTCCTCGACCGGTCTGGGTGACCTCTCCGGACTCATCGAACCCACAGACGCATCTCGGGGTCCTCTCTCGTGGTCGGCGGACACCCCCCAGCGAACCGTCCTCGACGCCGTCGCGGCGAGGGAAGGGAGTCCGCGCGTACCGGGCCCTTCGTCCTTCGGCGGCTTCGTGCCCCACCCGCGGGGGCCTCTTGACGCTGAGTGGCGTGCTCACCGATGGCTCACCAGAGGCAACTCTCAGCGGCCACGCGGTGCCCGTGACCAAAGCCCTTCCCCGGTCCCACTTTCGGCCCTGCCGCTCCCACCCGGCCTGGACGAGATTCGTCACAGACAGACGCGTCGTGAGGAGACTGGGCATGCAGGCGGTTATCGAGGGAGAGACTCGGGCTTTCCGCGACTACGAGCAGGCATCCCGCGGCTTCAGCTGGGAGGCGGTGCGAGCGGGTCTCCCGAACCTACCCGGCGGCAGCGGGTTCAACATCGCCCACGTCGCCGTCGACCGGCACGTGGCCGAGGGCCGCGGCGACACCGTCGCGATCAGGTGCGTGGCCGAGGACGGCACTGTCGAGGATCTGACCTACGCCGACCTCGCCGCGCGCACGAGCCGCTTCGCCAACGTCCTGGCCGGTCTCGGCGTCAAGAAGGGCGATCGGGTGATGAGCCTGCTCGGCCGGCAGCCCGAGCAGTACGTCGTCGCGATCGGCACGCTCAAGCACACCGCCGTCTTCTCGCCGCTGTTCTCCTCGTTCGGACCCGAGCCGATCCGGGATCGGCTCTCGCTCGGCGATGCCCGCGTCCTGGTCACCACCCCGTCCCTCTACCGCCGCAAGGTCGCGCCGATCCGTGCCGAGCTGCCGGGGCTCGAGCACGTCCTGGTCGTCGGCGACAACGCCGGCGAGGGCACCATCGCACTCGATCCGGCGATGGCCGCAACCTCGCCGGACTACGCGATCCCGCGGACCGATCCCGAGGACATGGCCCTCCTGCACTTCACCAGCGGAACGACGGGCAAGCCCAAGGGGGCCGTGCACGTGCACGAGGCCGTCGTGGCGCACCACGCCACCTCCGCGTTCGCGCTCGACCTGCGCCACGGTGACGTGTTCTGGTGCACGGCCGATCCGGGTTGGGTCACCGGCACCTCGTACGGCATCATCGCGCCGCTCACCCACGGCGCCACCTTGATCAGCTACGCCGGCGAGTTCGATGCCGAGGCGTGGTACCGGCTGCTCGAACAGCAGCGGGTCGACGTCTGGTACACCGCACCCACCGCGCTGCGCATGCTCGTCAAGTACGGCACCGACCTCCCCCGGCAGCACGACCTCTCCGCGCTGCGGCACATCGCGAGCGTCGGCGAGGCGCTCAATCCCGAGGTGGTGGTCTGGGGCCGCGAGGCCTATGGCCTCACCGTGCACGACAACTGGTGGCAGACCGAGACCGGCGCGATCATGATCAGCAACTACCGAGGCACAGAGGTACGCCCCGGCTCGATGGGCCGGCCGATGCCCGGCATCCGGGCCGCGGTGCTGGCCCGTGGCGAGGACGGCCGAGCCGCGATCGTCGACGGATCCGCCCGCGAGGCAGGCACCGACGAGGTCGGCGAGATCGCGCTGCGGCCGGGATGGCCCTCGATGTTCCGGGGCTATCTGAACGACCCGGAGCGTTACCGGTCGAGCTTCGCCGGCGGCTGGTACCTCAGCGGCGATCTGGCACGCATCGACGCCGACGGCTACTTCTGGTTCGTCGGCCGCGCCGACGACGTGATCAAGTCCGCCGGGCACCTGATCGGGCCGTTCGAGGTCGAGACCGCGCTGATGGAGCATCCCGCCGTGCTCGAGTCCGGCGTCATCGGCAAGCCGGACGCGGTGGCGGGTGAGGTCGTCAAGGCGTTCGTCACGCTCAAGCCCGGGTTCGAGCCGTCCGACGACCTCGAGCTGGAGCTCCTCGCCTTCGGCCGGCGGCGGCTCGGCGGGCTCGCGCCGAAGGAGATCGCGTTCGACCCGCACCTGCCGCACACCAGCAGCGGCAAAGTGATGCGCCGGCTGCTGAAGGCGCGCGAGCTGGGCCTGCCCGAGGGCGACCTGTCCACCCTGGAGCGGCCGTCATGACCACCCGTCGCCGGTCTCCACAGACCAAGGCTCCGCAGACCAAGGCTCCACAGACTCAAGCTCCGCAGACTCAGGGCGGCGCAGCCGCCAAGCACCGCGCCGAGCTGCTTCGTACGATGCTGGTCATCCGCCGCTTCGAGGAGCGGTGCGCCGAGCTCTACAGCGCCGCGAAGATCCGCGGCTTCCTGCACCTCTACGTCGGCGAGGAGGCGATCGCCACCGGCGTCGTCTCGGCGCTGGCCGGGGACGACGCGATCGTGTCGACGTACCGAGAGCACGGTCACGCACTCGCCCGCGGCGTCCCGATGGACGCAGTGATGGCGGAGCTCTTCGGCAGGCAGACCGGCTGCAGCCGTGGCCGCGGCGGGTCGATGCACCTGTTTCACCGGCCGACCTCGTTCGTCGGAGGGAACGCGATCGTCGGCGGCGGAATCCCGTTGGCCGTCGGCCTGGCCCTCGCCGACAAGCTGCAGGGACGTGACCGGGTGACAGTGTGCTTCTTCGGCGAGGGCGCCGCGGCGGAGGGCGAGTTCCACGAGGCACTCAACCTCGCCAGCCTGTGGCAGCTGCCGGTGCTCTTCTGCTGCGAGAACAACCGCTACGCGATGGGCACCGCGATCGCGAAGGAACACGGCCGGACCGATCTCGCGCTTCGTGCCTCGTCCTACGGCCTCGTCGCGGCTCCGGTCGACGGCATGGACGTCCTCGGCGTCGAGAGCGCGGCCCGACGGGCGGTCGACGGCATCCGGTCCGGCGGCGGTCCGCACTTCCTCGAGCTGGAGACCTACCGCTTCCGGGCGCACTCCATGTACGACCCGGACCGCTACCGCGACAAGACGGAGATCGCGACCTGGAAGGGACGGGACCGATCGACGCCCTCGAGACGACGATGCGAGCCGACGGCCAGCTCACCGACGAGGCACTGACCGCGATGGAGGCCGAGATCTCCGCCGAGATCGACCTGGCTGTCGCCGCCGCCGAAGAGGGCCCGCTGGAGCCGGTCGAGGAGCTGACCCGATTCGTCCGGTCGGACGAGGAGGCGTCATGACGACGGCGACCGCGCTGGAGACCACCTATCGCGACATGCTCCGGGAGGCGCTGCGCGAGGCGCTCCGCGAGGACGACCGGGTGTTCCTGATGGGTGAGGACGTCGGCGACTACGGCGGCTGCTTCGCGGTGAGCCTCGGTCTTCTGGAGGAGTTCGGTCCTGAGCGGATCCGGGACACCCCCCTCTCCGAGTCGGCGTTCGTCGGCGCCGGGATCGGAGCGGCGATCGGGGGGATGCGGCCGGTCGTCGAGATCATGACCGCCAACTTCAGCCTGCTCGCGCTGGACCAGATCATGAACACCGCGGCATCGCTTCTCTACATGTCCGGCGGGCAGTACAACGTACCCCTGGTGATCCGGATGACCACCGGCGCCGGACGGCAGCTGGCCGCGCAGCACTCGCACAGCCTCGAAGGGTGGTACGCCCATATCCCGGGCATCCGCGTGCTCACGCCGGCCACGCTCGAGGATGCCCGCGGCATGCTCTCCCCCGCGCTCGCCGACCCCGACCCCGTGCTCATCTTCGAACACGGCTCGTTGTACACGCTGAAGGGGACGATCGCCGCCGATGCCGGCCCGGTCGACATCGACCACGCCGCCATCCGCCGACCAGGCACCGACCTGTCGTTGATCACCTACGGCGGCACCTTGCAGAAGACGCTCGAGGCGGCCGAGACCCTGGCCGGGGACGGGATCTCCGCCGAGGTCGTCGACCTACGCACCCTGCGCCCGCTCGATGACGCGACGATCCTCGACTCGGTGCGCCGTACGCACCGAGCCGTCGTCGTGGACGAGGGCTGGCGCAGCGGCAGCATCTCCGCCGAGATCAGTGCCCGGATCATGGAGCAGGCCTTCTACGACCTCGATGCTCCGGTGCAGCGGGTCTGCACCACCGAGGTGCCTCTCCCGTACGCCAAGCACCTCGAGGATGCCGCGCTCCCGCAGCCCGAGGGCATCGTCGCCGCCGCTCGCAGGCTGATGAGGTGAGCCATGGCCGACTTCACCATGCCCTCGCTGGGAGCCGACATGGACGAGGGCACGCTCCAGGAGTGGCTGGTCAAACCCGGTGACACCGTCCACAAGGGCGACATCGTCGCCGTGGTGGACACCGCCAAGGCCAACATCGAGGTGGAGTCCTTCGTGGAAGGCGTCGTCCAGCAGCTGCTCGTCGAACCGGGGACCACCGTCCCCGTCGGACAGGTCCTCGCGGTCCTCGGGAACGGAGTCGCCACGGCGTCTTCCGCTGAGGAACCTGCCGAGCCGCCGGCCCCGGCCGAAGCACCACCTACCCCGCCGCCCACCTCCCCACCTGTCGCGTCGGAGAGCGCCCCGGAGGAGGCCAGGGTGGCTGCCGAGCGGCCCGGGTCGGTCCGCGTCACGCCGCTCGCACGACGCCTGGCAGCCGAGCTGGGTGTCGACCTGGGAACGGTGACGACGACGGACGACGCGCCGATCCGCGCGAAGGACGTACGCGCCGCCGCAGCCGTCCTGCGCCCGGCTCCGGAGCCGACCTCCGAGGAACCCGGCCCCGCGCAACAGCCGTCGAAGGCGGAGGCGATGCGCACCGTGATCGCCAACCTGATGAGCCGTTCGAAGCGCGAGGTTCCCCACTACTACCTCTCGACGACGGTCGATCTGGCACCGGCGATGGCATGGCTGCATGAGCGCAACCGTGCCCTCGACGTCAGCCACCGGCTGGTGCCGGCGGCACTGATGCTGAAGGCGACAGCGCTCGCCGCGCAGGCGACGCCGGCGCTGAACGGCTTCTGGGTCGACGGCGGCTTCACCCCCGGCGGCGCGGTGCACCTGGGCATCGCGATCTCCCTTCGCGGCGGTGGACTGGTAGCCCCCGCGCTGCACGACGCGGCCGACCTCTCCGTCGAGGAGCTGATGGCGGGGATGCGAGACCTGGTGACGCGCGCCCGCGCAGGGCGCCTGCGTGGCAGCGAGCTCAGCGACTCGACCATCACGGTCACCAACCTCGGCGAGCAGGGCGTGGAGGCGGTGCACGGGGTCATCTACCCGCCGCAGGTGGCGCTGGTGGGCTTCGGCCGCGTCGTCGAACGGCCCTGGGCGGTGGACGGCCTCATCGGCGTACGTCCTGTCACCACTCTCACTCTCGCGGGCGACCACCGCGCCACCGACGGCTTCACCGGCGCCCGCTTCCTCACCGACATCGAGCAACGACTCCAGCACCCGGAGGAGCTATGACCCACGACGCCACCATGTCTCCCGCTGCCGCCCGGGCCGCGATCGCCGCCGTGATCCGGCGGATCGTGCCCGACGCCGACCTCGACGGGCTCGCCGACGACGACCCCATCCGCGCCGAGCTCGAGCTCGACTCGCTGGACTTCCTCTCCTTCGTCGAGCTGCTCAGTGACGCGACGGGCATTCGTATCGACGAGTCCGACTACCCGGACCTCTCGACGATGGCGCGCGCCATCTCGTTCCTGACGGCTCGCGGCACCGTCCACGGAGACGGATAGCCGCGCCCCGGGTGATGGGGGCGGTCCGCGGCCGGAGTCGACCGGCCGGAGTCGACCAGCCCGAACAGCTCCTGGGCCAGGGGCCGTCGCTCGCCGACCTGTCAGAGCCCCATCGTGCCGATCACGGTCTCCAAGGTCTCGGCGACAGGGGCGTCGGTGGACACCGCCAAGGCTCCCCGCCAAGGCGTCTCGGCGCGGCTCATGCTGGCTGCGATCTTCTCGTCGGCATCCGAGATGTCGTCGCGAGCCGCGATCCGGGCGGCCGCCATCTCGGGGGCTACCTCGCAGTGCAGGACGCTGAGGGTGCTGTACGTCGTGCGCGCGGCCTCCTCGACGAGGACCCGGTGTGCCGGGTCCGTCCAGGAGGCGTCGAGCACGACGGACTCTCCGTGGGCGAGCAGTGTCGTCGCCCGCTGGAGCAGCTCGGAGTACGTCTTGGCCGTCCATGCGGGGCTGTAGATGCCCTCTTGCCACCCAGCCGCAGCATGGTGTTCCGGGTCGATGCCGGCGATCTCCTTGCGCAGCTGGTCGCTGCTGAGCACGACCATGCCCAGTCGGGCGGCAAGCCCTCGGGCCAGGGTCGACTTCCCCGTTCCCGGGGATCCTGCGACGGCGACGAGTCTGACCTCTCCACGGCGCAGGTGGTCGCGGGCGAGCTCTGCGAGGCGTACGGCCTCGCCGGCGGAGTCCCGGGCTCGCTGCCAGGAATGAGCCTGCTCGGTGCGCAGCGCCGTCACCTTGGCCCGCATGAACGCCCGGTACGCGATGTAGTGGTCCGCGAGGGACTCGGGGTAGATGTCCGCCCCGAACTCACGGTAGGCGGCCATCAGCTCCGCCGCGAGGTGGGCTCCTCCGAGCCGCTCGAGATCCATCGCCAGGCAGGCGACGTCATCGAGGCCGTCGAGGCGGCGCAGACGGTCGTCGAACTCGAGGCAGTCGAGGATGCGCGGACCGTCGGGCAGGCAGAAGATGTCGTCGGCGAGGAGATCTCCGTGGCCGTCGATGACTCGCCCGGTGTCGACCCGCTCGGCGAACAATGGCTCGCGGCCCTCGATGTAGCGGCTGCTGAGCCGCTCGACCTCGTCGACGAGGCCGTCGTCGAGAAGCCTGCCTCGAAACCGGGCCACCTCGTCCAGATTGTGCCGCCAGCGCGACCTGAGGGCCGACACGCCACCCTCGTCCGCGATCTCGGGTCCTCGCTCGGCACGAGCGTGGAAGGCGGCGACGACCCGCGCGATCCTGCGCACCTCCTCCGCGACGGGCTCCCCCTGGCGCACCAGCGTGGCAAGACGCCGGTCGTCGGGCATACGCCGCATCACGATCCCGGGCTCGGACGAACCGTCGGCCAGCGGCAGCTCGACCAGGCCCACGTACACGTCCGATGCGAGCCGGCGGTTGAGCTCCAGCTCCCGACGACACACCTGGCGCCGCACCTCCTGCTCGCGAAAGTCCAGGAACACCAGGTCGACGGGCTTCTTCAGCTTGTACGCGGTCTGCCCGACGAACACGACGAGCCCCGAGTGGGTCTCACGCACCCCTCCGTATGCCTCACCGTCGATCCCCACCGGCATCGGCTCGGTCTCGGTCACAACGGCACCGAGGTTCTGGTCAGACCGTTCATCTCGAGGACCGCGACGCCGCGTACCCGGTCCTCGGCGAGGTCTGCGAGTGCCCGGTCGGCATAGCCCATGGGGTAGCGGGTCACCTCGGCGTGGAGCCCCAGCCGACCAGCGAGCCGGAAGAGCTCGGCCCCGTCGGCCCGGGTGTTCGAGGTGACGCTGGTGAGCGTCCGCTCACGAAAGAGATCGTGCTGGTAGTCGAGCGGCGGGATGTCGGAGAGGTGGATACCTGCTACCGCACAGGTGCCACCGGCTTCGAGACCGGCGAGCGCCTCACGAACGACCTCACCGGCCGGCGCGAACACGATCGCCGAGTCGAGCGGCGGCACGACACCGCCAGGACCGACCGCGGTGACCGCGCCGAGTTCGAGCGCGAGCCGGCGCGCCTCCTCGCCGCGGGTGACGACATGCACCTCGGCGCCCTGATGGATCGCGATCTGCGCGGTCAGGTGGGCGCTCGCCCCGAACCCGTAGAGGCCCAGCCGGCCTCCCGGTGGGAGCGCCGAACGGCACAAGGCGCGATAGCCGATGATCCCCGCGCACAGCAGCGGCGCCGCCTGGACCGGAGTCAGCGGCTCCGGGATCACGTAGGTGTAGTCGATCGGCGCCACGGCATACTCGGCATAGCCCCCATCGGCGTCCCAACCGGTGTAGCGAGACTGCTCGCAGAGGTTCTCGGCGCCGCTCCGGCACCATCGGCACCGACCGCAGGTGGAGCGCAGCCAGGGCACCCCGACCCGGGCACCGACCTCGGGCGCACCCACCTCGTGGTCGCCGCGAGCCAGCACCCGGCCCACGATCTCGTGTCCCGGCACCACCGGGCTGCGGTGGCGGGGAAGGTCACCGTCGACGACGTGCAGGTCCGTCCGGCAGACTCCGCACGCCTCCACCGCGATGAGGACCTCCCCTGGGGCCGGTTCAGGCACCTTGATCTGGCCGGCCGACAGGCGGCCCTCGCCGGCCGTTCTCCATCCGAGCATGGTCGCCATCAGGTGCCCACGTCCGACCCGCCCGGCCCGATCGGAGGGCGCAGTCGCCTCAGGTCCGGGTCGGGTGCCTGCGCGGCCGGGTGCAGTCGAACCTTCGCGTCGACGACCGAGACACCGCGCTCGTGCACGATCACGGGATTGAGGTCGATCTCGGCGACCTCCGGAAGATCGTCGGCAAGACGGCCGAGACACACGAGGAGGTGCTCGACGGCGGCTGCGTCGGCCGCCGGCGCGCCGCGGTAGCCGGTGAGCAGCGGCGCGGTGCGCAAGTCCGCGATCGCAGCGGCCGCGTCGGCACGGCAGAGCGGCGTCAGGAGGAAGCTGCGGTCCTCGATCAGCTCGGTGTACACACCGCCGTACCCCACCATCACCAGGGGCCCGAAGACCTTGTCCTGGGTGACGCCGGCGATCAGCTCGACGCCGGCGGGGACCTGACGCTGGACGAGCAGGCCCGGACGCTCGGCCGCGATGCCGAGGAGCTCGTGCGCGGCGAGACGCACCTCGTCGGGACTCCTCAGACCGAGTCGTACGCCGCCGACGTCGGTGCGATGCGCGAGCGGGTCGGCGACCTTGACCACCACGGGATACCCCACCCACTCTGCGGCGTCGACCGCCTCCTCCGCACCGTCGGCCAGGACGCTCGGCAGCACCCCGATCCCGTACGCAGCGAGCAGCTGCCGAGCGTCCGGCTCGGGGAGCCGGCACCCCTCGGGGGCCACCCGCAGCGTGCGGGCGACCACCTCACGGGCAGTCGCCCGGCTCCCGGCAGGCGCCTCGGAGACCGGGGTGTGGGGCTCGGCGCGCCACTCGGCGTAGCGGGCGATCGGGCCGAGGGCACGGGCGGCGTCCTCGGGGAACGAGAACACGGGCACACGATGGTCACCGGCGCTGATCGGGCGGCTCGGGCCGTGCGGGTCGAGCATCACCGCGATGGTCGTCACCGGGGGTGCGTCCTCGTCCGAGCCGGCTCGCAACGCGGTGCGCAGCGCGCGGGTGAAGGATGCGTAGGAGAGGCCGGGCAGCGGGGTGCGCAGCGCGATCAGCATGTCGATCTCACCGCTGCGGGCGATCGTCGAGACCACCTCGGAGTAGGCCTCCCAGCCGACGTCGGAGCCGAGGTCGACGGGCATCTGCACGGACGAGGCGTCCGGCACGATCTCCCGGATCGCGGCCATGGTCTCGGCGCTCAGCGTCGTGAGCCGCAGCCCCTCGCTCGCGCAGGCGTCGGCGGCCAGGATCCCCGGGCCACCGGCGTTGCTGACGATCCCGACCCGGCGACCGCCGGGCAGGGGCTGGTTCGCGAGCACACTGGTGGTCTGCAGCAGCTGCTCGAGGCCGTGCACGCCGATCACCCCACACTGCCGGAAGAGCGCGTCCACCGCGTCCGCGGACGTCACCGCCGAAGCGGTGTGGCCGAGAGCTCCCTGCCGGCCCGCATGGCTGCTGCCGCCCACCAGGGCGACGACCGGCTTGTGTGCGCCCAGCCGCCTGGCCAGACGGGAGAACTTGCGCGGGTTGCCGAACGACTCCAGGTAGAGCGCGACCACGTCGGTGGCGTGGTCCTCGGCT
This sequence comes from Nocardioides luteus, assembly GCF_015752315.1. Lineage (NCBI taxonomy): Bacteria > Bacillati > Actinomycetota > Actinomycetes > Propionibacteriales > Nocardioidaceae > Nocardioides > Nocardioides luteus. Next base: position 3,090,008 of record NZ_JADOVJ010000001.1, read on the forward strand.
GCGTACATGAGGAGGTCGTTGCAGCTGACGTCGGCCTTGTTGCCGGAGGAGATGAACGCCGACAGGCCCACGCCGAGCTCTTCGGCCCGCTGCAGCGCCGCGATCCCCACCGCGCCGGACTGGGTCATCATCGCCACCCGTCCGCGTCCTGCGCTCATGGGCGAGAAGGTGGCGTCCAGCCGGACGTCGGGATCGGTGTTGGCGACACCGAGGCAGTTGGGACCCACCACACGCATCCCCGATCCGCGGGCGATCGCCAGGACCTCGTCCTGCAGACGCTGCCCCTCCGGGCCCGCCTCGGCGAAGCCGCTGGAGAGGATCACCACGTCGCGCACGCCGCCCTGGGCGCACTCGCGTACGACCTTCGGCACCTCGGCGGCGGGCACCGCGAGGACCGCCAGATCCACCGGTGCGACATCGAGTATCGAGGAGTGGCAACGCATCCCCAGCAGGTAGTCGCAGTGCGGGTTGACGGGATGGACGGTGCCGGTGAACCGGGCCCGCAGCAGGTTGCGCACGACCTGGTGGCCGGGGTGGGACTCGCGCCGGCTCGCACCGATCACGGCCACCGAGCGTGGCCGCAGCAGGGTGCCGATCGAGTCGGCGTCCGCGCGTTGTTCACGAGCGGCCATCGCCGCCAGCACGCGCTCGGTGAGCCGCACCGGGAAGCGCACCTCGACGGTCTCCCGGTGCGGGGACGAGGTGAGCTCGAACCCGGCATGGTGAAGCACGTCGAACGCGGCGGCGTTGTCGGCCATCACGTACGTCACCAGATCGGTCACGCCCGCCTCGGACGCCGCGACCGCCAGATGCTCGAGGAGCAGGGTGGCCACGCCGCGATGGACGTACCGGTCGGCGACGACCACCGCCAGCTCGGCCTCCCCATCTCCTGCCGCCCTCGTGCAGCTCGCCAGTCCGGCGATGTGACCGTCGACGACCGCGACCTTCGCGACCGCCTCGCCGTCGGCAAGCCGTGGCAGCAGACCCTCGACGAACCGCGCGGCGTCGAGGTCGCCGACGTGGAAGAACCGCTCGTAGCGATGCCGGTCGGAGAGCTCCTCGTGGAGGTGGACCAGCCGGTCCCGGTCCCCTGGCGCCGCGTCACGTACGCGGGCGATCGTGCCGTCGCGCAGGAGCACGTCCTCGCCCGCCGGCCCGGTGCCCACCTCCGACCGTCCGATCACCCTGCTACCTCCTGCTGTCGATCCCTCTGCTGCCGATCTCTCTGCTGTCGGTCTCTGCACCATGACCACCAGCCAACCGCCGCCGCTCCTCGACCGTGAGAGAAGTGAGTCCGGACGCGTCGGGCCCTTCGTCCCGGACGCTCACCCGGTGAGGATCCGGCGGCGGAGCGCCCACGAGCCGATGCCGAAGAGGGCCGCGGCGAACCCGGCGAGCACGCCCAGCTGCGGGAGGACGTCGAGGACGGTGCCGTCGTGGCGTACCAGCGTCGCGAAGCCGTCGGCGGCCCACGCGTGCGGCGTCAGGTGGGCGATGGTGAGCATCGTGGGCGAGTAGAACTCCAGCGGCATCATGGAGCCGCCCAGGGCGGAGATGCCCAGGCCGGCCAGCAGGCCGACCGCGGTGGACTGCTGGGCGTTCGTGGCGGCTGCTCCGAGCACCATGCCCGCTCCCCCGGCGACGGTCGCGAACAGCAGCATCATCAGCGCCGCGGCGATCGGGGCGCCCCACGAGACACCGAACAGCAGGGCGGCACCGATCATGATGACGAGGCCCTGGACGACCGCGATCGCGATGCGTCCGAGAGCCTCCCCCGCGACGATGGTCGCGACCCGGGTGGGGGTGGCGAACATCCGGCGGGCGACGCCGAGCCGCCTGGTCTCGATCAGCGACGCCGCCGTCGTCATCGACGTGACGAACGTGAACAGCAGCAGCTGGCTGCTCGCGCCGAGGTCGAAGCGGCCCAGATCCTCGGGAAGCGGCGCGGACCCGACCGTGGTGGTCGACACCGCGACGTCGGCGACCCGGCCCGCGAACGCGTCCCCACGGACGAGGTTCGCCCGGAACTCGCCGCCGAGCTCGTGCTGCAAGGTTCTGGCCACTCGGTACCGCCCTGCTTGGTCGTCGACGACGGCCCGGACGATCATGCCGATCTGCTGGGCGCTCCGGTCGGACCGCGAGAGGTACTCGACCGTGGTGTCCCGCCCGCCCTCGACCCGGTCGTCGTACGCCTCCGGGACGACGACCGCTGCTTCGAGGCCGCCCTCCTCGACCGCTTCGACCGCCTCGGCGCGGCTCTCGAAACGACGTACGTCGATGCCCTCGGCGTCCTCGAGGGCGGCCACCAGGTCGCCGGAGAGCGCCCCCGCGGCCGGCTGGGCCACCCCGACGCGGGGCTCGTAGTCGCCGCCGAACGCGATGCCCAGCACGGTGATCATCAGCAGCGGGAAGAGCACGAAGAAGAAGGCGTTGGTGCGGTCCTTCAGGGAGCGACGCAGGTTCGTCCAGGCGATCGTGATCGCGGTCATGGCGCCACCACCTTCCTGATCCGCAGCAGCGCGATCCCCATCGTGACCGCCGCCATGCCCAGCAGTGCCGCGACGGACGGGAGTGCCTGCTCCGCCCCGCCACCGCCGGCGAGGTCGCCCAGACCGCCGAGGAACCAGGCGTGGGGTGTCACCAGGCTGAGGTTCGCGATCAGCTCGCCTCCTTGCTGCACCGGGAAGAACGAGCCGCCGAGAAGGCCGAGGGTGACCGCGACGACGGCCTGCCAGGTGCCCGCCTGCTCGGAGGTTCTCGCCAGCGACGCGATGACGGAGGTGATGCCGGTGCCGGCCAGTACGCCGGCGAGGACCAGGAGTCCCACGCCGAGCGGATCACCCCAGTCGGCGCCGAGCATGAGTGCGCTGGCCACCATCAGGACCGTGAGGCTGACGATGCCGAGGACGACGCTGGTGAGCAGCTTCCCGACGAGGATCGCCCATGGCGGCACCGGTGCCGCCAGCAGGCGGGCCAGGGTGCCCTCGCCGCGCTCGTCGATCAGCGAGGAGACGCCGAACTGCACCGTGAACAGCAGGAAGAAGACCGCCATCGCTGCCGCGAAGTACGTCTTGACGTCGAGCACCCGAGCGGTCGCCGAGGCATCCTCGAGCGCCACGGGAGGGACACCGTGCACCGTCTCCTGCGCGACCCGCTCGATCTCGGCGGGGGTCAGTCCCGGCCGGGACGCGCCGACCGCTGCGACCGCCACGCGTACCGCGTCGAGGCCTCCGACGTAGGACCGAGCCACCGAGCGCGCCACCACGGTCGCCGTCGGCGCGTCGGCGCTGCCCACCACGCGCAGCTCGGCGGGACGGGGGCTCGCGACGTCCGCGGCGAAACCCCGCGGCAGCACGAACGCCGCGTCCAGATCGCCGTCACGGACACCGGCGCGGGCCTCATCCTCGTCGAGCTCGCTCACCGCCGCGACGCCCTGCTCCTGCAAGGCGCCGAGAACCTCCTCGGTGAAGGCCCGGGAGACGGCGCTGCGGTCCTGGTCGACGACGGCGTACTCGAAGGCTCGCGGTGTCGCCGCAGGCCCGAACAGCAGGCTGAAGATGGCCGCGAGCGTGAACGGCACCACGATCGCGAGCAGGAAGGCGGAGCGGTCGCGGGCGCGCTGTCTCAGATCCTTGGCCGCGATCAGCAGGCTGGGATGCATGGTCAGTCCCGCAGCCGCTTGCCGGTGAGACGGAGGAAGACCGTCTCGAGGTCCGGTTCCTCCACCGTGGCCGAGCGCACGGTCGCGTGGCCGGCGGCGACCTGGATCACCCGCGGGAGCGTCGACTCGGCATCCGGCACGAGCACGTCGACCACGTCGCCCGTCCCGGTCACGCCGGTGACGGGCGCGAGCTCACGCAGTGCCGCGACGGCGCGGGCGGGGTCGCCGTCGAGGGTGAGCCGGATGTGCTCGGCATCGCCGAGCTGTGCGGTCAGCTGCCGCGGCGTCCCTTCGGCGATCAGCCGCCCGAGGTCCATGATCGCGACCCGGTCGCAGAGTCGCTCCGCCTCCTCCATGTAGTGGGTCGTGTAGAGCACGCCCATGCCCTCGCTGCTGAGCCGCTCGACGCTGCTCAGGATCGCGTTCCGGCTCTGCGGGTCGACTCCGACCGTGGGCTCGTCGAGCACCAGCAGGCGTGGCCGGTGGATCAGGCCGACCGCGATGTTGAGCCGGCGCTTCATGCCGCCGGAGTACTTCTCGACGCGTTCGCCCGCGCGCTCGGTCAGGCCGACGACGTCGAGGACCTCCGCGACCCGGTCGCGGGCCTGACGTCGGCCTATCCGGTACAGCGACGCGAAGAAGAGCAGGTTCTCCCGACCGGTCAGATCCGGGTAGAGCGCGACGTCCTGGGGCACGTACCCGATGGCCGCCTTGGCCGCGAGCGCACCGGGATGCATCTCGACACCGTCGACCTGCACCGAGCCGGAGTCGGCCTCCAAGACCCCCGAGACCATCGAGATGATGGTCGTCTTCCCGGCCCCGTTGGGCCCGAGGAGGCCGTACGTCTCGCCGCTGCCGATCCGGAACGAGATGCCGTCCACCGCCTTGACCGACCCGAAGGACCGGCGCAGGTCGGTGCACCTGAGCACATCACCCGCCGTCGGCGACGTGGCGTCGGCCGCGCGCAGCGCGGCGGTCTCGACGTTCATGACTACTCTGCGGCCGGCGGAACCACCTGGACGGGGCAGCCGAGCTCTCGCAGCAGGGCATGGCCGGTCCCGCCCAGACGGCGCAACGGGAACGCGTGCCCGCGTCGGCCGATGATCAGCAGGGCCGCCTCCTTCGCCGCCTCCTTGACCACCCGGGCGGGCTGACCCCGGCGGATCTCGATCCACACGTCGACCCCGGCGGCGCCGGGAACCGTGCCGCAGGCCCGGTCCAGGGTCCGCATCAGCCGGTGCCGGGCATCCGCCTCCCAGCCCGCCGCGTCGAGCTGCCCCAGCGTGGTCTCGTAGTAGACGGCCGGCACCTCCCACGCATGGACGAGCACGAGGTCGCTGGCGCGGTCGCGGGCCTCCTGCAGCCCACGGGCGACGAGCTCGGTGGAGGCATCGCAGTCGGCGACGGCGACGAACACGGTGCCCGTGTTCGGGGCGGCCTGAGGCGCGGTCGGAACGACCACGACAGGAACCGGTGCCCGCGATGCGACCCGGCCGGTCACCGAACCGGTCACGACCCGGGCCAGACTGTGGTGGCGTTCGTCTCCCAGGACCACCAGCGTGGAGTCGCCGGCGGCGTGGACGAGCTCGGTCACCACCGCACCGTCGCGGAGCGTCGTCGAGACGCGGTCGGCGCCGATGAGCTCGGCGGCCTCCTTCTCCGCGCGGGCCAGAGCGGTCAGCCCGGCGTCACGTATCTGGTTCGCCAGGCCTGAGTAGCCGTACGGGTAGAAGACGCCCGTGGCGACCGCCAGGTCGACCACGTGGACGAGCCACAGGTCCGCGCCGCTGCGGCGGGCCTCGTCCGCGGCGTAGCCGATCGCCGCTCGACCGCCCTCTCCCCCGTCGATACCGACCAGGATCCGGTCGTGCATGGACATGTTCCCTCCTGGGACTCGGTGCGCGTTGGTGCCTCCAATCTCGCCGGGTCCGATGAATCGCATCAGGGCCATCGGTGCTCCGAGCCGAGGACCTAGGTCCACGGAGGTCGGCAAGGTCGGCGGGGTCGGCGGGGTCGGCCCGGTCGCCCGTGTGCGCGGCGGCGGGACGGACGTCCGCCCGCCGGAGGACCTATGGACCTGCGGCACGACGCCGGTGTCGGCAAGAGTCGGGCGAGGGGCTCGAACGAGATCCCACGAAGGAGGAGACCTTGACCGCTGGACAGGCCGAGGGCGACGTCCTCGACGACGAACGGGACGGTCTCACGTCCACTGCTGCTGCGGACCTGCTGGCCCGGATCGGGCCGAACGAGCTGCCACGGCCGCCGCGACGCCCGTGGTGGCGTCTCCTGGTCGCGCAGCTCACCCACTTCTTCGCCGTGCTGCTGTGGGGCGCCGCCGGCCTCGCGCTGCTCGCCGGTATGCCGACCCTGGCGCTGGCCATCGCGGTCATCGTCCTGCTCAACGGCGTCTTCGCGTACGCCCAGGAGCACCGCGCCGACCAGGCCGCGCAGAAGCTCGGCTCCCTGATGCCGGCCAACACCCGGGTCGTCCGCGACGGCCGCACGGAGGAGGTTCCGGCGACCGAGGTGGTGCCGGGCGACGTCGTCCTGCTCGAGGCCGGCGACAGGGTGCCCGCCGACGGCACGCTGCTGCGCAGCGAGGAGGTCACGGTCGACGAGTCGATGCTGACCGGCGAGAGCGTGCCGGTGCACAAGCCGGCGGGAACGGTCGTCCGCGCCGCCACGTTCCTGGTCCAGGGCAGCGGGCGGGTCCTGGTCACGGCCACGGGCGCGCGGACGGAGGTCGCCTCGGTCGCCGGCCTCATCTCCGGCGCCCATCGGCCGCCGAGCCCGCTGGACCGGGAGCTCGACCGGCTGGTCAGGATCATCGCCGCCGTCGCGCTGACCGTGGGGATCGTCCTCGGCGTGGTCTCGTTGCTGCTCGGCGGCACCGTCACCGGCGCCCTGCTGTTCGCCGTCGGCGTCAGCGTCGCCCTCGTTCCCGAGGGGCTGCTGCCCACGGTGACCCTGTCCCTGGCCCGCGGCGCGCAGCGGATGGCGGAGAGCAAGGCCCTGGTCCGGCATCTGGAGGCGGTCGAGACGCTGGGGTCCACCACGTTCATCTGCACCGACAAGACCGGCACGCTCACCCGCAACGAGATGACCGTGGTGGAGGTCTGGACCCCGGAGGGGTGTGCCGTCCCCGGCGGGGAGGGCTACGACCCCGAGGGCACCGTCTCCGGCGAGCCGGCCGCCGTACGCGTGGCCGCCGAGGCCGCCGGCGCGGCACGTGCCTGCGTCACCGGGCGGGCCGTCCTCGCGGACGAGGTCTGGCGGCCCGCGGGCGACCCGATGGAGGTCGCCATCGACGTCGCGGCCGCCCGACTGGGGAGCGACGCCCCGGATCCGGCGATCCGGGTCCCGTTCGTCACCGAGCGACGGTTCAGCGCCGCCGTGATCGAGGAGCGGAGCTACTTCCTCGGGGCTCCGGAGCGGATCCTGCCCGGATGCGGGGAGGCCGCCGCGGCCGCCACGACGGTCCTCGACGCGTACGCCGACGAGGGCCGGCGCGTGGTCGCCGTGGCCCGGTCCCGCTCCCCGCGGCCGCCCGCCACCGCCGACGAGCTCGCCGGACTCCTCGACCAGCCCCTGGAGCTGCTGGCGCTGCTGGCCATCGAGGACCCTCCGCGTGACGGCGTACGCGAGGCCCTGGAGTCGTGCCGCACCGCAGGCATCCGGGTGGCCATGATGACCGGCGACAACGCCCGGACCGCGGCCGCGATCGCCACCGAGGTGGACCTCCTGCGACCCGGCGGTGTCGTCGTCGAGGGCGACCGGCTGCCGTCCGACGACAAGGCGCTGGCGGACCTGCTCGACGACCCCCGCGGCGCGGTCGTCGCCCGGGTCACCCCGGCCGACAAGCTCCGGATCGCGAACGCGCTGCGGCTGCACGGCCATGTGGTCGCGATGACCGGCGACGGGGTCAACGACGCCGCCGCGCTGCGTGGCGCGGACGTCGGGGTGGCGATGGGGCTCGGTGGCAGCGACGTGGCTCGCGACGCCGCCGACCTGGTGCTGCTCGACGACCACTTCGCGACCATCGTCAAGGCGATCGAGCTGGGCCGGGCGACGTACGCGAACATCCGCCGGTTCCTGACCTTCCACCTGACCGACAACGTGGCCGAGCTGGCGCCGTTCGCGGTCTGGGCGCTGTCGGGCGGCTCGATCCCGGCCGCGCTCGGGGTGCTCCAGATCCTCGCCCTGGACATCGGCACCGACATGCTTCCCGCTCTCGCGCTCGGTGCCGAGCCGCCGAGCAGGCGCACGATGGACGGTCCTCGGCGCCGGGAGCGGGTGGCCAGCGGCTCGGTGCTGCGCCGGGCGTTCCTGGTGCTCGGGCCCATCGAGGCCGCTGTCGCCGTCGCCGCCTTCCTCTGGGTGCTGACCGGCGGGGGCTGGTCGCTCGGGGAGACTCCGGACGCCACCGTGCTCGCGCGCGCCTCGGGGACGGCGTTCGCGGTGATCGCGGTCGCCCAGGTCGCCAACGCGTTCGCCTGCCGGAGCGAGTCGCGGCCGGCGTGGCGCATCGATCCGCGCCGCAACCCGCTGGTCTCGACCGCCGTCGCGGTCGAGCTGGTGCTGCTCGCCGCCTTCCTCGGCCTGCCCTGGCTGGCCGAGATGCTCGGCGGCAGCTGGCCGTCGGCGCAGGGCTGGTTGTGGGCGCTCGGCGGCGGGCTCCTCCTGCTGCTCGGCGACTGGCTCCACAAGGCGTGGCGTCACGCCCGCCGCCGGGCGACCAGGAGCTGAGGAACCGCTCCGACGTGCTTCGGTCAGCCCTCGTGGCGACGCCGGGCCAACCGTCCGGCCACCCGGCCGGCCGCGACCACGAGGCCGGGCAGGCAGGCCAGCGCGAGAAGCGTCAGCTGGGCCCGTGGCTCGAGGACCTCCGTCCCCAGCAGAGCCCGGAGCGGACCGAACCACACCGCCGACAGCTGAAGCAGCAGCGCGATCAGCACCGCGACCTCGATGCCCCGTCCCGCCAGGGTCCAGCCCTTCCGAGGCGCCCGCAGCGCGATGGCCAGGCCGAGCTGGGCCGCCCCGAGCGTGAGGAACACGGCGGACTGAACATGCCATCCCAGGCGCTGGGCCAGCAGGCCCGCGACGAGGCTGACCACGGCGATGAGGAGCCCGGACGTGACGATCTGGCGGGCCAGGCCGCCGCCGAGCACCGAGCGTTGCGGGGACGGCGAGGGACGCCTCATGTCCTGGCGGTCGAGCGGTTCGCCGCCGAACGCGACACCGGGTACGCCGTGGGTGAGCATGTTGATCCACAGGATCTGTCCGGCGCCCAACGGGAACGCCAGGCCGAGGAACGGGCCGAGCAGGATCACCAGCACCTCGGCCAGCCCGCCGGCGAGGCCGTAGCGCAGGAACGTACGGATGTTGGCGTACACGCGCCTGCCCTCGCCCACCGCGACGACCAGGGTGCGGAGGTTGTCGTCGGCCAGCACCACGTCCGCGGCCTGCCGCGCCACCTCGGTGCCGCGCTTGCCCATCGCCACCCCGATGTCGGCGCGGCGGAGGGCGGGGCCGTCGTTGACGCCGTCACCGGTCATCGCGACCACGTGGCCGCGGGCCTTCAGCGCGTCGAGGATGTCGACCTTCTGCTCCGGCCGGGTCCGGGCGTAGACATGGACCCGATCGACCGCCTCGCGGTGCTCACCACGATCCACGGCCGCACCGTCCATCACGTCGTCGTGCGTCACCTCGCCCACGGCGAGGATGCCGACGTCGCGGGCGACGGCACCGGCCGTCGCGGGATGGTCGCCGGTGATGAGGACGGTCCGGATCCCCGCATCACGGCAGTCGGCCACCACCGCAGCGGCATCCGTACGGGGCGGGTCGGTGATGCCGACGAGCCCGACGAGCAGGAGAGACTCCGGCGGCTCGCTCGGCGGTCGCCACGACCGGTGTGCCACCGCCAGCACCCGGAATCCCGCTCCGGCCAGATCCTCGGCGACCGCGGCTCCGCGGCTCCGCTCCAGGCCCTCCGGGAGCATGCTCAGCACCACCTCGGGAGCGCCCTTGACGACCTCCAGCACCGTGCCGTCCGCGGCCCGGTCCACGGTGACCATGTGGCGGGTCTCGCTCTCGAACGGCACCTCGTCGACCCGGGTCCACCTGCGACGCAGCTCCGCGGTCTCGACCTGCCGGTCGGCGGCGGCCAGCAGCAGGGCGGCCTCCATCGGCTCGCCGATCAGGGTCCGGTCCGTCGCCGGCCCGGTCAGCCGGGCGTCGTTGCACAGCACCACGTCCCTGAGCAGCGCCGCCTCGTCGACGGCCTCCGGCGTCCAGATCCGCTGCACGCTCATCCGGCCCTCGGTGAGGGTGCCGGTCTTGTCCGAGGCGAGCACCGTCACGGAGCCGAGCGTCTCGACCGCCGGGAGCCAGCGCACGATCGCGGACTGCTTCGCCATCCGGTGGGCGCCCAGCGCCAGCGCGACGGAGACGACCGCGGGCAACGACTCGGGGATGGCGGCGACCGCCAGGCTGACCGCGAGGATCAGCGCCTCACCGAACGAGACGCCGCGGAGCACGGAGAGCACCAGGACGAGGAGCGCGATGGCGGCGGTGGCCACGACCAGCTGGCGGGAGAGCCGCCGGAGCCTGGCCTGGAGGGGTGTCGGCTCGGTCCTGGTGGTCGCGATGAGCGCCGCGATCCGGCCGAGGCCGCTCTCGGAGCCGATCCTCTCGACCACGCCCCAGCCGCGCCCCTTGGTGACGACGGTCCCGGAGAGGAGCTCCTCCCCGGTCACGCGCCTGACCGGCACGGACTCCCCGGTCATCGACGACTCGTCGACCCCGAGGCCCACCGCCTCCTCGGCCACCAGGTCGGCCGGCACGACGTCACCCGCCTCGAGACGTACGACATCGCCCTTGACCAGCTCGGCCGCCTCGATGTCGCTCACCCGGCCGTCCCTGAGCACGCGGGCGCGCGGGGCGGCCATCCGGCCCAGGGCCGCCATGGCCTGCTCGGCCCGCCGTTCCTGCACCACCCCGATGGCGGTGTTGACCAGCACCACGACCGCGATGATGCTCGCGTCCGGCACGTCCCCGAGGCCGAGGACCACCACGAACGCAGCACCGAGCAGCAGGATCATCGGGTCCCGCAGCTGCGTCAGCACCCGGGCGGCCAGCGTGGTCGGCGGCGGAGCCGGCACCGCGTTGGGCCCGTCCTGCTCCAGCCGGAGCGCCGCCTCTGCCGTCGTGAGCCCACCGGATTCCAGGTCAGTACGTGACGGCACCGGCCTAGCTCCGCACCTGGGTGCCCGACGTGCCGGCGAGCACGCCGTTGATCTCGTCGAGGGAGCCGATCGCCGAGCGGCGGCCGGTCGACCGGGTGAAGGCGCAGACGGCGGCCACCTTCGGCCCCATCGACCCTGCCGGGAACCGCATCGCGGACAGCTCGGCGACGCTCACCTCGCGCAGCACCTTCTCGGCGGGACCGCCGAAGTCCCGGATCACGCCTTCGACGTCGGTCAGGACGAGCAGCAGGTCGGCCCCGAGCGCCTCCGCCGCCAGGGCGGCCGCGTGGTCCTTGTCGACGACCGCGTCGATGCTCTGGTAGCGGCGGTGGTCGCGGTCCGCGACCGGGACTCCACCGCCACCTGCGAGCACGACCGTGACGCCGGCGTCGAGGAGGCGCTCGGCGACGGGCAGCTCGACGATGTCCCGGGGAGCCGGGGAGGCCACGACCCGTCGCCAGCCACCGCCGTCGGGCCGCACGGTCCAGCCGTACCGGTCCGCGAGGCTTCGGGCCGTCGGCTCGTCGTAGACCTGGCCGATGAACTTGGTCGGCTCCTGGAACGCCGGGTCCTCGGGATCGACCACCGTCTGGCTGACCAGCGTCACCACGCTGCCGATCCCCTCGTCCAGGAGCGCCTGCTGGAGCCAGAGCCCGATGAGCCCCTGGGACTCGGCGACCAGGTCGGCGAGCGGATAGGGCTCGGACAGGGTGGGGTCGGCACCGCTCTCCAGAGCGAGCAGGCCGACCTGGGGCCCGTTGCCGTGGACCACCACGACCTGGTGCTCCCGGGCCAGACCCGCGAGCCCGGCCGCGGCCGCGGCCACGTGCCGGCGCTGGGGCGCGGCGTCCGGCCGCTCCCCGCGCCGCAGCAGGGCGTTGCCGCCGATGGCGACGACGATCCTCATCTGGTTCTCCTCCTCGGCCGGGCTCAGCCGGCCAGTGTCGCGACGAGCACGGCCTTGATGGTGTGCAGACGGTTCTCCGCCTGGTCGAAGACGATCGAGCGCTCCGACTCGAACACCTCCGGGGTGACTTCGAACGAGGTACGCCCGGTCCGGCTCGCCAGCTGGCGGCCGAGCTCGGTGTCGGTCCCGTGCAGTGCCGGCAGGCAGTGCATGAACCTGACCTCCGGGTTGCCGGTGAGCTCGAGCAGCGCGTCGTCGACGGCGTACGGTGCCAGCAGTGCGATCCGCCGGTCCCAGAGCTCGGGCGGCTCGCCCATCGACACCCACACGTCGGTGTGGACGAAGTCGGCGCCGGCGAGGCCACGGCGGAGGTCGCTGGTGATCTCCAGGCGCGCCCCGGTGACCGCTGCGATGCGCTCCGCGTGCTGCACCGCGTCGGCGCCCGGCGCCAGCTCCGCCGGCGAGACCATCCGGACGTCCATGCCCATCATGGCGCCGGCCACGAGGAGCGAGCGGGCGACGTTGTTGCGGGCGTCACCGACGTACGCGACCGTGATCTGCTCCGCGGGCTTGGCCGAGTGCTCGAGCATGGTGAGCACGTCGCAGAGCGCCTGGGTCGGATGCCAGGCGTCGGTCAGGCCGTTCCACACCGGCACGTCGGCGTACACCGCGAGCGTCTCCACCACCGCCTGGTCGGAGCCGCGGTACTCGATGCCGTCGTAGAACCGGCTGAGCACCCGGGCGGTGTCCGCGACCGACTCCTTGTGGCCGAGGTGCGAGCTCCCCGGGTCGAGGTACGTCACGTGCGCACCCTCGTCGTGGGCAGCCACCTCGAACGCGCACCTGGTGCGCGTCGAGGACTTCTCGAAGAGCAGGGCGATCGAGCGTCCGGCGAGACGCGGAGCCCTGCCGGGCAGTCGGCGCGCCATCTTGAGCTCCGCGGCCAGCGCGACCAGCGAGCGCCATTCCTCGACGGTCAGGTCGACCTCCTTGAGGAAGTCGCGGCCGGCCAGCGACCTGGCCGTCGTGTCGGGGACGAGCAGCGTCATGACGGCACCGCCTCTCGCTCGATGGGGCAGGTCATGCAACGGGGCCCGCCGCGGCCGCGGCCGAGCTCCTCCCCGACAATCGGCACCACCTCGATGCCCTGGTCGGCCAGATAGGCGTTGGTCGTGGTGTTCCGCTCGTAACCGACGACCACGCCGGGTGCGACGGCGAGGAAGTTGTTCCCGTCGTCCCACTGCTCGCGCTCGGCGCCCAGTCGGTCGATCGGCGCCCGCAGCACCCGGACCCGCTCGACGCCGAGGACGTCGGCGACGGTCGGGAACAGCGCGTCGTTCTCCTCGAGCTTGAACTCCCCGCCCGTCCCCACGCGGTGGAGCGAGTAGGAGCGCAGCTGGTCGGGAAGGTAGGGATAGACCGAGAAGGCGTCGGCGTCGACCATCGTCATCGCGGTGTCGAGGTGCATGAACGCCCGCTCCCGAGGCAGCTCCACCACGATCACGGTGTCCACCGTGCCGCGCCGGAACAGCGCGCGAGCCAGGTTCTCCACCCCCTGCGGCGTCGACCGCTCCCCCATGCCGACCATCACGGCCCGGTTGCCGATGACGGTGACGTCGCCACCCTCCAGCGTCGCGCCGCCGTGGTCGAGGGCGTCGTGGCCGTAGAGGTACGGCACACCCCGGAACATCGGATGGAAGTCGTAGACGACCTTCGAGTTGATCGTCTCGCGCCGTCTGGCCGGCTTCGCCATCGGGTTGAGCGAGACGGCGTCGTACGCCCAGGCCACGTTGTCGCGCTGGAAGAGGTGGTTGGGCAGCGGCGCCAGCAGGAAGTCGTCGTCCCGGAGGTACTCCAGCAGCAGGCTGCTGGCGTGCACCCGGTCCGCGACGTCGGACTTGAGCACCCCGCCGATCAGGTACGTCGCCAGCTCCCCCGCCGGGGTGGTGGCCACCAGGTCGTCGAGAGGCCGGTCGAGCGCGGGTCCGAACCGGTGCGCGGTGGAGAGCTCCTCCTGGAGGAGCTCACGCGCACCCGGCTGGTCCAGCGCCTCGGTCAGCAGGTCGGCGAAGTGGTGGACCACGACCCCGTGCGCCTCGAGCGCGGCCACGAACCCGTCGTGCTCGGCACGGGCGCGCTCGGCCCACAGGACGTCGTCGAAGAGGAGCCGCTCGATGTTGCTCGGCGTCAGCCGGCTCAGCTCGAGGCCGGGGCGGTGCACGACGGCCTGGCGCAGGCGCCCGACCTCGGAGTCGACGTGGAGCGTCACGAGTCGCTCCCGTCCGCCGGCGCCGAGTCGCTGCCCGAGGAGGCCGCCTGGAGCCGGCGACGCTGGCTCAGGTAGACCGGCACCCCCAGGATCGCGGCGGCACCGGTCATCAGGAACGGGCCCCACACGACGTACCAGCTGTTGTCGGTGTTGCGGGAGTAGTAGACGAACGCGATCGACATGGCCAGCGCGACGACGGCGACCGCGAGGTCGAGGACCAGGCGTGGGGTCGGGCCGCGGCGGTGGTCCTGCCAACGCCACTTGAGCTGGGCCAGTGCGGAGAAGGCGTACGGGATGGCCGCGGTGATACCGGTCATCAGCACCAGGGTCGTGAAGACCGTCGCCCCGTCGGCACCGAGATAGCTCACGACGACCGCGACCGAGGCCAGGGCGGCGGACGCGATGATCCCGACGGCCGGCACACCACGGCGGGAGACCCGGCCGAAGACCTTCGGGAACAGGCCCTCCTTGGCGGCGGCGAGCGGCATCTCGGCGCAGATCATGGTCCATCCGTTGAGGGCGCCGATCCCGGAGATGATCACGGCGACGGCGACGATGTTGCCCGCCACGGTGCCACCGAAGACCTCGTTCGCGGCCGCCGAGTAGGAAGCCTGGTTGGCGTCCTGGGCCAGCTGGGAGGCCGGGAGGATGCCGAAGACGGCGACCAGGGAGAGCAGGTAGACCACCGCACTGCCGACGGTCCCCAGAACCGTCGCGCGCGGGACGTTGCGGCCGGGATCGCGCACCTGGGCGGCGGCGACGGACGCGGTCTCGAGCCCGAGGTAGCTGAACAGGCAGATCGCCATCGCCCCACCGATCGCCGAGATGCTCGTCTCGCCGCTCGTGTTCCACGGGGTGAAGTTGCCGCCCTCGACGAAGAAGAGCCCGGCGGTCGCCATCAGCGCCAGCGGGACGAACTTCAGCACCGTCGTCCACAGCTGGAAGACCCCCATCGACCGTACGCCGGTGAGGTTGATCGCCGCGGGGATCCACAGGCCCGCCAGGGCGATCACGATCGACCACCCGGTGGCGCCACCCTTGTTGAGGAACGTCTCGACGTAGAAGACCCAGCCGACGGCGATGGCGGCGTTGCCCGCCCATGCGGTGATCCAGTAGAGCCAGGCCTGGCTGAATCCCCAGCCGTCGCCGAAGGCGGCGCGCGCGTAGGCGTAGGGCCCGCCCCCGGCAGGCATCCTGCGGGAGAGGGAGGAGAACACCAGCGCGAGGGCGACGGCGCCGACCGTCGCGACGGCCATCGCGACCAGGCTGATCGGGCCGTAGGACGCCACGGCGTACGGGAGGCTGAAGACGCCGACCCCGATGATCGAGCCCATCACCAGAGCAGTCGCATGCGGGAGCCGGAGCTGGCCGGCGGGGGTCTCCCCACCGGGGACCGGTCGGTCGGAGGGCACGGGCGGTGGCGTCGCCTTGCCGACGACGCCACCACGTGTCTCGCGGTGGAACGGGGTTCTGTCGAGAAGGGACATGGTCCTCTCCTTCGTCATGGGATCACGGACCGCTCCAGCACATCGCCGACCGCGATCCGGGCAGCAGTGCCGCCAGGTCCTGACCGTGACGACGTTCGTCCGTGGACAGGATGACGAAGGTCCCGCGGCAGGCCGAAGGTCTCACCGACCCAGGACCTTCCACTCATGCCCGGCTCCCGGAGCCGGACGAGGCTCGTCCCCATCAGTACCGAGCACCTAGGTGGGAACGACCATGCTTGTCCGAGAGATCATGACCTCTTCACCCGTCACCGCACGGAGAGAGACCCCGGTCAAGGAGGCGCTCGGACTGCTCCATGACCACCACATCACCGCCCTGCCGGTGGTGAGCTCGGCCGGCCGGCTCTGCGGCGTGGTCGCCGAGATCGACCTGATCCGCAACCGGGTCCTCCCGGACCCGCGCGCCCACCTGCGCCCGGCGCCTCCCGTGACCGACCGGCCACCGGCGTACGTGGAGGACGTGATGAGCCCGGTCGCGGTCGCCGTGCGCGACAGCGCGGAGGTGTCCGTCGCGGTCGACATCATGGCCGAACGGGGGCTGAAGAGCCTGCCCGTCCTCGACGCCGACGACCTTCTGGTCGGTGTCATCAGCCGGAGCGACGTGGCCGGCGCCCTCGCCCGCGACGACGACATCCTGGACAAGGAGCTCACGACGCTCCTGGCCAACCTCGGTCATCGCGACTGGCGCGTCGTGGTCGCCGACGGGAGCGTGACGATCACCGGTCCGGCGACGCTGAAGGATCGCGCCCTGGCCGAGAGCGCCGCGGCAACGGTCGCCGGCGTCAACCGGGTGCGGGTCACCCAGCCAGAACCTTCCACCCATCGAGGAGTGACATCATCATGAAGCGCATCCTGATTCCTGCCGTGGCGGCCGTGGCGGCCGTCGCTCTCGCCCCGTCGTCCGCCGCGGCGGGCGACGGACGAGACTTCGGACGCCACGTCGTCCACTGCGCCCAGAGCGTCGGCTTCGACGGAGCCCACAACCCCGGCATGCACCAGGGTTTCAGCGGCTTCGCCACCGATCACATGTGCGTGATGGCATGAGTACGCCGTCCGCCTCCAGCGCGCCGATCATCGTCGGGATCCAGGACCCGGACACGGAGGGTGCCCTGCTCGACTACGCGGGGCGCCTGGCCGCGAGCAGCGGCCACCCGCTGCGACTGGTCCATGTCTTCCAGGCCAACGTCCTCCTCGGCGACCCGATCCTCGGTCTGCCGGGAGCGATGCAGCCGCGGTCGATGATCATCGACGACTCCGCTGTCGGCCGGCTCGCCGAGCAGCGGCTCTACGAGGCCAAGGCACGTGCCCGGGAGGTCGTCGACGGCGCGGTCGAGGTCACCGGGGAACTGCTGCGCGGCCATGCCGCCCACGTCCTGATCAAGGAGTCCGAGCAGGCGCACCGCGTCGTGATCCAGCGTCGCCGGCTCTCCCGCGTACGCCGGGTGTTCACCGGCTCCGTCTCCTCCCGGGTCGCCGGGCATGCGCACTGCCCCGTCACCGTCGTCCCCGAGGACTGGTCGGCCGCGGGACGCACGGGCGTCGTCGTCGGTGTCGGCGGCGACAAGACCGACGACCAGGTGCTCGGACACGCCCTGGAGGAGGCGAGCCGTCTGAACGAGCCGGTCACCGTCCTCCACGGCCTCGACCTGATGGCGCTTGAAGGTGAGCTGGCCGATCACGCCACGACCCACGACTGGACGATCCGCGGCGAAGGCTACGTGGACGAGCTCATCCAACGTGCCCGAGAACAGGCCCCCGAGGCCGCCCGGCCGCCGCTGGTGGGCCGGGTCCTCGCGGAGGCTCCCGCGGACGCGCTGGTCGAGGCAGCCGACACCGCCGCCCTCGTCGTGGTCGGACGCGCAGCGCACCTGAACGCCTTCCCGCACCTGGGCGGCGTCACCCGGGCGCTGCTGCGCGAGGCGGCCTGCCCGGTGGAGGTCCTGCCGCTGCCCGCCTGAGCCCGACGCTCATCCCTTCACCGCACCCTCCAGACCCTCGCTGTGCAGGAAGAGCCGCTGGAAGAGGAGGAAGAAGAGGATCGGGAGCGCGGCCGAGATCGCCATCGCGGCGAGCAGGACGGAGAGGTCCGTGGCCGGCGCGATCGACGGCAGCCGCACGGCGATGGGCTGCTTGGCCGGGTCCGGCAGGACGATCAGCGGCCAGATGAAGTCCTTCCACGCGGCGAGCACCGCGAAGACCGAGACCACCCCGAGCACCGGCCGTGACATCGGCAGGACGACCGACCAGAACAGGCGGTACGGCCCGGCACCGTCGATCCGGGCGGCGTCCAGGATCTCGCGGGGAAGGCTGTCGAAGAAGCGCTTCATGATCACCACGTTGAAGGCCGAGGCGCCCGCGGGCAGGAAGGCACCGGCGTACGTCCCGACCAGCGACCAGTGCACGACCGGCAGGCTCAGCACGGTGAGGTAGAGCGGGACGAGGAGCAGCACGATCGGCACGAACATGGTGGCGAGCACAGCGCCGTAGAGCACCCGGCCCATCCGTGGGCGCAGCACCGAGAGCGCGTAGCCCGCGGTCGTGGCGACCAGCACCTGGACGGCCCAGGAACCGGCCGCGATGACCACCGTGTTGACCAGGTAGGACGACAGGCCCAGCTCCGTCCACGCCTGCCACAGGATCGAGAGGTCGGGGCCGTTCGGCCACAGCGCGATCGGCGAGCGCAGGGTGTCCTGGGTGGGCGTGACGGCCGACTTCGCCAGCCACAGCAGCGGGCCGAGGCAGACGACCAGCAGCACCAGGAGCGTCCCGAGCTGGACAACGCGGACACCCCAGCGCACCGACGTACGCCGCCGGTCGAGGGAGGAGACGAAGCTCATCAGTCGCTCCATCCGCGCGTCAGCCGGAAGTAGATCCACGACAGCAGCGCCAGGCCGACCGCCATCATCAGGCTCAGCGCGGTCGCCGGGCCGTAGGCGCCACCGCCGGTGGTGCTGCCGAAGGCGTACTCGTAGATCAGCAGAAGCAGCGTCAGCGAGGCGTGCGAGGGGCCGCCGCCGGTGAACAGGTAGGGCTCGAGGAAGACCTGGGCGGTGCCGATGATCTGCAGGATCAGGGTGATCAGCAGCACCGGGCGCAGGTGCGGCAGGGTGACGTGCCAGATCTTGCCGAGCACGCCCGCGCCGTCTGCCGAGGCGGCGTCGTAGAGCTCCTGCGGCACCGTGGTCAGCGCGGCGAGGTAGATGATCACCGTGCCGCCGGCGGCGGCCCAGGTCGCCTCCATCACCAGCGAGGGCAGCACCCAGGAGGCCGACTCCAGCCATGGCACCGGCCTGAGCCCGACCCATCCCAGCACGGTGTTGAAGACACCACCCTCCGAGGCGTCGTAGAAGGTCTTCCACAGCAGCACCGCCACCGCGGGCGGCACCACGACGGGCAGATAGGCCAGGCCCGCGTAGAGTCCGCGCAGCCTGCGCAGCGAGCTGAAGACCACCGCCATGACCAGCGGGATCGGATATCCGACGACGAACGCGATGCCCGCGAAGACCGCCGTGTTGCGCAACGCCACCGGCAGCAGCGGGTCGGCGAGCACCGTGCGGAAATTGTCCAGGCCCACCCACTCCGCGGGCCCGACGAGGTTCGTGTCCTGCACGCTCATCACCACGGTCCGCACGATCGGCCACCACGAGAACAGCCCGAAGACGAGGAGCATCGGCAGCAGGAAGACCAGGGTCGCCGCGCCGCCGCGCCACCACCTCGCGAGCACGGTGGCGGACGACGTACGCCGGCGAGCCGGCCCTCGCACGAGGGCCGGCCCACCCACCCGGGACATGTCGGCGGTCACGCTCAGCCCTTGTCCAGGATCTGCTGGACCGAGGCGTCGGCGTCCTTGAGCAGCGCGGCGATGTCGGCGTCCTCGTCGCTGAGCACCTTCTGCACGACCGGGTCCAGCGCGCCGTACACGGCCTGGGTCTGCGCGGGTGGCTCGGGGATCAGGGAGAGGTCGAACATCCGCGAGGTGTAGCCGGTCATCTGCTCCAGCGGCACGTTGACGTAGTCCTTCACCCAGCCCTGGTAGGTGGTGTACGAGGCCTCGTCGAAGATCGGGAAGGTCGGCGTCCCGACGGGCTGGTCCGCCGCGGTCTGGGTCTTGGCGTCGGCGACGGCCGCCGACTCGTCGGTGTACCTGCGGACCCGGAAGAAGTCGGCCCAGGCCACCGCCGCCTCTGCCTCCGCGTCGCTCGCCTTGGCGCTGACCACGTTCACCGAGCCGCCGCCGAGCACGCCGGCGTCGGCCGAGTCCCCCAGCGGGACCGCGGTCAGTCCGTACGTCTCCGGGTCGATCGCCGAGGTGGTGACGAGGGAGTTGTAGACGTCGGAGCCGCTGATGAACATCCCGACCTTCCCGGCCGCGAACGCCTGGTTGATGCTGTTCCAGTCGTAGGCGGTGTTGCCGGAGAACGACTCGTCGGTCCAGCGCATGTCGTGCAGCAGCTGCAGCGCCTGCTCGGTCTGCGGGTTGTCGACGGTGGCGGTGAACGTGTCGCCGTCCTGCGTCTCCATCCGGCCTCCGAGGGCGTAGGTCAGCGTGGTCAGGATCCAGCCGCCGGTGTTGGACGTGGTCATCTCGGCGTACCCGGTGGCACCGGTCCGGTCGTGGATCTGCTTGGCGGCGGCGCGCAGCTCCTCCCACGTCGTCGGCGGCTTGTCCGGGTCGAGGCCGGCCTTCGTGAACAGGTCGCGGTTGTAGTGGAGCGCGTTGGCGTAGACGTCCGAGGGCAGGCCGTAGACCTTGCCGTCGGTGCCCTGCGCGGCGGCGAGCACGTTCGGGTTGAGCTCGTCGAAGTAGGGCAGCTCGCGGATCTCGGCGTCCACGTCGGCGACCTGGCCACGCTCGACCAGGCCCTTGGTGTCGGTGAACGGCACCCGGAAGGAGATCGGCAGCGTGCCACCGGCGAGCTGCGCGGGGAACGTCTGCGCGTTCCACTGCCACTCCACCGGCTTCACGGTGATGTCGGGATGCTCCTTGTTGAAGGCCGCGGCCTGCGCCTTGACGGCGTCGATCGTGGCCTGCTTGTCGCCGGGCCGCCAGCCCTCGACGGTGATGGTGACGCCGTCGCCGTCGTCCGACGTCTCGCCGCAGGCGGCGAGCGAGCCGAACGCGAGAGCCGCGACCGCGGTGAGCGCGACGGTGCGCAACCGAGTGGATCTCATGGGTCTGTCTCCTGGATGTTGTGGTGGGGTCTCAGGTCGTGGGCCGCAGCCAGACCGCGGCATCGGGGGCGAGCCGGCCGGCCTCGAGAGGCGAGCTGGCCAGCCAGACGTGGTCGCTGTGCGGCAGCTCCACCGGTGCGTCGGTCAGGTTGACCACGCAGGCGAAGTGCGCACCGCGACGAAAGGCGAGGATCCCGGGAGCCGTGTCGATCCAGCGGAAGTCGCCGGTGGCGAGGTCGGGATGCGTACGCCGGATCAGCAACGCCATCCGGTGCAGGGACAGCATCGAGCGCGGGTCCGCCGACTGCGCCTGCGCCGTCAGCCGCGCCCAGCCCTCGGGCTGCGGCAGCCACGTGGTGGTGCCCGGTGCGCTGAAGCCGTACGGAGGCCGGTCCCCGCTCCACGGCAGCGGCACCCGGCAGCCGTCCCGGCCGGGGTCGACGCCACCGCTGCGGAAGTGCATCGGGTCCTGCACCCGCTCCGGCGGGATGTCGGCCTCGTCGAGGCCGAGCTCCTCGCCCTGGTAGAGGTAGTAGGCCCCGGGCAGACCCATCGCGAGCATCGCCGCCGCCCGGGCCCGCCGCTCACCGAGAGCGCGATCGGTCGGGGTGCCGAAGCGCTTGGTCTCGAACGCGAACGCGGTGTCCGCGCGGCCGTAGCGCGTCACCAGCCGGGTGACGTCGTGGTTGGAGAGCACCCAGGTCGCCGGGGCCCCGGCCTCGCCGTGCACGCGCAGCGTGGTCTCGATGGAGGTCCGCAGCGCCGCGGCGTCCCACGGCGCCGTCATGAAGTCGAAGTTGAACGCCGCGTGCAGGACGCCGGGCCCCAGGTAGCGGATGAACCGGGAGGTGTCCGGGAGCCAGACCTCCCCGATGAGGGCCCGGTCGGGTCCGTATTCCTGGGCGATCCGCCGCCAGCCGCGGTAGATCTCCTGGAGCTCCTCCCGGTCGACGTAGGGGTGCTCGCCGGGCCGTGGATCCTCCGGCACCTCGGGGAGGGCCGGGTCCTTGGCGAGCAGGGCGGCGGAGTCGATCCGGATCCCGGCCACCGCCCGGTCGAACCAGAACCGAAGGATCTCCTCGTGCTCGCGGCGTACGTCCTCGTGCTGCCAGTTGAGGTCGGGCTGCTCGGCGGAGAAGAGGTGCAGGTACCACTGCTCGGGGACGCCGTCGGGTCCGGTCAGGCGGGTCCAGGCAGCGCCGCCGAACTCCGAGGTCCAGTCGTTGGGCGGTTGCTCGCCCCCGGGGCCACGCCCGTCCCGGAACCAGAACCGGTCGCGCTCGGGAGCACCGGGCCCCGCCTCGACCGCGGCCCGGAACCATCGGTGCTGGTCGGAGACGTGGTTCGGGACGACGTCGATGATCGTGCGGATGCCGAGCTCGAGGGCGTCCTGGATGAGTGCCTCCGCCTCGGCGAGGTCGCCGAAGACGGGGTCGATCGCGCGGTAGTCGGTCACGTCGTAGCCGCCGTCGGCCATCGGCGAGGGGAACCACGGCGTGAACCAGATCGCGTCCACCCCGAGGTCCCGCAGGTAGGTCAGGTGGGCTCGCACGCCGGCCAGGTCGCCGGTGCCGTCGCCGTTGGCGTCGGCGAAGCTGCGGGGATAGATCTGGTAGATCGCCGCGGAGCGCCACCAGTCGGCCGGGCGCTCCGTGAAGACCGGAAGCGCGGCCGGTGCCGGCTCGCTCTGTCGAGGTTCCGTGGCGGTCACGGGGCCTCCCTTCTCAGCAGCTCACAGTCATGTGACGGCCGTCACCGTGACGGCGTGCTGAGACCGTAGAGCCAGCATCAGAAGCGACGCAAGAACTTGACAGAACGTAATTAATTTCAGGACTTTGCGCGGTGGCTTGCAGGTCCGGTCGACCGCCGGACCACCAGCTCACCCTCGAAGAGCAGCTCGTCGACCGGTCCGAGCGTGCCGTCGATCTGGCTCACCAGGAAGTCGACCGCCGCGCGGCCCATCGCCTCGATCGGCTGCCGGATCGTGGTGAGGGGCGGGTCGGCGCAGGCCATGAAGGCGGAGTCGTCGTAGCCGATCACGGACACGTCCGCCGGGGTCGACAGCCGGGCCCGGCGGACCGCCCTGACCGCTCCCAGCGCGAGCGGGTCGCTGGCGCACACGATCCCGGTCACGCCCGCCTCGATCAGCCGCGCCGCAGAGGCCTGCCCACTCTGGAGGGAGTAGAGGCTGCGTACGACCAGGTCCTCGTCGAACGGCACCCCGGCCCGGTCGCAGACCGCCCGGAAAGCGGCCAGCTTGCGCTCGGAGGGAACGTGGTCGCGCGGGCCCAGCACCAGCCCGATCCGCTCGTGACCCAGGGCCAGCAGGTGCTCGGCTGCCTGCTCCATGGCGTCGGCGTCGTCGCAGACGACCCGTGGGAACGGCAGATCGTCGATGGCCGCATTGATCAGCACGACTGGAAGGTTGCGCCCGGCCAGCCGGTCGTAGTGGGCATGGTCGGCGTCGCGCTGGGCATAGGTCCCGCCGGCGAAGACCACGCCGGCCACCTGCTGCTCGAGGAGCAGGTCGACGTACTCCGACTCGGTCACGCCGCCGGCGGTCTGCGTGCACAGCACCGGGGTCAGCCCCTGTTGCGCCAGGTTGGCGCCGAGGACCTCGGCGAGCGCCGGGAAGATCGGATTCTGCAGCTCCGGGAGCACGAGACCGACGAGCCTCGCCCGCTCGCCGCGCAGCTTCACCGGTCGCTCGTAGCCGAGGACATCGAGCGCGGTCAGCACCCGCTCACGGGTCGCCTCGGAGACTCCCGGCTTGCCGTTGAGCACGCGGCTCACCGTCGCCTCGGAGACCTTGGCGCGGGCGGCTGCGTCGGCAAGACGTCTACTCATGAACGCAAGAATATAACTGCTTTACGCAAGCTGTCTGCAAGCGCCGCCGATCTTGACCGGCAATTAGATAAGTGATTTAGTCACTTCCTGTGACCAGCAACACACCATCGCTCTCTGAACGCATCGCCGACGGGATCGTCGCCATGATCGAGGCCGCGGGCCTGGAGCCGGGCGACGCCCTGGCCTCCTCGCGCGAGCTGGCCAAGCGGTTCGAGGTGACCACACCGACGATCCGGGAGGCGCTGCGCCGTCTCGAAGCCACGGACGTGATCCGCTTCCGGCACGGCTCGGGCACCTACGTCAGCGGCGGGGTGAACCGGCGGCTGCTGGTCAACCCCCATGTCTCCGAGTCCCGCAGCGAGTCGGTGCTCGAGCTCCTCGACGCCAGGATCGTGCTGGAGCCCCCGGTCGCGGCGGCGGCCGCCGCGGCGCGTACCGACGACGACCTCGCCGCGCTGACGCTCTCGGCCGACAACTCGCTCAAGCCGCAGTACGCCGACGAGCGCCCCGAGCTGCACTTCCACGTCGCGCTCGCCGGCGCCTCCGGCAACCTCCTGCTGCGCGAGACGATCGAGGCGCTGCTGCAGGTGCGGGCCCGCGACCAGATCGAGATCCGCCACCGCTACACCGACCGCGACCGCGACCACGCCGACCACCTCCGCATCGTCGAGGCCGTACGCGACGGCGACCCCGACGCCGCGGCCGCCCTGACCCGCGAGCACCTGCTCGCGATCCGCGACGCGATCGCCGCCACCCTCGGCACGGAGCAGTCCCGATGACCGCGAGGCTCGCGGAGATGACCACCCACGAGGCCGCTCGATCGGCCGAGGCCGGGACGGTCGTGGTGATCCCCGTCGGCGCGTTCGAGCAGCACGGCGCAGGGCTCCCGCTGGCCACCGACCAGATCCGCGCCGAGGCGCTCGCCGAGGCCGTCGCCGAGGCGCTCCCGGGCAAGGTGGTCATCGGACCCGGCGTACCCGTCGGCGTCTCGCCCCACCACCAGGCCTTCGCCGGCACCGTGAGCCTGCGGCCGACGCTCTTCGCCGCCGTCGTGCGGGAGTATGTCGAGTCGCTGGCCGCCCACGGGTGGCGGCGCTTCCTGGTGATCACCGGCCACGGCGGCAACAACGCCACGCTCGGCACCCTGGCCCAGGAGCTGCTGCGCGACCGCCCCGACCTGGAGCTGGCCTGGACGCCGGTGACGACGCTGGCCAAGGACGCCGTCGCGACCATGGAGCTGAGCCCGGTCTCCGGTCACAGCGGTGAGGCCGAGACGGCCCAGATGCTGCACGTCGCGCCCCACCTCGTACGCCACGACCTGCTCGCCCCGGGCACGACCACGCCCGACGAGCTCGATCCGCTCGCCCGGCTGGCCCGCTCGGTGAGCCAGCCCGCCTTGGCCCTCCCCTACGACCGCCTCTCCCCCACCGGCGTGCTCGGCGACCCGCGCCGCGCCACGGCCGAGGACGGCCGCGCCATCCTCGCCGAGGCCACCGACCGCATCGTCGGCTTCATCAAGGAGTGGCTCGACACCTAGGCCACCCGCCCACCCCATCAGCTCGGGACCCCGACCGGGACGCACACCGCGTCGCCGGGCGATCCAGCACACCCGAAAACGCACCGATCCGCCCCAAGGAGCACCCATGTCCCCACGACAATCCCGCCTCCTGGCTCCGGCCGTCGCGGTCGCGGCCGTCGCCGCGCTGTCCCTGGCACCGACCGCCACCTCCGCCCTGACCCGCGGCTCCGTCCAGGACCAGGCAGCCGGCGAGACCACGCCCTGCGCCAAGCCCACCGACCAGGAGCCCGACAGCAGCCAGAAGTACGAGCTGACCAGCGGCGACCTCGAGCGCAGCTATGTTCTCCGCCTCCCGGAGGGCTACCAGAAGCGCGCCGACTGGCCGCTGATCGTCGCCTACCACGGCCGTGGCAGCACGGGCGTCGAGGTCGAGGGCTACTCCGAGCTCTCCGACCTCCCGGCGGTGGTCGCCTATCCCGACGGCGCCATCGGCACCGGCTCGGGCTACCGCAAGGCCTGGCAGGGCGCTCCGTACGAGGCGCCGGGCGTCGATGACGTCGCCTTCACCCGCGACCTGCTCGCCGCGATCGAGGCCGACCACTGCATCGACACCTCTCGCGTCTACGCCACAGGCAAGTCCAACGGCGCCGGCCTCACGGCCCTCCTCGCCTGCCAGCTGCCGAACACGTTCGCGGCGATCGCCCCGGTCGCGCCGGCGCTCTACCCGGGTGCCCGGGTCGGCTGCGAGGAGGCTCCGCCGACACCGGTCCTGGAGATCCACGGCGTCGCCGACGCGACCATTCCCTACGCGGGCGACCCCGACCGCGACCTGCCCGCGATCCCCGAGTGGGTCCAGGGCTGGGCCGACCACAACGGCTGCACCGCCTCCACCACGCGCACCCACCGCGACATCGAGACCACCCGCTGGACCGGGTGCGACCAGGGCGCCGAGGTCCAGCACGTCGCCGTCGACGGCGGTGGCCACGTCTGGCCGGGCGGCGACATCTACTCCGGTGGCGGCCACGTCACTCACACCATCGAGTCCGCGACGGTGATCTGGGACTTCTTCTCCCGCCACCGCCTCACCAGCGAAGGGTGACTCCCATGACCAGCACCGCAACCCCGACCGGCAGCGAGAGACTGCCGTGGATCATCCGCGCCATGGGCGTGGTCGAGCGCGTCGGCAACGCCCTGCCGCACCCGTTCTGGCTGTTCTGGATCCTCGCCGGGATCCTCGCCGTGATCAGCGCGATCTGCGCCGCCGCGGGCGTCTCGGTCATCTCGCCCGGTGACGGCGAGAGGGTCGTCGTCCAGAGCCTGCTCAGCGGCGAGGGCCTGGCGATGGCCACCTCCACGATGGTCTCCAACTTCGCCGAGTTCCCGCCGATGGCCACCATCGTCGTGGTCATCATGGGCGTCGCCGTCGCCGAGCGCACCGGCTTCCTCACCGCCGCGATGAAGACCGGCATCTCGCGCGTGCCGGTAGGCTGGGTGGTCTTCGCCGTCGCGTTCACCGGCACCGTCGCCCACGTGGCCTCGGCGGCTGCGTACATCATCCTGGTGCCGCTCGGCGGTCTCGCCTTCCGCGCCGTCGGCCGCTCTCCGATCCTCGGGATCGTGGTCGCCTACACCGCGATCGCGAGCGGGTACGACGCCAGCCCGATCCCGACTCCCAACGACGCGATCTTCGCCGGCATCACTACCGCAGCGGCCCAGATCGTCGACGAGAGCGCGTACGTCTCCCCCGTCAGCAACTGGTTCTTCAACATCGCCTCCTCGGTGCTGCTGGCCGCGGTGATCACCCTGATGACCAAGTTCGTGCTCTCCAAGCGGCCCGACCTGGACGCGGACGAGGATGCCGACGACGGCGACTTCGGGTCGCTCGAGCTCGACGGCCGTGAGCGCCGGGCGCTGCGCTGGTCGCTCCTGGCCCTGCTGGCCGCGATCGTGGTGATCGCCGCCGTCGTGATCCCCGGCGGATCGCCGCTGCGCGGCGAGGACGGGTCGCTGACCGAGTCGCCGTTCCTCACCGGCATCGCCGCCGTCGTCGCGGTGCTCTTCGGCCTCGCCGGCATCGTGTACGGCACGCTGTCGGGCTCGATCACCAAGGCCGGCGACGTGCCGGCGCTGATGGGTCAGGGGATCAAGCAGATGGCGCCGGTGCTGGTGCTGTTCTTCGCGATCGCCCAGTTCCTGGCGTACTTCGAGTGGTCCCACCTCGGCGACGTTCTCGCGGTCAACTCCGCCGAGGCGCTGGAGACCAGCAACATCCCGGTATGGGTGGTGTTCCTGCTCGTGCTGGCGCTGCTCAGCGTCGTCAACATCATGGTCACCAGCGGCTCGGCGATGTGGTCGATCGCCGCGCCCGTCCTGGTGCCCATGCTGATGCTGCTCGCGGTGCCGCCGGAGACCACCCAGGCGCTCTTCCGGATCGCCGACTCCGGATCCACCGCGATCACCCCGATGAGCCCCTACTTCGTGATGGCCCTCGGCTTCCTGCAGCGCTACCGCAAGGACGCCGGCATCGGCACCCTGGCCTCCTACACGCTGCCGCTCGCCATCGCGATGAGCCTCGCCTGGACCGCGCTGTTCTTCCTGTGGTGGGCGCTGGGCATCCCGCTCGGCCCGGGTGCTCCGGTCCGCTGACCCCCTGCGACGAGGCCCGGCGACCTGTGGAGGTCGCCGGGCCCTGTCACGCCTTCGGGGTGGATCAGGCGAGCCGCTCCAGGAGCGCCTTCGCGGTCGAGACGCTGGACTGCGGGTTCTGGCCGGTGATCAGGGTGCCGTCGACGACGACGGTGTCGCTCCACGGCTCGCCGGTCTCGGCGATGCCGCCGGCGGCGCGCATGCGCTGCTCCACGGAGAACGGGATGCTGTCGCCGTAGCCGCCCTGCTGCTCCTCGGTGTCGGTGAAGCCGGTCATCCGGCGCCCGCCGAAGAGCCAGCCGCCCTCATCGGTGGCGGCCAGGAGACCGGCGACGCCGTGGCACAGCGCCACGACCGGGCGGCCGGCGGAGTCGGTGGCGGTCAGGATCGCAGCGAGCGCGGGGTCCTCGACCAGGTCCGCCATCGGGGCATGGCCGCCGGGGATGTAGACGGCGTCGTACGCCGCCGGGTCGATGTCGGCGAGCGCGAGCGGGTTCGCCAGCTGCTCCTCGAGGGTGGCGAGGTAGGCACGGAAGCGCTCGGCGTCCTCGGGCTGGACGCCGCCCTGCTCGCTGAGCGAGAGCGCGTCGACGGTGGGCTTGCGGCCGCCCGGGGTGGCGATGTCGATCTCGACGCCGGCTCCGGCGAGCGTCTCGTGGGAGGCGGCGACCTCCTCGGCCCAGTAGCCGGTCGGGTGCTCGCTGCCGTCGGCGAGGACGAGGGTGTCGGCCGCCGAGACGACCATCAGTACGCGTGTCACGAGTTGTTCCTCCAGGTTGTGGTTTGGTGATGACGTAACGACGGCCTTCCCCCGCTTCAGTCCCGGCCCGCCCTGACAGGTCATAATGATTTCTATGACCTCGCTCGATCTCTGGGAGGCGTTCGCGCACGCCTACCGGGAGCGCTCGATCAGCGCCGCGGCGCGTCGGCTCGACCTCTCCCAGCCGGCGGTGACCGCCCGGATCCGCAAGCTCGAGCACGAGCTCGGCGCGACCCTGTTCGAGCGCTCGCGGACCGGGCTGGTGCCGACCGAGCGCGCCGACGCTCTCGCCGCCCGGATCACCCCGCTGGTCGACCAGCTCCGCGGCGCCGTCGGCACCGAGCCCACGATCGGCCCCGCGAACGTCCGGATCGGCGGCGCGGCCGACGTGATGGGCGCCCGGATCGTGCCCGCCCTGGCGCCCCTGGTGCGCGACGGGCTCGACGTGTCGGTGGCCACCGGCCTCGCCCAGGGCCTCCTCGACGACCTCGCCGGCGAACGTCTCGACCTGGTCGTCTCCTCGGTACGCCCCGGCGACGAGCGACTGCGGTCGACCGCGCTGGTCGACGAGGAGTTCCTCCTCGTCGCGGCCCCGGCGGTCGCGGCGCGGGTCGATCCCGCCGAGCTGGCCCAGGACCCGGTGCGCGCACTCGCGAGCGTGCCGCTGGCGGCCTACTCCCACGACCTCCCGATCATCCGGCGCTACTGGCTCACCGAGTTCGACGAGCGACCCACCAACCGCACCGCGCTCGTCCTCCCCGACCTGCGCGGCATCCTCCGTGCCGTCGTCGCCGGCATCGGCGCCTCGGTCCTGCCTCGCTACCTGGTCGACGCCGCGCTCGCCGACGGCACCGTCGTACGTCTCCACGAGCCCAGGCTCGGTCCGCTCAACACCCTCTGGCTGGTCACCGGGGCCAGCCCGTCACCGGCGGTCGGCCACGTCTGCCGACACCTGGGCGCCGAAGCCGCCGGCTGGGCGAGCACCTGACGCCGCTCAGTAGGCCTTCCCCGGGTTGAGGATCCCGCGCGGATCGAGGGCGGTCTTGATGGCTCGGTGCACGCCGAGCGCGTCCGGGCCGACCTCGCGGGCGAGCCAGGAGCGCTTGAGCAGGCCGATGCCGTGCTCGGCGGTGACGGTCCCGCCGAGGTCGAGCGCGATACCGAAGATGTCGTCGCCGGCGGCGAGGACCTCCGCGGGCACCGGCCCGGACGGGTAGCCGATCAGCGGGTGCAGGTTGCCGTCGCCGGCGTGGGCGAAGGAGTAGATGCGTACGCCGCGGCGGCGGGCGACCTCCTCGACGCGGGCGAACGCCTCCGCCAGTCGGGAGCGGGGCACGCAGATGTCCTCGATCAGCACCGAGCCCTGGGTCTCGATGGAGGGAAGCGCGAGACGGCGGGCCTCGACCAGCCTGGCCGAGGCCTCCTCGTCGACACCCCGCTCGATCCAGGTCGCCTCCTTGCCGAGCACCTCGGCGATGGCCTCGATCTCGGACTCCGCGGCGGGGCCGTCGGCCTGGGCGATGACCAGCGCTCCACCGCGCGCGGCGTACGCGGTCCCCTGGGCGTCGTCGACGACCTGCAGGGTGGCCTGGTCGAGCAGCTCGAGCATCGCCGGCTCTCGCCGGTCCTGAGCCAGCGCCGCGCAGGCCCGCGCGGCAGCCTCCACCCCCGCGTAGGCCGCGGCCACGGTCAAGGTCCGCTCGGGGAGGGGACGCAGTCGCAGCGTCGCGCCGACGACCACGCCGAGGGTGCCCTCGGAGCCGACGAAGAGGCCGGTGAGGTCGAGGCCGGCGACGCCCTTCAGGGTCGACCGGCCGGTGCTGATCAGGGTGCCGTCCGCGAGCACGACCTCGAGGCCGAGCACCGAGTCGCGGGTGACGCCGTACTTCACGCACCGCAGCCCGCCCGCGTTGGTCGCGATGTTGCCGCCGATCGTGGAGATCGCGGCCGAAGCCGGGTCCGGGGCATACCGCAGTCCGTGCTCGCCCGCGGCCCGGTCGAGGTGGGCGGTGATGACGCCGGGCTCGACATGGGCGGTCTGGTCGACCGGGTCGAGCGAGACGATCCGGTCCAGGCCGCTCACGTCGAGCACGAGCGCACCCGGCGCCGCCACGGCCCCGCCGGCCAGGCCGGTGCCGGCGCCACGAGGCACGACGGGTACGCCGTGCTCGAAGGCCAGCCGGAGCGTGGACCGGACCTCTCCGACCGAGGTCGCGTGGACCACCACGTCGGGAATCCCCTCGGCCACGATCCCGGAACGGTCGACGGCGGCCGCGGCACGGTCGGCCGCGCCGGTCGAGACCCCCGGCACCGCGGCGGTGAGCTCGGCGAGGAACCCCTCGGGAAGGGTCACCGGCCGACCCGCCGAACGATCACCGGGAGGTCAGCGCCCAGCTTGAGGCGCTCGAGGAAGAGGATCACCGTGGCCGCGACCGAGCGGTGGGTGACGTCGTTGAGGATGTCGTGGCGGCCACCCTCGACGACATGCTGCTCGACGGTCGAGGCACCCACCCACGGCTTCAGCGCCTCGCCGACCGGGGTGAGCTGGTCGTCGCGGCCATGGACGACCAGCAGCGGCACCTCCGGCACGCTCAGCGAGATCTCGTCCCACGGCAGCTGAGCCGTCAGGGCGCCGCGCGCGAAGCCGTCGTCGGCGGAGATGGTCCCACGGTAGGTCGGGCAGGCGCTGCGTACCTCGAGCTCGTCCTCCCACCCGGCATCCGCCTCCCCGGAAGCCGTGCCGGGCAGCGCGAGACCGGCGATGACGGCAGCGTCGACCGGCAGCTCGCCGACCAGCAGCGCGGCGAGGGTGGCACCGGTGTCGGAGCCGACCAGCACCTTCGGACCCGGCAGGTCCTCATCGGCCACCAGCGCGGAGACCGCCGCCCGCGTGGCGTCGAGGTCGTCGAGGTCCACCTCGACGACCCGAACCTTGTAGGCATCGGCGGAGATCCGGCGGCCGAAACGGGCGTACGTCGCGGCCGTCTCGCCCCTCCCGGTGAGCAGGATCAGGGTGCCGCGAGGAGCGACGCCCTCGGGCTCGTCCCAGGCGTGGGGCAGGTCGGTCACGGCGATGGCAGTCATGCCCACCATGCTCGGGGCGGGTGGGCGGTGGCGTCCAAGACCAATCTGCTCACCTGATCCATCGCCGATCGTGATCGGTATCTGAGAGGGCACGACACGAATCCCGCAAAGGCCCCACACTAGATATATGAGTATTTCGCTGGACATTGAGCACCTGCGTACGCTCGTGGCGATCGCTGAGAGCGGAGGGTTCACCAAGGCGGCGGCGGTGAGACACATCAGCCAGCCCGCACTGAGCCAGCACGTACGACTCCTCGAGCGCACCCTGAAGCGCCGTCTCTTCGAGAAGGACGGCCGCACCATGCGGTTCACGCCCGACGGCGAGCGGGTGCTGGTCGAGGCGCGCAAGATCCTGGCCACCCACGACGCCTCGCTCGCACTCCTCGAGGTCGCCAACCCGACCACGATCACCGTCGGCTGCGTCGAGCACGCCGTCGAGCAGATGCTCCCCGAGCTCCTGCGCACCCTGACCCAGGCCTTCCCGGAGACGGGCACCCGGTTCGAGATCGGCCGCTCGACCCAGCTCTACGACTCGGTCGCCAAGGGCTCGGTCGACCTCGCCTTCGTCCTCGACCCCAGCGGCCAGGCCGCCGGCCACGAGGTCGGTCTCCTCCCCCTCCACTGGTACGCCGCACCTCGCGAGCCGGTCGCCGAGGAGACCTTCAGCCTGGTCGCGTTCGAGGAGCCGTGCGGACTGCGCGAGCGGGCGCTGGCCCTGCTCGCCGAGGCCGGCCACCAGGTCGAGGTCACCGCGACCTCGACAACCCTGGAAGGAGTCCTGGCAGGCGTACGCGCCGGCCTCGGCACCGCCCTGCTCCCCGGCATCGGCGGCAGCCCGCACGGCATCCAGGAGCGCCCCGGCCTCCCGGCGGCAGGCACCGCCCACCTCCGGATGATCGCCCGCCGGGGACTCGACCCCGAGATCGAGGAGACCGCCCTGCTCGCCGGCCGCGACTTCCTGGCCGGAACCCCGAACCTGCGCCTGATCAGCAACGCATAAGCCAGGGCGAAGGATTCACATCCCACATTCCTGTTGGACGCCAAGGCCCCCACCCACCAGCATTGATGACTAAGTCAGTGGACTTTGTCGACTGAGCCCGTGCGCACCGGAAGGAACCCCTCGTGACCACCCCAGTCTTCGACGCCCAGATCCCGGCGACAGCATCACCCAAGGTCGAGTTCATCAGCCTCTCACATCTGAACCCGTCCACCGAGCTGAACCCGGTCAAGGTCCCCCACGGCATCGACCTGGACTACTTCAAGCGCTACGTGGCCACCCTGGAGGAGCAGGAGTTCGACTACACCCTGCTCCCCTACGGCTCGAACTCGGCCGACTCCTTCATCACCGCGGCCGCCGTCGGCACCCTCACCGAACGGATCCGGCCGATCGTCGCGCTGCGCCCCAACACCACGTTCCCGCTGGTCGCGGCCCAGAAGCTGGCCACGCTCGACCAGCTCACCCAGGGGCGCGCGGTCGTCCACCTGATCTCCGGCGGCTCCGACGACGAGCAGCACCGCCAGGGCGACTACGAGCCCAAGCCGCGGCGCTACGCCCGCACCGGCGAGTACATCGACCTGCTGCGCCGCGCCTGGACCGAGAAGGAGCCGTTCAGCCACGAGGGCGAGTTCTACCGGTTCGACGACTTCGGCCCGGGCTTCGCCACCTACTCCGGCGACCCGATCCCGATCTCCATCGGCGGCCAGTCGCAGGAGGCCTTCGACATCGGCGGCACCCAGGCCGACATCTTCTCCTTCTGGGGCGAGCCGCTGCCCGAGCTGCGCACGGAGATCGACCGGGTCAACGCGATCGCGGCGGCGGCCGGGCGGCCCGACCCGCGCATCTGGGTCACCTTCCGGCCGATCGTCGCCGCCACCGACGCGGAGGCCTGGGAGAAGGCCTACGACTACATCGGCAAGATCGGCGCGACCTACGAGAAGGCCGCCTACTTCACCCGCCGCCATCAGTCGAAGGCCACCAACATCGGCTCGGTGCGCGCCCTCGAGTTCGCCGGCGCCTCCGAGCGCTACGACCGCGCACTGTGGACCCGCACCGCCGCCGCGACCGGCGGCCAGGGCGCCTCCACCGCGCTGGTCGGCAGCCCCGAGACCGTCGCCGCCGCGATCCTCGACTACGTCGACGCCGGCGCCGACCTGGTCTCCATCCGCGGCTACGACACGCTCGCCGACGCCACCGACTACGGCAAGCACGTCCTCCCGCTGGTGCGCCAGGAGATCGCCCACCGCGAGGCGACCGGACGCCGCGGCAGCCTCCAGTCCGAGCACCTCGGCTACTACAGCGACGACTTCGTCGCCGCCGCGGACAGTGCTGCGGACAAGGCCGCGGACAGGGCCGCGGCCCTCGAGGGCGCCGGCGCATGACCGCGACCGACGACACCGGCAAGAGGACGTACGATCTCCCGGTCCCGGACCTCTCCGAGGCCGCGCTCGCACAGGTCACCGCGGAGATCGCCGAGCACGCCGCCGACTACGACCGCTCCGGCGAGGTGCCGGCCAAGGGCCTCGAGGCCGCGTGGCGGGCGGGTCTGGTGACGGCGACGGTCGGCAAGCGGTACGGCGGAGCCGAGGTCGGCACCATCGACTCGCTGCGCATCGTCCAGGCCATCGGCGAGGGTGACCCGTCGGTGGCACTGATCGTGGCCAACACGCTCTCGGCCCATGCCGCTCAGGCCGAGCTCGGTGGCTGGCACGACGCGCACTACGACGACCTGCTGGACCGCTCGACGAAGGAGCCGGCCTTCGTCAACGCCATCCGCGCCGAGCCCGAGCTGGGCGCCCCGGCCCGCGGCGGTATCCCGAAGACCACGATCACCCGCACCGAGAACGGCTGGCGCATCGACGGCCACAAGGCGTACGCCACTGGCGGGGCTGCCCTGACCTACCACAGCGTCTGGGTCACCGCCGACGAGCCGGACACCCCCTCGCACCGGCCGCGGGTCGGTCATGTCACCGTCCCCGGCGACGCCGAAGGCATCACCTGGGTCGAGACCTGGGACCACCTGGGCCTGCGTGCCTCCAACACCCACGACGTCGTCTACGACGGGGTCGAGGTGCCGTACGAGGCGTTCCGGGAGATCCCGCGACAGCCGGACGGCTCCTACCGCGACCCGGCGGCGACCGCCGGCCCGGGCAGCTTCGCGCACCCCGCGCTCTACATCGGCGTGGCCCGCGCGGCGCGCTCGGCCTTCGCCGAGTTCGCCCGCACCCGGGTGCCCAGCGCCCTGGGAAGGCCGATCGCCGAGACCGAGCGGATCCAGGCGGTCGCCGGGGAGATCGACCTGCAGATCGCGAGCGCCGAGGCGCTGGCGTACGGGACCCTGCGCCGGCTCGAGGCCGGCGACGACTCGGTCCTCCCCCAGCTCTCGGTGATCAAGGTCGCGATCGCCCGGGCCGTCGTCACCGCGACCCAGACCGCCGTCGCCGCGCTCGGCAACCCGGGTCTGAGCCGCAACAACCGTCTCGAACGCCACCTGCGCGACGCCCTCTGCATCCGGGTGCACCCGCCGCAGGAGGACTTCGCCCTCGTCCAGGCCGGCCGGCGCGTTCTCGGCGCGTGAGTCACCCACCCCCGCACATCACCGAAGGAACCCCATGAAGATCGCTCGACCCGTCACCCGTCTCGGCACCTGGCGCCGCAAGATGGCCCTCGCCGTCGCCGCGGCCACCGCAGCGGCCTCGCTGACCGCCTGCGGCAGCGCCTCGTCCGGAGCCTCGGGTGAGGGCCAGGTCACCTTCCTGCTCGACTCCCTCGGCAACTCCTGGGTGCCCAACACCTCCTCGATCTCCAGCTTCCAGGGCAACGTCTACAGCCAGATCTACGACAAGCTCGTCTACGTCGACGACCAGGGCAAGATCTCGCCCTGGATCGCCGAGAAGTGGGAGAACAACTCCGACTACACCTCCTTCACCCTGCACCTGAAGAAGGGCGTGACCTTCTCCAACGGCGACCCGCTCGACGCCGCCGCCGTGGTCGCCAACCTCGACTACTGGGCCAAGGGCCAGCCCGACCAGGGCATCGCCCCGATCAGCCTGTTCCCCAAGACGTACGCAGGGGCGAAGGCCGTCGACGAGACGACCGTCCAGGTGAGCTTCTCGGCGCCGACGCTCGGGTTCATCCCCACCCTCGGCTACGCCGCCAGCGCCCTGTTCGCGCCCAAGGCCATCGCCGGCACCGCCGAGGAGCAGGCTGAGCTCTCCACCAACTACGGCTCCGGGCCGTACGTCGTGAAGTCCTGGAAGGCCGACGACAACGTCGTCCTGGAGAAGCGCGACGACTACGAGTGGGGTCCCGAGGCGCTCGGCAACACCGGCCCGGCGAAGATCGAGCAGATCACCTACAAGGTCAGCCCCGACGCCGCCGTCCGCACCGCCGCGGTGCAGTCCGGTCAAGCACAGGTCGCCTACAACCCGACGCCGCAGCAGATCTCCGACCTCAAGGGCCAGGGTTTCAGCGTGCACACGCCCGTCTATCTCGGCTTCGCCTTCGGCTGGGCGCTCAACACCAAGACCGCGGTCTTCAAGG
This sequence comes from Nocardioides luteus, assembly GCF_015752315.1. Classification (NCBI taxonomy): domain Bacteria; kingdom Bacillati; phylum Actinomycetota; class Actinomycetes; order Propionibacteriales; family Nocardioidaceae; genus Nocardioides; species Nocardioides luteus. The sequence goes on from NZ_JADOVJ010000001.1 coordinate 3,126,162, forward strand.
ACCTGAAGGTACGCCAGGCCGTCCAGCACGGCATCGACCGCGACGAGATCATCGACACCGTCTACACCTCCGACTGGAAGCCGGCGAACTCGTTCTTCAACGACACCGTGCCCGGTGTCTCCGACCAGTCCGCGGAGTTCGGCTACGACCCCGACGCGGCCGCGAAGCTGCTGGCCGAGGCGGGCTACCGGAAGGGGTCCGACGGCGTCCTGGCCAAGGGCGGAACCCGGCTGGAGTTCACGCTCTACTCCAACCCCTACCTGCCGACCTCCAAGCAGGTCGACCAGCTCATCGCCACCCAGCTGGGCAAGCTCGGCTTCAAGGTGAGCGTGCAGACGTACGACGTGATCACCTACGGCGAGAAGATCACCGTCGGGGCGCCGAACGTGGCCGCCTACGAGGTCACCCGCTCGATCGGTGACGCCTCCACCGCGGCCAACGTGTTCACCGACGCCGACAGCGGGGAGAACTGGTTCGGCATCGGCGAGTCGGACACCACCATCAACAAGCTGCGCGACTCGATCCGGGCCGCGACCGATCCCGCCCAGCGTGACGCCGACCTGGCCGAGCTCCAGCGCCACGTGCTCGAGCAGGCCTACTACGTGCCGATCACCCAGATCGTGCAGCGGCCGCTGCTCGCCAGCCCCGACCTGAAGGGCGTCCGGACCGACAGCACGGCGTTCGCCAAGTTCGCCGCCGCCACCATCGAGTGAGCGCCGTGCGGAACTCCTACCCCGTCTTCGTGCTCCGGCGCATCGGGCAGGCGGTCGTGGTCATCCTGCTGGCCTACATCGCCACCTTCCTGGTGATCAGCGTGCTGCCCGGTGACCCGGTCTCGGGCATGCTGAACAACCCGGAGAACGGGTTCTCGCCCGAGCAGGTCGACCAGATCGTCTCCTACTACAAGCTCGACCAGCCCGTGCTGGTGCAGCTGTGGGAGTCGCTGTCCCGCTTCCTCACCGGCGATCTCGGGGTCTCGCTGCGCACCAACCTGCCCGTCGCTCCGATGATCGGGCAGGTCGCCGCCTCGACGTTCTCGCTGGCCGGGGCAGCACTCGGGCTCGCGCTCGTCCTGGCCTTCGCGGTCGGCTACGGTGCCCACGCGCTGCCCCGCTGGGCGGGCCGGGACCTGCTGCGGGCGTTCCCGTCGCTGTTCCTGTCGGTGCCCAACTACGTGGTCGGGCTGCTGGTGCTGATCTTCTTCTCCTTCCAGCTGCACCTGTTCTCGGTGATCGACTCCGAGACGCCCGTCGGCACCTTCTTCGCGGCGCTCACCCTCGCGATCCCGGTCTCGGCGCAGTTGGCCGAGGTGATCATCGCCAACCTCGACCACGAGTCCACCCAGGAGTACGCCACGGTGGCCCGCTCGCGCGGCCTGACCCAGGCGAGCCTCTTCGTGCGGCACCTGCTCAAGCCGGCCTCGCTTCCGGTGGTTACGGTCATCGCGCTCATCGTCGGCGAGCTGCTCGGCGGGGCGGTGCTGACCGAGCAGATCTTCGGCCGCAACGGGCTCGGCAGCCTCGTCCAGCAGTCGGTGACCACCCAGGACACCCCGGTGCTCCAGGCCGTGGTCTCGCTCTCGGCGGTCGTCTTCGTCGTGGTCAACCTGGTGGCCGACCTCGTCTACCCGCTGCTCGACCCACGCGTACGCCTCACCGAGACGCGCGCCCGGGCGACGGTCCCCGTCCCCGCCCCCGGCCGCGCCCCGGGCCCGTTCGCTCCCTCGGGACTCTCCACGCGGAAGGCAGGCTGAGGATGACCGTCGCAACACTCTCCAAGCCCGCGCTCGACGAGCCCCGCGCCGCCGGGCTCAGGCGGGTCCCGCCGACCGTCGCCGTCTCGCTGCTGTGGCTCGCGGTGATCGTCGCCTGGTCGTTGGCCCCGGGGCTGTTCACGAGCCACGACCCGGCCGCCGGCGTACCCACCGACAAGCTCCTCGGTCCCGGCGCCGCCCACTGGTTCGGCACCGACGACCTGGGCCGCGACCTCTTCGCCAGGGTCGTGCACGGCTCGGCCTCCTCGGTCAGCTCCGCGCTGATCTCGGTGGCCATCGGGGTCATCGCGGGCAGCCTGATCGGGCTGCTCGCCGGGTTCCTGGAGGGCTGGGTCGACACCGTGCTCGCCCGGTTCGTCGACGTCCTGCTGGCGATCCCCGGCTTCCTCTTCGCCGTCGTCATCGTCTCCGCGCTCGGGTTCAGGACCGTCAACGCGGCGATCGCGACCGGGGTGGTCGCGGTGGCGGTCTTCGCCCGGGTGATGCGCGCGGAGGTGATCAAGGTGCGCCAGGCGACGTTCGTGGAGGCGTCCTACCTGCAGGGCGGCTCCCGCCTGCAGATCCTGCTCACCCACATCCTGCCCAACGCCTCGCGCTCGATCGTGCCGCTCGCGGTGCTGCAGTTCGGCGTCGCGATCCTGGTCATCGCCGGGCTCGCGTTCCTCGGCTACGGCGACCCGCCACCCGCCTCGGACTGGGGCCGTCTCGTCGCCGACGGCGAGAAGTTCCCGTTCGCCCCGTGGATGATCTACGCCCCCGCCGCGGTCATCGTCGCCACGGTCCTCGCCCTCAACCGGATCAGCCGATGGCTGCGCCGGCCCGCCTGACCTCGGAGCACCCATGACGAACACTCCTCAGCCACTCTCCGCCCCGTTGCTCGCCGCCGAGTCGCTCTCGGTCTCCTACGGACGTACGCAGGTGGTGACCGACGTCAGCTTCGCGCTTTCCGCGGGTTCCAGCCTGGCGCTGATCGGCGAGTCCGGGTCCGGCAAGTCCACGATCGCCCGCTCGGTGCTGCGGCTGCTCCCCCGCGACCTGGGCCGCGCCAGCGGGTCGGTGCGCCTGTCCGGCCAGGAGATCCTCGACCTGCCCGAGCGGCGCTTCCGGCCGCTGCGCGGCCGCGAGCTCGGCTTCATCCCGCAGGACCCGACCAGCTCGCTCAACCAGGTGCGTACCGTCGGCTCGCAGGCGCTGGAGGCCACCCGGCTCCTCTCCGGCGAGCACAGCAGGGCGGAGCGGCGTGAGCTGGTGCTGGACACGTTCGCACGGGTCGGTCTCGACGCCCCCCGACGGGTCTTCGACTCCTATCCCCACCAGCTCTCCGGCGGCATGCTGCAGCGGGTGCTGATCGGGCTGACGATCATCCCCGAGCCCCAGCTGATCATCGCCGACGAACCCACCTCGGCGCTGGACGTGACGATCCAGAAGCGGATCCTCGATCTCCTCTCCGGGCTGCGTGAGGAGCGCGGCATCAGCCTGCTGCTGATCACCCACGACCTGGCCATCGCCGCCGACCGCACCGACGAGATCGTGGTCCTCAAGGGCGGCACCGTGCAGGAGGCCGGACCCACTCGACAGGTCTTCGCGGCTCCCGCCTCCGACTACGCCCGCAAGCTGCACGGCGACGTACCCGCCCTCAACCCCGACCGCTACGCCGCCCTCCGCGACCGCGAGATCCCGGCCACCCCCAGCCCTAAGATCGAGTTCCGCGAGGTCGGCAAGACGTTCACCGTGGAGGGCACGGAGCTGCGCGCCGTCTCGGAGGCGTCCTTCGCCGTCGCCCCGGGCACCACGCACGCGCTCGTCGGCGAGTCCGGCTCCGGCAAGACCACCGCCGTACGTCTCCTGCTCGGTCTCGAGCAGCCCACCACCGGCGAGGTGCTGGTCGACGGGGAGACCGTCAGCCACCGCACCCACGCGGACCTGCGCGGCGTACGCCGTCACCTCCAGCTCGTCTACCAGAACCCGTTCACCTCGCTCGACGCCACGTGGCGGATCCGGCACATCGTCCGCGAGCCGCTGGACCGCTACCGGGTCGGGACCAGGCGGGAGCGGGACGAGCGGGTCCGGGAGGCGCTGTCGGCGGTCGGGCTCGACGAGGGGCTGCTCGACCGGCGCCCCACCAACCTCTCCGGCGGGCAGCGACAGCGCGTCGCGATCGCCCGCTCCCTGGTGCTGCGGCCGGACGTGGTCGTCCTCGACGAGCCGACCTCGGCGCTCGACGTCAGCGTCCAGGCCGACATCCTCGAGGTGCTCCTCGGCCTGCAGGCCGAGCTCGGGCTGACCTACGTCTTCGTCTCCCACGACCTGGCGATCGTGCGGCAGATCGCCCACACTGTCACCGTGATGAACCGTGGCCGGATCGTCGAGCAGGGGCCGGTCGACCGCGTCCTGTCACACCCGTTCACCGACTACACCCGCGAGCTGGTCGCGGCGGTCCCCGGCCGAGACCTCGCCGACCATGCCGACAGGATCGCCGAGCGCACCGCATGACGCTCTCCTCCAGCGCCCACTGGGGCACCTTCGAGGTCGAGCTCGGTCCGGGCGGGGAGCTCGTCGGGGCCCGGCCGCACGCCGACGACCCCGACGCCTCCCCCGCGATCGGCAACGTGGTGGCCGGCCACCGCCATCGCAGCCGGGTCCTCCGCCCGGCGGTCCGCCGCGGCTGGCTCGAGGGCGGCCCCGGGGCCAGCGAGCGGCGCGGCTCCCCCGAGGAGACGTACGTCCAGGTCGGCTGGGACACCGCGCTCGACCTGCTCGCGGGCGAGCTGCGCCGGGTCGTGGACGAGTTCGGGAACAGCGCGATCTTCGGCGGCTCCTACGGCTGGAGCAGTGCCGGACGCCTCCATCACGCCCAGGGGCAGCTGCACCGGTTCCTCAACCGGATCGGCGGCTACACCCGCTCGGTGAGCGACTACAGCCGCGGCGCCAGCCTGGTGCTGCTTCCGCACCTGATCGGGCAGCCCGCGACGGCCGAGCTCCGCTCGCGGCCGGTCTCGTGGTCGCAGATCGCCGAGCACACCGACCTGCTGGTGACCTTCGGCGGGCTGCGGCGCTCCAACACCTGGGTCGTCCCCGGCGGGCACGACCGGCACATCGGCACCGCGGCGGCGACGCGGGTCGGCGACACCACGCGGGTCGTCTCGCTGACCGCACAGCGCGACGACGCCTACGACGGCTTGGAGGCCGAGTGGGTCGGGGTGATGCCGGGCACCGACACCGCGGTGATCCTGGCGCTGATCCATGTGCTCGTCGCCGACGGTCTGGCCGACGACGCGTTCCTCGGCACCTACACGGTCGGCGCCGAGCGGGTCCGGGCCTACGTCCTCGGCGAGTCCGACGGCATCGCGAAGACGCCCGAGTGGGCCGCGGCGATCTCCCGGACGCCGGCGGAGCGGATCCGGCGGCTGGCGCACGAGATGGCCGCGGGACGCACCCTCGTCAACGTCGCCTACGCCCTGCAGCGGGGCGAGCGCGGCGAGCAGCCGGTCTGGGCGGCACTCACCCTGGCGGCCTTCCTGGGACAGATCGGTCTGCCGGGCGGCGGGTTCGCGCACGGCTACGGCTCCATGGGCGACTACGGGGTCGGCGTCGCTCCCGTGCCGCTGCCGACCTTCCCGCAGGGGACCAACCCGGTCGCCGACCTGATCCCGTGCGCCCGGATCGCCGACCTGCTGCTCCATCCCGGTGAGCCGTTCGCCTTCGACGGCCGGGTCCTGACCTACCCCGAGATCCGGCTCGCCTACTGGGCCGGCGGCAACCCGTTCCACCATCATCAGGACCTCGGCCGGCTGCGCACCGCCTTCGCCCGGCTCGACACCTTCGTCGTCCACGAGACCCACTGGACCCCGACCGCCCGGCACGCCGACATCGTCCTCCCGGTCGCCTCGGCGCTGGAGCGGTCGGACCTCGCCGCCGGGGCCGGCGACCGCCGACTGCGGACCATGCCGAAGGTCGCCGAGCCTGCCGGCGAGGCGCGCGAGGAGCTGTGGATCTACGGCGAGCTCGGCCGCCGCCTGGGCGCCGATGTCGACGAAGGACTCACCTCCGGGCAGTGGTTGCGCCGGATCTACGAGGAGTGGCGCGAGCTGCCGACGACACCGGCCGACGCGCCGGCCTTCGACGAGTTCTGGGCCGCCGGCGGCGTCGAGCTGCCGCAGGATCGCTACCAGGACGCCGCGTTCTCGAGCTTCCGCCACAACCCGCGCAAGCACCCGCTCCGGACCCCCAGCGGCAAGATCGAGCTCTGGTCGGAGACGATCGACGGCTTCGGCCTCGACGACCTCGCCGGACACGCTCAGTGGCGCGAGCCCGACCAGTGGTGGGGGTCTGCGTCGGCGGTGACGTACGACCTGCATCTGCTGGCCAACCAGCCCTCCCACCGGCTGCACAGCCAGCTCGACATGGGCGACGCCAGCCAGGCGACCAAGGTCTCCGGCCGCGAGCCGATCCGGCTCCACCCCGACGACGCCGCCGCGAGGGGCCTCGCCGACGGCGACCTGGCGCTCGTCCGCAGTGCCCAGGGCAGCCTGCTGGCCGGCGTACGCATCACCGACGCCCTGCTTCCGGGCGTCGCGCAGATGCACACCGGTGCCTGGTTCGACCCCAGCGCACCGGAGATCGCCGACTGCGTCAACGGCAACGTCAACGTGCTCACCCGCGACCTGCCCACCTCGTCGCTCACCCAGTCCAACACCGGCGCGCACGTGCTGGTCTCGGTCACCCGCCACGACGGCCCGACACCCCCCGTACATGCCTATGAGCCGCCCACCTTCTCCTGAAAGACTTCACCTGTGAACGTACTCATCAGCGCCGACGAGCTCGCGGCCGAGCTCGCCTCCGACCGGCCCCCGGTCCTCCTCGACGTACGCTGGCAGCTCGGCGGCCCGCCCGGACACGAGTCCTACCTCGAGGGCCACATCCCCGGCGCCGTCTACGTCGACCTCGACACAGAGCTGGCCCGCCACGGCAAGCCCACCGACGGCCGCCACCCGCTGCCGGAGCTCGCCGACCTGCAGGCGGCCGCTCGCCGCTGGGGCATCTCCGAGGGTGACGCCGTCGTCGCCTACGACGCCGTCGGCAACACCTCGGCCGCCCGCGCCTGGTGGTTGCTGCGCTGGGCAGGCATCGCCGACGTCCGTCTCCTCGACGGCGCGCTCGGCGCCTGGACCTCCGCGGGACACCCGCTGACCACCGCCGACGTGGTGCCCGATCCCGGCACGGTGACGCTCACGCCCGGCCACCTGCCCGTGCTGCCGTTCGAGCACGTCGAGGCCTACCAAGGTGTTCTGCTCGATGCCCGCGCCGCCGAGCGCTACCGCGGCGAGGTCGAGCCGGTCGACCCGAAGGCCGGGCACATCCCCGGCGCGGTCTCGGCGCCCACCGTTGACAACCTCACCGCCGAAGGTCGCTTCCTGCCCGCCAAGGAGCTCCGGGCACGCTTCGACGCGCTCGGTGTCGAGGCCGGCTCCCCCGTGGCCGCCTACTGCGGCTCCGGCGTCACCGCCGCCCACGAGGTCGCCGCGCTGACGATCGCCGGCTACGACGCCGCGCTCTTCCCGGGCTCCTGGAGCCAGTGGAGCAACCACGACCTGCCGGTCGCCACCGGCTGATCCACGCCTGACGTTCGCGCTTGACCTCAAGTCGGCTTCATCTTCGAGCATGAAGGAACACCGACGAGAGAGGGAGCTGGGACCATGACGGAGCACAACGACCGACCCGCCGTCACCGTGATCGGGATCGGCAACATGGGATCGGCGGTCGCGCGGGCATATCTCGAGCGCGGCTACCGGACCACGGTCTGGAACCGGACGGCCGACAAGGCCGAGGCGCTGGCCGACGCCGGAGCCGCGGTCGCGTCCACCGCGGCGAAGGCGGTGGCGGCCAGCCCGGTGACGGTGCTCAGCCTGCTGGACAACACCGCGGTCGAGGACGTCCTGCACTCCGTCGGCGCCGCCGCGGCGGGCCGCACCCTGGTCAGCCTCACCAGCGGCTCGCCGGCACAGGCGCGGGCGAACGAGGCCTGGGCGGCCGAGCACGGGGCTGCGTACGTCGACGGGAAGGTCATGGGGGACCCACCCGACGTCGGCACGTCCAGGATCTCGCTGGCCTTCAGCGGTGACCGCGCGGCGTTCGAGGCCGTCGAGCCGATGCTCACCGAGCTCGGCTCCCTCACCTATCACGGGCCCGACGCCGGGTTCGCGGCCGTCGAGTTCAACGCCCAGGTCGCGGTCGGCTACGAGTTCCTGATCGGATTCCTGCACACGCTCACGCTGGTCGAGGCCGAGGGGATGGACCTGGAGGCGTTCACCGAACGGGTCGCGGCGTCCCTGAACGGCTACGCCGGTCTGCTGCGGATGATGACGGGCGCGATCAAGAGCGGGACGTACGGCCCCGACCTCGGCTCCCTCGACGTGCAGGCCGCGCTGATGGACGACCTGATCGGGCACCGGGAGTCGACCGGCGTCGAGGCGGTGCGGATGCGGGAGGTGAAGTCGCTGATGGACCGCCGGATCGCCCAGGGCCACGGCGACCAGGGGTTCTCCAGCATGTTCGAGCTGCTGCGGCTACGAGCCTGACGCCTGGGCTTCCTGGGCAGCCACCTCGGCCTCGGAGCGCAGCACGCAGAACTGGTTGCCCTCGGGATCGGCGAAGATCACCCAGCCGGTCCCGGGACCATATTTGCCGCGGTGGTCGGCGACCTGTGTCGCCCCCAGGCCGAGGACGCGCTCGACCTCGTCGTCGCGGGTGCCGGTGCGCGGGCGCAGGTCGAGGTGGATGCGCTTGGCGGGCAGCGGGTCGTCGGGCACCTCGATGAACAGCAGCCGGTGGCCGGTCTCCGGGTCGAGGATCACGCACTCCTCGTGACCGGGGAGGTTCGGGTCGCCCTCCACGTCGACATAGCCGAGCAGTTCCTTCCACCACTCCGAGAGCGCGTACGCGTCGTGGCAGTCGATGGTCGTGTGCGAGACGAAGAGGGCCATGCCCACATCGAAGCCCAGGTGTGCACCCGAGTCCACCGGTTTCGGTGCCTCAGACCGGCTCGGCGACCTTCTCGTCGATGAACTGCGGGAGCAGGTCGATGGCGATCGGTGCGGCCGCGTCGATCTTCTCCTGCGGCACGTCGCAGATCCGCAGGCAGGTCGCGGCGATGGCCCACGCCTCGCGGCACGGGATCTTGCGGTCCGGGTCCTCGGTGCGCATGTTGATCACGCCCTCGACCTGCTGGATGAGCAGGTCGCCCAGCTGCTTGCGGCTGACCGTCGAGCGCACCGTCTTCGAGGCGACCTCGCTGGCCAGGTCCGCGTAGTGGGCGGCCAGCTCGGCGTGCTCGTTGCGGAACTCGTCGTACACCTCGCACTTGGCCACGTCGGGCAGCTGGTAGAGCATGCCGACGTTGTGCGGCACGTCGGCGAGGGTGCGTACGTCGACGAGGACCAGCAGGTAGAGCGCGGTCTCGTAGTCGAGCGGTGGCACGCGGTTGAGGATCTTCTCCACCTTGTCCGTGGTCGGACGGACCGACCGGCGGAGCAGCTCGCCGAGGATCTCGTCCTTCCCCGCGAAGTGGTAGTAGAGCGATGCCTGGCGGATGCCGACCATGTCGGCGATCTCGCGAGTAGACGTCGCCGCGAAACCCTGGGAGACGAACAGCCGCGATGCGGCATCCAGGATCTGGTCGCGCGGTGAGGTCGTACCTGAGTCGGGAACATGCCTAGGGCGGCCGGGCCGAGAACGCCTAGTTGTCATGTTGCCCATCTAACTCCCGTCCGGACTTTCAAGGAAGACTTGAAAGGACTTTATCCTCTACAAAATATGAGTCATAGGACCTATTGGACATAGCTCGATCGGGCTATGTCCTCGATGTGCGTGTTTGCGTCCGTCAACACCCGGACGGCTACACCGGAAGCCCCCATGTACGGCTGAGCACCGGGTCGCGCCACTTGCATCTGCGCTGTCATCCGGCTGTTACCCGCCGTCACAGTGGCTAACGACGATGTGGGTGACAGGTCACGCATCTGTTGGACATTCGTGGGCTGTCTGTGGCGACCGCCACATGATCTCCGACTGATCCGCTCGACTTACTCGTGCTTAGATCCTCGGCATGACCCGCCGGACCGCCCCCGCCACCGTCCTTCTGGCCTTCGTCGCCTTCGTCGCCTTCGTCGCTCTCGTCGCCCTCCTGGCCGGACCGACGGTCGGCCCGGCGTCCGGCGCGACCGTGCCACCGAGCCCGTACGCCGGTCCGGACGGCACCTGGAACATGCACGGCGACGCCGGAGCGTCCGACACGACGCCGTTCGCGGGTCCAGGAGCCGACCCCTCCCCAGCGCAGCCGGTGCCCTTGCCGGCGGCGTGCCCGACGATCCTCAGCGGCTCCGACGGGATGGTGCAGGCGCTGTGCACCGAGTATCTCGACCGGGCGCCCAGCCTCTACCTCCTCGACCCGACCACCCTGCTCCCGGTCGCCCGGCGCCATCTCGCGGCCGGATCGCTGCTCGGCGGCGTCTACGCCTACGTCGACCACAAGTCGAGGCTCGTCACCGTCGACGGTTCCGGGTCGCTGCTCTGGCTGGCGCACTCGAGGTCATGGCGCGGCTGGTCGATCGAGGTGGAGCGCGAGGTGCCGGTGACCCTGCCGGAGGGCGATGCGGTCACCACCGTCGGACCGGGCTACGACGCCAACGTCTGGTTCGCCACCGCCCAGGGCCGCGCCGGCTACGTCACGCCCGACGGGGACGTCGTCACCACGACCCTCGGCGCCGGCGACGAGAAGGTCGCCAACTCCATCTCCAGCGCACCGAGCGGGGTCGCGGTGACGACCGACCATGCGACGTACCTGCTCCGCGCCGATCGCGACTCCGCCGCGGTCCGGACGATCTGGCGCCAGCCCTACGACCGCGGGGAGGCCCGCAAGCCGGGCCAGCTCAGCCACGGCAGCGGCTCGACGCCGACGTTCTTCGGGGAGCGTACGGGGGCCGAGCTCGTGGTGATCACCGACAACGCCTCCCCGCGCGAGAACCTCCTCGTCTACCGGGCGCGCGACGGTCGTGAGGTCTGCCGGCTGCCGGTCCTCACCGAGGAGAGCAGCGGCACCGAGAACTCCCCCGTCGCCTGGGGAGACTCGGTCTACATCGCCAGCACCTACGGCTATCCCTACCCCGCGCAGGCGACCGAGGACGCCGGCGAGTCCGTGCCGGCGACGGCCGACTTCGCGGGCGGCATGGAGCGCATCGACGTCGACGAGCGCTCCGGCACCTGCGAGTCGGTCTGGCGCAACGACGTGCCCTCCGCCGCGGTCCCCCGGCTCTCCCGCGAGGAGGACGTCCTCTACACCGTCACCCGTCGAGGTGTCGGCCCGACCTGGCGCCTGGCCCGGATCGACCCCGCCGACGGCCGAGTTCTCTCCGAGACGTTCCTCGGGCTCGGACCGCTGGCCAACACCCTGCAGATGGTCGGCACGATCCTTCCCTACGGCACCCTGCTCCAGGGCACGCTGGCGGGTCTGGTCGCCGTTCGACGCTGAGCGAGCCACATCCCGACCGGATGTTTCGCGATGCCCCCGGATGAGATCATCTGGCCCGGATCGCTGCGCGTTGGCTCCGTTCATGGGTACGCTCGCACGGGCGGCACGGCGGATCGTGTCCGCCCGCTGCACCATCTCCGCCACGACCGACAAGTGAAATCTCACGGTGCCTGGAGCACTCGTCTCGGGATCCCCCGCCACGGGTGCGCATCGCCAAGGGGGAAGAGCACATGGGCCAGAGCGACGCAGCCGTCCAGCGGGTGGGCGGCCACGCGAGACCGACACAGACACAGGCGCCGGCCGCAGCCGGCCGGACCGAGCCCGCGCTCGGCGGGGACGACGGGACCGGCGGCCCGGACGAACCGCTGGCGACCCGGCGGCGCGGCAGCCGCGGAGGCTTCGGGAGCATCCAGTCGAAGCTGCTGCTGATGCTGGTGCTGACCAGCGTGCTCTCCTCGATCGTCGTGGGCTACTTCGGCTACCGCAGCGGTACGCAGGCACTCGAGGACTCCACCCGCAGCCGCCTCCAGGACGTGCTCGACGAGCGCGCCTCCCGAGTCTCGGCGATGATCAACAACGTCTCCGGTGGCGTCATCCTCGACAGCCAGGGCGTCGGGCCGGAGTCGATGGCCGACTTCAGCGCGGCGTACGACGAGCTCGCGCGCGGCACGGTCGACCCCGCCGACACGGCGGCACTGACCCGTTACTACAACGACTACTACGGACCGCACCTGCAGGAGAACGTCGGCGGCGAGATCAATGCCGAGGCGTTCATCCCGACCTCCCCGGCGCGGACCTACCTGCAGGCGCGCTACACCGTCAAGGCGACCACCGAGACCGACACCTCGCGTCCGGTCTCCGACGTCGACGACGCCGGCGACGGCTCGGCCTGGACAGCCGCCAACAAGAAGTGGAACCCCTACTGGCGGGCCGTACGCGACTCCCTCGGTCTCGACGACGTGATGATGATCGACACCGAGGGACGCATCGTCTACACCGCCGACAAGGGCTCCGACCTCGGCAGCGACGTCGACACCGGCGAGCTGCGCGACGGTGCGCTGGAGTCGCTGTGGCGGGAGGCGTTGCGGTCCAACAACCGCGACTACGTCGCGATCTCCGACTACGAGAGCTATCAGCCGGCGTTCGGCCGGCCGCGGATGTTCGTCGCCTCCCCGATCGGCACCGGCGGCGACGCCACCGGCGTGCTGGTCTACGAGATCTCCTCGAACGCGATCACGTCGCTCACCACGGGCTCCGGCACCGCCGAGAAGGTGACCGGCCTCGGCGAGACGGGCGAGTCCTACATCGTCGGCACCGACGGCCTGCTGCGCACCAACTCCCGCGAGCTGCTCGCCGATCCGAAGACCTTCGCCGAGCAGATGCGCGACAACGGCACGAGCGAGGAGACCGTCGACAAGATGCTCCGGATGAAGCTCGCGGTCGGCCTCCTCTCCGCGGGACCAGACGTCTCCGAGGTGGCCAAGCAGGGCGACACCGGTGTCGGCGAGATGACCGACTACGCCGGTCACGAGGTGCTGGCGGCGTACGAGCCACTCGATGTGGAAGGGCTGGACTGGTCGCTGGTCGCGACCATCGAGACCGAGGAGGCGCTCGCGCCCGTGCAGGGGTTCGCCCGCAGCGTACTCCTGGCGACGGCGGCGGTGATCCTGCTCGTCTGCGCCATCTCCATCCTGCTGGCGCGGGTCTTCACCCGGCCGGTGGGGCGGCTGATGAAGGGGGTCCGCTCGGTGGCCGGCGGTGACCTGGGTGCTCAGGTCGACGCCGGGTCGCGCGACGAGTTCGGCGACCTGGCGACGGCGTTCAACGACCTGAGCTCGAGCCTGGCGGCGAAACAGGAGCTGGTCGACGCGCAGCAGGCCGAGAACTCCCGCATCCTGCGCTCGCTGATGCCGGAGGCGATCGCCGACCGCTACCAGGGCGGCGAGACGACGATCTCTGCCGAGCACCAGAACGCCTCGGTCGTCTACACCGAGATCGACGGCTTCGACTCGTTCGCCGGCAAGCGGCCCGCCGAGGAGTCCCTCGCCATGCTCAAGGAGCTCTCCGCGGGCTTCGACGCGGCCGCCCACCGCGCCGGGATCGAGAAGGTCCGCAGCGTCGGCACCGGCTACATCGGCAGCAGCGGCCTCATCGTCCAGCGCGTCGACCACGTCCGCCGGGTCGCGGACTTCGCCGTCGACGTGGCTCGGATGGTCGAGCGGTTCAACGTCACCAACGGCGCCCGGCTGGTCCTGCGCGCCGGCGTCCACACCGGTGACGTACGCGGCGGCCTGGTCGGCCAGGGCGACATGGTCTACAACCTGTGGGGCGATGCGGTCGACCTGGCCTACCGGGTCCGCACCGTCGCCGGCGAGGCCGGGATCTACGTGACCGACGAGGTCAAGGAGCAGCTCGCGGCGGCGTACGACTTCGAGCAGGTCGGCACCATCGAGGACAGCCCGGTGTGGCGGGTGGTGCTGTCGTGACGCACATCATCGACATCGGCGGCACGCCCTGGTTCGGATGGGCGATGGCGCTCATCGTCGGGCTCCCGATCGTGCTGCTGGTCCTCTCCGAGGTCCACCTGCACCTAGTGCGCCGGGGCAGCAGCCTGGCCACACCGGTCAACCGGTTGCGGCTGTGGCTGCTGCCCGGCGCCGCGCTGCTGGTGCTCCTCACCCAGGTCGGCAACCTCTCGGCCGACAACAACGGCGTACGCATCGTGGCGACCGTCGTCGGCGTGCTGGCGGTGAGCATCGCCCTGGGTGCGCTCAACGCGCTGCTCTTCGGCAACGCCGTGCGCGGTAGCTGGCGCGAGCGGCTGCCCGGGATCTTCATCGACCTGGCCCGGCTCATCCTGGTCGTCGCCGGGGCCGCGTTCGTCGCCTCGATGGTGTGGGGCTTCGACGTCGGCGGGCTGTGGGCGACGCTCGGCGTCGGGTCGATCGTCATCGGCCTGGCGCTGCAGAACGCCATCGGCAGCGTGGTCTCCGGGCTGCTGCTGCTCTTCGAGCAGCCCTTCCGGCTCGGCGACACCCTCGACGTCGGCGGCGTCAGCGGCCGGGTCGTGGAGATGAACTGGCGCTCGACCCACCTCGACACCGGCAGCGGGGTCCAGATCATCCCCAACTCCTCGCTCGCCGCGGCCTCGTTCACCAACGACAGCCGTCCGACCCGCGCCCACGACCACATGCTCAGCCTGGGGTTCGGGCCGGCCGACCCGCCTCATGAGGTCGTGGAGACCGTGACCACGACCGCAGCGGCCCTGCCGTTCCTGCGGCCGGGGGCCGCCGCGACGGTGCGCACCACCGGTGGCGGTGCCTACGACGTGACCCTTCCGCTGGCCACCGCCTCCGACGCCGGCGTGGCGAGCTCGACCCTGCGCACCCGGCTCTGGTACTCGGCCCGCCGAGCCGGCCTCACCCTCGACGGCGTCGCCGCCGAGCCGCGCTCGACGGCCGACGTGGAGGCGGCACTCCGGTCCGTCGCGACCACCCTCGAGCTCACCGAGGAGGAGATCGAGGCGCTGGCGCCGCAGTGCCGTCTGAGCACGTTCGGTGCCGGCGAGCACATCGTCCGCCCGGGGCGGGTGCCGACGGCGTACGGCTTCGTCGCCAGCGGCGTGGTCGAGGTGACCGCGCCGGCCGGCTCCGCGGGTGGGTCGGGTGGTGCCGTCGTCGTGGCACGCCTCGACCGTGGCCAGGTCGTCACCGCGGACGCGCTCCTGCGCGAGAGCGGCACACTGACCGCGACGGCGGTGACGCTGACCGATGTCCTGGAGCTGCCGCTCGCGGTCATCGACCAGCTCGTCGTCGCCAAGGCCGGTGTCGCCCGACGGCTCAGCGAGGTCGCTGAGACACGGCGCGCCGACGCCCTGGAGGGCCAGCACTAGGATCTTCCCGTGGGGAAACAGCAGACCAAGTGCCGGCGTGACGACGATCTGACCGGACAGCTCGGCACCACGCTGCGGCACTTCATGCATCTGGAGTCGACGAGCGCCACGCTGTTGGTGATCGCCTCGCTGCTCGCGCTGGCCTGGGCCAATTCGCCGTGGTCGCACGGCTACGAGCACCTGTGGGAGACGGTCGTCTCGGTGCGGTTCGGCGACGTCGGGCTCTCGATGGACCTGCACCACTGGGTCAACGACGGCCTGATGGTGGTCTTCTTCTTCGTCGTCGGCCTGGAGGTACGCCGCGAGCTCGCCGTCGGCGAGCTCACCGACCGCCGCCGCATGGTGGTGCCGCTGATCGCCGGGGCGGGCGGGCTGGCCCTGCCCGCGCTGATCTACCTGCTGCTCAACCCCTCCGGCGAGGCGGCTCGCGGGTGGGGCATCGTGATCGGCACCGACACCGCGTTCCTGCTCGGGATGCTCGCGCTGGTCGGGCCGGCGGTCTCGACGCAGCTGCGCATCTTCCTGCTCACCCTCACCGTCATCGACGACATCGTCGCGGTGAGCGTCATCGGGGTCGCCTACACCGAGCACCTCTCGGTCGGCCCGCTGGTCGTGGCCGGGCTGGCCCTGGTCGGGATCTTCGTGCTCGACCGGGTGAAGGTGTGGCGCGCCGGGCCCTACGTACTGCTCGTGCTGATCGCCTGGGTGGCCACCCTCGGAGCCGGCCTGCACGCCTCCATCGCCGGGATGCTGGCCGGGCTGCTGGTGCCGGCCGCGGAGCCGACCCGGGCCCAGATGGAGGTCGCTACCTCGCGGTTCCGGGCGTTCCGGCAG
Organism: Nocardioides luteus; assembly: GCF_015752315.1. NCBI lineage: Bacteria > Bacillati > Actinomycetota > Actinomycetes > Propionibacteriales > Nocardioidaceae > Nocardioides > Nocardioides luteus. The sequence goes on from NZ_JADOVJ010000001.1 coordinate 3,142,185, forward strand.
TCGCCGCTGCCGACGCTGCAGCGCGAGACCCGCGACGAGCTGACCCGCACGATCTCGGTCAACGAGCGGCTCCAGGAGACGCTGCACGTGCCGACGAGCTATCTCATCGTGCCGGTCTTCGCCCTCGCCAACGCGGGCGTCGACCTGCGCGACGGCGTCCTCGGGGAGGCGCTGAGGTCGCCCGTGACCTGGGGTGTCGTCGCCGGCCTGGTCCTCGGCAAGACCCTCGGCATCGGTGGCGGCGCGCTCGTGGCCACGCGACTGCGGCTCGGGCGGCTGCCCCAGGGCGTCGGCGGCGGTCACGTCCTCGGCGGCGCGGCGCTGTCGGGTATCGGCTTCACCGTCGCGCTGCTGATCACCACGCTCGCCTTCGACTCCGAGACGCTGCAGCGCGACGCGATCGTCGGCGTGCTCCTCTCCGTGGTGATCGCCTCCGCCCTCGGGTGGCTGATCTTCCAGCTCTCCGCGCGCTTCCTCGGCCAGCGCGACGCGGCCCTGCCGAAGGTGCTCGCGACCCCGGTCGATCCGGCGCGCGACCACATCTACGGCGACGTGGACGCCGAGGTCACCCTGCTCGAGTACCTCGACTACGAGTGCCCGTTCTGCGCCCGCGCCACCGGCACCGCCAACGAGGTCCGCAACTACTTCGGGTCGCGGATCCGCTACGTCGTACGCCACCTCCCCCTCCCCCAGCACCCGCACGCCGAGCTGGCCGCGGTCGCCGCGGAGGCCGCCGCGCGGCAGGGCCGGTTCTGGGAGATGCACAAGCACCTCTTCGACCATCAGAACGAGCTCGAGCACAAGGACCTGGCCGGTTATGCCGGTGTCCTCGGGCTCGACGTGGAGCAGTTCCTCCGCGACCTGGAGGACCCGGCGCTGGCCGACCACGTCCGTGAGGACATGGCCTCGGCCCACGACAGCGGCGCCCGCGGCACCCCGACGTTCTTCGTCGGGTCGCACCGCCACGAGGGCCGCTACGACGCGCGCACGCTCATCGCCGAGCTCGAGCGCGCAGCCACCGGGGAGACCGCTCGGCTGGGGATGCGCTCGCGCCGCTAGGTGTGATGCCCAGGCACGTTGGTCGAGATCCTGCGACGACACGGTCTGACTGGTAGATGGACGAAGGCCTCCCCGGTGTGGAGTGGAGCTGTCTAGGAACCAGTTCCGCCACCAGGAGAGGCCTTCGTGTCCCACGCTACCCATGCCAACGCTGCCCTGACCCCTCGCGCCCGGCTCAGGCTCGCGCGTCTCATCGTTGAACACGGCTGGCCACCGGCCCGCGCGGCGGAGCGTTATGACGTCTCGTGGCGTACGGCGAAGAAGTGGGCTGAGCGCTACCGCAACGAAGGACCGGCCGGCATGCTCGATCGGTCCTCGGCTCCGCACCGTCAACCGAACCGGACCCCGGCCCCGGTCGTGCGCAAGATCGTGCACCTGCGCTGGAAGCAGCGCCTTGGGCCGGTCGAAATCGCCCAGCGGCTCAACATGGCATCCTCGACCGTGCACGCGGTCTTGGTGCGTGCTCGGATCAACCGGCTCACTCACATCGACCGAGCCACAGGCGAGCCGATCCGTCGCTACGAACATGACCACCCCGGCGACCTGATCCACGTCGACGTCAAGAAGCTCGGCAAGATCCCCGACGGCGGTGGCTGGCGCTACCTCGGCAAGCAGCGCGGGGACAAGAACCGCTCCGCGACCGCCAAACGCACCGGTGGGCCCAAGAACAAGCACTATCAGCCACTGATCGGGACCTGCTACCTACACACCGTCATCGACGACCACTCCCGCCTCGCCTACGTCGAGGCCCGCGACGACGAGACCAGCCAAACCGCGACCGAGGTCCTCAAGAACGCGGTTGCCTGGTTCGCTGAGCGTGGTGTCCTCGTCAAGCGTGTGCTCAGCGACAACGGCAGCTGCTACAAGTCACACCTGTGGCGCGAGACCTGCGCAGATCTAGGCATCACACCCAAGAAGACCCGGCCCTATCGACCACAGACGAACGGGAAGATCGAACGTTTCCACCGCACCCTGGCAGAGGGCTGGGCATTCAAGAAGTTCTACACCTCCGAATCAGCCCGACTCGCCGCCCTGCCAGGATGGGTCCACGAGTACAACCACCACCGGCCCCATTCAGCGATCGGGAAGGCAGCCCCCATCACCAGGTTGAACAACCTGGCTGGACATCACAGCTAGGCCTGGGTGTCCTCAGCAGGCTCAGCCGGCTCAGCCGGCTCGTCGGGGCGTCCCGGCCGGTAGGTGGCGGCGAGGAGGAGGGCGGTGCCGAGCACACCGGCACCGAGCGCCACCGCGCCTCCGACCCAGCCGTCGTAGACGATGCCGAGGGCGGAGTCGAGCGAGATCGTCCCGGGCCCGGTGACACCGAGCACGACCGCGACGACGGCCAGGATCATGACGTACTCCCAGCCCTCCTTGAAGACGAAGAACCCGTTGGGACGGTGCGCGAGCAGGGCGGCGACCAGCATCACCCCGACCACGCCGGCCGCGGCCAGGGGCGTGACCAGCCCCAGGATCAGCAGCACGCCGGCGCCGATCTCGGTCACCACGCTGGCCCACGCCTGAAGCGTGCCGTGGCGCAGGCCCAGACTCTCGAACCAGCCGGCGGTGCCGGCGATCTTGCCGCCACCGCGCCAGTGGTTGACGCCGTGGGCGATCATCGTGCCGCCCACCGCCAGACGGAGCAGCATCAGGGCCAGATCGACGGGGTCCATCACAAGGTTCCTCGCTGTTATGGGGAGTGGTCGGCCCAGCCTAGGAGGAGGCCGGGCACGATGCACGGAGGGACGCCGTAGGCTCTCCCGAATGCTGCTGCTCGGAGTCACCCTCGCGCTGGGCTCGGCGGTCGCCCACGCCGCCTGGAACACGGCGTCGAAGACCATCGCTCCGGCGGGACGGCCGGCGCTGTGGGCGGTCGCGATCGTGGAGAGCTGCCTGGTGGTCACGGTCACCGCGGTGGTGATGATCGTGCGCGGCCACGGCATCACGGTGACCTGGGAGCTCCTGCTGCTCTCGCTCGGCAGCACCGCGATGCACGCGCTGACCATGGGCCTGGTCCAGGTGGCCTACCAGGACTTCGACGTCAGTCAGATCTACCCGCTCTCCCGCGGTCTCGCGCCGGTGGTCGTGGCGATCACCGGCATGGTGGTGCTCGGGCAGTGGCTGAGCTGGGCGCAGTGGGGCGGCGTACTCCTGATGGCGGCGGCGGTCGGGGCACTGCTCTTCGAGACGGTCCGCACCAAGGGCTCGCTCCAGGCCAAGCCGCTGCTGTGGTCGGCGTGCATCGCCGCCTCGATCGCCGGCTACACGACCTACGACGGCTGGGTGGTCGTCGAGCGTGGCCTCGACCCGATCGCCTACTACGCCGTCGGCACGGTGGTCCAGGTGGTGCTGTGGAGCGTGGTCGTGCGGGGCAGGTACGCCGAGGGGCTGCGCCAGCTCCGGATCCACGCGCGGACCGTGGCCGTGCTCGCCGTCCTGGTCCCCACCTCCTACGTCCTCAGCCTCTACGCCACGCTGCACGCCCCGGTCTCGCTGGTCGCCGCCGTGCGCAGCTCGAGCCTGATCTGGGTCGCGCTCTCGGCGGCCCTGATCCTGCGCGAGCCGATCGGGAGGGTACGCGTCGCCGCGACGATCCTCGCGGCGGCGGCCGTGGTCACGATGGTGGTGTGAGGCTCGGCTGCGCGCGGAGCGCGGGGCGGGCGATGGCGACGTAGAGGAGCGCCCCCAGCCAGCCGAGGAAGATCATCAGCAGGACGTAGAGGATCTTGCTCTGGCCGGCCGCCGACCAGACGCTGTCGGGCGTTCGGAGGGCCTGGATCAGCATCAGCAGCCACCACACGGTGATCGCGAGACCGATCAGCGGCAGGACGACACCACCGATCAAGACCAACCATTCGGCTCCGACCGGCATGCCGATCATCGGTGTCATCGCATCGCTCCTGGTTGGGTGAGCAGCATCGGCATCAGCCCGATCACCTGGGCCCGCAGGTCCGCCAGGGCGCCGTCGCGACCGTTGAGGTAGCCCAGCAGTGCCTGCTGGAAGATGCCGTCGAACATCCCGTAGGCCACCGGCGCGGCGATCGCGGGCTCGGAGCCGGCGAGCGAGGCGTAGCGGTCCACGATCCGCGCGATCATGTCCTCCAGGCTCTGGTCGATCTGGGTGACCGCCTCGCGCAGGCTCTCCTCGAACATCGACTGCGAGCGCAGGTCGTACCAGAGCCGGTGCATCGCGGCCTCCTCGACGATCGTCTCGACGAGCTTGTCGCCGAACCGCTCGGCGAGGTCGTCGGGCGAGGTCGCCTCGGCCACCACGCCGTCGTAGCGGTGGACGCAGGTCTCCTTGTAGTAGCGCACGCAGTAGACGATCAGCTCGAGCTTGTCGTTGAAGTAGTAGTGCACGACGCCGTGGCTGAACTCGGAGTTGTTGGCGATCTCGCGCAGGCTGGCCCGCGCGTAGCCCAGCTCCCCCAACGTACGCAGCGCGGACTCGGCGAGCGCCTTGCGGCGTTCGTCGTGCTTGTCGGCGGGCGTGCGGCGCGACGCCTTCGGAGCGGCGACCTGGGTCATGGGCCGCAACGATACCCCCTCTCGCACGTCTCCCGGTGCCACCTGAACCATTTTCTGGTCAATCGTCAAGAAAACTCTTGACACTCGTCAAGATTCGCGATTGCCTGTGATCCCGATCACAGCGCATCACAGCGACGAAGGAGTCACAGATGACCGATCTGAGCGGACGCACAGCACTCGTCACCGGCGGAGCCCAAGGCCTGGGCGAGGGGATGGCCCGCACGCTGGCCGCCGCCGGCGCCAAGGTCGCCGTCGCAGACGTGAAGGACGACCAGGGCGCGAAGGTGGCCGAGTCCATCGGCGGCACCTTCGTGCGCCTCGACGTCACCGACGACGCCTCCTGGGAGGCGGGCGTCGCCGCAGCCGTCGACGGCCTCGGCGGGCTCGACATCCTGGTCAACAACGCCGGCGTGGAGATCACCAGCCTCGTCACCGAGCTCGACCCCGCCGACATCAAGAAGATGCTCGAGGTCAACGTGCTCGGCACGGCCCTCGGCCTCAAGCACGGCCTTCGGACGATGCGGCCCGACGGCGCTGCCGGCAACGGCGGCGTGATCGTCAACGTCGCCTCGGTCGCCGCCACCATCGCCTTCCCCGGCATCTCGGTCTACTCGGCCACCAAGAGCGCCGTCGACCGGCTGACCCGGGTGGCCGCGATGGAGAGCGGAAAGCTCGGCTACGGCGTACGCGTCAACTGCATCTACCCCGGCCTCGTCCCCACCGAGATGGGCGCCGGACTGGCCAACGACGTGGCGCAGCTGGGTCTGTTCGAGTCTCCGGAAGCCGCCGTGGGCGGCGTCGTCGAGCTGACCCCGTCGGGCCGGCTCGGCACGGTCGAGGACATGGCCGACGCGGTCGTCTTCCTCGCCTCCGACCAGGCGAGGTTCATCAACGGAGTCGGCCTGCCGGTCGACGGTGGAATGGGGATGTGACCATGAGTGACAACAAGCCCGTCGTCGTCTACGGCGCCTCCGGCTACACCGGCCGGCTGGTCTGTGAATACCTGCGCGAGCTCGGCGTGCCGTTCGTGGCCGCCGGCCGCTCGAAGGACAAGCTGGTCGACTCGATGACCTCCCACGTCCCCGGCATCGAGACCGCCGACTACGAGATCGCCGAGGTCGAGCACACCGTCGAGGCGCTCACCGAGCTGCTCACCGGCGCGCGCGTCGTCCTCAACACCGTCGGCCCGTTCTCCCAGTACGGCCCCGAGGTCGTCGAGGCCGCCCTGGCCGCCGGTGTCCACTACACCGACACCACCGGCGAGCAGGACTGGCTGATCACCTGCGACGAGAAGTACGGCGCCGACTACGCGGAGAAGGGGCTGCTGCTCGCGCCGGGCATCGCGCAGATGTACACCACCGGCGAGATCGCCGCCGAGATCTGCCTCGAGCAGCCCGGCCTCGACACCCTCGACATCGCGGTCTTCTGGGGCGGCTCCCCCACGATCGCCTCGACCCGCACGATTCTGGTCAACGCGGCCACCTCGAAGGCGCACTACCTGGAGCAGAACGCGTACGTCGAGTTCGACCCGACCGCAGGCCTGGTCCCGCTCGTGGTGCCGGGCCAGCACGAGCTCGCGCTCTCGCTGCCGTGGGGCGGCACCTCCCACCCGGTCTGGTACCGGCGCGACCCGAAGGTGGCCAACTGCAAGGCGCAGGGCGGGGTCTTCAACGCCGCCCTGATGAACGGGGTGCCGCAGATCGTCGCGGGCGCGCTGGAGGCGACCAAGGACATGGACCCCGAGCAGCGCGACGAGGCGCTGACCGCCACGGCGGCCCAGGTCATGAACCAGATGCCGCCGCGCGAGAACCCGCGGCTCAACAAGTCGCTCGACTCGGTGCACGCCTCCGGCCCGCTCGGCCGCGCGCACTGCGTCATCCACGGCAACCAGAACTACAAGCAGACCGGGCTGCTGCAGGCGTACGTCGCCTACTCGCTGCTGCAGCAGCCGCCTCGACGGGTCGGGTTCGCCTCCGGCTGCCAGGCGTTCGGCCACCGCGAGCTCCTCGGCCAGCTGCAGGCCTTCGGGCTGGTCTCGGAGCCGGTCGTGACCCGGCAGCGCGGCTGAAGGGGCGTCGATGCGGCTCGTCGACTACCTGGACAAGGGTGCCTCGCTGGGAGGCGACGCGCCCTGTCTCGTCTGCGGCGAGGACACCTGGACGTACGCCGAGGTCGTCGATCTCTCGGTACGCGTCGCCGCGGGCCTGCAGGCCCGCGGCGTCGCGCCCGGGGCGAAGGTCGCCATCCTCTCGGCCAACGACCCGGTCGCCTTCGCCTCCGTCTTCGGGATCAGCCGCGCCGGGGGCGTCTGGTGCCCGATCAACCCGCGCAGCGAGGCGGCGGAGAACCGGGAGCTCCTCGACCTGTTCGGCTGCTCGGTCCTGATCTTCCAGTCGGCCTTCGCCGGCCTCGTCGACCAGATCCGTGGCGACCTCCCCGAGCTGACCACCCTGGTCTGCCTCGACGCGACCCACGACTGGGCGATCGGCTGGGACGACTTCCTCGGCTCCCCCGACGGGTTCGAGCCCGTCGAGGTCGAGGACGACCTGGCCATGGTCGTCGGCACCGGCGGGACCACGGGGCGGCCCAAGGGCGTGATGCTCACCGGCACCAACCTGGAGACGATGACGGCGATCACGCTGATGGCCTATCCGTGGCCGGCCGCACCGACCCGTCCGACCTACCTCGCGCTCGCACCGCTCACCCACGCCGCCGGGGTGCTCTGCTTCCCGGTGCTGTGCCTGGGCGGGACGATCGTGGTGATGCGTACGCCGGACGTGGGCGCGTTCCTCGAGCACATCGAGCGTCACCACGTCACCCACACGTTCCTGCCACCGACGCTGATCTACCTGGTGCTGGACCATCCAGCGCTGGCCTCGACCGATCTGAGGTCGCTGCGCTGCTTCTGGTACGGCGCGGCGCCGATGTCGGCGACGCGCCTGGAGGAGGCGCTGACCCGGATCGGTCCGGTGATGGCGCAGCTGTTCGGGCAGACCGAGGCGCCGATGATGATCGCGACCATGTCGCCCGCGGACCACTTCCACGCCGACGGGACGGTCGCCACCGAGCGCCTCTCCTCGGCCGGTCGTCCGGCGCCGCTGGTGACCGTCTCGATCATGGACGAGCGCGGCACGCTGCTCGGCTCCGGGGAGCGGGGCGAGATCGTCGTACGCAGCTCCCTGGTCATGCGCGGCTACCTCGACAACCCCGACGCCACCGCCGAGGCGAGCGCCCACGGCTGGCACCACACCGGCGACATCGGGTTCCTCGACGAGCACGGCTTCCTGCACATCGTCGACCGCGCCAAGGACATGGTGATCACCGGTGGTTTCAACGTCTACTCCACCGAGGTCGAGCAGGCGCTGATGACGCATCCCGCGATCGCCGACTGTGCGGTGGTCGGGCTGCCCGACGAGAAGTGGGGCGAGCGCGTCACCGCCGTCGTTCTCCCCCGGCCCGGTGCCGAGGTCGACGTCGCCGAGCTGAAGGCGTACGTCAAGGAGCGCATCGGCGCGGTCAAGACCCCCAAGCAGATCGAGGTCTGGCCGGACCTGCCCCGCTCGAAGGTCGGCAAGGTCCTCAAGACCGAGATCAAGAAGAGCCTGACTCGGCCGTGAATCTCAGGCCTCCGGGAACGCGCCAGGATCCGCGGCGTACGCCACCATCCAGGTCGGCTCGATGGTGGCGTAGACGACGCCGGGTCCCTCCCAGGTCTGCGGGTCGGAGCCGTAGTACTCGGTGAAGTAGGTGTTGTGGGCCTCGAACTCGGGTCCCTCGGAGACCACGTGCGCCTGTCCATGGGTGAAGACGCCGATGCGCTCGCCGTCGACGTGGGTGGCGCTGACCGCCGGCCGGGCGAGCATGTGCTTGGCCTTGACCGCGGTGGGCGAGGTACCGAACAGCCAGCGCCCGTGGACGAAGTGGCCGTCGACGCAGCTCGTCCGCGGTTCGCCGCGAGCGGTGACGGTGGCCAGCACCAGCACCTTCATGCCCGTCAGCTCGGTGACGAGCTGACGGGCGTTCAGGCGCTGCTTGTCGGTGACGATGCCGGTCAGGTGGCCGCTCGCGCGGCCGATCGAGGCGTCCAGGAGGCGTTGCAGGTCGGCGATCTCTTCATCTGTCTCGTGCACACGAGGAGTCTCACACCGAGCGCCCTGGGACCGCTTGACCGTTCTTGCGCTAGCTGATCGCGGTGACGATCTCGGGCGGGATGGCGGTGGTGCCCGAGCCGTCGGTCGCGACGATCACGTAGACGACCGACACGGCGCAGGCCACCTCCTCGCCCCGGCGGAACTCGAACTCGAGCGTGAAGCTCTTGGTGCCGATCCGGGTGGTCCGCACCGGCACCTGGACTCGGTCGCCGAAGCCGATCCCGACCTTCCAGTCGAGGTCGGCGTGGGCGAGGTGGGCGTCGACCCCCAGCTCCTTCCAGCGGGAGTAGGGCACCCCGCGGGCGTCGATGAAATGGTTCATCGCCTCGTCGACGTAGCCGAGGTACCAGCTGTTGAACATCACCCCCTGCATGTCGACCTCGAAGTAGCGGGGCGTGAACTCGTAGACCGTCGTCACCGGCGGTCCTTCGCGGGCAGGATCCGGCCGGTGACCTCGCCGAGGGCGATCCGGCCGCCGCCGGCCGCCGGCGCGGTGGCGGTGATGGTGACCTCGTCGCCGTCCTCCAGGAACGTACGCACCGACCCGTCGTCGAGCTTGAACGGCTCGGCCCCCGACCAGCTGAGCTCGAGGAACGAGCCGCGCTGGCCCGGCTCGGGCCCGCTGATCGTGCCGCTGGCGAACAGGTCGCCGACGCGCAGCGAGGCGCCGTTGGCGGTCATGTGCGCGAGCATCTGCGGGGCGGTCCAGTACATCGCGGCGTAGGGCGGCTCGGCCACCAGCGTCCCGTTGAGCCGCACCTCGAGGGCGAGGTCGAGGCCCCAGGGGTCCAGCGTCGAGTCGTCCAGGTAGCCGGTCAGCGGAACGTCCCGTGCCGGCGGGCTCACCCGGGCCGCCTCGAGTGCTGCCAGCGGGAGCACCCACGGCGAGATCGAGGTCGCGAACGACTTGCCGAGGAACGGGCCCAGCGGGACGTACTCCCAGGCCTGGATGTCGCGCGCCGACCAGTCGTTGAGGAGCGTGATCCCGAAGATGTGGCCGGCGGCCTCGCGGAGCGGGACCGGGGTGCCCCGGTCGGAGCCCACGCCCACCACGAACCCCAGCTCGGCCTCGATGTCGAGCCGGATCGAGGGGCCGTCGACGATCCCGTCGGGGGTCTTGCGCAGCCCGGTCGGCCGGACGACGTCGGTGCCGGAGACGACCACGGTGCCGGAGCGGCCGTGGTAGCCGATCGGCAGGTGCTTCCAGTTGGGGGTCAGCGGCTCGGAGTCGGGGCGGAACATCTTCCCGACGTTGGACGCGTGGTGCTCGGAGGCGTAGAAGTCGACGTAGTCGGCGACCGTGAACGGCAGCAGCAGGTCGGCCTCCTCGATCGGCACCAGGTGCGGGCGCACCACGGCCTCGCTCCCGGGGTCGCTGAGCAGCCGGGTCACCTCCGCACGCACCCGCGCCCATGCCTCCGGGCCGGCCGCGAGCAGGCCGTCGAGCCCGCCCGCGCACACGTCGGCGAGACCCTCGGCCGACGCCGCGACGTCGAGCACGAGGTCACCGATCCGCACCCCGAGTCGCGGGGTCGGATCTGCGGCGGTGCGGAAGGTGGCGTACGGAAGCGCCTCGAGGCCGAACAGACTGTCACCGATGTCCAGCCACGACGTCACTGGCGGCCCCCCGCCCAGGTCCAGGCGTACTTGCCGTCGTCGACCGCGGCGCCGGCCTCGCCGACCTCGAGCGGCCGGAAGGTGTCGACCATGACCGCGAGCTCGTCGAAGAACTCCGCGCCCAGGCTGCGCTCCATCGCGCCCGGCTGGGGGCCGTGGGCGTGGCCGCCGGGGTGGAGGGTGATCGAGCCGATGCCGATCCCGGAGCCCTTGCGGGCCTCGTAGTCGCCGCCGACGTAGAACATGACCTCGTCGGAGTCGACGTTGGAGTGGTAGTAGGGCACCGGCACCGCGAGCTCGTGGTAGTCCACCTTGCGCGGCACGAAGTTGCAGATCACGAAGTTGTTGCCCTCGAAGACCTGGTGCGCGGGCGGCGGCTGGTGCACCTTGCCGGTGATCGGCATGTAGTCGGCGATGTTGAAGACGTAGGGGTAGAGGCAGCCGTCCCAGCCGACGACGTCGAACGGGTGGTGCGGGGTGACGTGGACCGAGCCGGCGATGCCGCCTGCGCCCGGGCCGCGGTGCTTGATGTAGACCTCCGCCTCGGTCGCGTCCACCGTCTGCGGGTCGGTCGGGAGCCGGAGGTCGCGCTCGCAGTAGGGAGCGTGCTCGAGGAACTGGCCGAACCGCGAGAGGTAGCGCTTCGGCGGGGCGATGTGGGAGTTGGCCTCGATCGCGTAGACCCGCAGCGGAGCGTCTCCGCTCGGCACCCAGCGGTGGGTGGTGGCACGCGGGATCACCACGTAGTCGCCCTCACCGACCTCCAGATCGCCGAAGACCGTCTCGACGACACCGCTGCCGGACTCGACGTAGACACACTCGTCGCCGATCGCGTTGCGGTAGAGCGGCGAGGTCTCTCCCGCCACCGCGTAGTGCAGGCGTACGTCGCCGTTGCCGAGCACCAGCCGGCGGCCGGTCACCGCGTCGTGACGTTTCCAGTCCTCACCGGGGAAGAGATCGTGCAGCCCGAGGTGCATCGGGCGCAGGGGGTGGTTGGGGGTGGTGCCGTGGTCGGGCAGCTCCCAGATGCGTACGTCCTTCACCGCCGAGGGGATGTGGCGGTGGTAGAGCAGGGAGGAGTCCGAGGAGAACCCTTCCTCGCCCATGAGCTCTTCGTAGTAGAGATTCCCTTCTCCGTCGCGGTGTTGGGTGTGCCGCTTGGGCGGGATGTGCCCGCGCTGTTGGTAATGCGCCATACCCCGGATCGTACGTGACATGCACCACACCGATCACGGGGGCCGAACGTCCTGAATTCGTCCGGGTACCTCCCGGGGCATAGCCCCGCTCCCCTAGGCTCCTTGGATGCCCTCCGAGACCCCCGAGACCCTTTTCGTGGCGCACGCGACGGGTCGTCTCCTGCACGTCCGGGCGTGCCCTCAGCTCCTCGGCCTCGATGCCCCGATCGTCGCCACTCCGGAGCAGATCGACTCCTTGGGCACCTGCGTCTGGTGCGCCAAGGAGCTCGCCGAGGACGGCCGTAGATACTTCGACTCCGTCGAGCAGGCCGTACGCACCCTCGATCCCTCCGACGAGGCCGTCAGGGCCACCGAGGCGGCTCTCGGCGACGTCGACTACGAGCTCGTCTGGGTTCCGCCCAGCTACTCCTACATCGCCGTCGGGTTCAAGGAGCGGGCTGTCGCGTGGATCGGGCGAGGGTGTGTCATGCATGTGGACGGCCGGCTCATCGACTTCGGTTGAGCCCTTACCGCGTGTTGCAGTCTGCGTTCTCGGGGTCGGCCAGACGGAGGGCGTCATCGACCTCGCTGAGCTTCGCGGAGGACAGGGCGCCGGCCCGCTCGATCAGGTCGTCCCGGGACAGGGTGGTCAGCCAGGTGCACGGGGTGAAGCCGCCGGGGCGCGGGAGCGCGAACCGAAGCACGCCTTCGAAGGGCACCCCCTCCTCGGCGCCCAGTGCCACCTCGACGCCCAGACCGGTGATGTCGACGCCTGCCGGAGCCACCACCTGCATCACCTGGATCCCGGACGGGTCCTCTCCCGACAGCAGAACGACGGGCCGGCGCTCGTCGAACTCCACCCACCAGACTTCGCCACGTTGCACGTCTTCTCCTGACTCAGGACGGCAGGCCGATGCCCGCACGACCCCACGAAAGTACCGTCGCTTGCGGAAATTCAGCCCAAAACAGGCGCTATCCTCGAAGCATGACCGCGTTGCCCGACTGGATGCATCCTCCCCGTGAGGAGGGTTGGTTCTCCGAAGACCTCGACATGCTCGTCGAGGCGCCGCGTCATACCGAACTCATCGACGGAGCCCTGGTCTTCAACATGTCACCGCAGCGCCGCTGGCACAGTCGGCTCGTCACGGCCCTGACCAACGCGCTGACGGCGCAGGCACCCGACGGGTTCGAGGTGGACCGGGAGCTGACGGTGGTGCTGGACCGGCGCAACCGCCCGGAGCCGGACGTGCTGGTGAGCACGGCCCGGATCTCCGACCAGGCCTCGTTCTACGACGCAGACTCCGTGGTGCTCGTGGTCGAGGTGGTCTCGCCGGAGTCCGAGCATCGCGACCGGGCGGTGAAACCGCAGAAGTACGCCGAGGCGGGGATCTCCCACTGCTGGCGCATCGAGAACGAGGACGGCGCGCCCGCCATCCACGTCTACGAGCGCGACGAGCTCACCAACGCCTACGTCGCGACCGGCATCTTCCGCGACCGGCTCGACGTCGCGGTCCCGTTCCCGGTCAAGATCGACCTCACCGATCTGCTCCGCTGACTCCTCCTCCACGAGGCTGCGCTGTCACAGCCGGCACACCGCCGGTGTCCTAGGGGTATGAACCTCGACAAGCAGGAGGAACCCATGCCCAAGCCCCACGTGATCGTCGTCGGCGGCGGGTACGCCGGCGTGATGGCCGCCAACCGGATCACCAAGCACGAGGACGTCGCGATCACCCTGGTCAACCCGCGCGACCAGTTCGTCGAGCGGATCCGGCTGCACCAGCTGGCCACCGGGTCCTCGGAGGCCGTGGTCGCCTATGCGGACGTGCTGAGCCCACGCGTGCGGCTGGTCACCGACACGGTGGCGTCCATCGACGCGGGTGCGCGCACCGTCGTGCTCGGGAGCGGGCAGCAGATGACGTACGACTACCTGGTCTACGCCGTCGGCAGCGCCGGCACGACCCGGGTCGCGTGTGCGGCTGAGCACGCCTACGGGATCTCGACCTACGAGGAGGCGACCCGGCTGAAGGCGGCGCTGGACGGGGCGCCGGCCGACGCCCCGGTGGTCGTCGTCGGCGGCGGACCGACCGGCATCGAGGTCTCCTCCGAGCTCGCCGAGGCGGGCCGGAACGTGGCGCTGGTCTGCGGCGACAGGCTCGGTCCGTGGTTGCACGAGAAGGGCCGCGCGGTGGCCGAGCGCGACCTGCGGCGCCTGGGCGTCGGCATCGTCGAGGGCGCTCGGGTGGCCGAGGTGCTGGACGGTCGGGTACGCCTCGACAACGGCCGCGAGCTGCCCAGCTCGGTGACCATCTGGACAGCCGGCTTCGCCGCACCCGACCTGGCCCGCGCGAGCGGGCTCGCCACCGACGAGCTCGGCCGGCTGATCACCGACGAGACCCTCACCAGCGTCGACGACGACCGGATCGTCGCGACCGGCGACGCCGCGGCGCCCTCGGGCCTGGCGTACCGGATGAGCTGCCAGGCCGCCAACCAGCTCGGGCCGCTGGCCGGGGAGACGGTGCTCGCCCGGCTGACCGGGAAGACCCCGGAGCCGGTGAGCATCGGGTTCGTGGGCCAGTGCATCAGCATCGGCCGCGGCCTGGGACTGGTGAACCTCGCCCGGCGCGACGACTCCGCGGTCGCCGGACGCGTCCGTGGGGTACCGGCGGCGAAGATCAAGGAGCTGGTCTGCCGCAGCACGGTCTGGGCCCTCGGGATGGAGGCGCGCCACCCCGGATCGGCCTTCGGCCTCAAGGACCGGTCGCGCGCCGAGCGGGTCCGGGCGACTGCGGCCACGCCCGCGTCGCTCGTGGACGAGCCGAGCCGTCGGGCCTGAGCGGCCGGCGGTTCGAGAGGAGTTCAGGCAGGAGACGGACGGCGGTCGTCACGGGATCACGCGGCCCGGCCAGATTGAGGGCCACCCCCACCGATGGAGATCTCGATGCGTACCTTCGTCCGCTCCCTGGCCGCGGCCCTCGCCGCGGCGGCCTTCCTCTCCCCCGCAGCCGCCCCGGCGAGCGCGACCGACTCCGCGCGCACCACCGCCGAGCTCGGTACGCCGCACCCGCAGGCGCACGCGCACAACGACTACGAGCACGAGCGCCCGCTGCTCGACGCGCTGGAGCACGGCTTCACGAGCGTCGAGGCCGACGTGTGGCTGGTCGACGGCGCGCTCCTGGTGGCGCACGACGCGGAGGACCTCGACCCGGCGCGGACCCTGGAGGGCCTCTACCTCGCCCCGCTCAAGCAGCTCGTCAGCGGCAGGGGACGCGACGTCTACCCGGGATACGACGGCACCTTCCAGCTCCTGATCGACATCAAGAACACCGGTGAGGCGACGTACGCGGCGATCGAGAAGGAGCTCGCCGGCTACGAGGAGCTCTTCACCCGCTACGAGAACGGCACCGTCAAGGACGGCCCCGTCGAGGCCGTGATCAGCGGCGACCGGCCGCTGGAGACGATGCGGAGCGCGACCCGGCGGCTCACCTTCTACGACGGCCGGATGAGCGATCTCCACTCCGGGATGCCCGCGTCGCTGATGCCGCTGGTCAGCGACAACTGGACGAAGGTGTTCGTCTGGCAGGGCATCGGCCCGATGCCGGAGATCGAGCGCCGCAAGCTCCACGAGATCGTCGACCACGCCCACTCCCAGGGCTACCGCGTGCGCTTCTGGGCGACGCCGGACGCCGACGGCCCGGCACGTGAGGCCGTGTGGACCGAGCTGCTCGCGGCCGGCGTCGACCACATCAACACCGACGACCTCGAGGACCTGGACGCCTTCCTGACCGCCCACGGGTAGAAACTTTCCGGCGCGTGTCACAGTCCCGCGCGCCGTCTCGTCCCAGGGGTGGAAGATGTGACCCGAGGGAGGACGAACGTGACACCTGAGACCGAGATCGAGTTCGAGGAGCTGCGCCCGCTGCTGTTCTCGATCGCCTACCGGATCCTCGGCAGTGTGAGCGAGGCCGAGGACGCCGTGCAGGAGACCTGGATCCGGCTCGAAGGAGCCTCGACCGAGCCCGAGTCGCTCAAGGCCTACCTGTCGACCGTCGTCACCCGCATCTCCCTCGACGTGCTCCGCTCCGCACGGGTGCGGCGGGAGACGTACGTCGGCCCGTGGTTCCCCGAGCCGCTGCCGACCGACTCCCACCTCGATGAGCGCGAGGACATCTACGCCAGCCCCGAGCGCGCGACCGAGCTGGCCGACTCGGTGTCGATGGCCGCGCTCCTGCTGCTCGAGCGGCTCAGCCCACTCGAGCGGGCGGTCTTCGTGCTGCGGGAGGTGTTCCACTTCGGCTTCGCCGACATCGCGGCGGCGGTCGACCGCTCGGAGGCGGCCTGCCGCCAGCTCGCCTCGCGTGCCCGCCGGCACATGGACGAGGGCAAGCCGCGCTTCGAGGCCGACCGGCGCAAGCGGGCCGAGCTCTCCGACCGGTTCTTCGAGGCGCTGCGCGACGGCGACCTCGACCAGCTCCAGGCACTGCTGGCCGCCGACGTCGAGACCGTCAACGACGGCGGCGGCGTCGCCGGTGGCGTCGGTGGCCGGTTCGGTGCGGAGAAGGCGGCACGCATCCTGATCGCGGCGGTGCCGCCGCTGCTCGCCATCGGTGCCCGCCTGGAGCAGCGCGAGCTCAACGGCGAGCCGGGCGCCATCCTGCGCGACGCCGACGGCGCCATCCTCGGCACCTGGACCCTCGACATCCTCGACGGCCAGATCCAGCGGATCCGCTCGGTCACCAACCCCGAGAAGCTCGGCCACCTGGGCCCGGTGGCGGACCTGAAGGACGTCGTACGCCGCCGCAACCGCCACCGCCGCGAGCGGTGACGCCGCTGGTCGAGCCGCCGGAGCCGCTAGGCGGAGGCGTGTCGAGACCAACACGGTCCTCTCGAGCGTCGATGGGACTGTGTTGGTCTCGACACGGATTCGCTCGTTCCTCACGAATCCGGCTCGACCAGCGGCGTCGGAGTCAGGCTACGGCGCCCTGCGGGGTCGGGGACGTCCGCAGGCCGAGGTCGGCGGTGCGTACGTCCTTGGTCTCGCGGGCGGTCAGGGCGGCGATCGTCGCGACGAGGCAGACGACCGCGGTGTAGCCGGCGGTGACGACCCAGCCGCCCTCCTTCACGCCACCCAGAGCGGTGACGATCGACGGCGTGAACCCGGCCAGCATGAAGCCGATCTGGGTGCCGATCGCGACGCCGGAGAAGCGCACCGGGGTCGAGAACATCTCGCCGTAGAACGAGGGCCAGGTGGCGTTGGCGGCCGCGTAGCCGAAGGAGAAGGTGACGATGGCGAGCGCGAAGACGAGCAGCTCGCTGCCCTGGCTCATCGAGAGCAGGTAGAACGGCATCATGACCGCGCTGGCCACGGCGCCGTAGATGAACACGGGCTTGCGCCCGACCCGGTCGGCGAGCCGGCCGAACATCGGCTGGGTGAACAGCGCGACCAGGTTGGCCGCGACGACCAGCCACAGCGTGATCGAGTCGACCATGCCGACCGCGACGCCGTAGGCGATGGCCAGGTTGCCGAAGACGGTGGAGACGGCCGCGATGAAGGCGCAGCAGATGACGCGGAGCACGTCGGTCCAGTGGTCGCGCAGCAGCACCGCGAGGGGCAGCTTGGCGACCTCGTTGTTGGCCTTGGCCTCCTCGAACTCCGGGGTCTCGTTGAGGCGGCTACGGATGAAGAACGCCACCACGACCACGATCGCGGAAAGCCAGAACGGGATGCGCCAGCCGATGCCGTACTTGATCTCGTCCGGCAGCGCGACCACCGGGATGAAGACGAGCGCCGCCAGGATCTGGCCGCCCTGGGTGCCGGTCAGCGTCCAGGAGGTGTAGAAGGAGCGCTTGTCGTCGGGGGCGTGCTCGAGGGTGAGCGAGCTGGCGCCGGCCTGCTCGCCGGCGGCCGACAGCCCCTGGAGCAGGCGGCAGAACACCAGCAGTGCGGGCGCGATCCAGCCGGCCTGGTCGTACGACGGCAGGCAGCCGATCAGGAACGTGCCACCACCCATCAGCAGGAGGGTGAACAGCAGCACCTTCCGGCGGCCGATCCGGTCACCGAAGTGGCCGACGAAGACCGCGCCGACGGGCCGGGCGACGTACGCGAACGCGAAGGTCGCGAACGACATCACCAGTGCGGCGTCGCCGGTGCTGGGGAAGAAGACGTGCGGAAAGATCAGCGCTGCGGCAGAGCCGAAGACGAAGAAGTCGTAGTACTCGACGGCACTGCCCATGAAGCTGGCAAGCGCGGCCCGGACCGGGGTCTTGCCTTCCTGGTTCACGGTGCTGTCGGTGTCAGGTCCCGCCATCGGGTCCTCCTCGGGGGTCTGTCCCGCGGTCCTGACCGCGGGGCTGTGGGGGGGGTGGTGGATGAGGTGTTCAGGGGTCAGCCGGCCGCGGCCAGCTCGCGCAGGTGGGCGAGCATCCGCTCGGCATCGGGGTCGATGCCGGTGATCAGCCGGAAGGCGTCGACGGCCTGATAGACCGCCATGTGGCCTCCGTGGAGCGTCGGGCAGCCGACCTCACGCGCGGCCTGCAGCAGCGCGGTGTCCAGAGGTCGGTAGACGATGTCCGCCACCCACAGGGGGCGTCGGTCGCTTCGCTCCCCGCCGGCTCGCGCCTCGGGGCGGAGGAGGCTGGTGTCCAGGGGCGTGCCGGGGTGGTCGGCCATGCCCATCGGGGTGCAGTTGACCAGTCCGTCGGCCTCGGGCACGAGCGCGGCCAGCTTGTCGACGTGGCTCGCCTCGACGGCGCTGTCCGGGTGGTGGCGCCGGATCTCCTCGGCCCGTGCCTGGGCACGGTCGAGGTCCATGTCGGCGATGACCAGCCGGTCGACGCCCTGGCTCACGAGCGCGTGCGCGACGGCCGAGCCCGCCCCACCCGCGCCGATCTGCACCACGGTGCCGAGCGGGGCGTCCGGCATCCCGGTGCGCAGCGCGCGGCCGAACCCGGTCGTGTCGGTGTTGTAGCCGATCGCGCCCTCCTCGGTGAAGACCACGGTGTTGACCGCACCGAGGCGGGCTGCGGCCTCGTCGAGCCGGTCGAGGTGCTCGATCACGAGCTCCTTGCACGGGTGGGTGATGTTGAGCGCGTCGAAGCCGAGACGCCGGGCCTCCCTCATCAGGTCGCCGACTCCCTCGGCCGAGATCCCCAGCTCGGTGATGTCGAGCGTCTTGTAGACGTACGACAGCCCGTGCTCGAACCCTTCGCGCATGTGCAGCGCCGGACTCAGCGAGGGTCCGACGCCCGCGCCGATCAGGCCGACAAGAAACGAAGACTTCATCTGGGTGATCCTTAATGTACGAACTAGTACGTTACGAGAGTGAAGGGCATCACATTCCACCCCGACTCGTCAACCCCCACATGGCAAGAAACCCGCCCCCGCAGCGCGGGGACGGGCTTCTTCGGCCGAAGGTCAGTGGGCGGTGAGCCAGCCGACGACGATGTCGCCGAGGATGCGGCGGTGGCGCTCGCGCACGTCGGGAGCGAGCATGTCCCGACCGAACAGGAAGCCGAAGGTGGCGCTGTTGGCGACCTGGAAGACGCAGTAGGCGCTGATCATCATGTGCACGTCGATGGCGTCGACGTCGGCCCGCAGCTCACCCGAGGCGCGACCGCGGGCGAGCACCTCGTCGAGGACGGACGCAGCCGGGGCGCCGAGCTCGCGCAACGACTCGACCTTCTCCAGGTGCCGGCCACGGTGGATGTTCTCGACGGAGACGAGACGGATGAAGTCTGGGTGGTTGACGTGGTGGTCGAAGGTGAGCTCGGCGATACGACGGATGGCGTCGACCGGCTCGAGATCACCGGCGTGGAGGCTCTGCTCGAGATCGCGGATCCGGCGATAGGCAGCCTCGAGCACGGCCAGGAACAGCCCCTCCTTGCCGCCGAAGTAGTAGTAGATCATCCGCTTCGTGGTGCGGGTGCGCTCGGCGATCTCGTCGACCCGGGCCCCCGAGTAGCCCTGCTCCGAGAACACCTCGGTCGCGACCTCGAGCAGCTCGGACCGGGTGCGTTCGGCATCACGCGACTGAACCATGCCCCGAGCCTAGAGCACGACCCACTTCCCAACCCGCAGCAATGAATGTACCGTTTCGTACATTAGTCACGAACGGAGAACCATGCGCACCTCGATCGCCACCGTCTGTCTCAGCGGCGGCCTGGTCCAGAAGATGTACGCCGCGGCCGAGGCCGGATTCGACGCGATCGAGATCTTCGAGCCCGACCTCATCGCCGCACCTCAGTCCCCCGAGGAGATCCGGGCGCTGGCCGACCGGCTCGGGCTCACCCTCGACCTCTACCAGCCCTTCCGTGACGCCGAGGGCGTCGACGAGTCGGCCTTCGCCGACGTGCTCCACCGGGCCGAGGCGAAGTTCCGGCTGATGAGGCGGCTCGGGATCGACCTGATGCTGGTCTGCAGCAACGTCGCCACCGCGACCGTCGACGACGACGAGGTCTCCGCGGGACAGCTGCGCCGGCTGGGCGAGCTCGCCGCGACGTACGGCATCCGGCTGGCGTACGAGGCGCTGGCCTGGGGCCGGTTCGTCGACGACTACCGGCGCTCGTGGCGGATCGTCGAGCTCGCCGACCACCCCAACGTCGGGATCTGCCTGGACAGCTTCCACATCCTCTCGCGCGGCCACGACCCCAAGCAGATCGAGGACATCCCCGCCGAGAAGATCTTCTTCCTGCAGCTCGCCGACGCTCCCGCGCTCAGCATGGACGTGCTCTCCTGGAGCCGCCACCACCGGCTCTTCCCCGGCGAGGGCAGCTTCGACCTGCCCGCCTTCCTCGGCCACGTGCTCCGCGCCGGCTACGCCGGTCCGCTCTCGCTGGAGGTCTTCAACGACACCTTCCGCCGGACCGACCCGGTGCGCACCGCCCGCCAGGCCCAGCGCTCGCTGCGCTGGCTCGCCGACCGCACCGCCGACCTGCTCGGCGAGGAGGCCGACAGCTCGCTCCCCCGGCTCCCCGAGGTGGCCGCGCCCGAGGCCTTCGACTTCGTCGAGATCAAGGCGGCGGACACCTCCGGGGTCGAGGTGCTGCTCGAGCAGCTCGGCTTCGACTTCGGCGGGCGCCACCGCAGCAAGCAGGTGCGCCTGTGGACCTGGGGCTCGGCTCGGATCGTCTGCAACGACGTGCCCAGCGCCTCCCCCGAGCCGTGGATCGCGGCCGTCGGCTTCGACGTCGCCGACTCCGACCCGGCCGCCGAGCGCGCCGCGCGGCTGATGGCGCCACCGGTCCACCGCCGGACCTACGCCGGCGAGCAGGCGCTGCGCGCCTTCACCTCCCCCGACGGTACCGAGGTCTTCCTCTCCCATGCGGAGGACTGGATCGGCGAGTTCGACGGCGGTGTCTCACGCCCGTCCGGGCAGGGCGCCCGCATCGACCACGTCAACCTGGTCCAGCCCTGGCACAGCTTCGACGAGGCGGTCCTCTTCTACACCAGCGTGCTGTCGCTGACGCCGCAGCCGACCCAGGAGGTCGCCGGTCCCTCCGGCCTCGTACGCAGCCAGGTGATGAGCTCGCCGGCCGGCGGCGTACGCCTTCCGCTCAACCTGCTTCCGACCGAGCAGCAGGGCCAGGCACAGCACATCGCGCTCGCCTGCCACGACATCATCGGTGTCGTCGCGGCCGCCCGGGAGCGTGGCCTGCGACCGCTCGAGGTCCCGGGCAACTACTACGACGACCTGGTCGCCCGCTTCGCCCTGCCCGAGGACCTCGTCGCCACCCTGCGCGACCTCGACCTGCTCTACGACCGCGACGCCGACGGCGAGTACCTGCACTGCTACACCGAGACCGTCGGCGAGGTCTTCTTCGAGCTCGTCGAGCGCCGCCAGCGCTACGACGGCTACGGCGCCGGCAACGCACCGGTCCGCCTGGTCAGCCAAGCCGGCTGACCCCCGCCGAAACCATAGAAGTGGGCGACGAAACCACAGTTTCGTCGCCCACAACTACAGATTCGGCGATCAGAAGTTGCCGCGGCGCTCCTGCTCGCGCTCGATGGCCTCGAAGAGGGCCTTGAAGTTGCCCTTGCCGAAGCCGAGGGAGCCGTGGCGCTCGATCAGCTCGAAGAAGACCGTGGGACGGTCGCCGATCGGCTTGGTGAAGATCTGCAGCAGGTAGCCGTCCTCGTCGCGGTCGACGAGGATGCCGCGCTTCTGCAGCTCCTCGATCGGCACGCGCACCTCACCGATCCGGGCACGCAGCTCGGGGTCCTCGTAGTAGGAGTCGGGGGTGTTGAGGAACTCGATGCCGGCGTCACGCAGCGCGTCGACGGTGGAGAGGATGTCGCCGGTGGCCAGTGCGAGGTGCTGGGCGCCGGGGCCCTGGTAGAACTCCAGGTATTCGTCGATCTGCGACTTCTTCTTGGCGATCGCGGGCTCGTTGAGCGGGAACTTCACCCGGTGGTTGCCGTTGGCCACGACCTTCGACATCAGCGCGGAGTAGTCGGTGGCGATGTCGTCGCCGATGAACTCGGCCATGTTGGTGAAGCCCATGACGCGGCCGTAGAAGTCGACCCAGGCGTCCATCTTGCCGAGCTCGACGTTGCCGACGACGTGGTCGAGCGCCTGGAAGAGGCGCTTGGGCGCACCCTCGGGCTTCTTCAGCGTCGAGGTGCGGGCGACGTAGCCGGGCAGGTAGGGGCCGTCGTAGCCGGAGCGGTCGACCAGGGTGTGGCGGGTCTCGCCGTAGGTGGCGATGGCGGCGATGCGTACGGTGCCGTGCTCGTCGGTCACGTCGTGCGGCTCCTGGAGCACCGTGGCACCGGCGGAGCGGGCGTGCGCGATGCAGCGGTCGACGTCGGGCACCTCGAGGGCGATGTCGATGACGCCGTCACCGTGGCGGGCGTGGTGGGCGATGATCTCGCTCTCGGGAGCGACGCCGCCCTTGATCACGAACCGCACTCCCCCGCTACGCAGCACGTAGGAGTGGTGGTCGCGGTTGCCGGTCTCGGGGCCGGAGTAGGCGACGAGCTCCATGCCGAAGGCGCTCTGGAAGAAGTGGGCGGTCTGGGTGGCGTTGCCGACGGCCCACACGACCGCGTCCCAGCCGGTGACCGGGAACGGGTCAGAGCTGTCGTCGTAGGCCACCAGGCCGACGAGCTGCTCCAGCTCGGCCAGCCCGAGTCCGGCGAGCTTCTCTTGGTTGGTCAGGGTGTCTGCAAGCGTCATGCGGGCAAGTCAAGTGGGCCGGATCACACCAAACAAGTTGACCACCGAGCACTGGTCAATCTGCCAGATCGGACCAGCATTCACCGCCGGTGACTAGACAATCTGACTACCATCGAGCCATGAACCTCGATGCCCTCGACGTCGTCCTCCTGGAGACCCTGCACGCCCACCCGCGAGTCGGCGACCTCGAGCTCTCCCGGGTCGCCGGCGTCGCCCGCGCGACCGTGCAGAGCCGGCTGCGCAAGATGACCGAGGCCGGCGTGATCCGCGACTGGGCACCGACGATCGACCCGGGCGCGGCCGGCCACACCGTCCAGGCGTTCGTGACCCTCGAGATCTCCCAGGGTGCCCTGGAGGACGTACGCCGCGACCTCGCCGAGATCCCCGAGGTGCTGGAGGCGTACGTCACCACCGGCTCCTTCGACGTCTTCTGCAAGGTCGCGACCGGGTCGCACGCGAAGCTCCAGGAGGTGCTCGTGCGCATCGACCAGTCCCACGCCGTGGTCCGCTCGACCAGCGTGGTCACCCTCTCGACCCTGATCGAGCCGCGCACCCTCGACCTGCTGCGCACCGGGGCCGCACCTCGGTGACCGGCGCTCGCCGCCGCTAGGGCATCCGGGGCAGCTCGACCGAGACCCGGAGCCCGCCGCCGGGGCGGGCGAGGACGGCGAGGTTGCCGTCGTGGGCGCGGGTGATGCTCTTGACGATCGCCAGGCCCAGGCCGACGCCGGCGTGGTCGGCGTGGATCCGCTGGGTGCCGCGCTGGAAGGGCTCGGTGAGCGTGGCGACGAGCCCACGGGAGAGCTCCTCGCCGGTGTTCGCGACGGTGAGCACCACGCTCTTCTCGTTGGCGGTGATCGTGACGGACACCGAGCCGCCCTCGGGCAGGTTGTGGACGATCGCGTTGTGGATCAGGTTGGTCGCGACCTGCAGCAGCAGGGCGGGCGAGCCGCTGACCGTGGCCTGCTCACCGGAGCTCTCGATCCGTACGTCGCGCTGCTCGGCGAGCGGCAGCAGGGTCTCGACCGCCTCCTCGGCGACCAGCGACAGGTCGACCCGCTCCCGAACGAAGGAGCGCTGGTCTGCGCGGCTGAGCACGAGCAGCGCCTCGGTGAGGTCGATCGCGCGGGAGTTGATCAGGCGGAGCCGGTCGACGAGCTCGTCGACGTCGCGGTTCGGGTCCTTGCCGGCGACGTCGAGCAGCGTCTGCGTGATCGCCAGCGGGGTGCGCAGCTCGTGGGACGCGTTGGCCGCGAACCGCTGCTGCTCGGCCACCTGCGACTCGAGCTTCTCGAGCATCGTGTCGAAGGCGTCGGCGAGCTCGCGGAACTCGTCGCCGGGGCCGTCGAGATCGATCCGGTGCGAGAGCGACCCGTCGGCCGCCGTACGTGTCGCCTCGGTGATCTTCGTCAGCGGCGCCAGCATGCGACCCGCGAGGATCCAGCCTCCGACCAGCCCGAACACGATCAGGAACCCCATCATCGTGGCCGCCCGCGGCGCGAACGCACGCTCGAGGTCGGAGCGGTTCGGGACGAAGGGCGCGCCCGGCCGCCCCGCCTGCTGCGGCCACTCCAGCCACACCCCGTCGGGGACGTAGCGCAGCAGGAAGACCCACACGACCGCGAGGAGCAGCACCCCGGTGACCACGATGACCCCGGCATAGCTGAGCGTCAGCTTGAGCCGGACGCTCATCCCCGGGCGTCTAGGAACCGACATCGATGCGGTATCCGACACCGGGGACGGTCGCGATGATCGCGGGGTCGCCGAGCCGCTTGCGCAGGGCGGAGACGGTGATGCGTACGGCGTTGGTGAAGGGGTCGGCGTTCTCGTCCCAGGCCCGCTCCAGCAGCTCCTCGGCACTGACCACGCCACCCTCGGCGGCGGCGAGCACCTCGAGCACCGCGAACTGCTTGCGGGTCAGCGCGACGTAGCGGCCGTCGCGGTAGACCTCCCGCCGGAACGGGTCGACCCGCAGGCCGGCGATCTCCCGGACGGGCGGGCGGCTGTAGGCACGTCGCCGGTCGAGCGCGCGCAGCCGCAGCACCAGCTCGCGCAGCTCGAACGGCTTGGTCAGGTAGTCGTCGGCACCCAGCTCGAACCCGGAGGCCTTGTCGTCGAGCCGGTCGGCCGCGGTGAGCATCAGGATCGGCATCCCGGTGCCGGAGGCGACGATGCGCTTGGCGATCTCGTCGCCGGAGGGACCGGGGATGTCGCGGTCGAGCACGGCGATGTCGTAGGCGTTGACGCTCAGCAGCTCCAGCGCGGTGTCGCCGTCGCCGGCGATGTCGGCCGCGATCGCCTCCAGGCGCAGCCCGTCCCGGATCGCCCCCGCCATCAACGGCTCGTCCTCGACCACCAGCACCCGCATGCACTGAATCCTAGGTGGACGACATATCGCCGACGTATCCGAAATGCCATACGCGCTGACGACATCTCGGCAGGTTGACTGGCACGGTGACCTTCACCGTCCGACCGATCAGCCCCGCCGAGCACCTCGACCACATCCGGTCGCGGCGCTCGGTCAGCTTCCTGCAGACCCCGGCCTGGGCCGACGTGAAGACCGAGTGGCGCAGCGAGTCGCTGGGCTGGTACGCCGGCGACCGGCTCGCCGGGGCCGGGCTGGTGCTGCACCGTCCCGTGCCGCGGCTGGGCCACACCCTGGCCTACCTGCCGTGGGGCCCGGACATCGACTGGTCCGGCGGGCTCACCGTCTGGTTCCCGCCGCTGATCTCCTACCTGCGGTCCCAAGGCGCGTTCGCGATCCGGGTCGCTCCCCCGGTAGCCACCGACACCTGGGACGCGGCCCAAATCAAGGAGGGCATCGCCGACCCCGCTGTCGCTCGGCTCACCGACCTCCCGGGGCGGCCCGATCCCGTCGGCGCCGAGGTGACCCGTTACCTCCGCGATTCCGGCTGGATCCCGCAGAACCCCGAGGACGGGTTCGGGGCGGGACAGCCGCAGTTCACGTACGAGATCCCGCTGCGGCGCCCGGACGGGACCGCCCGCTCCGAGGAAGACGTGCTCCGCGGGATGAACCAGCTGTGGCGGCGCAACATCAAGAAGGCCGCCAAGGCCGGCGTCGAGGTCACCACCTCCGCCAGCGGCGAGGACCTGAAGGCCTTCCACGACCTCTACGTGCACACCGCCGAGCGGGACCACTTCACGCCCCGGCCGCTGGCCTACTTCGAGAGGATGTTCGCCGCGCTGTCCGCGGAGGACCCGGGGCGGATCATGCTCTACCTCGCGCGCCACGACGGCGACCTGGTGGCCGCGACGATCTACGTCCGCGTCGGCGGCCACGCCTGGTACGTCTACGGCGCCTCCTCGACCGAGAAGCGGGACGTACGCGGCTCCAACGCCCTCCAGTGGGCGATGATCCGCGACTCCTTGGCCGCCGGGTGCGACGTCTACGACCTGCGGGGCATCACCCCGACGCTGGCCGCCGACGACCCGCACGTCGGGCTCATCCAGTTCAAGGTCGGCACCGGCGGGCAGGCGGTGAGGTACGTCGGCGAGTGGGACCTGCCGCTGCGGCCGATCCTCTACCGGGCGTTCGACCTCTACATGAGACGGCGCGGGCGCTGAACAGCATGACGAAGGAGTGGGGAATCGGATGATCGTGAACGAATCAGGCTCGCTGACCGAGACGGGTGTCGTCGTCCTGACGATGCTGGCTCTTCCGGTGGCCGTGCTGGCCGTGCCGGTGCTCGCGGTGCTACGCCGGGTTATCGGGGTGGCGTGGCCGCGGGCATGGCGCCACTCGCTGGCGGAGGTCGCCATCGTCTACGGCACGGTCCCGGGTGTGCTGCTGACCCTGCTGCCCGGCAACAACGGCATCCTGTCGGGCAACGTGAGCCTGGTGCCCTTCGAGGACATGTCCACCATGGGCCCCGTCGGGCTGGTCGGCAACGTGCTGATCTTCGCCGCGCTGGGCTTCTTCGGCCCCATCCGCTTCCGGGCCCTGCGCTCGGTGTGGCGGGTCCTGATCCTGGCCGGCGCGGCCTCGGTGTCGATCGAGGCGCTGCAGCACCTGCTGCCGCTCGGCCGGGTCTCCTCGGTCGACGACGTCATCCTCAACGCGGGCGGCGCCACCGCCGCCGCGATCCTGTCGTGGCCGTGGTGGCGCCGGCGGCGCCCGCGTCCGGCAGCCTCAGACCAGCGCCGCGGCGACCTGGTCGAGGCGGGCTCCGCGTGAGGCCTTGACGAGCACGACGTCGCCGGGCGCGAGGTGGCCCCGCAGCCAGTCGATCGCGGCGGCGTTGTCGGGAAGCGCCACCGCCTTCGCGCCCGCGCCATCGGCGATGACAGCGGCGGCCTCGCCGACGGTCAGGACCAGGTCGGCTCGGGTGGCGGCGTACGCCCCGATCTCGTGGTGCGCGTCGCGGCTGGTCTCGCCGAGCTCGAGCATCTCGCCGAGCACGGCGATGCGACGCCTGGCCTCGATCGCGGCTAGGGCGTCCAGGCCCGCGCGGGTGGACTCGGGGTTGGCATTGTAGGAGTCGTTGAGCAGCGTCGCGCCGCCGGACAGCGCACGCAGCTCCATGCGCCACTTCGAGATCGACGCGGTGTTGAGCGCGGTCGCGGCCTGGTCGAGCGGGACGCCGGCCGCCAGACCCGCCGCCGCGGCGGCCGCGGCGTTGAGAGCCCAGTGGGCACCGACGAACGGGAGCGTGACGACGGCCGTGGCGTCGTCGTGCCGGAGTGTGAACGAGGGCCGGCCGAGCCGGTCGAGCGCGAGGTCGCCTACGCGTACGTCCGCCCGCTCACCGGCCCCGAAGGCGAGCACCGGACCGTCGGTGAGGTCGCTCATCGCGAGCACCCGCGGGTCGTCGGCGTGCAGCACGGCGGTGCCACCGCTCGCCAGGCCCCGGACCAGCTCGCTCTTGGCGACGGCGATCGCCTCGCGCGACCCGAACTCGCCCAGGTGGGCCTGGCCGACGTTGGTCACGACGGCGATGTCGGGCGCGACCAGGCCGGTCAGCTCGGCGATGTCGCCGATGTGCCGGGCACCCATCTCGAGCACCAGGAACCTGGTCGTGGCGTCGGCGCGCAGCATGGTCAGAGGTACGCCGAGCTCGTTGTTGAACGAGCCGGAGGTCGCGACGGTCGGGGCGGCGCTCGAGAGCACCGCCTCGATCATGTCCTTGGTGCTGGTCTTGCCCTGGGAGCCGGTGATCGCGACCACGGTCAGCCCGTCGCGCAGGAGCGCGACGACGTGGGCGGCCAGCCGCTGCAGCGCTGCCTGGGCGTCGTCGACGACGACCGTCGGGAGCACCGTCGGGCGGGATCCGAGCACGGCGACGGCGCCGGCCTCGGCGGCCTGCGGTGCGTGGTCGTGGCCGTCGGTGTGCTCGCCGGCGAACGCGACGAAGAGGCCACCCGGATCGGCCTGACGACCGTCGATCACGGCCGGGGCGCTCACCGTCACCGAGCCGTCGCCGATGACCTTTCCGCCGACCAACGAGGCTATTTCGTCCAAGCTGAGGGGAATCATCCCCTCAGTGTTCGAATTCCCTTGTTGTCACCGCGTATCCGCTAATCGATATGCGGACGATAACTTATCGTCGGCATATCGGAAATTCCATACGGAGCCACAACCGCGCATTCGGTTTGCTGGCGTCGATGATCTACCACGAGCCGACCTTGACGGCGCCGACCGAGCCGGCGGCGCACACCGCGATCTCGACGACCGTCGGGATCACGGTCTACGGCTGCGCCCCTGATGAGGGCCGCCTTTTCGACTCCTTGGCCCCGGCCCACGGCGTATCGCCGACCATGACACCCGAGCCGGTCTCCGAGGAGAATGCCGAGCTCGCCCACGGCGACCGGTGCATCAGCGTCAGCCACAAGACGCCGATATCGAACGAGACGCTTCTCGCGCTGAAAAAGGTCGGGATCCGGTATATCTCGACGCGAAGCGTCGGCTTCGACCACATCGACGTTGACTTCGCGGCGACCATCGGGATAACCGTCGGAAACGTCTCCTATTCACCCGACTCGGTTGCCGACTACACCATGATGCTGATGCTCATGGCGGCGCGCCAGGCGAAGGCGATGGTCCGGCGCACGGACGCCCACGACTACCGCCCGGCGACCACCCGCGGCCGCGAGCTGCGCGACCTGACCGTCGGCGTGGTCGGCACCGGACGGATCGGCATGGCGGTCATCGACCGGCTGCGGGGCTTCGGTTGCGACGTACTCGCCTACGACATCCGGCCCCGGCCCGCCACCGCCGGAATCGAGCACGTCGACCTGGACACCCTGGTCGAGCGCAGCGACATCGTCACGCTCCACGCGCCGCTCAGCGAGGAGTCGCACCATCTGCTCGACCGGCGCCGCATCGACCGGATGCGCTCCGGCGCGTACGTCGTCAACACCGGTCGAGGCGGGCTCGTCGAGACACCGGCGCTCGTCGCGGCGCTCGAGGAGGGCCGGCTCGGCGGTGCGGCCCTGGACGTCATCGAGGGCGAGGAGGGCATCTTCTACGCCGACCTCCGGGGGCGCGAGATCCCGAACGGCTGGCTGGCACGGCTCCAGGAGATGCCGAACGTGCTGGTCAGCCCCCATATCGCCTACTTCACCGACCATGCCCTGATGGACACGGTCGAGAACTCCATCGTGAACTGTCGAGAATTCGAAAGCAGGTTTCCGCATGTCTAAGCCCAAGGTCGGCATCATCTTCGGTGGCGTCTTCGAGGAGCACCCGGTCTCGGTGAAGTCGGCGCAGGAGGTCGCCAGGCACCTCGACACCGACAGGTACGAGCCCTACTGGATCGGCATCACCAAGAGCGGCGACTGGCGCCTGTGCGACGGCCCCGAGGCCAGCTGGGAGGACGGCGCGCACCGCACGGTCGTGCTCTCCCTCGACCGCAGCGTCCACGGCCTGCTCGTCCTCGACCAGGACGACCACGGCGGCAGCTACGAGACCATCCGGCTCGACGTCGTGCTCCCGGTCCTGCACGGCAAGCTCGGCGAGGACGGCGCACCCCAGGGTCTCTTCGAGCTCTCCGGGATCCCCTACGTCGGCTGCGACGTGCAGAGCTCGGCTCTCTGCATGGACAAGTCCCTGGCCTACACCATCGTCGCCGAGGCCGGGATCCCGACGCCGACGTTCTGGACGCTGTTCCCCGGCGACACTGTGCAGACTGTCGGCGGTCCCGGCGTACTCCCCTATCCGGTCTTCGTGAAGCCGGCCCGCTCCGGGTCGTCGTTCGGGGTCAGCAAGGTGAGCTCGGCGGCGGAGCTGGACGAGGCGATCGCGACCGCGCGGCAGTATGACGAGAAGGTGCTCATCGAGGAGGGCGTCGTGGCCGAGGAGATCGGCTGCGCGATCCTCGGCAACGGCGCCGACCTGGTCACCGGGGAGGTCGACCACGTCGCGCTCTCGCACGGCTTCTTCAAGATCCACCAGGAGGACGCTCCCGAGACCGGCTCGGAGAACGCGACCTTCATCGTGCCCGCCGACATCCCGGCCGAGGCGCAGGAGCTGGTCAAGACCGAGGCACAGCGGGTCTACCGCGCGCTGGGCTGCCGGGGTCTGGCTCGGGTCGACATGTTCCTGAAGGCCGACGGCACCGTGGTGCTCAACGAGGTCAACACGCTGCCCGGGCTCACCTCCTACAGCCGCTACCCGCGGATGATGGCGGCGGCCGGGATCTCGATGACCGAGCTCCTCGACCGCGCGATCACCCTCGCGCTCGAGGAGGCGGTCCGGTGAGGGAGGGCTTCGCCTTCGTCGACGAGCTGGTGCCGGGCATCCGCTGGGACAGCAAGTACGCCACCTGGGACAACTTCACCGGCAAGCCGGTCGAGGGCTACCTGGTGAACCGGATCGTCGGGACCCGCGAGCTGTGCGCCGCGCTCGCCCAGGCGCGGGACAAGGCCGCTGCCCTCGGCTTCGGCATCCTGCTGTGGGACGGCTACCGCCCCCAGCGCGCCGTCGACGCCTTCCTGCGCTGGGCCGAGGAGCCTTCGGACCCGGACGACGCGCGCAAGCAGCTCCACTATCCCGCGATCACCCGCCCGGAGATGTTCGAGAAGGGGTACGTCGCCACGAAGTCCGGCCACAGCCGCGGCAGCACCGTCGACCTGACCCTCTTCTCCTTGGCCTCGGGCGAGCTACTGGACATGGGCGGTGACCACGACCTGATGGACGAGATCTCCCACCACGGCGCGGCCGGGGTCTCCGAGGAGGCGACCCGCAACCGGGCGCAGCTGTGCTCGGTGATGGAGTCGTGCGGCTTCAGCCGCTACCAGAACGAGTGGTGGCACTACTCGCTGGTCGAGGAGCCCTACCCCGACACCTACTTCGACTTCCCGGTCGGCTGATCCAGCCAGCCGTGGACCTTCGGGCGGTTCGCCTCCTTCCAGGCGGGGGCGAACCGCTCCTCGGCGTCGACGGCGGCGGCAACCTCCGTCCGGAGGAGCTCGCGCAGGGCGTCGTCGTGCCCGGGGATCTCCTCGATCGCCCGGATCATGACCACGGAGTCGTTGAGATCGCCGAGGGCCGACTGGATCGACCTGGTGGCCTCGGAGAGCCGCTCGGCGCGCTTGCCGAAGACCTCTCGCAGCGACTCGGCGGCGTAGCGGGTCCGCTTGGCCTTCTTGCGCGCCTCATGGAGCCGGTGGCGTCGCTCGGCGGGATCCTCGGCGCACTCGGCGGCGTCGACCGCGGCCGCCAGGCGCCGCCAGCTCTTGCGGAGCCGCTTCCTCAGCGCCTTCCTGCCCGGAGCGCCGTCCGACCAGGGGAAACCGTCGGTCGCAGCCAGCGCCGCGACGAGTGTGCGGTAGCGCTCGCCGTCCAGCTCCGGGAGCAGTCGGGCGCGCCCGACGGCCTGGCGCTCGGCCAGAGCGGCCCGGAGCGCGTCGACACCCGACGGCGCCGGACCGTGCTCCGCCGCCCAGCGGCGCAGCCGTTTGCGGAGCACCTCGGCGTCGCGTACGTCTCCGAGGAGGGCGCCCAGCCACTTCAGCTCGTCGCGGAGCGGCTCGGTCTGCTCCGGGTCGAGGAACGGGCGGTAGGTCGCCAGGACGCTGCGCAACCTGCGTACGGTCACACGCATCTGGTGGACCGAGTCCTCCTCGTCACGCAGCACGAGCCGGCCCCAGCGGTGGAGCGCGGCCACCTGGTCGCGCCACCACTCGCCGACCGGCTCGTGTGGATGACTCATCCCTCTATTACTACCGTGCCACGGCGTCCAGGTCACGCGGCTCGGTCCGCTGAGCGCCCTCGGCCTCGGTGCTGCCCTCCTCGCGGTGCGGGAGCAGGGTCAGGAGCAGGCCGACCCCGGCCCAGCAGGCCAGAACGATCAGCGGCGTGGTGGATCCGGCGCCGTCGAAGAACGACAGACCGCGGAGCGCCGAGCCGGTCGCGCCCGGAGGCAGGAGCTGGCCGAGCCAGCCGAACGGGATCATCTCCGGTGCGGAGGAGATGCCGGAGAGCGGGTTGCCGACAAGCATGACCAGCAGCGCCATGATCCCGACGCCGGCCATGCCGATGAAGTGGCGCAGGCCGACGATGGGCAGTGCGACCGCCAGGATGCCGAGCGCCACGACGCCCGCGTTGACGAGGTAGTCGCCCTCGAGGGCGCCGAGCCAGCCCTGGATGACTGCGGTCATCGCCAGACCGCCTCCGATCGCGATCAGGAACGCGGCGGCGACACGGTCGCGGGTGCGCTTGAGCGCCAGCGACGTGATCGCGCCGGCCATGATCCCGCCGAGCGCGAGAGGTAGGGCGGCCGTGCCGAAGACGAGACCGCGCGGGTCGTCCTCGGGGGCCGCGACGACATCGGTCACCGTCGGAGCGGTGCCGGTCTCGGCGCCCATCGCGGTCGCCATCGCGGTCAGCTGCTGGGCGACGTTGGCGCTGGCGGCCGACGCGGTCAGCACCTCCTGACCCTGGGGGCCGACGACGATCGCGCCGTACGCCTCGCGGTCCTCGATCGCCTCGACCGCTGCCTCCCGGTCGGCGACCGCGGTGACGTCGAAGGCGTCCTCCCCTGCGGTGGCGGCAAGCTGCGTCTCGATCTGGGTGACCGCCTCTGCCGGACCGGCGACGGCCAACGGCAGTGCGCGCGGCTCCATCTCGCTGGAGGGCCAGGCGAACGCGGTGATGAGCAGGGTGAGCAAGGTGACCAGACCGAGGCTGACCCCGATCACGGCTTTCACTGACGTGGACATATCGAGCCCTTCCTTAAAAAAACGAATGTTCATTCTCTTTGAGGGACACTCTCCTCCGTCTCGTCGGATTTATCAAGAATGAATGTTCGTTTTCTTTTGAGGTATGCTGCCGCCATGCCGAAGATCAGCGAGGAGCACCGCGCCGAGAAGCGCCAGCAGATCATCGCGGCGACGTTGCGGTGCGTGGAGCGCGACGGCTTCCACAAGACGACGATGGCCGCGGTCATCAAGGAGTCCGGCCTGTCCGCGGGCTCGGTCTACACCTACTTCCGGGGCAAGAACGACATCATCCGCGCGATCGCCGAGTCAGGCCTGACGACCATCGCCGAGGCGATCACCCGGTTCACCCCCGACCCGGATTCCGGCTCGACCGCTCCCCCGCCCGAGGTGGCGATCGAGGCGGCGACCCAGCACCTCCTCGACATCTCGGCGGAGCTCGGCGTCGACCTCCCCAAGATCGCCCTGCAGACCTGGGCCGAGGCCGCGCGCGACCCCGAGGTGCGCGACCTGATGGCTCCCGAGGCCCGGCGGATCCGGGGCGCCTGGCGCACCTACGCCGAGGCCGCCATCGAGGCCGGCCGGTTCCGCGAGGACGCCGATCCCGAGCGCATCGCGATGGTGCTCACCGGCCTGCTGCCCGGCTTCATCCTGCAGCGGCTGATGCTGGGCGACGTCACCCCGAAGACGTACGCGGCAGGGCTTACCGACCTGCTCCGCTAGGCGCCCGCGGGAGTTCATCCCGCGCTCATGTGACCTCGCTTCCCTGAATGGACCAGCCATTCTCAGGGAGAGTCCATGCGCCTGTCAGTCCCCCATCTGCCAGTCCTCACCGTCGTCTTCACCGCCATCACCCTGATCAGCTCGTTCGCCCCGGCTCCGGCCGTCGCGCAACCGGTGAGCGCCGGGCCGTACGACATCGTGGTCACCGATCAGGCCAGCGACCGGATCATCGTCCTCGACCCCGACGACGCCGACTGGACCAGCGGCGCCGAGAAGTGGGCCTGGCGGCCGACAGCCGCCGAGGGCTTTGGCGACCTCACCGACAACTGGGGCCTGCCCGACGAGGCCAAGCTCCGCCACCACGACGGACGTCGATACCTGCTGACCACCGACTCCTACGGACTGGCCGCGGTGGTCCCCTACCCCAGCGGCCGCGGGTCCTACTGGGCCGCTGATGTCGGCCGCGCCGACAACGCGCACAGCATCGAGCTGCTGCCGGGCGGCAACGTGGCCGTCACGGCGAGCACGGGCGGCTGGGTCCGGGTCTACACCGCCTCGCAGGGGCGGCGCTCCGCGGCGTACGCCCAGCTTCCGCTCGCCGGAGCCCACGGCGCGGTCTGGGACCCGGCCACCCGGCTGTTGTGGACCCTCGGCGACCACGAGCTGGTGGGACTGAGGATCGGCGGGACGCGTGCCGATCCGACCATCTCGCGGGCGATCGCTCATCCGCTGCCGACCGACTGGGGTCATGACCTCCAGCTGGTCCCGCATCGTCCCGACCGGCTCTGGGTCACCACAGGCACCCGCGTCTACCAGGTGGACAAGGCCACCGGGACCTTCCACAGCGACTACGCCGGCGCGGAGACGATCGATGTGGCAGGGGTCAAGTCGGTCACCACCAACCCGGCGACCGGGCAGGTGATCACCACCCGGAGCGAGCCGGGCAACCCGTGTTCGTGGTGCACCTCGACCGTGCGGCTGCATCGCCCGACCGACTCCCGCACGCTTCCGGGCGGACAGATCTACAAGGCGCGCTGGTGGGTGGACTACGCCGGGTGAGCAGCCCAGCGGGCCACCCAGTAGCGCACGCCGTAGGGGTCGTCGTCGTAGTCGACCGCCACCGTCGCGACGCCACGCATCAGATCGGCGGCCTCCACGATCGGGCCGACGTCGGCCCACAGCTCGTCGGCCAGGCCGAGATCGAGCGCGGCCAGCGCCTCGGCGTCGGGCGTCGTCAACGCCTTGCCCAGGGCGTCGTCGAACTCGGCGGCCCGCGGGTCGAGGTGGCCGGGCGCTTTCTCGGTGCGGCGGGCCGAGCCGTTGCCGACGATGAGGTACGCCGCCTCCTGGTCGGTCACCGGAGCCGTGCCGACCTCGGCCAGCAGGGCGGCGGCGACCCGGGCGCCCTGCGCACCGGCGATCACGCGTACGTCCTCACCCAGCCAGGCCACCGCGGCCAGGCAGGCTGAGCGGAGCTCGTCGACGGGGTCGTCGAGCGAGGCGTACTCCGGCAGCAGGGCCAGGCATCCCGGAACCAGCGCCACTCGCGTCACTGCAGCCCCCTGATCGCTCGCGCCGGACGGCGGCGCCCGGCGATCGTCCAGACCATGTCGACGGTCTGCCGGGTCTCGACGACCTGGTGGACCCGGTAGATGCGGGCCCCGGCCAGCGCGCAGACCGACGTCGCGGCCAGGGTGCCGAGGAGACGCTCCCCGACCGGCAGGTCGAGGGTCTCCCCCACGAAGTCCTTGTTGGAGAGGGAGACCAGCACCGGCCAGCCGGTCTCGACCATCTCCCCCAGCCGTCGGGTGATCTCGAGGGAGTGGAAGGTGTTCTTGCCGAAGTCGTGGGCCGGGTCGATCACGATCGAGTCCTTGGCGACGCCGGCGTCGAGGGCACGCTGGGCGTAGGCGAGGGTGTCGTCGATCGCCGCTCGCACCACGTCGTCGTACTCGATCCGGTAGGGCCGCGTCCGCGGCGTCACGCCGCCGGTGTGGGTGCACACGATCGCGGCGCCGTGGGCGGCGGCGACGTCGACGAGCTCCGGGTCGGCACCGCCCCAGGCGTCGTTGATCAGGTCGGCACCGGCCGCGCACACCGCGTCGCCGACCTCGGCGCGCCAGGTGTCGACCGAGATCACCAGCGCCGGGAACTCCTCGCGCACCCGGGCCACGAAGTCGACGACTCGGGACTTCTCCTCCGCGGCGCCGATCTCGGCCCCGGGGGCCGCCTTGATCCCGCCGATGTCGACGATCTCCGCGCCCTGGGAGGCGACCAGGCGTACGCGATCGAAGGCCGCGTCCTCGGCCCAGGTCGCTCCCTTGTCGAAGAACGAGTCCGGCGTGCGGTTGACGATCGCCATCATCAGCGCGTCGTCATCACCGAATTCGTGTCGTCCGAGGCGCAGCATCAGGCGACCATACCGCCCGGGCCGTCACTCAGTGGCGGCCGCTCCAGCAGGCTCACGCTCCGGTCGAGCACCTTGGTGGAGCCGTCGATCGGGATGTACTGCCGCATCTCCACGTCGTCGCCCGCCGGGCCGGTGCCGAGGCGCCGCGACATCATGCCCACGATCTGCGTGGCCATCAGGCCGAGGTCGAAGAGATCCTGGTGGCTGTGGTCGCGCTGGCCGAGATCGACCTGCGCGATCGCGTCCATCCCGCGGGTGTCCAGGGTGTCGACGAGCGCGGCGAGCTCGACGCCGTAGCCGGTCGGGACCCGGAGCCGCTCGAACAGCGAGCGGCGGATCGACCACTCCCCCGCCAGCGGCTGGATCAGGTCGCGCAGCGGCCGGCGATGCAGGGCCAGCAAGGGGCGCGCGACGAGCTCGGTGACCCGGCCGCCGTCGAGACCGTGCTCGCCGGGGCGCCGGTAGAAGCCCTTGACCAGCTCGATCGTCGGATTGTTGACAAGGGGGCCGACCAGGCCGCGTACGAAATGGGTGTCCCAGTCGGTCAGGTCGGCGTCCATGAAGACGATGAGCTCGCCGGTGGTCACGAACTGCGACTTCCACATCGCCTCGCCCTTGCCGGGGTAGGAGCCGAGATCGGGCCGGATCGCGGCCGAGGCGTAGACGTCGGCACCCGCGTCCGAGGCGATCCGCGCGGTGTCGTCGGAGGAGTCGGAGTCGATGACGACGAGCTCGTCGACCAGGTCCGAGGTCTCCATCAGGCTGGTGCGCAGCGTGGTGACCAGGTCGCCGACGGTCGCGGCCTCGTTGCGCGCCGGGACCACGAGACTGACCCGCTGCCCCTGCTTGGCCTCGACGAGCTCGGCCAGGGACCAGTCGTCCCAGTGATGGGTGTTGCGCTCCAACCAAGACATGCTCAAACCCTATAGACCCGAGCCTTGTCGAGGACCCTACGGAGTGTCCTCGTGGGAGCGGGTGAAGGTGAGGATCTCGTCGGTGGCGCCGTTCATCCAGACGTCCTGGCAGGCCTGCGCCATCTCCTCGAGGCCGTCGATCACGGTGCCGAAGACGTTGCCCGGCACCCACCCCTGGTCGCCGTTGATGAGGAGGTTGTTGCGGCCGTAGAAGAGGGCGAGGTCGACGATCTCGGTCAGCTCTGCCGGGCCGCGGTCCTCCGGGTAGCCGTAGGACGGGTTGCCGAGGTCGTCGGAGGAGAAGGCGAAGTAGCACAGGTCGCCTGGG
Organism: Nocardioides luteus; assembly: GCF_015752315.1. Classification (NCBI taxonomy): domain Bacteria; kingdom Bacillati; phylum Actinomycetota; class Actinomycetes; order Propionibacteriales; family Nocardioidaceae; genus Nocardioides; species Nocardioides luteus. Next base: position 3,179,437 of record NZ_JADOVJ010000001.1, read on the forward strand.
ATCGGGGTGACCGTGGTGTTCTCCTTGCCGGGCTCCTTCGCGGCGAAGGCGGGCACCAGGTGGTAGATCTCGTTGCGGGCGTACTTGCCGTGGAAGACCTGTCCGCTGAGCGGCAGCGCGTCCCACACGGCGCCGGCGGTACGTGGCGCCTCCTCGTCGAGAAGACGGGCGAGGCAGGAGACTCCGCGGCGCTCCAGGGTGACGGTGATGTATCGGCTCATCGGGCTCCTCGTGGATTGTCGACAGGTCGGGCGAACTGCTCACCGCTGGCCCGCTCGTACGCCCGCGCCGCACGCAGCACCCGGGCGTCGTCATGGCGGGCGCCGACGATCTGGAGGCCGACCGGCAGACCCGCCTCGGTGGTCCCGCACGGCACGCTCGCCGCCGGCTGCTGGGTCATGTTGAAGGGGTAGGTGTAGGGCGTCCAGCTCGGCCACCACGGCGAGGGCCACCCCTGCGGCGCCTGCAGCCCGCGCTCGAAGGCGGTGATCGGCATGGTCGGGGTGACCAGCAGGTCGTACGTCTCGTGGAACCGCCCCATGAGCCGGCCGAGGTCCATCCGGACGGCGGTCGCGTCGAGGTAGTCGGCCGCGGAGCCGCGGCCCTTGGTCTCGATGCCTTCGCGCAGCAGCGGGTCGATCCGGTCGATCGCGCCAGCCGGGTAGGCGTCGACGACCTTGGCCGCGCCGCAGAACCAGAGCACGTCGAAGGCCTCGACCGGGTCGGCGAAGCCGGGGTCCACCTCCTCGACATGAGCGCCCTCGGATGCCAGCACGGTGACGGCTGTGCGGACGAGCTGCTCGACCTCCGGGTCGTTCTTCACGTACCCGAGCGTGGGCGAGAACCCGATCCGCAGCCCGTCGACACCCTCGTCGAGCCCCGCCAGGAAGGAGGTCCTCGGCGTGGGCATGGCCGACCAGTCGCGGGAGTCGAAGCCGGCGATCACGTCGAGCAGCGCCGCGGCGTCGGTCACGGTCCTGGTCATCGGGCCGGCGTGGGAAAGGGTGCCGAACGGGCTGGCGGGATAGAGCGGCACCAGACCGTAGGTCGGCTTGATCGTCACGGTGCCCGTGAACGATGCCGGGATCCGGACCGAACCGCCGCCGTCGGTGCCGAGCGCCCAGGGGCCCATGCCGAGGCCGACCGCCGTGGCGGCGCCACCGCTGGAGCCGCCCGAGGTCAGGTCGGGGCCCCACGGGTTGCCGGTGGAGCCGTGGCGCAGCGAGTCGGTCACGCCCTTCCAGGCGAACTCCGGAGTCGTCGTCTTCCCGATGATCACGGCACCGGCCTCACGCAGCCGCGCGACCGCGGGCGCGTCCTCCGGCCAGGGACCGGCCTCGTCGATGAGCCAGGTGCCGCGGATTGTCGGCAATCCTGCAGTCCACAAGATGTCCTTGACCGAGGTCGGTACGCCGTCGGCACTGCCGAGCGGACGCCCGGCACGCCACCGCTCGGTCGACCCGGTCGCCTGCGCCAGCGCACCGTCCGGGTCGACCCGGACGAACGCGTTCACCGCCGGGTCGCGCTCCGCGATCGTGTCGAGCACCGCCCGGGTCGCGTCGAGCGGGGTGAAGGCACCCGACCGGTAGCCGGCGACGAGCTCGGCGGCGGTCAGGGCGCTGAGGCCGGGCTCGGTCATGCCCGCCCCCCTTCCTGGCCGACGACGAAGCCGTGGCGCTTGTCGACGATGTTCAGCAGCGGCTCACCGCGCAGCCAGCGCTGGGCGTTGTCGACGAACTGACGCGCAAGTGCCTCCCGCCAGCCCTCGTAGTCGCCGGACATGTGCGCCGAGACCGCGACTCCCGGCATCGTCCACAGCGGGCTCTCGGCCGGGAGCGGCTCGACCTCGAAGACGTCGAGGGACGCCGCCTCGAGCGGGCCGTCGCGGAGCGCGGAGACGAGCGCTTCCTCGTCGACGATCGGCCCGCGGCCGACGTTGACGAAATGGCTGCCCGGTTTCATCGCCGCGAGCACGTCCTTGCTGATCAGCCCTCGGGTCTCGGCGGTCAGCGGCGCCGTCACCACGACATGGTCGGCCCAGTCGACATGGGCGGCCAGGTCGGCGCTCGCGACGACCTCGCCGAAGTCGGGATCACCGCTTCGGGCGGTGCGGCCGGCGCCGCGTACGTCCATCCCGACCGCCCGGAGCAGCCGGGCCGTCTCGCGGCCGATCGCACCGGTGCCGACCACGAGCGCGGTCTCGACGCTGATCAAGCGGGTCTCGCGGCGATGCCAGGTTCTGGTCGCCTGCAGGTCGTGGCTGTGATGGAGATCCTTGGCCACGGCCAGGATCGAGCCGAGCACGAACTCGGCCATCGCCCGGTCGAAGATGCCGCGGGCGTTGGTGACCACGACGTCGGAGTCCACCAGCTCGGGGAAGAGCAGCTTGTCGACGCCGGCGGCGGCGACGTGGATCCAGCGCAGCGAGCCGGCGCTCGGCCAGGCGTCGCGGACGGCTTCGGAGAAGTAGTCCCACAGCAGCAGCGCCTCGGCACCGTGGAGCGCGTCGGCGAGGCCGGCGGCATCGGTGTAGGTGACCTGGGCGGTGGCCTCGATGCTCTCCATTCCGGCTGGTCTGCTGCCGTCGGGCGGGCAGAGGATCGTGATCGGCGGGCGCCGGGCCATCTCCAAGAGAATCCTCCGTCGAGTTCGACACACCGCGGCAACAATCCGAGACTACGCTAGGAGGCCAGATTGCAGATTGTCAACAATCCTAGCGAGGTGCGATGTCCCCGACGGTACGCATCGCCGTGGTCGTTCCCCATGACATGGTGCTCGACCACGAGCTGTGGCGGTGGGCCCCGCCCGACACCAGCCTGCTCTTCACCCGCACGCCCTACACCGACCGTGCGGTCACCCTCGAGATGGCCGAGGAGATCAGCGAGACCACGGTCGTCGAGCAGGCCGTGCGCGACCTGTCGGCTGCCCAGCCCCACGCCTACGTCTACGCCTGCACCTCCGGCAGCTTCGTCCACGGCCGGCACGGCGAGCGCCGGCTGACCGCCGCGATGCACCGCGCCGGCGGCGCTCCCGCGGTCACCACCTCCGGCGCCGTGCTCGAGTCGCTCGCCACCCTGAACGTCTCCCGGGTCGCGGTCGCCACCCCCTACGACGCCGCGCTCGCCGCCCGGTTCGGCAGCTTCCTGGCCGAGGCCGGCATCACCGTCGTGAGCGCGGGCGACCTCGGGCTGGGCCACCACATCTGGGAGGTTCCCTACGAGACGACGCTCGAGCTGGTGCGGGCTGCGGACTCCCACGCGGCCGAGGCGGTCGTCGTCTCGTGCACCAACCTGGCGACGTACGACATCATCGGCCGGCTCGAGGCAGAGCTCGGCAAGCCGGTGGTCTCGGCCAACCGGGCGACCATGGAGGTCGCGCTCCGGATGGTCGGACGCACTCCGCCGAGCACGGAGAACCTGTGGGGGCACGCCTCATGACCCGCCCGCCGGTCGTCGGGCTGCTCTATCCGGGCTATGCGGCCGAGGACGACTTCCCGGCGCTCGAGAACGCGCTGGGTGGTGCGATCCGGCTCCCGCTGGTCCACACCTCCATCGACCGGGACGAGCACAGCGTGGAGGCGCTCCTCGACACCGGCTCTCCGGACAGGCTCGCCGAGGGTGCCGACGCGATCGCCGTCCACTCCCCCGACGCGGTGATGTGGGCCTGCACGTCGGGCAGCTTCGTCTACGGCGGCGACGGTGCGGCGAGCCAGGCCGCCGCGATCGCCGAGCGCCTCGGCGTCCCGGCCTCCTCGACGTCGATCGCGTTCGTCGAGGCGGCCCGGGCCCTGGGGCTCGGGAAGGTCGCCGTCGCGGCGTCCTACCCAGCGGACCTGGCCGGGCACTTCCGCTCCTTTCTCGCGGCCGGAGGGATCGAGGTGGTCTCGTTCGGCGCCAGCGGGATCTTCACCGCCGTCGACGTCGGTCGTCTCGGGCCCGAGGCGGTCGTCGGGATGACCGTGGCCGTCGACGTCCCCGACGCCGAGGCCGTCCTCGTTCCCGACACCGCGATGCACACGCTGACCTGCATCGATGCGCTGGAGCAGGCACTCGGCAAACCGGTGCTGACAGCCAACCAGGTGACCGTCTGGGAAGGCCTTCGACTCGCCCGGGCGTCCCGCCCCCTGCCGGGGCTCGGCACCCTCTTCAGGTAACGTCGCGGCTTTCCATAAACCTTCGTAACGCCCTGCGCCGCCGCCGGTGCGCTCTAGCCAGAGCACGTGGACAGCGCTAACGTGACGAGAATTGTTGACAAACCTACTGTCGACACTGCGGGTCAAAAGCGGTCCCCAGCCATCAATCACACCGAATAGGTGAGAAGAAATGTCCGGAACCCCCACCATCCCCTCCCACGAGGCACAACCCGACAAATCGAAGCTCCGAAGAGCCATCACGGGCTCAGCGGTCGGCAATGCGACCGAATGGTTCGACTACGGCGCCTTCGCCTACGTCGCGACAGAGATCACCGCCAACTTCTTCCCGGAGTACGGCTTCGCCGGCACCGCTCTGACGTTCGCGATCTCGTTCATCCTGCGACCGCTCGGCGGCCTCTTCTGGGGTCCGCTCGGCGACCGCATCGGACGCCAGCGCGTCCTCGCGATGACGATCATCCTGATGGCGGCCGCCACGTTCCTGGTCGGCTGCCTGCCGACGTACGACTCGGTCGGCATCTGGGCCGTGGTCCTGCTCGTGCTGCTCCGGGTGATCCAGGGATTCTCGACCGGCGGCGAGTACGGCGGCGCAGCGACCTACATGGCCGAGTGCGCCCCCGACAAGAAGCGCGGCTTCTACGGGAGCTTCCTGGAGTTCGGCACGATCGTCGGCTTCACCGCGGCCATCGCTGTCGTCTTCATCACCGAGAAGAGCATCGGCCAGGAAGCGATGACCGAGTGGGGCTGGCGCATCCCGTTCCTGATCGGTGGTCCGATCGGCCTGATCGGCCTCTACATCCGGACCCGGCTCGAGGAGACCCCGGTCTTCCAGGAGCTCGAGACGCAGGACGCCGTCGAGGGCGGTGCCGGGGCCGCGCTGAAGGACCTCTTCGCGCTGTTCTGGAAGCCGATCCTCACCCTGATCGGCCTGGTCGCCGCGCTCAACATCGCCAACTACACCCTGCTCGCCTACATGGCGACCTACCTGCAGGAGGAGGCCGGCTTCACCAGCTCCGACGCCGACCTGCTGGTCATCTTCGGACAGATCGCGATGCTGGTCTTCCTGCCGATCGCCGGAGCGCTCTCGGACTGGGTCGGCCGCAAGCCGTTGTGGGGCGGCTCCTTCATCGGGCTCATCGTGCTGTCGGTCCCGATGTTCCTCCTGATCGGCCAGGGCTTCTGGCCGGCGGTCCTCGGGTTCACGGTGCTGGGCATCGTCTACGTCGCCCAGCTGGCGACCATCTCGGCGACCTTCCCGGCGATGTTCCCCTCGCAGGTGCGCTACGGCGGCATGGCGATCGGCTACAACGTCTCCACCGCCGCCTTCGGCGGCACGGCGCTGTACGTCAACAACGCGCTGATCGGGGCCACCGGCGATGTGCTGATGCCGGCGTACTACATGATCGCCGGATCGGTGGTCGGTCTGATCGCGCTGTTCTTCGTCGTCGAGACCGCCGGAAAGTCGATCCGCGGCACCGAGATCCCGGGCACGCCGGAGTCCGAGGCGGAGCTCGCCGAGCTCGACAAGGTCGTCTGAGCGTCGACTGCCGACGAGCGTGCCGGGCGCGTCACACGCCCGGCACGCTCACGGTCGATCCCCCCACCGGCACCGCGGCCACATGCAATGATTGTCAACAATCAAACTCTTTTCTCGGTGACCCATCGGAGACCACGTTGACAGCGACATCGAGCTTCGAACCCGTGCACAGAGAGTCGACGGCCTCGGTCATCGCTCGCCAGCTGCGCACGGCGATCATGGAGCGCACCCTCCAGCCGGGGGCGCAGCTGAGCGAGACCGCGCTCTCGGCCCAGTTCGGCGTCAGCCGCGGGCCGCTGCGCGAGGCCATGCAGCGACTCGTCCAGGAGGGTCTGCTCCGCAGCGAGCCCAACCGCGGACTCTTCGTGATCGAGCTCGACGAAGCCGACATCCGAGACATCTACCTGGCCCGGGCCGCCGTCGAGGGTGCCGCCGCCACGATGATCGCCCGGGCGCGGGTCCCCGCGGCGCTGCGCGAGCTCCGTGCGGCCTGCGAGGCGATGACCAAGTCCCTCGAGCTGGGCGACCCAGCGGCGCTGAGCGACGCCGACTTCCACTTCCACGACGTGCTGGTGCAGTGCTCCGGGAGCCGGCGCCTGGCCCGCATGCACCAGACCCTGATCGTCGAGACGAGGATGTGCCTGACCGCGCTGGAGGGCACCTACCAGCAGCCGCTCGAGCTGGTCGAGGAACACAACCAGATCGTCGACGCCATCGAGGCCGGCGACGTGAAGCTGACCCTCAAGCGCGTCGAGCTGCACATGGACGAGGCGCTACGACGCCTTATCCATGCCGACGACAACGACCCGGGCTACGTCTAGACCCGCGGTTCACGCCTCACATCGCGATCCCGACGTACTTGGTCTCGAGGAACTCCTCGATCCCGGTACGCCCGCCCTCCCGCCCCAGTCCCGACGCCTTGACGCCGCCGAAGGGCGCAGCGGGGTTGGAGACCACGCCCTGGTTGAGCCCGACCATGCCGGACTCGAGCGCCTCGGCGACCCGCAGACCGCGGCGCAGGTCGTTGGTGAAGACGTAGTTCACCAGACCGTACTCGGTGTCGTTGACCGCCGCGACCACCTCGTCCTCGGTGTCGAACGGGGTCAGCGGTGCGACCGGTCCGAAGATCTCCTCGCTGGCCATCCGGGCCGACACCGGCACCCCGGTCAGCACGGTCGGCGGGTAGAAGTAGCCCGGCCCCTCCGGGGCGGCGCCTCCGGTCAGCACCCGCGCACCACCGGCCACCGCGTCGTCCACGAGGGTCTGCACCTTCTCCCTGGCCGTCTCGTCGATGAGCGGCCCGACGCGTACGCCCTCCTCGACCCCGCGGCCGACGGGCAGCTCGGACATCGCCTTGGCGAGCCGCTCGCCGAACTCGTCGATGACCGAGCGCTGCACGAAGATCCGGTTGGCGGCCGTGCAGGCCTCCCCCGTGTTGCGCATCTTCGCGGCCAGCGCGCCTGCGACCGCCTCGTCGATGTCGGCGTCCTCGAAGACGACGAAGCCGGCGTTGCCGCCGAGCTCCATGGAGGTACGCAGCACCTTCTCCGCGCTCTGCGCGAGCAGCACCCGCCCGACCGCCGTGGAGCCGGTGAAGGAGAGCTTGCGGATCACCCCGGAGCGCAGCAGTGGCTCGGTCAGCTCGCCCGGCCGGGTGGTCGGCAGGATGTTGACGACCCCGTCGGGCACGCCGGCCTCGCGCAGGATCTCCCCCAGCGCGAGCATCGAGAGCGGCGTCTGCGCGGCTGGCTTGATGATGCTGGTGCAGCCGGCCGCGATCGCCGGCCCGAGCTTGCGCGTCCCCATCGCCATCGGGAAGTTCCACGGCGTGATCAGCAGCGCCGGACCGACCGGCTGCTTGGTGATCAGGAACCTGGAGCCGCCGGCCGGCGCGGTCTGGTAGCCACCCTCGATCCGCACCGCCTCCTCGGCGAAGTGTCGGAAGAACTCCGCGGCGTACGCGATCTCGCCCTTCGCCTCTGCCAGCGGCTTGCCCATCTCGAGCGTCATCAGCAGCGCGAGGTCATCGATGCGCTCGTGGAGGAGGTCGAAGGCGGCCATGAGCATGTCCGCCCGAGCGCGCGGCGCGGTCGCGGCGAACTCCTTCTGCGCGCCCGCAGCGGCGTCGAGAGCACGCCGGCCGTCCTCGGGGGTCGCGTCGGCGACGGCGCAGAGCACCTCTCCGGTCGATGGGTCGAGCACGTCGAAGGTCTCGCCGCCGCTCGCATCCACCCACTGACCTGCGACAAGGAGCCCCTTGGGCACCTCTGCCACGACCCGTGCCTCGTTCGGTTCTCCACCCATGCCGCATCAGCCTCCAAGGTCAGCATCCGGCCGTCCGGCTGACAGCCATCCAACGCTGGCCTAGTGTAGTAGCGGGTCGGATTGTCAACAATCGACAGGAGTCCACCATGGCCACGCTCTCCCCCGTCCTCAAGCAGGCAACCCCGGTCGTGGCGGCTCGCGGTGAAGGCGTCCAGCTCTTCGACGAGGACGGCCGTCGCTATCTCGACTTCACCGCCGGCATCGGCGTGACCAGCACCGGACACAGTCATCCGAAGGTGGTCGAGGCGACCCAGCGCCAGATCGCCAACCTGATCCACGGGCAGTACACGACGGTCCGGCACCGACCGCTCCTCGACCTGGTCGACCGGCTCGGCTCCGTGCTCCCCGCCGGCCTCGACAGCCTGTTCTTCGCCAACTCCGGCTCGGAGGCGGCGGAGGCCGCGATCCGCCTGGCCCGCCAGGCCACCGGCCGGCCCAACATCATCGTCTTCCACGGCGGCTTCCACGGCCGCACCGTCGCAGCCGCCTCCATGACCACCTCGGGCACCAAGTTCCGCGCCGGCTTCAGCCCGCTGATGGCGGGCGTCGTGGTCTCCCCCTTCCCCGACGCGCCCCACTTCGGCTGGCCGCAGGAGCAGGCGACCGAGTTCGCGCTGCGCCAGCTCGACTACACGCTGCAGACGCAGAGCGCCCCGGCCGACACCGCCGCGTTCCTCGTCGAGCCCGTGCTCGGCGAGGGCGGCTACGTGCCCGCCGACCGGGCCTTCCTCGACGGTCTGCGCGAGCGCGCCGACCGGCACGGGATCCTGCTCGTCATCGACGAGGTCCAGACCGGCTTCGGCCGCACCGGCGAGTTCTGGGGACACGACCACTTCGGCGGGCGTCCCGACATCATCATGACCGCCAAGGGCCTGGCCTCCGGCTTCCCGCTGTCCGTGATCGCGGCGAGCGAGGAGCTGATGTCGAAGGCGTGGCCGGGCTCGCAGGGCGGCACCTACGGCGCCAACGCCGTCGCCTGCGCGGCGGCCCTGGCGACCCTCGACGTCATCGAGGAGGAGGGCCTGGTGAAGAACGCCGCCGAGCGCGGCGCCGAGCTCCGCTCCGCCCTGGAGCAGATCGCGAGCAAGCACGAGGCGATCACCGACGTACGCGGCCTCGGGCTGATGCTCGGCAACGAGTTCCGCACGCCCGACGGCGAGCCCGACGGCGCGACCGCCGCCGCGGCCCAGCAGGAGGCCGCCAGGCGTGGTCTGCTGCTGCTCACCTGTGGCGCCTGGGGCCAGGTCGTGCGGTTCATCCCGGCCCTCGTGGTGGACTCCCCCGCCATCGACGAGGCCGCCGGCCTCTGGGCCCAGTCCGTCGACGCCGTCCTCGGCTGACCTCACAGCGGACTCGCGATGACCGACGACCTCGAGCGACTGCTCCGCTGGGAGCAGGCCGGCGCGACCTGGGAGGCGATCTGGCCACGTGCCGGCGAGGTCACCATCGTGCTGTGCACCTGCGACAGCGGCGAGGAGGTCGACCGCTACACCTCGACGGCCGCCGACCTCCTCGACTACGTCCGGGACCCGGGCCGCGCCGAGCGGTGATAACCGGTTGCCCGCGGCATCGGCCCCTCTCGATGATGGCCCGATGACGCTGACGGAGGTGTGGCCGCTGTTCGGCCTGGTGATCCGGACCCCGCGGCTGGAGCTGCGGCTGCCGACCGACGACGAGCTCGCTCGCCTGGCCGCGGTCGCGGCGGACGGCGTGCACGAGCCGGGAGACCGGCCCTTCCAGACCCCGTGGGCCGAGCGGCCTCCGCTGGAGCGGGCGCGCCACGTGCTGCGCGGCGCCTGGGGGAGCCGCGGCGAGTGGCAGCCGGGCGACTGGAGCCTCGGCCTGACCGTCTTCCTCGACGGGCAGCCGATCGGGGTCGTGTGGCTCTCGGCCACCGAGTTCGCCGAGCGGCGCGAGGTGAGCACCGCCTCCTGGCTGGGCCTTCCCCACCACCGCCACGGCTTCGGCACCGAGGCCCGTCTCGGCGCGCTCACCCTGGCCTTCGACCACCTCGGCGCCGCGTACGCCACCTCCGAGGCCTTCCCCGACAACGCCGCCTCCGTCGGGGTGTCCACCAAGCTCGGCTACGAGCCCGACGGCATCTCCCGTGACGTACGCGACGGCGAGGTGCTGGTCTCCCACCGCCTCCGGCTCGGCCGGGAGCGGTGGGAGCGCAACGACCGCGGCGGCGTCGAGGTCAGCGGCGTGGAGCCGTGCCTGCCCCTGTTCGGTGCGGCCTAGACACGGCTCAGCGCAGGAAGCAGAAGCCGAACACGGCCACGCACAGGACCAGCGACAGCGTGGCGTTGAGGAAGAGGTTGCGGCCGATGTCCCGGGCCCGGATGTGTGCGGCGACGGCACACACGAAGTAGACGATCAGGGCCGCACTGGTCAGGGCCCCGACGTACGGCACCCACAGCCCGGCGACCAGGCCGACCGTGGCCGCGACCTTGACCCACGGCATCACCGGCCACAGCGCCCTCGGCAGCCCGACGTCGGTGAAGCAACGGGCGATGAACCCGACCGGCTTGAAGCACATCACCGCGTCGCCGATCTGGAACACCGCGAGCAGCACGACCGGCCACCACGGCTCCGGAACGTCACGGACGTACGCCGCCACGACCCCGCCGAGATCGTCCTGCCCCGCCGCGTACATCGCGGTGACGACGAGCGTGGCCGACGCCAGCGCAAGACCCACGGCGGCACGACCCAGACTCCGGTCGCCCACCCGCAGGTGCGCCCCGATCGCGAGCACGAAGAAGACCACGAACCCGGCGGCCGCGACGATCCCGACCGCCGGCACCGCCACCCCGACCAGCAGACCGAGGAAGCCCAGCGCGTAGGACACCCCGATCGGGAAGCTCAACCATTCCATGGGCACCGAGAACCGTTGCGCCTCGGTCACGGGTATCCGGTGGCCGGTCAGGTTGAGCACCGCCCCGCCGAGGGCGGCGATCGAGGCGATAAGGGTCAGGGCGAGATAGGTAGCCGTCATGGCCATCCAGACACCGCTCGCCCCGCGTCTGTGACGCCTACCTGCTCAGCAGCCCCGCGATCGCGCCCAGCCCGGCGAGGCCGGTGTCGCGGGCCGCGACGACCGGCCCGTTCTCGACCTGGCCGAGCACGCCGACCAGCCGGGAGGCACGTATCAGCCGCTGCGTCGCCGGGCGCCGGATGCGGTCGTAGGCCACCAGCGCACTCTCGATGCGAGCATGGCCGGCGAGCTGCGCGGCGAGGACGGCGGCGTCCTCGATCGCGGCGCAGGCGCCCTGGCCGAGGTTGGGCGTGGTCGCGTGCGCGGCGTCGCCGAGCAGTACGACGCGACCGTGGTCGAACCGCTTCAGCGGGAGCCGCAGGTCGCAGATGTCGCCACGGATGACCGCGCTCGGCGGTGTCGCGGCGAGCAGCCGCGGGATCGGCTCGTGCCAGTGGCCGACCAGCGCGGTGACGTCGGCGTGATGATCGCCGCCGGTCTCCCCGGCGGGCCGGTTGGCGGTCGCGAACCAGTAGGTCCGGCCGTCCACCAGCGGGACGTGGCCGAACCGCACCCCGGTCCCCCAGGTCTCCCCGCCCGTACTCGAGGCGGCGCCCGACACCGGCTCCGCGGTCACGCCGCGATAGGCGGTGTAGCCGGCATGCCGTACGTCCTCGCGCTGGTGCAGCTCGTTCCGGATCACGCTGCGGATGCCGTCGGCGGCGACCACCAGGTCGGCCGGACCGCGGGGGTCGAGCTCGTCGAGGCCGGCCAGGCCGGTGACGGTGACCCCGGTGCGCACCTCGGCTCCTTCGTGCTCCGCCAGCGTCGCCACCAGGGCCTCGTGCAGCCGTGCTCGGTGCACCATGACCGGGGTGCGCGCGACGGCGTCGGCGCGCACCTTCGCCAGCCAGCGCCCGTCGGGGCGGCGCAAGCCCGCCTGGATCGCCGGGCGGGTCCCGTCGACGAGGCGGTCGGCGACCCCGAGGTCGGTCAGGATGCCCCACGCCCGCGGCCAGATCGAGAGACCGGCCCCGACCTCGGCGAGCTCCGGGGCCCGCTCCAGCACGGTCACCTGCCACCCGGTCCGCGCCAGCGCGAGCGCGACGGTGAGCCCTCCGATCCCCGCGCCGACCACCAGGGCACTCCGACTGCTCGTCGATCCACTCACGATGCGCAATCTAGCCGACCGGTGCCGTCCTCCACCCGAGCAGACCCTTGCGCTCTTCAATCGTTGTCGATAACGATTTACACCCGCGTAACCTCACCCCCGAAGGTCTCCTGTGAACCAGCTGCTCTCCCCCGATCCGACCCTCCGTCACCGCTCCCACGAGGCGATGCTGACGCTGCTCCGTCCCGACGGCAGCGCCTACGCCGACACCGAGGTGGTCGTCGAGCAGACCCGCCACGCCTTCGCCTTCGGCAACATCGGCTTCGACTTCATCGGTCTGGCCAACGCCGACACGGCCGAGTCTCCCGGTGCGGTCTTCGGCGGCGCCGACCCCGAGACCGCCGAGCGGCTCGTGGACCTCTGGCTGGGGTTGTTCAACACGGCGACGCTCCCGTTCTACTGGTCCGGTTTCGAGCCCGTGCGAGGCGAGCCCGAGACCGAGCGCCTGCTCACCGCGGCGCGCTGGTTTCGCGACCGCGGAGTGTCCCTCAAGGGGCATCCGCTGGCCTGGCACACCCTCTCCCCTGCCTGGCTCCTCGACGCGCCGACCGCGGAGGTCGAGGAGGTGCTCCGTGCCCGGATCCGCCGCGAGGTCACCGCGTTCGGCGGGCTGGTCGACACCTGGGACGCGGTCAACGAGCTGGTGATCATGCCGGTCTTCGACAACGAGGACCGCCAGAACGCCATCACCCGGCTGTGCCGGCAGCTCGGCCGCATCCCGATGGCACGCCTGGCCTTCGAGGAGGCGCGGGCAGCCGACCCCGGCGTACGTCTCGTCCTCAACGACTTCGACATGTCCACGGCCTACGAGTGCCTCATCGAGGGCGTGCTCGAGGCAGGGATCCGAGTCGACGCGATCGGCCTGCAGAGCCACATGCACCAGGGCTACTGGGGTGAGGAGCGGACCCTGGAGGTCCTCGAGCGGTTCGCCCGCTTCGGCCTCCCTCTGCACCTCAGCGAGACGACGCTCCTCTCCGGCGACCTGATGCCGGCCGAGATCGAGGACCTCAACGACCACCAGGTGCCCAGCTGGCCCTCGACCCCCGAGGGCGAGGAGCGTCAGGCCGACGAGCTCGTACGCCACTACCGCACCCTGCTCTCGCACCCGTCGGTCGAGGCGGTCACCTACTGGGGCCTCACCGATCTCGGGTCCTGGCTCGGCGCGCCCGCGGGGCTGGTGCGTGCCGACGGCACCCCGAAACCGGCGTACGACGCGCTCCACCGCCTGGTGAAGCAGGAGTGGTGGCTGGGGCCGACGCACCTGCGCACCGATTCCGAGGGGCGGGTGAAGGTGCGCGGCTGGGCGGGCGACTACCGGGTCGGCATCGAGGACTCGACCGCCGCGTTCGAGCTCACGCCGGACAGCTCGCGAACCGAGCTGACCGTCACGCCGTGACGCCGCCCTGCGGCAGGGTGAAGGTGAATCCCTCGGCGAGCTTCTCGGGGAGCACCGTCTCGACCGCGCGGACGGTGTTCTCGCGGTTGCCGCCACCGTCGTGGGCCAGGGCCACCGCGCCGGGCTGGATCGCCGCGCGGAGGTTGTTCGTCAGGGTCTCCTCGGAGAGGTCGTTGCCGTCCCAGTCGAAGACCACGTTGCCCAGCCCGAGCGGCTGCATGCCGAGGGCTGCGGCGACCTCTCCGGTGATGCCCCAGCTGCCGTTCGGAGCCCGGAAGTAGGGCACCTGCTGGGTCGGGTCACCCAGCACCTCTCGGATCGTGGCGAGGGTGGCCTCGAGATCCCGCTCGACCTCGGCATGGGACCAGCTGCCCATGTCGGCGTAGGAGGTGGAGTGGTTGCACAGCGTGTGGCCCTCGGCGACGATGCGCCTCAGGATCTCGGCGCCGCCGTGGGCGGTGATGTTCTGGCCGATGACGCAGAACACCGCGGTGACCTCGTGAGCTGCCAGAACGTCCAGCAAGCGATCGGTCTCGCCGGGGTTGGGACCGTCGTCGAAGGTGAGGGCGGCCACCTTGCCCGTGCCCCTGGCAGCGGCGAGCGGCATCGTCGTCGGACGGACCGCGCCTCCCGGCACGAACCCGGGGTCCCGGCCGGTCTGCCGGTCGCTGCTCGACTCCACCGTCGCGACCCTGTCGTTCCTCTCGGCGGCTGTCAAGCGCCGAGCCGTTCCCGCGGATCTGAGTACCGGCGCTCATGCGCCTCGCGCCTTCGATCCAGGATCCTGAAGACATGAAGCTCTTCGTACGGCTGACCGTGATGGTCGGCGGCAGCATCCTGTTCTCGATCGCAACAGACATCCTCTTCCGCGCGGAGGACGCCACCATCGGCGCCGGCCTGCTCTACTTCGCACTGCTGCTCGCCGTCTCCGGGCTCTGGGGCCTGTGGGACGGATACCACGCGAAGCGTCTCGTGCCCGTGTTCGTGCGGTGGGCAGTGATCGCCGGCGCGGTCGGCCTCAGCGGTCCGTTCCGGATCTGGTTCGAGGAGGGTCGCGACTTCGGCGTGCTGTGGAGCGACTTCTGGAACCTGACCCCGTTCCTCACCGGTCTCGTCCTCGCCCCCGCCGCGGTGGGCATCGGCATCGGCTACGCGCTCGGCGGCGGCGGGACGGTGGGGAACAGCGCGCCGCAACGCCCCTCCCTCTAGGCTCTCTTGCACCACCGACCCAGGAGGAGCCCGAATGACCACCTTCCGTGAGGCGATCGAGGCCAAGGACATGGACGCCGTCGAGTCGATGCTGGCCGACGACGTCGTGTTCACCAGCCCGGTCGCGTTCAAGCCCTACCCCGGCCGGGCGATCACCGCCGCGATCCTGCGCGCGGTGGTGAAGGTGTTCGAGGACTTCACCTACGTACGCGAGATCCACGACGGCGCCCACCACGCTTATGAGTTCACCGCCAAGGTCGATGGCCTCGACCTCAACGGCTGCGACTTCCTCACCTACGACGAGGAGGGGAAGATCGTCGACTTCAAGGTGATGGTGCGCCCGCTGCGTGCCGCTGAGGCCCTCGCCGCCCGGATGGGCGCGCAGTTCGAGGAGATCAAGGCCGCGGCGTCGAACGGCTGAGCCGTCAGCCGGACGACCGCGCGTCCCGCCGCTCCTGCTGCCGCTGCTGGGCCTCGGGCAGGAACTTCAGGCACGGTGCGTCCGCCTCGGGGTGCTTCTGGGTGAGGTGGAAGATCCATCGGTCCATCGCCGCCATGAAGCCGTTGTCCTCACCGGCGCGATAGGTCGCCCACTTGATCCGGTCCCGGACGACACACTCCGTGCAGGTGACCTTGTAGACGAACTGCTGCTGCTCGTCGAGATCGATCCTCACCGTGGCCAGGGGCCCGGCCTGCGAGGCTGCCTTCCTCTCACGAGCCGACTTGCTCGCTGTCATGCTGCACCTCGTTCCGTCGGGACACGAAGCCTACGTCAGCAGGTCGTCACCACGTCGAAGCGGCCGCCCGCCGACTCCTGGAGGGTCGTCACGGTGGCGTCGCCCTGGCCCATGTAGTCCTCCGAGACATCGGCGTAGTACGGGTTGTAGGGGTTGGTCCCGTAGGAGTGCGCCCGCCCGGCGGCCTGGTGCTGGGCGTTGGTCGCCGAGCCGCAGTAGAGGCCGGGCTCGGTCGGCGGGTCGGTGGGCTCCTCCGTGGGCGGGTCCGTCGGCTCGGTGCTCCGATCGACGCGGCGGTTGTTGTCGAAGAAGAAGTCCGTGACGTACGCCGGGTAGTCGATCGAGTTCGTCGTGATGTAGGAGCCACCGGGGCCACCGCCGGCCGGCCAGTTGTGGCCCATCCCGGTGTTCTGGATCAGCGATACCCGCGGGCCGCTGCCGTCCGACCACAGCGTCCCGGAACCGGCGGTGTTGTTGCCGGCCAGCCCCGACAGCGAGAACGAGGACTGCGAGGAGGCACCGTAGATCCCGGCCATGACCTGCGCGTTCAGGGTGTTGTAGCCGGGCGCGACGGTCGTGTCGTTGGAGCCGTAGATCACCGAGGTGACCTGGCTGCCGAAACCCGACGAGGCCGAGCCGGCGAAGGTCCGGCAGGTGTTGGTGACCTGCGACTGGGTGACCGCCACGGACCCGATCTGCCCCGAGGTCGTCCCGACCGACGGCCCGGCGTTGATCCCGATCCCGGCGAAGACGTCGGGCGCGAGGCACCCCATCACCATCGTCTCGCCGCCGCCGGAGGACAGCCCGGAGAGGTAGACCTGGTCGGGGTCGATGTCGAGCGCCGGATCCGCGAGCAGGTCGCTGACCAGCTGGAGGAGGTTGTCGTCGTGCCGGCTCGGCGAGGTCCGGGAGTGGTTGCTGTCGTAGTAGTCCCAGCAGCCGAGGATGACGCCGCCGTTCGGCGCCGCGGGGACCGCGACGACCATGCCGCGGGCGTCGGCGGTCGCGGTCCAGTTGCCGCCGTCGCGCAGGTTGGCCGATGTCTGGACGCAGCCGTGCAGATTGACCATGAGCGCACGCCCGGTGCCGAGCGTCGGAGAGGTGCTGGGGACGTACAGCTGGGTGGTCATCCCTCCCGCGGTCCGGGCCGTCCACGTGCCGGCGGCCGCCGCAGGCTCTGCGGAGGGCGCGACCGCGATCGCCGTACCGCCGGTGAGCACCAGCCCGAGGCCCGCGAGCGCCGCACCGATCCGTCGTTGCCGGAACCTGGGTGAGATCCGTGACCCGAGACGCATGACCGATCCTCCTGAGCGAGACCCGCCCGCCGCTTACCGGCGGGCAGATCGACGGTAGATGTGACGCTCGCCACAGGTCTATGTCGACCGGAACCACATTCCGCCGCCCGGATGTATCGATCCGGCGCCGGTCAGCGGTAGAGCTCCTCGTCGATGCTCGCCAACCGCGACGGATGCACCCGCTCCCCCAGCCCGTAGAACTGCTGGAAGCTCATCACCAGCGGCCGCCACCGATCCGGGTCGATCCGGTTGGGATGACCCTCGAGGCGTACGTCAGGCATGACCCGCACCGCCGTCACCGCCACCTCCACGGCGAGCAGCTTCGGCTCCCCGAGCTCGTGGATCGCCGAGATCGTCCCCTCGATGTGCACCGGGCACTCGGCGACCGACGTCGGCAGCACCGTGTCCGATCCGTACGCCGTCAACCCGGCGTGCCCGTACTTGTCGGCCACGTGCACGTACCCACGCTCCGCCTTCGCCGCCGACATCGCCGCACTGCCCGTCGTCAGCGCCAGCCGGTCCACCTGGGTCACCAGGTCGACGCTGGGAAGATTGAGGACGATCTCGGGCCGCTCCCTCAGGTTGCGCGCCGTCTGCGACGAGGCCCCCATCCCGAGGACCGCCGTACGTCCCAGCCAGAACACCGACGACATCGGCATCAGGTTCGTGCTGCCGTCCTCGTTGAGCGTCGAAAGCACCACCACCGGCGTCCCGAAGTAGAGGATGGCCGGATCGATGTCCACATGCGTGCTCATGCCCAGAACCTAGGGCGAGCCACCGGACACTTCCGGCGGGTATCCGACGGAGCACTCAGGGGCGGCGGGTGAAGCGGATGGTGCCGTCCGGCAACCGTTCATGAACATAGGCGGGGTTGTGGGCCAGGCGGTGGTGATGTGGGCACAGGAGGGCGCCGTCCTTGAGATTCGTCGTGCCGCCGGTGGCCCAGGGGTCGAGGTGGTGGGCGTCGCACCATTCGGGTGGCATGTCACAGCCATCTGCTTGGCAGCACTTGTGCTGTAGGCGTAGCGCTTTGCGTTGGATGGGCTGGAAGAGCCTGCTGGCCCGTCCGACGTCGAGGATCTCGCCGTCTCCGCCCAGCACCCAGGGGATGATGGTGGCGTTGCATGCCATCTTGCGGGCCTCCGCCGCACTGATGGTGGCGCCGTTGGTCTCGTCGTAGCCCAGGGTCGCGATCCCGAGGTCTTTGCGGAGCTCCTCGAGGGAGATCACCACGTTGATGGTGGTCGCGTCACCACCGTGCCGGGGTAGGGCGGCCGGGTCGACGGTCTCCAAGAGCCGGGCGAAGCCTTGGCCCATCAACCGTCCCCACGGGGGCAACGGAGCACCTTTGTCGAGGAGTTGTTGTTTGCGGGGCTGGGCGTAGGCCTCGACCAGCCGTTTGAACCGCATCCCGACCGAGGTCGGCAGAACACCGTCGAACCCGATGGTGCCGTCGTGGTTGTCCCAGATCCGGAGCGCGGTCTTCTGCTGGGCGCGTTCTTCCTCGGCCAACAGTGCTTTGGCTTCGGCGTCCTCGAACCTGGCCGGGTCGATCTCGGCCAGGATGCGCTTGCCTACGATGCGGAGCTCGTTGGCGGTCAGCCGGGTGGCGTAGTCGACCAGCAGCTTCTCGGCCAACGCAACGTCTTCGGTGCTGGCGACCGGATCTGCCTCGATCGCGTCGAGGGCTTTCGTGATCACCCGGGCCTTGTCCTGGGACACCTCACCAGCAGCGAGACCGGCCGCGACACGCTCGTACTTCGCGACGCCAGCAGCGAGTTTCACCTGGGCCCGCGCGACGGCCTTGTCGACCAACAGCTCGGTCCGCAACCACCCCGACGCGTCCTTGGCGCCGGTCTCTTCGGCAATGTCGCCGGCAGAAGCGAGGACCCGCAGCTTCACCGCGGCCTGCTGGGCCTGGAGCTTCTCGAGTCGTTCGAGCAGGTCCTTCTTCTGCCCGGTCCGCCAATAGACAGGGTCGCTGGACAGCAGCTCTCGAAGGGAGGATTCGATGGTGCTCAGGGCGGCGTCGATCGCGTCACCGGGGTTGGTACCCCAGTGGTCGATCTCGCGGCCGAGACTCATCGCGTCCCTCCCTTCAGAGGTGTGCTGTGATAGGTCTGATTCTACTCGCAAAGCACCCACGGGGCCACCTATTTATCCAGGTCAGACTGCTTTTTCGCGGTCAGCGAACGGCCTCGTTCCTGTGGATGATAAGTGGCCCGAAGGGCCACCATCCCTCCCCCAAGCAGTCCGATCCCGTACAAGAATCTCGCTGCGCCACACCCGGGCCGCCACCCCGATAGCCAGCCAAATCTTTTCTCGATCTGGTCCGGAGTCCAGGACCGCCGAAGGCGGCCGGCGAAGCCGGCGCCCGCAGGGCGTCCTTGACGCCGGACCAGATCGAGAAGACCCTCAAGAACGGGTTGGCGGCCCACACCAACCACGAAGAACGGTTACGCACAGGGTGGTCTCGACAAGCTCGACCACCGGGGCATCACTGGTCCGTGACACACCATGTCGCGCGGCCGGCGAAGCCGGCGGCCGAAGGCCGTCCTTTACTCCGGGGCCCGGCGAGAAGACCCTCAGAAAAGGGTCGGCGGCCCACCCCAACCACGAAGAAACGATCACGCACGCGTGGTCTCGACAAGCTCGACCACCGGGGCATCACTGGTCCGTGACACACCATGTCGCGCGCCCGGCGAAGCCGGCGCCCGAAGGCCGTCCTTGACGCCGGAGCAGATCGAGAAGACCCTCAAGAACGGGTCGGCGGCCCAGACCAGCACCAAGGAACGGTTACGCACACGGTGGTATCGACAAGCTCGACCACCGAGACAAGTCACTCGCCGCGCGCCCCACAACCAACAGCACCCGCAACCTCAGCGACCATCGCCCGAACGTCCCCCAGAGACAAAGGCCGCGACGAAACCCCAGCAGCCCCGACCGTGGCGACCATGCCACCACCAACCACATCCGGCCCCAGATCACACGCCCAGAAGCCCCGCGCAGCACGCCCGCCACCATCGACGTACGCCCGCCCACCGGCCACCGCGAACGACTCCTTCACCGCGCCGATCCGCCGGTGCTCGACCTCCCAGTCGTCCTGTTCGACCGACGCCGCCGCCACGACGCTGCCGACCTCCCCGCCGACGCTGTCACTGACGACGGCACAGGACCAGCTTCCCCGATCCCCGAGAGGCAGCGGTTCGGGATCGGAGCCCCTGAACAAGTCGGTGCCGAGCACCGACGCGACACGCCCGGTGCTCATCCCGCAGGCGGTCGGCTCGGCGTACGCCTCGAAGGGTCCGTCGAGAGGATCGGCGTCGCAGCCGGCGGCGTACTCGGCAGCCGCCCTGAGCACCTTGCCGAACGCCTTCGCGGATCCTTCGATCTCGGAGGAGGACCAGACGGAGACCGCCGGTAGCCCCGGCCAGTATCGCGAGCACACCCACCTGCCCTCGAAATTGTCGTCGGTGCGCTCGAAGCCGGCGAGCCCGCCGTTGAAGCTCATCCGGTGAGCGCTCGACTCCACCGTCCGGAGCCGCCTCGGCCAGGTCTCCGCATCATCGGCGAGCAGCGTGAACTCGAGCTCGCCGTCGTCAGAGCCTTCTCCGCCGACGACGGCCGAGCAGCGCCTCCCGAAGCCATACCTCTCCACGAATCTGTCCGTGTCGAGCAGGTCCTCGACGAGGTCGGTCCGTACGCCGCAGACCGTCGCCTTCTCATAGTGCGGCGTCAGTCCGCTGCGCCACTTCCAGACGCCACCACCGACCATCAGCAGCACAATCACGACGCCGACAACGACAACGACAACACGAGAGTTCACAACATCCCCTTAGGTCCCGAGACAAGGGCATGATCTCACCGCTCGGTGTCGTACCAGGTACGCAGCCGCGCGACGATCGCGTCGAGGGAGCCGTCCTGGAGGGCACGTCCGAAGACGCCGTCGCTGAACCGCTCGCCGCGGCTGTAGACGGTCGCCAGGCGGGCGGCGTCAGCGGCGGGCAGGTCGGCGAGACGGGCGGGGTCGGAGAGGAGCGGGTTGCCGCTCATCCACTTCATCCAGTCGATGTTGGCGCCTGGCAGCGAGACATAGAGCTGTCGGACCCGGTCGCTGTAGACGGGGTACGGCGCCTGGGTCGCGCCGCTCTCCATCTTCTGGCCGCCTCCCCACGTCCAGTCGCGGTCCTCGGCCGTCAGCCCGTCGGCCGCTTCGAACGTCTCCCGCCACATCTTCTCCGGCATGCTCCGCAGCTCGGCCTCGACCTCGGCGTCCGAGGGATCGAGAGCCGCGTGGGCGCGGTCGAAGGCGTCGTACGCCTTCTGGTCGAAGAGCACCAGGCGCGCCTCCTCGACGGAGGTCGGCGTCCGGGCGAGGGTCCACAGCGAGACGTACGCAGCCTCCTCGAGCGGGTAGCGGTAGACGCCGGTCGAGATCGCCGGGAACGCCACCGTGCGCGCCCCGAGCTCGTCGGCGACCCGGAGCGACTCACGGAAGCACGAGGCCAGCAGGCCGGTGTTGTCCTGGGCGTCGCCGAACACGGGGCCGACCGTGTGGATCACCCACCGTGCGGGCAGGTTCCCCGCCGTCGTCGCGACCGCCTGCCCGACCGGGAGACCACCGCCGAGGTGACCCGCCCGCAGCCGCCGGCACTCCTCGAGGATCGTCGGGCCGCCGCGCCGGTGAATCGCCCCGTCCACCCCTCCGCCGCCCAAGAGCGAGGAGTTGGCGGCGTTCACGACCGCATCGACGTGCTGCTCGGTGATGTCCCCGCGTACGACCGTGATCCTCACGCCGTCAATCTAGCGACCCTGGCGCGAGCGACCCATGCGGCCGGACCGAGTGCGACAGCCACCCCGGCGGCGAGGGAGGCGAGGACACCCAGCCACCCGAGGCCGGCGGCCTCGAGCCCCGGATAGACCTGCCAGTGGGTGAGGTAGATCCACAGCGACGAGGCGGCGAGCACGGCGGTCAGCCGCGCCAGCGGCCACGGCAGCAGCGCAGGCCAGGGGACCAGCAGGACGAGGATGCCGAGGGCGACCGTGGCCTCGCGGACCGGATCTCCGAAGAAGCCGTACGTCGCCACCACGACGAGCCCCGCGACGAGCACCCGCTGCCACGGTCGCTGGGCCTCGGCCGCCGCCCAGCCCAGCGCGACGCACCACAGGACGCAGCCGATCGTGTAGCGCTCGGTCGCACCGGCCTCGAGACCGACCCACAGATACCGGACCGCGAGGGTCACGCCGACCACGCCGACAGCCGCCGAGAACCGGTGACGCCGCTGCCACCGGTCGAGGACGGGCACCAGGAGCAGGAGGGCGAGCCCGGCGAACGACCAGGTGATGACCTCCAGGAACCAGAGCTGCCAGTCGCGGGTCCACTCGTCGCTGCCGAGCGCCTGGTTGAGCCCCAGCGCGGTCGGCCAGTGGTAGCGGTCGCTGACCAGGGCCACCGCGGCGACCCAGAGGCCGGCCGGGAGCGCGACCGCTGCCGCACCCCGGAGCAGCCGACGGGCGCGCAGCACCCGGGTCGGGGCGGTCAGCCCGAAGCGGGCGAGGTTGAAGCCGGCCACCGCGAGCAGGATGTGTGCGCCGCCGAGGAGCGTCCACACGTCGGCGTGGCTGCCGACGATGGCCACGATGGCCACCGCGCGCAGCAGCACCGGGATCTCGACGGGCCGCAGCCAGCGCCGCGGGCTCCGCGCGCTCGCGGCGAGCTCGGTGATGCTCCGGTGCTGCCAGCCGGTGGGCAGGGTGCCGAGCCGCTCGCCGAGCTGGGTCGCGATCTCGACGAAGGAGAGCGAGTCGCCGCCGAGCGAGACGAAGCTGTCGGCCACGGTCGCGTCGGGCCGCCCGAGCACCGCCGCATAGACCGTACGCAGCGCCTCGGCGTCCGCACCCGCCGCCAGCCCAGCGCCTGCCGGCCCGGCGTCCGGCGGCCCGGCCGCGTCGGCCATGCTCGCCCAGGCGTTGAGGGTGGCGTAGTCGACCTTCCCGTTCGGCGTACGCGGCATCTCGTCGATCCGGTGGACCTGGACGGCCGCGCGCGGCAGGGCCACGATGCCCCCGACAAGTGCCGGCAACCCGGCGGCTGACCCAGGATCGGAGGTGAACAGGTGCAGGCGGCCGCCCGGCGCGACGACACGAGCGGCCCCGGGACCGAGCTCGGACTCGATCCGGTCGAGGTCGAGACGCAGCCCGAGCACCTTGCCGAACCGGCTGCGCCGGCCGGTGATCTCCCACAGCCCGTCGTCGGCCTGCCGGCCGAGGTCGCCGGTGCGGAGCTCGGTGAGCTCGGGACCGCGAGCGAGGTCGCCGACGCTCTCGGCGTATCCCATCATCACGTTCGGCCCGGTGTAGACCAGCTCGCCGACGCCCTCCCCCACACCGTCGACGGGATCGAGTCGGAAGTGCCCGCCCGGGATCGGGATGCCGATCGCCTCGGGACGGCTGGCAGCCAGGTCCGGCGGGAGATAGGCCATCCGGGCGGTGGCTTCGGTCTGGCCGTACATCACGACCAGGTCCCAGCCACGAGACTCCCCAAGAGCCGCATAGCGACGGACCGTCTCGGGCGGCATCTTGCCGCCGGCCTGGGTGATGTAGCGCAGCGAGGGCAGCGAGCGCTCGGCGAAGCCCGAGGTGTCGAGCAGGTCGAAGGTGTAGGGCACCCCGGCGAACGAGGTGGCGCCGTTGCGGGCCGCGACGTCCCAGAAGCACTCGTCGGCGACGGAGAGGTCGGTGAGGATCACCGCGGCCCCGGCGCTGAGGTGGGAGTTGAGCACCGAGAGGCCGTAGCAGTAGTGCAGCGGCAGCGAGCTCATCGCCCGGTCGGCGGAGGTGAGCCCGAGGTAGGCCGCGATGCTGGCCGCGTTGGCGGCCAGGTTGCCCCGGGAAAGCCGGACCAGCTTCGGTGACCCGGTCGAGCCCGACGTCGACAGCAGCAGGGCGAGGTCGGGGTGGATCTCGGCCGTGCCGCCGAACGCGGCCTGATAGCGCGTCCGGAGCTCGCCGAGGTCGCTGCCCGGCGGCGTCAGCAGCACCGGCCGGCGAGCGGCGAGCGCGGCCAGATAGCCGATCACCGAGTCCAGGTCGTTGCCCGCCTCGAGCAGCACCACCCCGTGCGCGGGACCGTACGCAGCCACCCGGTCCGTCACCGCCTGCTCCAGCTCGGCATAGGTCAGCGTCGCCTCGGCGGTGATCACCGCCGGGTCCCCCGGCCGCCCGTTCAGGAGCAGATGGGCACCCGTCGCGATCGTCGAGCTCATCGAGCGTCCCCGGCATAGCCGACCAGCGGCCCGACGACCTCGAGCGCGACCGTGGCCCCGATGTCGGGGATCCCGGTGCCGGCGACCCGGGCGGTGACGCGTACGTCATCGCCCAGCCGCACCCGGATGGTGGCATCGTGGCCGAAGAACGAGACCTCCTCCACGACGCCCTTGGTCCCCGAGGTGGCATCGGCCGAGACCTGCACCTGCTCGGAGCGTACGACCAGCGTCACCGGGCCGGCGGGCAGCGGCGCCGCGAGCCTGACCTCGCCGAGCGGCGAGTCGGCCCGTCCGTCGGCGGCGACCTCGCCGGGAAGCAGCGTCGCCGAGCCGAGGAAGGCGGCGACCCCGGGATGCTCCGGGGTCAGGTAGACGTCCACCGCGGAGCCGACCTGCAGGAAGCGCCCGGCGGCCATCACGGCCACCTGGTCGGCCAGCGAGAGCGCCTCGCCCTGGTCGTGGGTGACCAGCAGCGCTGCCGCGCCGGCCGTACGCAGCGCCCGCACGACCGCACGCCCCGACTCCTCCCGCAGCCCGGCGTCGAGCGAGGAGAACGGCTCGTCGAGGAGCACCAGAGCCGGCCGGGGCGCGAGCGCACGGGCCACGGCGACCCGCTGCTGCTGGCCGCCGGAGAGCTCGTGCGGATGCCGGTCGGCCAGCTCCGCGGGCAGCTCGAGCAGCCGGAGCAGCTCGGCCACCCGCGCCTGCCGCTCGGCCCGGGACACCGAGCGGCCCAGCCCGAAGGCGATGTTGCCGCCGACGTCGAGATGCGGGAAGAGCGCGCCCTCCTGCGGGACATACCCGATCCCGCGGCGGCGCGGCGCCAGCCCCGCGACCGAGCGCCCGCCGATGCGGATCTCGCCGGCGCTGGGCGTGATGAACCCGGCCACGCAGCGCAGCAGCGTGGTCTTGCCGCAGCCGGAGGCTCCGAGCACGGCGGTCACGCCGTCCTCGACGGTCAGGTCGAGCCCGTCGAGCACCTGGCGACGGCCGTATCCGGCGCGCAGCCCGCTCACCTGCAGTGCCGCGGTCATCGCGCCTCCCCTCGGGACGAGCGCCCCAGCAGCACCGTCGCCGGGATCGCGAGCAGCACCAGCGCGAGCGCGTAGGGCGCCGCAGCGCCGTAGGCGACCGCGGAGGCCTCGCTCCAGAACTCGGTGGCCAGGGTCGTGGTGCCGATCGGGGCCAGCAGCAGGGTGGCGGTCAGCTCGGTCGAGACCGCGAGCGCGACCAGCGCGGTGGCCGTCGCCAGCCCCGGCAGGAGCAGTGGCAGCGTGACCCGCCGCATCGCCCCGGCCCGGCTCTGGCCCAGGCTCAGCGCGACCTCCTCCAGCCGCGGCGGCACCAGCTCCAGCACCCCGCGCACCGCGACGAGCGCCCGCGGCAGGAACAGGATGACGTACGCCGCCACCAGCAGCGGCAGGGTCTGGTAGACCCCGGGCAGCCAGCCGATCGCGACCGTCACCAGGGCCAGCGCCACCACGACGCCCGGCAGCGCGCTGGTGGTGTACGCCGCCCGCTCGACACCCAGCGACCAGCTGGTCCGGTGGCGCACGGCCTCCCAGACGACCGGAAGCGCTGCGGCCGTCGCGACCAGGCCGGCGACGGCGGCGAGCGCGATGCTGGTGCCGGCCGCCGGGAGCAGCCGGGACAGGTCGAGCTCGGCCGAGGCGCCTCGGGCCAGCCATCGCACCAGGCTGGCCGCGGGGAGACCGACGGCCAGTGCCACGAAGGCTCCGAGTCCCACCACGACGGGCGCGGTCCAGCGCCCGAGTCGCGTCCTGGGCGCCGGGCGCGCGGTTCCGCTGCCGACCCGGGCGCGGTGCGCCGGCCCACGGGCCAGCATCTCCAGGGCGAGCAGCCCGAAGCAGGCCAGCAGCAGCACACTGGCCAGCAGGGTCGCGGCGGGACCGTTGAAGGCCGTGCCGTACTGCTGCAGGATCGCGGTCGTCAGGGTCGGGTAGTTGAGCAGCTGCAGGGCGCCGTACTCGGCCAGCAGGTGCAGCCCGACCAGCAGCGCCCCGCCCAGGACGGCCGGGGCGAGGGTCGGCAGCACCACGAGCCGGAAGACCTCCCGCGGCCGTCGGCCGAGCGACGCCGCGACCTCCTCCAGCGAGGGGTCGAGGCGGCGCAGCGCGGCCACCGTCGGCAGGTAGACCAGCGGGTAGTAGGACAGCGAGACGACGAGCACCGTCCCGGGGTAGGACTGCACCGCATGGGTCGTCGCCACCCACGCGTAGCCGTTGACGAAGGCTGGGATGGCCAGCGGCGCGCACAGCGCCCCGTGCCACCACCCGGCCAGGGGCAGCGAGGTCCGCTCGACCACCCACGCCCCGCAGACCCCGAACACGACGGAGAGCAGGACCCCGGCGACCACCAGCCAACCGGTGTTCCACAGCAGCTCCCCGATCCGCGGCCGGACCAGGAAGTCGTACGCCTCGGAGGGCTCGACCGATGCGGCCGACCACAGGACGTACCCGACTGGGATCAGGCAGGCGGCGACGATCGCGCCGGCCAGCACCGGGACCAGCCACCGCCCGTACCGGACGGTGTCCAACGTGCCGAGATGCAGGCTGCTCAGAGGAAGCCGACTTCCGTCATCATGTCGACCACCGCGGCGCTGTCGAGGTCGGAGACCGACACGGCGGGCGGCGCGAGCTCGGAGAACTTCTTGACCGGCGGGTCGAGCTGGACCTCGGGGTTGAGCGGGTACTCCAGCGCGTAGCTGTCGGCCAGGCCCTGCTGGCCGGTCTTGCCGGTCAGGTAGCCGACGAACTTCTCGGCGTCGGACTTGTGCTCGGCCGAGGCCAGCACACCGGCGCCGGAGACGCTCACGAACGCGCCGGGGTCCTGGTTGCCGAAGAAGTGGAGCTTCGAGTTGTCGCTGACCTCGCCGGACTCGGCCTGGTCGCGGTACCAGTAGTAGTGGTAGATGATCCCGACCGGCACCTCGCCCGCGTTGACCGACTCCAGCACCACGTTGTTGCCGTCGTAGACGGTGCCGTTGGCCTTGATCCCCTCCAGCCATGCCTTGGTTGCCGCTTCGCCCTCGGTGGCCAGGACCCCGGCGACGATCGCCTGGAAGTCGGCACCGGTCGGCGAGAAGGAGACCTTGCCCTTCCACTCCGGCTTGGCCAGGTCGAGCATCGAGGTGGGCAGCTCGGCCTCGGTGATCTCGTCGGTGTTGTAGACCAGCACGGTGGAGCGGGCCACGAACCCGGTCCAGGCGTTGCTCGTCGGCCGGTACTGCTCCGGGATCGGCGCGGTCACGTCGTCCGGCAGGGTGGCCAGCAGGCCCTCGCGCTCGACCGCGGCCATCGCCGGGGAGTTCTCGGTGAGGAAGACGTCGGCCGGCGACTTCTCGCCCTCCGCGACGAGCTGGGCGGCCAGCTCGAGGTCCTTGCCGTTGCGCAGCTCGACGTCGATCCCGGTCTCCTTCTCGAATGCCGGCACCAGCTCTTCCATGAGCTGCTCGTGCTGAGCGTTGTAGACGACGAGGGCGTCGCCGGAGGAGCAGGAGGTGAGCGTTGCCCCGAGGAGGGCAACCGAGACCGAGACCACAACAGCGGAGAGAGGCTTCACGGCCATCCTTTCATTTGGTAAGGCTGACCTTAGAAAGGTTTACCTAAGAATGCGAGCGCCAGGGTGCCATGCAGGCGGCTCGCACCAGCTCGCGGGTCGACCTGCATCGGTTTTGGCGATGCCTTATGCCAAAAGGATTCGTTTGCCAGAGGAATGGAGGGGTCACGACCATGGGTGTTGCGCCTCACACCTTTGGAGAATGAAACATGCCAGACCAACCAGTCGTCGAGAAGCACACCATCGGCTACGTCCCGCCCGAGGACCGCCATGGCAAGGTGCGCGATCTCTTCACCCTGTGGTTCGGGACGAACATCGCTCCCCTGCCCGTCGTCACCGGTGCCGCTGGCGTCACCGTCTTCGGCCTCGACCTCTTCTGGTGCCTCGTCGCCATCGTGGTCGGCCACCTCGTCGGCGGCGTCTTCATGGCGCTGCACTCGGCCCAGGGCCCGCAGATGGGCATCCCCCAGATGATCCAGAGCCGCGGCCAGTTCGGGTCGTACGGCGCCCTGATCGTCGTGGTGATCGCGGCCGTGATGTACCTGGCCTTCTTCGCCTCCAACATCGTCCTCGCCGGCCAGTCGCTGCACGGCATCGCCGAGCCGATCCCGGTCGAGGCCGGCATCGTCATCGGCGCGCTCGGCTCCGGCCTGATCGCGGTGATCGGCTACAAGGTCATCCACTCGCTCAACAAGATCGCGACCTGGGTCCTCGGCATCGGCATCGTGCTCGGCACCGTCGCCATCTTCGTCGCCGGCGTGCCCGCGGGCTTCTGGACGCAGGGCGGCTACAGCACCGCCGGCTTCCTCGCCACCGTCTCGCTGGGTGCGCTGTGGCAGATCGCGTTCGCTCCGTACGTCTCGGACTACTCGCGCTACCTGCCGGCCGGCGTCGGGGTGAAGGCCACCTTCACCGCCACCTACCTCGGCTGCACCCTCGGCTCCATCCTGCCGTTCGCCTTCGGCGCCATCGTTGCGCTGGCGATGAAGCCGGGCATCGAGGTCATGACCGGCGTCCGGGACACCACCGGAGCGTTCGGCACCCCGCTGCTGGTGCTCTTCCTGCTCTCGGTGATCAGCCACAACGCGCTCAACCTCTACGGCACCGTGCTCTCGGTCATCACCTGCGCGCAGACCTTCGTCGCCACCTGGATCCCGACCGCCCGCAGCCGCGTGGTGCTCTCGCTCGTGGTGATGGCTGCCTCGACGTACTTCGCCATCGGCGTCTCCGGCAACTTCATCTCGCACTTCGTCGACATCGTGCTCGCGCTGCTCGTGGTGCTGGTGCCGTGGACCGCGATCAACCTGATCGACTTCTACCTGATCCACCGCGGCAACTACGACCTCGACTCGATCTTCGCCGCCGACGGCGGCATCTACGGCCGCTTCAACGGCCAGGCGATCCTCGCCTACGTCATCGGCATCATCGTCCAGATCCCGTTCATGGCCACGCCGCTCTACACCGGGCCGGTCGCGGACAAGCTCGACGGCGCCGACCTGAGCTGGATCATCGGTCTGGTCGCGACCGCGCCGATCTACTACCTGCTGGCGCGCGGCCGCAAGCTCGCTCCGAGCGAGGTGGCGCTGGCCCCGCAGGCCTGAGCCACCCGGCACTCCCCCGGCGGGAAGGTCGCGTCAGCGGCCTTCCCGCCGCCGTGCTGCACGACCGGAGGAGCGGACGAAGGCCTGGGCGCGGGCGGTGAGGCGCACGCCCTTCATCGAGGCCAGCACGACCTCGAGAGGCTCGACCGGATCACTGATCTCGAGGGTCACGATCTCGGCACCGTCGTACGTCGTGGAGCTGGCCGGACGCTGGTTGAGCACCGACCACCCCTGGCCGTTGGCGACCATCGCACGGATGGTCTCGAAGCCGGCGCTGCGGTGACGGATCTCGGGGCGGAAGCCGGCCGACTCGACCAGCCGCTCGAAGTACTGGCCGCTGTGCGGCAGGTCGAGGAGCACCATCGGCTCCTTCTCGAGCTCGGCGAGCGCGACCTTCTTGCGGCGCGCCAGCCGGTGCCCCTTGCCGACGAGGACGTAGGGCGCCGCGACGCCGACCCGGACGTGGTCGATGTCGTCGTCGAGGTCGTAGCCGTACATGAGCGCCAGCTCGCAGCGGCCCGAGCGCAGCGCGTGCTTGAGCGCCGCGTGCTCGTCCTCGAGGACCGAGACGTGGATGCCCGGGTGGTCCTGCTCGCAGGCGGCCAGCAGCCGCGGCAGCTCGAACGGGCCCAGGGTGGTGAAGCAGCCGATGGTGAGGTCGCCGACGAGCGCCTGGCCGGCGGAGCGGGCGACCTCGACCAGCTCGCTGGTGTGCACCAGATAGCTGCGCAGCTCGCGGTAGAACTCCTCGCCGGCGGCCGTCAGGGTCAGGCCGCGGG
The DNA here is from genome assembly GCF_015752315.1 of Nocardioides luteus. NCBI lineage: Bacteria > Bacillati > Actinomycetota > Actinomycetes > Propionibacteriales > Nocardioidaceae > Nocardioides > Nocardioides luteus. The sequence goes on from NZ_JADOVJ010000001.1 coordinate 3,209,455, forward strand.
CGTGGTGGCGCAGCAGCAGCTGGACGCCGAGCTCCTTCTCGAGCTGCGCGACGGCTGTCGAGACGGCCGACTGCGAGACCACGAGCTGCCGCGACGCGGCGGTCATGGAGCCCAGCTCCGCAGCCGCGGCGAAGTAGCGCAGCTGGGTCAGGGTGAAGGACGGCTCGGCCATGCGGGCCATCCTGCCCGAAGTCACTCTCGTTTCGCCCCGTTGACGCCGCCCGCGTCGAGGTTCGCGAGCGTCTCGGGACGCAGCAGCGCGTCGAGGACGGCCGGGTCGAGTCCGCCCGTCGCGAGCGCGAGGTCTCGCACCGCTCCGGCGCCGGCGAGCGCCGCCTTGGCGATCTCGGCAGACTTCGCGTAGCCGAGCAGCGGGGTCAGCGCGGTGGCGAGACCGGCGTTGGTGGCGGCCGCGGCGGCGAGCTTCGCGGCGTCGACCGTGATCCCATCGACGCACATCTCCCGCAGCGAGTCGAAGGCGGCGGCGGTCCAGGTGAAGCCCTGGAGCAGACCGTGCGCCATCACCGGCTCGAACGCGTTGAGCTGGAGCTGGCCGCCCTCGGCCGCCATCGTGACGGTGAGGTCGTTGCCGATCACCCAGAACGCGACCTGGTTGACCATCTCCGGGATGACCGGGTTGACCTTGCCAGGCATGATGCTCGACCCGGCCTGGCGGGCGGGCAGCCGGAGCTCGCCGAGTCCGGCCTGCGGCCCCGAGCCGAGCAGCCGGAGGTCGTTGCAGATCTTGGAGGCCTTGACGACGATCCGCTTCAGCACGCTGGAGACCTGCACGAACGCGCCGGTGTCGCTGGTGGCCTCGACGAGGTCACCAGCGCCGACCACCGGCAGGCCGGTGATCTCGGCCAGGTGCTGGACGGCGAGCCGCGGGTAGTCGGGGTGGGCGGTGATCCCGGTGCCGATCGCGGTCGCGCCGAGGTTGATCTCGCACAGCAGCACCCGCGAGTCGGCCAGCCGGGCCAGCTCCTCGCGCAGCGTGGTGGCGAAGGCACCGAGCTCCTGGCCGACCGTCATCGGGACGGCGTCCTGGAGCTGCGTACGTCCGATCTTGGGGACGGCGCGGAACTCGGTCGCCTTGCGGGCGAAGGAGTCGGCCAGCGCCTCGGTCGACTCGGCCAGGCGGTCGATCGCGCCGACGAGCGCGAGCCGGACGGCGGTCGGGTAGACGTCGTTGGTCGACTGGCAGCGGTTGACGTGGTCGAGCGGGTGGATCTCGTCGTAGCTGCCGAACGGCAGGCCGAGGATCTCCAGGGCTCGGTTGGCGACGACCTCGTTGGCGTTCATGTTGGTCGAGGTGCCGGCGCCGCCCTGGATCACGTCGACGACGAACTGGTCGTCGAGCGCGCCGTCGCGGACGTCCTGCGCGGCGGCGGCGATGGCGCCGTGGCGGCGGTCGTCGAGGAGGCCGAGCTCGTGGTTGGCCCGGGCCGCGGCGAGCTTGACCGCGCCGAGGGCGGCGACGAGCGAGCGGTGGCTGCCGACGGTCGTGCCGCTGACCGGGAAGTTCCGCAGCGCGCGGGCGGTGTGGACTCCCCAGTAGGCGGTGGCCGGGACCTCGAAGGCGCCGAGCGAGTCGTGCTCGGTGCGGGTGGCCGGGGCGTCGACGGTGGTCATCGTGCGGTCATCTCGACAGGCTCGATACAACGCGCCTCCTCGGCGACGTCGAGCGCGGTCCAGGCCAGCCCGGTGGCGGCGTCGAGGAGCGCCTTCTCGGCGTCCCCGCCGACGCAGTGCGCGGCGAACTCGGGCTGGTGGTTGAGGGCGGTCCCGGAGTTGATCCCGACATAGGGGTGGATCGCCGGAACGACCTGGGAGACGTTGCCCATGTCGGTGGAGGCCCGGTTCATCCGGCGAGCCGGGGTGCCCGGGTCGAAGACCCGGCCGATCTCCTCGGCATTGCGCCGGTACGCCGCCAGCGCGGGCGCGAACGTGCGGAACTCGGCGTACGGCTTGCTCTCCGGCTCGACGGTGAGCGTCGCGCCGGTGGCGAGGGCGCCGGCCTCGAAGCAGCGCCAGACCTTCTCCTCGGTCTCGGCGAGCTGGGCGAGGCTCTCGGCGCGGACGTACCAGCGGCCCTCGGTGCGGGCCGGGATCGCGTTGGGCGCCTCTCCCCCGTTGGTCATCACGCCGTGCACCCGCACCGTCGGCGGCAGCTGCTGGCGGAGCAGGCCGATCGCGACCTGGGCGATGGTGAACGCGTCGGCGGCGTTGACGCCCTGCTCGGGATAGGCGGCGGCGTGGGCGGCCTTGCCGCGATACTCGACGTGCGAGTGCGAGACCGCGAACGGCTCGGCCTCGGCGACATCCACCGGTGCAGGGTGAGCCATCATGGCCAGGTCGAGCCCGGCGAAGGCGCCGCGCTCGAGCAGCTCGATCTTGCCGCCGCCACCCTCCTCGGCGGGGGTGCCGTAGACCTCGATCGTCAGCCCCGCCGCGTCGGCGAGCGGCGCGAGCGCGCGGGCGGCGCCGACGGTGATCGCGGAGATCAGGTTGTGGCCGCAGGCGTGGCCGAGGCCGGGGAGCGCGTCGTACTCCGCGCACAGGCCGAGCCGGAACGGGCCGCTGCCGAGACTCGCCTGGAACGCGGTCTCCAGGCCGAGGTAGGCCGGGGTCACGGTGAACCCGGCCTCCTCGAGCGACTCCGCGACCCAGCGCGAGGAGCGGTGCTCCTCCCAGGCGGTCTCGGGGTGGGCGTGCAGCTGCTCGGAGAGCCGGATCAGGCGGTCGGCGTCGCTGCTGACGGTCGCGGCGGCGTCCTGCTTCGCGGTGGTCATCACTCGTCCCCGGGAACGCCGTAGGACGGTGCGGTGGTGGGGTCGAGGCCTCGGGTCACGTAGTCGTCGCGCTGCGGCAGCCAGACCTTCAGCAGGTCGCGGAGCTCCTCGACCGGGCGCTCGCTCCAGTCGACCCGGAGGTCGGTGACCCGCCAGGCCACGTCGCGTACGACGGACAGGCCCGCCGAGTGCACGGGCCCGGCCTCGCCGCCCGCGGCCAGCCCGGCCTCGAGCCCGGCGAGCAGCCGCTCCTCGAGCTCTCCGGTCGCAGCCTCGAAGCCCGCCACGACGGCGTCGACGACCTGGGTGCCGGACAGCAGGTTGCCGGCGGCGACGACCTGCGGGGCGACGACGTGGTGGTGGACGCCGAGCGAGCCGGACCCGCTGTACGCAGCGCCGGTCCCGTCGAGGCCGAGCACGGTCAGCTGACGGTGCTCGATGTGCTCGCGGCCCTGGGTGACCGCGGCCAGTGCGGCCCGGGCGTCGAGCCCTGAGGCGAGCGCGTCGAGCAGGTCGGTGCCCAGGCGCGGGTCGGTGATGTTCTGCGACGAGGCACCGCCGATGCCGGGGCGCAGGTGGACGCAGCGCGCGGCGACGGCCGGGCTGGAGGAGGTGACGGCCATGCCGACGGCGCCCTTGCCGTCGGTCGCGAGGACGGAGAAGGTCACTTCGACGCCTCCGGGATCACGGCGATCGCGTCGACCTCGACCAGCCACTCCGGGCGGGCCAGGGCGGAGATCACCAGGCCGGTCGAGATCGGGTGCACGCCCTTCGTCCAGCGGCCGATGGTCCGGTAGACGACCTCGCGGTAGCGCGGGTCGACGATGTAGATGGTGAGCTTGACCAGGTGCTCCATCTCGGCACCGGCCTCCTCGAGCAGCATCTTGATGTTGGCCATCGCCTGCTCGGTCTGCGCCTCGACGTCGCCGATGCCGACCGACTCGCTGGTGTCCAGGTTCTGCCCGATCTGGCCGCGCACGTAGACGGTGTTGCCCGCGACGACGGCCTGGCACAGGTCGTTGTCGAGGTTCTGCTCGGGATACGTGACGCTGGTGTTGAACGGGCGGATCCGGGTGTGTCCGCCGACGACGATGCTGCTTCTGTTGGTCTCCACGACGTTCAGTTCACCTCGTCCCGGAGCATGTGTCCAACAGATGTTTCCAACGACTATCGTCAAAGAAACAGATGCAACGACGGCGACCATCGTTGCATCAGTCGATCCGATGGCTAAGGCCAACAACATCTGTTGGACACGACCAAGGGCAGCGTCTCAGGATTTCGGTATGGCAAACGAAGACATCGAGGTCCTCGTCGTCGGCGCAGGTCAGGCCGGGGTGGCGATGAGCGAGCACCTGAGCGACAACGGCGTACCCCACCTCGTGCTGGAACGTGACCGGATCGCCGAGCGCTGGCGCACCATGCGCTGGGACTCGCTCGTCGCGAACGGCCCCGCGTGGCACGACCGGTTCCCGGGCCTGGAGTTCCAGGACGTCGACGCGGACGCGTTCGCCACCAAGGACCAGGTCGCCGCCTACTTCGAGGCGTACGCCGAGAAGATCGCCGCCCCCATCCGGACTGGCGTCGAGGTGACCTCGGTGACCCGCAACGAGGGCCGCCCGGGCTTCCGGGTCGAGACCTCCGAGGGCGTCATCGACGCCCGCTTCGTCGTCGCCGCCACCGGCCCGTTCCAGAAGCCCGTCTACCCGCCGATCGTCCCCGACGGCGCGGTCCGGCTGCAGATGCACTCGAGCGACTACCGCAACCCCGACCAGCTTCCCGCGGGCAACGTCCTGGTCGTCGGTGCCGGCTCCTCCGGTGTGCAGATCGCCGACGAGCTGCAGCGCTCCGGCCGCCAGGTCCACCTCTCCGTCGGCCCGCACGACCGTCCCCCGCGCAGCTACCGCGGCCGCGACTTCTGCTGGTGGCTCGGCGTCCTCAACCTGTGGGACCTGGAGACCCCGCCGGCCGGCGCGGAGCACGTCACGATCGCCGTCAGCGGCGCCCGCGGCGGCCACACCGTCGACTTCCGCACCCTCGAGGCCGGCGGGATCCAGCTCGTCGGCATGACCGACCGGTTCGACGCCGGCACGCTCACCTTCCGCGAGGACCTGGCCGAGAACATCGCCCGGGGCGACGCCAGCTACCTCGCCCTCCTCGACGCCGCCGACGAGTACGTCACCCGCAACGGCATCGACCTGCCCGAGGAGCCCTCGGCCCGCGACCTCGGCCCCGCCCCGTCGGCTGCGACCGCGCCCCTGCTCTCCCTCGACCTGGCCGAGGCCGGCATCACCACGGTGATCTGGGCGACCGGGTTCGCGACCGACTACGGCTGGCTGAAGGTCGACGCGCTCGACGAGAACGGCCGCCCGGCCCACCGCCGCGGCGTCTCCACCGAGCCCGGCGTCTACTTCGTCGGCCTCCCCTGGCTCTCCCGCCGTGGCTCGAGCTTCATCTGGGGTGTCTGGCACGACGCCAAGCACGTCGTCGGCCACATCGCGACGCAGCGGAGCTACGCGGCGTACGACCGTCAGGCGCGTACGTGACGAACGCGCAGCCTGCGTCTGATCGGGGTCGAAACACCTAAGACAGGGGAGAATTCACTCGACCTGCCGGCGTCTCGGAGCGCGATGGCAGCGTTGTCCTCATGCCCGAACTGGACACGAGCACGCTCCCCAGACATGAGCGGGCTGACGCCGTCATCACGCACCTTCGCGAGATCGCACTGGCCTCGAAGGTCATCCTCCAGGACGCGGACCGGGTGTTCATGTCCACGCGCGTCTACGACCTGGGTGAGGTGCAGGTCGTCAACCTGCGTCGATCGGGGCTGAGCCTCGAGGTCACTCGCGAGCGTGACGACTGCCCTCCGATGATCGCGATGATGCTGGGGTCGAACGCACCGGCCACGCATGAGCAGTTCGACCATGCCGTGGAGCAACGCCAGGGTGTCGTCGACATGGTCGAGCTGAACCAGCCTCACAGGTCGATCAACTACACGAGCGGGATCAACTGGTGCTTGAAGTTCCCGGTCGAGGGCCTGGGGCTGTCATCTGCTGCAATTCGTCGAGCCCGGCCCGCCTTGGTCAGCAGCCCGCTTCAGGCGGTGTACGCCAGCCACCTGAAGACGCTCACACAGGCGGCGCCGACGCTGGCCGGGCACCCGGCCACGGAGCAGCTCGGTGACGCGACCATGGCGCTGTCCCGCGCCGTGATCAGCGCTGCCGCGGATGAGGAGGCGAAGGCACGTGATGCACTTCACGAGGCCCTGGTCCCGCGGATCCAGGTCTTCGTCCGCGAGCACCTGCGTGATCCCGATCTGAGCCCGGAGACGATCGCCGCCGCTCACCACATCTCGGTGCGCCTGTTGTACCGCGTGCTGGCCGACGCCGGCCTGCGGCTCGAGCAGTGGGTCATCGACCAGCGTCTCGACGGGGCGCGGCGCGAGCTGGTCTCGGCCACCGGCCGCCACAAGCCCATCGCCGTGATCGCCCATCGATGGGCCTTCGCCACACCCTCGCACTTCACCCGGCGCTTCCGTGCGAAGTACGGCATGACTCCTCGCGAGTGGCGGCACACCCAGCGTTGAGCAGCTGCACGGCGATCACGCGCTGCGTGGGCAAGGCTGCACCGACAGACAAGTCGGCGTGCACGCAGGGACCACCACTGACGTCGCTGTCTTGGGACGATGCCCGTCGAGGAATCTTTGCGCAGATCCGCCGAGCGAGCCCGACCAGGAGTTGATCATGCCAACACTCCCCCTACACGCGGTACGGATCAGCTCACGGTCGACGATGGCTCAGACGCCGATCGCAGCCGTGACCCGCCACCGGGAACATCCCTTCACAGGAGGTGCTCCCGGTGCCAGCGGGTCACGACGCTTCGGCTCAGTCGGCAGCAGCGCTACGAATGAGGGCGGTGACGACGTTGGGGTGGCTGATCATCGCGACGTGCGAGCTGTCGATGGCGATGGTCGTCGAGCCCGCACGCTTGGCCATCGCACGCTCGGCCTCGGGTGGGATGATCCGATCCTGCTTGGCGACGAGATACCAGCTCGGAATCGTCTTCCAGGCAGGCTCGCCAGATGGTGTGACCAGGGCGGACAGAGCCCCGGGCCGCTGGGCGGCCGCCATGAAGCCGGCAGTCCTCACCGGCAGGTCCTGGGCGAAGAGCCGGTGGAACCAGGCGGGATCGATATAGGCGTCCGCGTCGCCCGCCGGTGCCCCGGGGTAGGGCCGCAGGACCAAGTGGTCCGTGACGGTCGTGTGACCTCCGCCGAGGTTGTTGGCCGCGGCGACGCTCTCACCTTCGGCGGGCGCGTACGCAGCGATGTAGACCAGGCTCTTGACGTGCGGGTTGCCGGTCGCGGCATTGGTGATCACCGCGCCGCCGTAGGAGTGACCGACGAGCACGACGTCGCCGGTGATGGTGGACAGGAACTCACGCAGGTACTGGCCGTCGGCGGCCGGCCCACGCAGCGGGTTGGAGAACGCTATGACCGGGTAGCCGCTGGCGGACAGGCGCTCGGACACGACGGCCCAGCCGCTGGAGTCGGCGAAGGCACCGTGCACCAGGACGATGGTCGGCTTGGCTGTCTGGTGAGTGGCGGCACCGGCTGCCGGACCGCCGCTGCCAACGGGAGCGAAGGCGGCGAAGGCCGCGAGCGCGAGTGCAGCTGCCACGCGGGCGAGTCGAGACTTCATGATTTCCTCCTGGGTCGGACGGGACATGACCGATGCTCCGCGGAAGAGAGGTCGGGTGGACCACGTGATGCGCGTAGTCGATGACATGGCGGCCGGCGGTGGCCTGGTGGGTCGGGAGGAGGAACGCCGGCAGCTGGGCTTGCTGCTGAGCCGTGCCCGCAACGGTCAAGGTGGTGCGGTGCTGGTGCTCGGCGAGCCCGGAGTCGGCAAGACAGCGCTGTTGGAGGCGTCGAGCGCGACCGCGGACGCGATGCAGGTGCTTCGCGTCACCGGCTTCGAGTCGGAGTCGACGATCCCGTACGCCGCAGTGCAGCGCCTGTGCATCCCCCTGCGAGGGCACCTCGATGCGCTTCCGAAGCGGCAGCAGGACGCGCTTCGAGTGGCGGCCGGCGTCGCCGAGGGCCCGCCGCCGGACCGTTTCCTGGTCGGGTTGGGGATCCTGGGGCTGCTGACCACGGCGGCTGCCGCGGACGCCGTTCTCTGCGTCGTCGACGATGCGCATCTGCTCGACCAGGAGAGCCTCGATGCGCTGGCCTTCGTGGCGCGCCGGATCGAGTTCGAGCCGGTGGCCATGCTGTTCGCGGCCCGGGACGATGTCGAGATCGGCACCCGCCTCGGTGGCGTCCGGGAGCTTCGGGTTGCCGGACTGACGGCGGATGCCGCCGTCGTGCTGCTGAACCGGTCCATGGCCGAGCCGATGAGTCCGGTCGCCGCCGCGCAGGTCGCCGAGGCGATGAACGGCAACCCGCTTGCGCTGATCGACCTGGCCCACGAGGTCTCCACGAGACAGCTGGAGGACATGGCGCTGAGCGACGACCCGCTCCCCGTCGGATCGCGTCTCGAGGCGCACTACCTGGGCCGGGTACGGGTCGCTGACGAGGCCGTGCAGGACTGGATGCTCCTGGCTGCCGCCGACTCGACCGGGAGCCTCGAGCTCGTCCGGTCGGCGGCGAGCCTGCTCGGGATCGCTGCCGACACCGCGGATCGTGCCGAGGAGGCCGGACTCATCGAGCTCGTCGGCGCCGTCCGGTTCCATCACCCGCTGGTGCGTTCGGCGGTGTACAACGCGGCGACCGGAGCACAGCGGCGCCGCGCGCACGGTGCCCTCGCCCGAGGTGCCGACGGGCTGGGACTGGTGGAGGCCGAAGCCTGGCATGCGTCGCGCGCGACGGTCGGCACCGATCCCGAGGTCGCCGATCGGCTCGAGCACGCCGCAGATCTCGCAGCTTCGCGCGGTGGTCTGGCGTCACGTTCGAGCGTGCTGGCCCGGGCCGCGGAGCTGAGCGCGCCGGGACCGCTGCGCGCCGGCCGTCAGGTCGGTGCGGCAGAGGCTGCCCTGGCGGTCGGGGCCATCCACATCGCCCAGTCACACCTGGCCGCCGTCGACCGAACGGTCACAGCCCCGGTCGTCCTGGGGCGAGTCGCAGTCGTGGAGACCTCGATCGCCCTGTTCACCGCCGACGCCAGTCGGGTGGCCCGCTGCACCGCCGACCTGGTCGCGGCGGCCGAGCAGTTTCGCGGCCGCGAGCCTGATCGAGAGCAGGACGCCTTGCTGCGTGCCTTCCAGCTGTACATGACCGCCGACACCAGGGCGGAGGGCATCACCACCGCCGAGCTGGGTGCGCGCCTGACCGCCGGCGCCGAGGCCGCGAACGGCAGCTACGCGACGATCTTGCGCGGCATGGGTGCGCTGATGCAGCTGCCGTACGCCGACGGCGTACCGCTGGTCCGTACCGCGTACGACGAGATCGCCAAGCTGCCCGACCACCAGCTGATCGGTATGGGCTCGGCGATCGGCTCGCTGGGCATGTACCTGTGGGACGACGCGGGGCGACGCGACCTTCTCACCAGGGCAAGCGCCGCGGCCCGGTCCGCCGGCGCGCTGCAGGACCTCGACACGCTGCTGTGGGTGGAATCGATCGCCGAGCTGTGGGGAGGCAGCGCGCGTAGGTCCGCCGCGGCCGTCGACAACGTCCGCGAGGTCCGCCGGATCATGGGGTACGACGCGGAGAACGTCATCAACGCCGCGGTGATGGCTTGGACCGACTACCCACGTGAAGTCGTGCACGCGATCGCCGACGGAGCCGCGGCCGTGGGTTTCGGTGGGGTCTGGAGCGCGGCGGTCGCCGCCCTCGCGACACGGGACCTGGCCGAAGGCTCCTACGCAGATGCGTACGAGAAGCTCCAACCGCTCGTCGCGGAGCCCTTTCTCCAGACCGGCCCGTCGTACTTCCCGGACTTCGTGGAGGCTGCGGTGCGAAGCGATCGTCCAGCAGCGGCCCGTTCCATCCTCGCCGACCTCGAGGACCGCGCCCGGATCAACGGATCGGCCTGGTGCCGCGGTGTCGCCGCGCGCGCCCGCGGACTCGCCTCCACCGGGCCCGAGGCCGAGGAGCACTTCCAGCTGGCCATCGAGCTGTTGAGCGCGAGCGTGGCACAGGTAGAGCTCGGCAGGGCACATCTGGCGTACGGCGAGTGGCTGCGCCGGACGCGGCGTCGTGCCGACGCCGGCCGGCAGCTGGCGCTCTCCGCGGACATCCTCGAGCAGGCCGGGGCCGCGATGTTCCTGCCGCGGGTCCGGGCAGAGCTGGCAGCGACAGGGGTGACGACCGAAGCCGGGAAGAGGCCCCCACGGCACGAGCTGACGTCGCAGGAGCTGACCATCGCCCAGCTCGCAGGTGACGGTCACACCAACGCCGAGATCGGGGCGCAGCTCTTCATCAGCCCGAACACGGTCGACTATCACCTGCGCAAGGTGTTCCAGAAGCTCGCCATCTCCTCGCGCCGTCAGCTCACCGACCGTCTCGACCGGTTGGAGGACTGAGGACTACGAGGTCCACGTGGTCCACACCCGCCGTCCGCGACCCAGGCTTGAAACACCTGATCGCAACCCAAAGGAGCCTCAGATGCCTCATGTCACCGCCGACGACGGCGCACAGATCTTCTACAAGGACCTCGGGGGCGACGGCACCCCGGTTCTGCTGAGCCACGGATGGCCGCTGAACGCCGACGCCTGGGAGGCGGCGGCGCTGTTCCTGGCCAACCACGGGCACCGGGTGATCGCCCATGACCGCCGTGGCCATGGACGCTCCAGCCAGACCTGGCACGGCAACGAGATGGACACCTACGCCGATGACCTGGCCTGCCTCATCGACAAGCTCGACCTCGACGACCTCACCCTCGTCGGTCACTCCACCGGCGGCGGCGAGATCGTCCACTACGTGGGCCGTCACGGCACCGCTCGCGTCGCGAGGCTGGTGCTCGTCAGCGCCGTCCCGCCCCTGATGCTGCGGACCGACGACAACCCCGACGGCCTGCCGATCGACGTCTTCGACGCCATCCGGGCCGGCGAGACCGCGAACCGGTCGCAGCTCTACCGAGACCTCGCCGACGGGCCGTTCTTCGGGCACAACCGCCGCGGTGACGTCGCCCAGGGCTTCCGGGACGCGTTCTGGCTGCAGAGCATGGCGTGCGGCCACCGAGCGGCGTACGAGTGCATCGCCGCCTTCTCCGCCACCGACTTCCGGCCGGACCTGGAGAAGATCGATGTCCCCACGCTGGTCATCCACGGCGACGACGACCAGATCGTGCCGTTCGAGGTCGGCGGGAAGAGGTCGGCCGAGCTCATCAACGGTGCCGTGCTGAAGGTCTACGAAGGCAGCGGGCACGCACTGCCCGACACCGACCGTGACCGGCTGCACGCCGACCTGCTCGCGTTCATCGACAACTGAGCCACACGACATCAAGGAGACACCATGACCGACCGACCCGACACCATCGTCCTGGTCCACGGACTCTGGATGACGCCGCGCAGCTGGGAAGGCTGGGTGGCGTACTACGAGGCCCAGGGCTTCACCGTGCTGGCACCGGCCTACCCCGGCTTCGAGATCGAGGTCGAGGCGCTGCGGGAGAACCCCGACGTGATCGCCGACCTCACCGTGCCCGCGACCGTCGACCACCTCGCCTCGGTGATCGAGTCGCTCGCAGCGCCCCCGATCATCATGGGCCACTCGTTCGGCGGCACGCTGACCCAGCTGCTGCTGGCGCGTGGACTCGGGTCGGCCGGCGTCGTCATCGACTCCGCTCCCACCGAGGGGGTGCGGGTCAATCCGATCTCGCAGGCCAAGTCCCTGTTCCCGGCCCTGAAGAATCCGGCCAACCGGCACAAGGCGGTCGGCTTCACACCCGAGGAGTTCCACTACGCCTTCACCAACACCCTCACCGAGGAGGAGTCGCTGAAGGTCTGGGAGCGTTACGCCATCGCGGCGCCGGGCGGCTGGGTGTGGGACTACGGGCTCATCGCCAACTTCAAGCCCGGCCATCAGGAGACCTGGGTGGACTTCAAGGCCGACCGCGCTCCGCTGCTGTTCATCGCCGGCGAGAAGGACCACATCATGCCGCCGGCCGTGAACAAGTCGAACGCGAAGCACTACCGTCATTCGCCCGCCACGACCGAGTACGTCGAGCTCGAAGGCCGCGACCACTGGACCTGCGGTGCGCCGGGCTGGGAGGCCGTCGCCGATCGGGCGCTGTCCTGGGCCCTCGAGCACGCACGTACGGATCAGCCGTGGGTTGTCAGCTGACCCACATCGGCGGCCCGACCGTCCTGATCGAGCTCGACGGCTGGCGGATCCTGACCGATCCGACCTTCGACCCACCGGGGCGGCGCTACGAGTTCGGGTTCGGCACGTCGTCGACGAAGACGTCGGGGCCCGCTTTGGCCCCCGCGGAGATAGGACCGATCGACGTGGTGCTGCTCAGCCACGACCACCACGCCGACAACCTCGACGACCGCGGTCGGGAGCTTCTCCAGACCGCGGGCACGGTGGTCACCACCGTCGCCGGCGCCCGCCGCCTGGACTCCTCGAACGTTGCCGGGCTTCGCACCGGTGGGTTGGTCGCCCTCGACGGACCGGGCCGGCCCGCACTGACGGTGCGGGCCACGCCCTGTCGACACGGCCCGCCCCTGAGCAGTCCGATCACCGGACCGGTGGTCGGGTTCGCGCTGAGCCTCGCCGACGTGGGCCAGGTGGCGCTGTGGATGACCGGCGACACGGTGCTGCATCGACCACTGCGCAGGATCGCTCAGCGGCTCGACGTCGACATCCTCCTGATGCACCTGGGTGGCGTGCAGTTCCCGATCACCGGGCCGCTTCGGTACTCCATGAACAGCTCCGACGCCCGCGAGCTCATCCGGCTGACCGGCCCGCGCGTGTCCGTCCCCGTTCACTACGAGGGCTGGTCCCACTTCCGGGAGCCGTCGACGCAGGCTCGAGACCGCCTGCCGGGCGTCACCTGGCTCGAGCCCGGGCAGGCAACCGACGTGGGCCCACCCTGACGGATCCGGAACCCTGCGCTGCCTGTGGCACGCGACCGAGGCTGTACGTCATCTGCGAGACTTCGGGCATGCGCATCGTCTCGGTCAACGCCTGGGGCGGTGCCCGGTACGACGACCTCGCGGCCTGGCTGCCCACCGCCGGCGCGGACGTCGTCTGCCTCCAGGAGGTGACCCGCACCGCGGGTCTGTCCGGCTGGACGTCCTTCGCCGACGGCGAGCGGTCGCTCCCCCAGCGGGCGAACCTGCACGGCGACGTACGTCGCCTGCTGCCGTCGTACGAGGGCCTGTTCCTCGCCAGCGATGCCGGCCCGGTGACCGACGATGCCGGCCGCCGCCACCGGCAGGACTTCGGCCTCGGCACGTACGTCAGCGAGCAGCTGCCCGTCATCGGCATGGCGGGCGCGTTCGTGCACGGCGGATTCGTCGACCACGACGAGTGGACGATCACCGACCGCCCCCGGGCGGTCCAGGCGGTCCGCGTGGTCGACCGCGCAGGCGGGCGGCAGGTGTGCGTCGTACAGCTGCACGGCCTGCGTGACCCGGCCGGCAAGGGCGACACCCCGGCCCGGCGCGAGCAGGCCGAGCGGCTCGCCGCCTTCGTCGAGGCGACCCGGGCGCCCGGCGACCTCGTGGTCGTGGCCGGCGACCTCAACCTGCTGCCGGACAGTGCCACCTTCGACGTGCTGCGCCGGATCGGGCTGCAGGACCTGGTCGGCACGGCCGACACCCGCACGTCGTCCTACCTCAAGCCGGTGCGGCACGCGAGCTACCTGCTCGTCTCGGACCCGGAAGCCGTGGCGGGCTTCCGGGTCCGGACGGAGCCGGAGGTCTCCGACCACCGGATCCTCGAGCTCGACCTCACGCCAGCTGGGTGACCTCCCGCCGGAACGGCACCTCGTCGTTGGAGGGCAGCACGGCGTCGAACTCCTCGGCCGCGCGCCGGCCGGACCACACCGCGGCCGCGATGGTGCCGGGCGCCCAGGAGTCGCCGATGCCGCGTACGGACGCGATCTCGCCGGCGTCGCGACGGGCGAGGAGGTCGAGGTAGAGCTCCTCGCGCGGGAGCCGGGCGGTCACCATGACGACGGCGTCGCAGTCGAGGTCGCGCTCGGCGCCGGCGTAGACGTCCTTGATCCGTACGCCGCCGGTCCCGACGGACACGACCGCGTGGTCGGTCACCCGGGTGATGCCGTTCTCTATCAGGCGGCGCTGGATCCGGTTGATCTCGAAGGTGTTGTTGGTCCACGACGAGACCTGCGAGCCGGTGGTGACGATGGAGACGTCGTAGCCCTTCCGCGCGAGCAGCTCGGCGACGACGCCGCCGAGGTAGTAGTGGTCGTCGTCGTAGACGACGACCTTCCTGCCGTCGGGCAGGCGACCGGCGAAGAGGTCGTCGGGCCCGAGCACCTGCATGCCCTCGTCGATCGGCATCGCGGTCGTGTGGAAGCGCGCGACGCCGTCCGTACGCCAGCTGGCGCCCGTCGCGGTGATGACGTGCTCGAAGCCGAACTCGACGATGTCCGCGGCCGCCATCGGGCTCTCACGGTAGATCTCGACGTTGGGGAGGTCGGCGAGGACGGCCTCGCGGTACTCCTTGACCCGGCCCCAGGCGGACAGTCCCGGCAGCGCGGACTCCGCGGTCACCCGGCCGCCGAGGTCGCGGCCGGCCTCGGCGAGCACCACCTCGTAGCCCCGCAGGCCGAGAGCACGCGCGGCCTCCAGGCCGGAGGGACCGGCGCCGACGATCAGCACCCGGGAGTCGCTCTCCTTGGCGCGGATGTTCTCCGGGTGCCAGCCGCGTCGCCACTCCTCCCCCATGCTCGGGTTCTGGGTGCAGCGGATCGGCGACATGGTGAGGTCGCCGGAGACACAGATGTTGCAGCCGATGCACTCCCGGATCAGGTTCAGCCGGCCGTCGCGGATCTTGTTCGGCAGGAACGGGTCCGCGATCGACGGGCGCGCGGCGCCGATCAGGTCGAGGATGCCGGCCTTGACCTGGCGCACCATCGCGTCCGGCGAGGTGAACCGGCCGACACCGACGACGGGCTTGCTGGTGAGCTTCTTCAGCCCGGCGACGAACTCCTCCTGGCGGCCCTCCGGAGCGAACCGGGAGGTGACCGAGTCGCCCTCCCAGCTGCCCATCGCGAAGTCCCACAGGTCCGGCAGCTCGCCGAGCTCGCGCAGCACGCCCTCGATGTCCTCGCGGGTGATCCCGCCGTCGATCTCCTCCTCGACCGTGATCCGGCAGGCCACGGCGGCGCGGCCGGCGACCTCCTCGATGGTGTCCTCGAGCAGCTCGCGCAGCAGCCTCATCCGGTTCTCCAGCGAGCCGCCGTACGCGTCGGTGCGGTTGTTGTAGCGCCGCGAGAGGAAGTGGTGCGGAGCGCCGTAGCCGTGGGCTCCGTAGACGTAGACGACGTCGTAGCCGGCCTCGAGCGAGCGGCGTACGGCATTGCGGTGCCAGCGGCGCAGGTCCTCGATGTCCTGCAGCGACATCGCCCGGGCCTGGACCGGCGCGATCGTGTCGGGGGCGACCGGAAGGTGAGCGGGCCCGAGCGGGGTCTCCCGGCTGAGCTGGTTCGGCGCGTTCATCCCGTTGTGGGCGAGCTCGATGCCGGCCAGGCCGCCGCCCTCGTGGATCGCGTCGGCGATCCGCTTGAGCGCGGGCAGGTCCTGGTCGTCCCAGATCCGCAGCTCGATGAACGGCGCGATGTCGGAGGTCGCGTGGATCTCGACCTGCTCGGTGCACACCACCGACCAGCCGCCCTCGGCCTTGATCTTGCGCATCGCCGCCTGGGCGCTGGGGTCGCGGTAGCCCATGCCGTTGCAGTGCGGCACCTGGTAGAAGCGGTTCTTCGTGGTGAACGGCCCGATCTGGACCGGCTCGAACAGGATGTCGTACGGGGCAGCCACGGGGGTCTGCGTCATCGGGTGGGCTCCTCGGTCGGGACGGACGGGACGGGCGCGCCGACCTGCGCGCGGACGCGGGCACCGCGGGCGTACCCGACGGCGCACAGCAGGAGCAGGAAGGCGAGGGTGCCGAGCGTGAAGGCCTCGAAGGTCAGCTGGCTGACGCCCCAGTACTCCTCGAAGGGGTATTCCTCGCCGAAGAGGCGCTCGAGCGTGCCCGGGAAGACGGCGACCCAGGAGCCGAGCAGGATCCAGGCGAAGGCCAGCCAGCCGAGCACCGCGAAGCCGCGGTCGGAGACGGGCACCCGGAACGGGCGCGCGCGGTCGGGGTAGCGGGTGCGCAGCCGGATGGCGGCCGGGATCACCAGCAGGTAGCTGAGCAGGAAGGTGGAGATCGAGATGGTGAGCACGACGCCGAAGATCGGGGCGCCGTCGCCGGTGACCTGCATGGCGACGAGCAGGAAGACGGTGGCCACGACGCCGGAGAGCATGTTGACCCGCACCGGGGTGCCGAGACCCTCGTGGAAGCGCCCGAAGAAGCCGCCGAAGAAGGCGCCGTCGGCAGCGGTCATCGCCTGCATCCGGTCGGAGATGATCATCCACGCGGCGCCCTGGCTCATCAGGATGTAGACGAAGACCACGGCGGTGAGCGTGAGCAGCGGCTCGGCCGCTGCGCCGTAGACGGAGTACACGGTGCCGACCGCGTCGAGGAGGCCGCCGATGCCGGTGATGTCGTCGCTGGGGACGACGAGCAGGATCGCGAAGATCGGCACCAGGTAGCAGACCGCGGCGGTCGCGCAGGAGCGGAAGATCGAGACCGGTACGTCGCGGGCCGGGTTCTCCATCTCGCCGGCGGCGCTGTTGGAGGACTCGAAGCCGAGGTAGGCGAAGAGCAGGATCGGGACCGAGCCGAACAGGCCGAGCAGGGTCGGGCTGAAGTCCCCGCCGCTGAGGCCGACGACACCGTTCTTCGCGGCGTAGATGACCGTGGTCAGCACGAAGAAGGCGAGCAGGCCGACCTTGAGGATCGCGCCGCTGGTCGGCAGCCACTTGCCCTTGGCCAGGCTGGCGATCGCCGCGACCACGGTGATCCAGATGAAGACGATCTTGAAGACGTAGTCACCGATCGAGCCGTGCTCGAGCGGCGTGATGTAGACGCTGACGGTCTCGGCGGCCAGGAAGGCCATCGAGCCGCCGACCCACACCGGCTGGGTGATCCAGGTGAGGATCGCCGCCACGGCGGCGGCCGGTCGACCGAAGGCGTCCCGGACCCAGGTGTAGGCCCCGCCCTCCTCGCTGAACGCCGCACCGGTCTCGGCGAAGATCAGGCCGTACGGCACGAGGAAGAAGATCGCGAGCACGAGCGCCCACGTGAACGCCTCGGCGCCGTAGAGCGAGACCTGCCCGAGGGTCTCGAGGCCGACGACGGCGGCGATGAGCAGGAAGACGATGTCGAAGCGTCGCAGCGTCTTGCGGAGATGTGACTGTTGCTCGGCCGCGAGCGCGGTCGGCTGGTTGGTCTGCGTCATGGTGTGTCCCTGGCTGTGTGGGGCTGGCGGTCAGTGGTTGATCCAGACGGTCTTGAGACCGACGTACTTGTCGAGGGCGTGGAGCGAGAGGTCGCGTCCGAAGCCGGAGCCCTTGAACCCGCCGAACGGGGTCCAGGCGCTGAAGGCGTCGACGCCGTTCACGGTCACGGTGCCGGCGTGGATCCGCTCGGCGAGCCGATGGGCGCGGCTCAGGCTGCCGGTCGCGACCGAGGCGGCCAGGCCGTACGCGGTGTCGTTGGCGAGCGCGACGGCCTCGTCCTCGGTGTCGAAGGCGGTCACCGCCAGGACCGGCCCGAAGACCTCCTCGCGGGCGAGGACGGAGGCCGGGTCGACGCCGTCGAAGACGGTCGGCTGGACGTAGCAGTCGCTGCCGCCGCGGGTGACCCGCTCGCCACCGGTCACCAGGCGCGCGTCCGAGGTCTTGGCCTCGTCGACGAAATGCATGATGCGGTCGGTCTGCTCGGGCGAGACGATCGCGCCCATCCCGGCGGCCGGGTCGAGCGGGTCGCCCGGGGCGTACGCCTCGGCCTCCTTCGCGACGAGGTCGATGAACTCCTCGTGGATCTCGCGCTGGACCAGCACCCGGGAGTGCGCCGAGCAGACCGCGCCCTGGTTGAACCAGATGCCGAAGGCGGTCTGCTTCGCGGTGGTGGCGAGGTCCTCGGCGTCGGCGAAGACGACGTGCGGGCTCTTGCCGCCGCACTCGAGCCAGACCTGCTTGAGGTTGGACTGGCCGGCGTACTGCAGGAAGTACGCGCCGACCTCGGTCGAGCCGGTGAAGGCGAGCACGTTGACGTCCGGGTGCAGGCCGAGGGCCTTGCCGGTCGTCTCCCCCAGGCCGGGGACGACGTTGAGGACGCCGTCGGGGATCCCGGCCTCGGCGGCGAGCTCGGCGATCCGCAGCGCCGAGGACGGCGACTGCTCGGCGGGCTTGAGGACGACGCTGTTGCCGGCCGCCATCGCCGGCGCGACCTTCCAGGCGAGCATGTCGACCGGGTAGTTCCACGGGACGACGGCACCGACGACCCCGAGCGGGACGCGGCGGATCAGCGCGGTCGTGCCCGGCGGGGTCGGCGCGACCTCGTCGTTGATCTTGTCGATCGCCTCGGCGTAGTAGCGGAACAGGTTCACCGAGAACGGCAGGTCCAGGTCGTAGGCGTCCACCACCCGCTTGCCCATGTCGAGCGAGTCCAGGACCGCGAGCTCGGCGGCATGCTCGGCAAGAAGATCGGCGAAGCGGAGCATCCGCTCGCGCCGGAACGCGACTCCGGACCGCGACCAGCCCCCGTCCTCGTACGCAGCCCGCGCCGCCCGCACGGCGGCGTCGACCCCGGCGGCGCCGGCGTCGGCGACCTCGGCGAGCAGTGCGCCGGACGCGGGGTTCCGGTTCTCGAAGGAGCCCTCCGCGGTGTCGACGGAACGGCCACCGATGAACGCTCGCGTCCGGGGGCGGACCTCGGCGGCGATCTGGCGCCAGTCCTGGTGGGTTCGCACAGGCAAGTCCTTTCTTTGCGCTTCACCGCAAATATGAAGCGCGCCACATCAGGTGTCAATCATTCGCCCGCAGATTTCACATACGCGTTACGGTTGAGCATGGCTCGACGCAAGGACCAGGCCGCTCGGCGCGAACACCTGACCGCGGCAACACTGACCGTGATCGCCGCTCATGGCTTGGCCGGCGCCACGATGAAGAACATCGCCGCCGAGGCCGGCATCTCGCCGCGGCTGATCGCCTATTACTACCCCGAGCTCGACGGCCTCATCGAGGCCGCTCACCAGGCCGCGACCGACCGCTACTACTGGTCGCGCCAGCGCGCGATCGAGGGCGACCTGTCCCCCGCCGAGAAGCTCGGCCGCCTGATGTACTCAGGCCTTCCCCGAGGTGAGGACCTCCTGCTGAGCCAGGTCCTCGACGAGATCTCGGTCAACGCGAGCCGCAGCCCGATGCACGCGACCCTGATGACCCTGCTCTTCGACCGCGAGGTCTCGCTCTACACCGCCGTGCTCGAGGTCGGCCGCGCCACCGGCGCCTTCACACTGACCGACTCGGCCGAGGCGATCGCCCGCAACTTCGTCGCCCTCGAGGACGCCTTCGGCCTCCATCTGCTCGCCCACAACTCTTCACTCAGCCTGGAGCGGGCCGAGCAGCAGCTGGCGAGCTACGCCCACTCCGCCCTCGGCGTCCGGGTCACTCCGATCGACCCGTCTTTGCCGAAGGACGCAAAGAATCCGCCGGCAGCGAGGTAGCGGTCAGACCGTCGCCACCTGAGCCGGGCGCGCCGTCCGCGACAGGACCTCGACGCCCCAGCAGACCAGGCAGCCGACGAGCGGGATGAGCACGCTCGACACCATCATGAAGAGGTCGGTCACGAAGGTGTCGCCGACCATCGACTCCCAGACCCTCCCCGACCACGTGATCCACACGATCATCAGCACCGCGGGGACGACCAGCCCGACCAGCCACAGGAATCCCTGACGCCGCGCGATGCCCCACGCAGCCACCAGGCAGAGCACCGTGACCACCATCTGGAGCCGGATCACCCACAGCCACCACTCACCGTGCGGCAGATCGAACGACCCACGCGCCTGGAGGAAGTTCGCCACCAGCCAGAACGAGTCGAAGAACCACGGCACGATCAGAAGGAGCGGCGCGGTCATCCGACGGACGAACGTTCGTCCGCGCCAGACCAGCACCGCTGCGTACGTCAGGTAGACCAGCGTGAACAGCACACCCTGGAACGCGTAGATCTCGGGATAGCCGATCTCCCACTGGAGCCGGCTCAGCAGCATCAGCCGCAGGGCCTCCGCCACCGCGACGATCCCTGCCGCCACCACCGAAAGTCCGACCCGATTCGTCCGCTCCGCGGTTGTCGTCATGTCCGGCAGTATTGCGGGTTCGCCGACCTACGCGTTGGTAACGGACCGCCGTGTCGGTCATTCGCGACCCGGCGAGCCGGCCGCTCAGTCCTCGGCGCGGTCTCCGATGACGACCGGCCGGCCGGCGACGTACCCGGCGAAGATCTGGACCACCGCGATGCCCAGCAGCAGCACGATGGGGACCGACCACGATCCGGTGGACTCGCGCAGCAGCCCGACGACGAACGGGCCACCGGCCGCGAGCAGGTAGCCGATGCTCTGCCCCATCGAGGAGAGCGCGGTGGTGCCGGCGGTGGTCGCGGTGCGGATGCTGAACAGGGTGAGGACCACCGGGAAGACCGCGCCGCCGACGCCGATCAGCACCGCCCAGACCCAGGCGCCGGCGACCGGGGCGAGCCAGAGGCCGGCGAACCCGATCGCGAGCAGCGCGGTCAGGACCGCGACCAGGTGGCCCTGCGACGATGCCCGGATCGCGAGCGACGGGGCCAGGAAGAAGACCGGTACGCCGACGAGGATGCTCACCGCGAGCAGCAGCCCCGCCGTCGCGTGGTCGAAGCCGGCATCGGCATAGATGCTGGGCAGCCAGCTCATCACGACGTACGCGAACAGCGACTGGGTGGCGAAGAGGACGGTCACGGCCCACGCCACGGGCTCGCGCCACAGCGAGACCCGGGTCGCGCCACCGCGGCGGTGACCGTGGTCGCGCAGGTGCGGCAGCCAGGCGAGCAGAGCCAGGCCGGCGAGCAGCGCCCAGACGCCGAGACCGACCCGCCAGCTTCCGGCCGCCTCGGCGATCGGCACCGTGACCCCGGCGGCGATCGCCGCGCCCAGCGACATGATCGCGCTGTAGGCACCGGTGACCGCGCCGACCCGGTTCGGGAAGCCCTCCTTGACCACGGCCGGCAGCAGCACGTTGGCGAGCGCGATGCCCGCGCAGGCGACGAAGGTGCCGGTGAGCAGGAGCCAGGGGTCGCCGATCGCCCGGACCAGCAGCCCGGCCACCAGCAGACCGAGCGCGACCCCGATGCCGCGATGCACCCCGAGCCGCCGCGCGAGCGTCATCCCGGTCGCGCCGACGACGGCGAAGCACAGCACGGGCAGCGAGGTCAGGAACGACCTGGTCCCGGCCGAGAGGCCGTCGAGCCCGTCGAGCAGCGCACCGAGGGACGTGATGCCGCCACGCAGGTTCGCCGCCACCAGCAGGACCGCGACCAGGAGCCACACCGTCGTCCGCAGCGACGTGCTCGACGATGGAGACTCGGGGCGGGACTGGAGTCGGGAGGTCACGCCCCCTAGGATGCCAGACATCGGATGATTGGACGAAAGGACGGCACGGTGCCGCTCTCCACCACCACGCCTCGCTCCCTGGTCGACCAGGCGATCGACGGCATGCGCGAGCTGCTCGCCGACGGCGAGTGGGCCGTCGGCGCTCGCATCCCGCCCGAGCCCGAGCTCGCGGCGGCACTCGGCGTCAGCCGCAACACCGTGCGCGAGGCGGTGCGGGCGCTGGCCCACACCGGCGTGCTGGAGGTGCGACGCGGGGACGGGACGTACGTCGCCGCCGCCAACGAGGTCGCCGCGATGATGCGGCGCCAGGTCGGCCGGGTCGACCTGCGGCACGTCCTCGAGGTCCGCCACGCGATCGAGACCCGGGCCGCGGCGCTGGCCGCCGAGCGTCGCTCCGACGACGACCTGCGGGCCCTGACCGCCGTCATGGCCCGGCGCACCGCCGCGGTCGCGGCCGGCGACGCCGCTGCCTTCGCGGAGGCCGACGCGGAGTTCCATCTCGGCGTGGTCACCGCCACCCACAACCCCTTCCTCATCGAGCTCTACGCGGGCTTCGAGGACACCCTGCGCGCGACCATCCACCTCGACGACGAGACCGCCGAGATCGCCGACGAGCACGTCGCCGTCTTCGACGCGATCCGCGCCCAGGACCCCGACGCCGCCGCGGCCGCCGTCACCGGCCTGCTCCACACCCTCGCCCGATAGCCCAGCGGCTCCGGTCCAGGAGCCCTACCATCGCCGCATGATCGAGTTCGTCAAGCTGATCGTCGATGTGGTCCTCAGGGCCGTCCCGGGGATCGTCAGCAGGAACGAGCGCGACAGGGCGGCACAGCTCGGGGCGGACCTGTTCCTGCTCTACGTACAGATCAACGAGGTGCTCGTACGGGCGGAGCAGATCGTCACCGAGATGGAGCGCTACGACCGGTCGGCCGGCCCAGAGCTCGCCGGGGCGCGCCGGGCGCTGCTGCGGCTGGTGCCGGAGCAGATCGCCGACATCCAGGTGATCGCGGAGCGTCTCGACGGCCTGCGGTGGGAGCTCCAGGTGCTCGACGGCCAGTCCGCTCTCGCGCTCGACCTCCTCCTCGACCTCAAGTTCTCGGCGCTGGATCTGCTCTCGCACGCGCTCAGCCTCGACCACCTCCCGCTCGGAACGACGAGCGTGGAGGTCGACGACGAGGGGATCCGGTTGCCGCAGATCCGGCCGACCCACGAGGCCCGCTGGATGGTGTGCCGCAACCTGCGCGACGAGCTCGGCGGGGACCACCCCACCCGGGACGACGAGGCACGCCGCATCCGGGCTTATCTCGCGCACCGGCAGCCACGGGAGGAGATGCGGGCGATCCGGGAGAGCCTGGAGACGCTGCGCGAGGCGATCGCGGCCAATTTCACGATCCAGGACATTCTGATCCGGGCCGGCGACCCACGCCTCGACCGCAGGCGCCGGCGCCGGTTCCGCTAGCGGTCCGGGAGATCGACGCGGATGAACTTCGGCCGGTACAGGAGCGGGTTGCGCAGCACCGCTCCGAAGTCGGTGCTGTTGCGGCTGTAGGACACGATCACCGAGTCCGGCTCCTCGAGGATGTCGGGGTGGGCCAGCGGCATGTAGCGCAGCTCGCCACGTGCGACCCCGGAGGGCAGGGTGCCGACCGGGGGCTGTGCCCGGAACGGTCCCGTCGGTGACGACGAGGTCCAGAAGACCAGGTCGTCGCCCAGGAACTCGCCGCTCTTGCTGAACGCATACCAGCGCCCGCTGCGCTCGAAGACGCTCAGCGTCTGGGAGACGCCGTCGGCTGCAGGGATCAGCTCGCTCGCGGCGCCCGGCCGGCGGCCCCAGCGGGCGCCGTCCCAGTAGGTCCAGCGATCCGGCTCCGCGACGTGGTCAGGCTCGACCCGGGCGACGTGGAGCGAGAAGCCGGTGCCGAGCTCCGGGTCGGGCTCGCGGGCGGTGCCGTAGAGGTAGAGCCACTCCCCCGACACCGCCGCCGCGGCTCCCCACATCGGCCGGCGGGTGTCGGCGTCGTCGGCACCGACGTCGGTCACGGCGATCAGCTGCGGCACTCCCCCGTCCGGGACGACGAACTGGGCGATCGCCGGGCCGAGCGCCTCGAACCCGAACACGTCCTTCGAGGTCGTACGCACCCGCTGAGCGGCCACCACGACCAGGGCATAGCCGGGCTTGTCGAGCGTGGTCACCGACATCGGCCAGTAGCCCACGCCGTCGTCGCGGTCGGGGATGATGGCGCCGCCGGACTCCGGCAGGACGACGCGCAGGCAATCAGGCTCGACGAGCAGCATCGAGTTGCGTACGAAACCGGCCCCGGGGAGCTTCTTGTCACGCAAGGTGTCGCCGAACATCCAGATGCTCCGCCCGTCGGCCAGGGTCGCGCTGACCCCGACGTCACCGCCCTGCAGGGCCGGCTCGGCGCGCAGCCTGGTGATCCGGTTGAGGTCGTCGACGTCCTCGACCGGCCCCGACGGTACGCACTGGGTCGTCGAGGCGAGGCTGGCCAGCGGTCGCGGCACGGTCTCCGCGTGCAGTGCGGTGGTCAGCGCGGTCGCGGTCACCGTCAGGCAGGTGGCCGAGACCAGGACCACGCCGAGGGTCCTCCGCCACCCGCTGACCGAGACGGGATGGCCCTCGGGCTCGACGAGGCCTCGGACCAGCCACCGGCTGGCGACGAGCACGACCAGCCCGAGGAGCGCCGAACCCACGATGGTCACCACCGGTTGGGCGATGCCGGTCGGAGCCTCGACCGCCCACAGCAGCGACTCGGCAGCCCCGGCGATCGTCCATCGGGAGCTGGTCGCCCACGGCTCGGCGAGCAGCAGACGGTCGCCGGCGACGACGAGGGGCACCGGGCCGGCGACGATCACCGCGGCCGCGAACAGCAGACCCGGCAACCTGCCGATGACCTCGCAGGCGAAGGTCAACGCCCCCGCGGCGATCACCGTCGCCGCGAGCACCGATGCGACCAGCAGCCGCTCCCCTGCCGGTGCCGGCGCGGCGAGCAGCCAGCCCCAGACGCCCGCTCCCACGGCCAGCGCGGCGAGCGCGGTCAGGCGTGCCAGGAGCCGACGCAGCGTACGTGCCAGCGGTCCCCACACAAGCGAGACGACACACACCAGCAGGAAGCCGGCCAGCGCGCTCACGAACGTGATCCCGGTCCACGACCGCTCCTCGTGCCGGTCCTCAGCCGGGACGAGCGCGACGGTCCTGCCGCGCGTCTTCTCGATCCGCGTGACCTCGACGTGGATCGCGCGGGCGAGCTCGGGCCGGTGCGCGGCCGCGACCCGCAGGTCGTCGCGCGTCCCGGACAGATCGAGGTGGACCGCCGCGACCACGTCACCGCTCTCCAGCAGCTCCGCCGCCTCGGCCGGGTCGTCGACCGCGCCGGCCGTGAACGGGCGCCCGGGCACCGCGTTCACCTGCTTCACGAGCGGCGCGGTCACGACGTCGGGACCGACCAGCACCACCGGCGCCTCGTGCAGCTCACCGGAGTCGGTACGCAGCCCGGTGACGATCCACCCCAGGGCGATCAGCACCAGGACGGCACAGAGCACGACCTCACGACGACTCCCCGGCCGCACCGCTCACCGCCCTCCTCGGTCACCGCACAGCGCGGCGCTCATCGAGGGTCATGTAAGCAGTGCGACCGGGTCGCCCGCCACCGGCCTAGTTCGGAGTGGCGCGCCAGCGCTGCGAGCCGGCCGCGGAGTCGGTCTGCTGGATCACCAGTCCGTCGGCACGGGCCACGAGACTGAGACCGCTGTGCTTGGCGGAGATCTTCAGGGCAGCGCCGTCGGCCGCGATCACCCAGCGCTGGTTGGCCGTGCCGGTGCAGGTGTACTCCACGACCGGGTCACCGCTCGTCCTCGAGCTGTAGGCGACGTCGGCGCACAGCCCGGTGCCGGCGTTCTTCAGCTGGTAGCTGCCGTCGTCCTCGTTCCGGGTGACCACCCACTTCTGCGACGCCGCCGCCCCGACCGCCGACGTGGTCAGCTGGCCGTCGCTGGTCCCGGTCGCCGCGTCGAGCGCGAGCCCGGAGGCGGCGTTGCCGAGCGAGTACTGGCCGTCCGCCAGCGCCGGCGGGACGACCTCCTCGTCACCGACCGTCATCGCGAACACGTGCACCGCCGCGTTGGCGGGCAGCGTGACGGCCGCGATCTCCTTGGCGGGGTCGGTGCGCAGGGTCTTGGTGAACAGCCGGTAGGAGACGGTCGGGTAGGCCGGACCGCTCGGGGTGTTCTTCCCCAGGGTGGTGACGGCCACCTTGGCGCCGTAGCTGTCGGTCGCCGCGCAGCACCAGTTGGGGAAGCCGAGCGTCCCCGTGGACGAGGTGCCGTCGGCGTAGTGGACCGTTGCCTTCCCGGCTGCCGACAGGCTGGTGCCGGTCCCGAGGAACGCCAGCGCGTTGCCCCGTCCGCCGATCCTGATGGTCTCGCCGCCGGAGGCCACGTTGTCCTTCGTGCCCGGCACGGAGTCCGGCCAGGTGAAGTCGAAGCCGTTCGCACTCACCCTCGCTCCGGGGGTGACGCCCTTCTCGGCGAGCTTGCCGGCGAGGAAGCTGCTGCCCCCGCCGTCGATGTCGCCCGGGGCCGGGTCCTCGGCCCTGGTGACACCCACGTTGTCGAACGCCGAGGCCAGGTCCGGGTGAGCGACGGTGGTGGTGGCCGAGTCGGTCACCGCGTACGTCCGGTCGTGGGTCACGTACGTCGCGTTCACGTCGATCCGGACGCGCCCGGGTTCGGCGTCGGCCGGCGGAGTGACGCCGAAGGTCGCGGTGCGGGAGGCACCCGGGGCGAGACCCCCGGAGACCTCAGCGGCCGGGCGTACGTCCCAGCCCTCGGGTGCGGTGGCCGTGATCGACTCGAGCTGCACGCGGGAGCCGGTGTCGTTGGTGAAGGTGGCGCTGACCTCAGCCTCCTCACCGGCGACCGCGATCGCGGAGGTGGTGGCATCCAGGCTCACATTGCGGTCGCCCGGGTGGCCGCCGCCGACGGCCGAGGAGCCGTTGAGCGAGACCACGGCCGCCGCGGACGTGGACAGCTTCCCCGTCTTCACCGACGTGATGCCCGTCGCGGCATCGTGGAACCATCCGGTCGCGGCGCCCTCCAGCTCAGCGGCGGAGCCCCGCTGCGGCAGCTCCTCGCCGCCCAGCTCCACGCTGCCCGGCTCGGCATCGGCATGCACCGCGAGGCCGTACTCGCGCGAGGCCGGCTTGCCGGCGTAGGAGCCGTCGACCTTCCCCAGCCGCACCACGACGCGGCCGCGGCCCTCCTCGGGGGCGTCCACCTCGAACTTCTGGGTGGCGGACTCGCCCGAGGCGTGCGCCTGGCTGCGACCGTCGTCCTCGTAGTTCACGAACGACGAGGACCCCTGCGGGTAGATGTCCAGGTCGAGGCGGCCCGACTTCTTGCCCTGCTGCCAGTCGAGCGTGCCCTCGGGGAACTGCGGCACGACCGCCCCGGCGCGTACGAACAGCGGCAGGGTGTCCAGCGGGGCCTTGTAGCCGTCGATCGTGGTCGGCCCCTGGTGGACCCGGCCGCTCCAGTAGTCGACCCAGGTGCCTTCGGGCAGGTAGATCCCGTCGCGGGTCGTGGCGTCCTCGTAGACCGGGGCGACCAGGAAGTCGTCACCGGCGAGGAACTCGTACTTCACGTCGTCGCCCCAGGTCTTCGGGTCCTCGGGGTAGTTCAGGTAGAGCGGCTTGACCGCACCGACGCCGTTGCGGTGGGCGCGCATCGTGTGCGTGTAGAAGTAGGGCAGCAACCGCTCGTGCAGGCTCAGATACTTCCGGTTGATCGAGGTGTACGGCTCGCCGTAGCGCCACGGCTGCTTGTCGGAGGCCGCCCACCCGCTCATCAGGTAGGTCATCGGCAGGAACATCTTCCACTGCATGTCCCGGACGTACGTCTCGGCGCTGCCGCCGAAGATGCCGTCGACGTCGCCGGTGGCGAGGTGCTGGCCGGACATGGTGGAACCGGCGTACGTCGGGATCTGCCAGCGGATGTAGTCCCAGCTCCCGGACTGGTCGCCGCTCCACACCGCGGCGCAGCGCTGGGTGCCGGCCCAGCCTTCGACGGTGAGGACGGTCGAGCGGTCGGTGCTGTTGGTCTCGATGCCGTCGCGGGCCTGCTCGCAGGCGTCGAGCGCGAAGCGGTAGCCCGGACCGACCCAGGCGACGTCGGTCTTGCGGACGCGTACGCCGGCCTGGACCTCGCTCTCCTGCTCGGTGAGGTCGTCCTCGGTCCACAGGCCGAGCTCGGCGCCGTGATCGTTGAGCATGTCGCCGGTCTCGGCCAGGTCCTCGTAGCCACAGCCGTAGCCGTCGTTGACCAGCATCCAGCCCAGCGGCAGGTCGTGCTCGGCGTAGCCCTCGGCGATCGCGGTGGAGTCGCGCAGGGTCTCGCGCTCGCCACGGTTGGCGTTGTGGAGGTAGCAGTCGGCGTCGCCGACCTCGAGGGCGTACATCGGGACAGCGACCGGCCGGCCGGTCAGCTCGGTGTAGGAGTCGATGACGCGCTCGGCGTCACCGACGAAGTAATAGGCGTCGAAGCGCTGCTCGTCGTGGGTCGTCGTGGTCGGCGCGCCGAAGTCGTAGCTGCCGGGAGCGAAGGTGTTGCGCAGCACGCCGTAGCCGCGGGAGGAGACGTAGAACGGCACCGCGTTGGGGTTGCCGCCGTCGTTCCAGTTGAAGTCGCGCGAGATCTTGATCGTCTCGCCGCGGTGGCTGAACCGGCCGTTCTGCATCCCGCCGCCGAAGAATTGCTCCTCGGCACCGCGCTCCAGGTGCTGCGCCGTGCCGTTGTCGTCCCAGGTCAGTGGCGAGGACTCCGCCATCAGCACGCGTCCGCTCGGGTCGGTGAGACGCAGCGTGATCGGCCGCTTCGTCACGGTCAGCACGGCCTCGCCGGTGCTGATGACGTACGCCGCGTCGGTCTCCTTCACCTGCGACCGCCCGCCGGGGTAGTCGCGCTTGACGACGATGTCGGCGTCCGGAGCACCGGGGTCGGTGGGGTCCTCGTTGGCCGGGTCGTCGAACTCGCCGTTCGGGGCCAGGCGTACGCGCACCATGTCGGCGTCCTCGAAGGTCACGCGCAGTGCGGCCTCTCCGGAGGCGAAGGTGTAGCTGTCGCCGTCGTGCTCGAAGCCGGTGACGTCGCCGAGCTCGTTCGTCGCCTCGGCCGCCACCGAGCTCACCGGGCTGAGTGCGACCAGGCCTGCGGCCAACGCGACGCCCGTGACCAGAAACCGTCTGAATGATTGATTGAACATGATCACATCACGCCCTAATTAGTCAGAATCAATCGAAGCCGAGGGCGAGCGTAGCGTGGGTCACACGGCGCGGTCCACCCTCGGTCCACCGATCAGGGCGAGCAGGCGCGCGGCCTCGCCGGCGACCGCGTCACGGCCGGCGCCGAGGTACTTGCGGGGGTCGACCTTCGTCTCGTCCGTCAGCGCCGCGCGCACGGCTCGGGTGAACGTCGCGTTGAGGTGGGTCGCGATGTTGACCTTGGTCATCCCCGCGGCGATCGCCGCGACGATGCCCTCGTCGGGAACCCCGGAGGAGCCGTGGAGGACGAGCGGCACGTCGACGGCATCGGCGAGCCGGGCGATGAGCTCGTTGTCGAGCGAGGCCGTACGCGTCGTCATCGCGTGCGAGGAGCCGACCGCGACGGCGAGCGCGTCGACCCCGGTGGCCTCCACGTACGCCGCGGCCTCGTCCGGCCGGGTGCGGACCCCGGGTGCGTGCACGCCGTCCTTGCCGCCCACCTCGCCGAGCTCGGACTCGATGGAGGCGCCGCGCTCGTGGCACCAGGCCGCGACCTTGGCCGTGGCGGCCACGTTCGAGTCGTAGTCGAGCTTGGAGGCGTCGAACATCACCGAGGGACAGCCCAGCTCGACGGCCTCCTCGACGAGCTCGACGCGGGTCGCATGGTCGAGATGCACGCACACCGGCACCGTGGCCCGCTCGGCGATCGCGAGGGTCGCCCCCAGCAGCGGCCCGAGAGCACCACGGTAGTCGGCGGTGTTCTCGGAGATCTGCAGGACGACCGGGCGGCCGGCCTGCTCGGCGCCGGCCACGATCGCCTCGGCCAGCTCGAGCTGGATGACGTTCATCGCGCCCAGCCCGCGTCCGGTCCCGCGGGCGTTGTCGAGCAGCAGCGACATCGGTACCAGCGGCATGTCAGGGCTCCTTGTGGTCGATCCGTGCGACGCTGAGGCTTGCCAGGACCGAGGCGTACGTCTCGGTGTCGATCTCGCCGGCGACCGGCGTGGCCACCGCGGCGGCGCCCAGCGCGGCGGCATCGCGGAGGATCTCCGGCCACGGCCTGCCGTGGGCGAGGCCGCGGGCGATCCCCGCGGCGGTGGCGTCGCCGGCACCGGTCGGATTTCCGGCGATCCCGGCAGGCGGGCTCACCTCCCAGCAGACGCCGTCGGCGCATGCGATCAGCCCGAGGCGTCCCCGGGTCAGCACGATCGGTCCGCCGTGTCGGGTGGCGAGCTCGGTGACCGCTGCGACCGGGTCCTCGGGGGCGTGCCAGAGAAGGCGTGCGGCCTCGTCCTCGTTGGGCGTCAGCACGGCGCCGGTCCCGACCGCGGCCGCGAGGGCGGCGTCGTCGAGATCGAGGAGGACCGGGACCCCGGCGGCAGCGGCGAGGCGTGCGATCCGTGCCGGCAGGTCGACGGGCACGCCGGGGGCCAGGCTGCCGGAGACGGTGAGAGCCGTCGCGTCCACGACCCAGTCCCCAAGGAGGTCGAGCATCCGCAGGTCTGCGCCGGGCGCGGCCTGCCGGCCCGGCTCCCACAGCGAGGTCGTCGACCCGGTGGCGGCGACGACCACGGTGCGGCGTACCTCCTCGAGCTCGGGCAGGAAGGTGGAGGGCAGCTCGCTCGCCAGGGCTTCGGCGAAGGCATCGTCGGCAAGACCGACGGCATGCGTCGGCTCGCCCAGCTGGTGCAGCACCCGGGCGACGTTGACGCCCTTGCCGCCGAGGCGGCTGGTGACCTCGGCGACCCGGTGGACCTCGCCGACGGTCAGCCGGGGCAGCCGGTAGGTCACGTCGATCGCCGGGTTGAGCGTGACCGTGAGGATCATGGGTTCGTCCTCACCGCGGCCAGGGCCAGCCGGGCGGCACCGACCAGACCGGCTCGGCCGCCGAGGGCGGAGAGGCGTACGGGCGGGACCGCCGTGACGCCGGCCCGCTCGCGCATCCGGGCCTGCAGCGGGTCGAGCAGGGCTCTCCTGGCCTCGGCGACGCCGCCGCCCAGGATGATCTCGCCGGGCGCGAGCAGGGCACCGACCGCGAGGAACCCGTCCGCGAGCGCGGTGATCGCCGCGGACCAGACCTCGGCGGCGAGGCGGTCGTACTCCGCCCGCGCGACCAGCTCGGCCACGCCGGAGACCCTGATGTCGCCGCCCAGCGACGCATACCTCTCCAGCATCGCGCGCGCACCCACGTACGCCTCCACGCAGCCGCGCAGCCCACAGCCGCACCGCGGCCCAGCCGGGTCGACCACCAGGTGGCCGATCTCGCCGGCCTGCCCGGAGACCCCGAGGATCGCCCTCCCCCCGACGTACGTCACCGCAGCAACACCCGTCCCGAGCACGGCCACGAACGCGGAGGCCGGCGAGCCGGCGTCCTCCCAGATCGCACCCGCGGCAGCGGCCGTGTCGTGCACGACCGTGACCGGAAGACCCAGGCGCTCGGCGAGCGGGGCCGCCACGAGGGTGTCGACGAGACCGAGGTTGACCGCCCTGCGGGAGATACCGGCCTCGGCGTCGACGAGACCGGGGAAGGCGACCCCGACGCCGGCCACCTCCGCGCGAGCCGCGGGACTCAGGCCGGCGAGGAGCCCTTCACCCATCCGCGCGATGTCGTCGAGCACCGCCGGACCGGTCCGGGTGGCCACCCGCGACTCGGCGATCACCACGTCTGCGGCGCCGACCACCGCTCCGCGCACCGAGGTGCCGCCGACGTCGAAGGCCAGGGCGAGCGCCGGCATCACGCTGGAGGGGCGGCAGTCGGGTCGAGGATGATCGAGCGCGTGAGGTTGCGCGGCGCGTCGGGATCGAGCCCGGCTCGCCGGGCCCGCTCGACGCAGAGCAGGTGCACGCGCACCAGCTCGGCGAGCGGGTCGACCTCGTCGTGGATCAGGTCGGCGCCGGTGACCGCGACGTCCTCGGCGAACCCGGGCACCAGGTCACCGAAGGCCCACACGACCCGGCCGGGTGCGCTGATCGAGAGCGGACCGTGGCGGTACTCCATCATCGGGTAGGACTCGGTCCACAGCTGCGCGGACTCCCGCAGCTTGAGGGCCGCCTCCTGGGCCACGCCGTTGGTCCAGCCTCGGCCGACGAAGGTGAGCTGGTCGGCGGTCAGCGCCGGGCCGAACCCGCTGACGCCGGCGTCGATGATCCGCTGGGCCTGCTCGGCGGCCAGGCTCAGGTCGCGGCCGAGGTGCCAGCGCAGCATGGCGAGCGCGGTGGTCGCGAAGCGGGTCTGGACCACCGACTTCTCGTCCACCTCGGGCATCAGGATCGGCTCCGCCAGCTCGAGCGCCGGGGTGCCGGGCGAGGAGGAGATCACCGAGGCCGGGATCTTGCCGTTGACGCGGGTGAGCAGGTCGATGACCTCGGTCGTGGTTCCGGACCGGGTGATGGCGAGCAGCCGGTCGTAGCCCCGGTCGATCCGGGCCTCGGTCGGCGTCCAGGCGTCGGTGACGCCCTGGCCCTGCTCCTCCCGGAGCGCGGCGTAGGCCTGTGCCATGTAGAGCGAGGTGCCGCAGCCGACGACCGCGACCTTCTCCCCCGGCCGCGGCAGGGCGCCGGCGTTGCGTTCGGCGGTGCTCCTGGCGGCCATCCAGTTGGCGGGCTGGGTCGCGATCTCGGCAGCGAGATGTGTCGTCGGTGCTGGTCCGGTCATGGCTGAATCATCCAACGCATTGATCGTTTATGTCAATAACGGTGCTTAAATGATCATTTTCGCTCACCAGCAATCACGATCTCCGCCCCCTGCTCGGCCAGCGCCTTTGCTAGCGCCTCGGGCACCGCACGGTCGGTGACCAGCATGGAGACGCTGTCGAGGTCGCGGATGCGCGCGAAGGTCGGGTGCTCGAGCTTCGTGCTGTCGGCCACGACGATGGTGCGCTGCGCGGCCGCGATGAAGTCGGCGCTGATCTTGGCCTCGGCCGGGTGGATCGTGGTGAGCCCGGCACGGGTGCTGATGCCGTCGACGCCGAGGATCGCGGTGTCGATGTTGATCTTCGACAGCACGCCCTCGCTCAACGGGCCGACCAGCTCGTAGGACTGGGTGCGGGCGGCGCCACCGGTCACCACGATGTTGACGTTGGGCCGGATCGAGAGCTCGTAGGCGATGTTGAGCGCGTTGGTGACGACCGTGATGCTGTCGTCCTCGGCCAGGTCGGGGTGGCGCCCGATCGAGCGGGCCACCTCGCTGGTCGTCGTCCCGCCGTTGAGCGCCACGGTCTCGCCCGGCACGAGCAGGTCCGCGACCGCGGCCGCGATCGCCCGCTTGGCCTCCGCCTGGCGGCCGATCTTGTACTGCAACGGCAGCTCGTACGCCGAGCCGAGCGCCGTCGCGCCGCCATGTGTCCGGGTGACCAGCCGCTGGTCGGCGAGGTGCCCGATGTCGCGGCGGGCGGTCGCCGCCGAGACACCGAGCGCGCTCTCCACCTCCGCGATCGAGACGTGCCCGTGCTCGCTGATCAGCTCGAGCAGCTGGTTGAGTCGCTGTTGTCTCATGGGCCCCCTTCCTGGGTCCCGGACAGCCTACGCAGATCTCACCCTCCGCAGTGGAAGGTCGCGTCGGCCCAGTCGCCGTGGTCGTTGCCGTTCCCGTCGCCGGCATCGCCGACCACGAGGTCGACGTAGTCGGCGCCGGTGACGTCGGCGGTGATCGACGCGGTGGCGCTGGCCGGCCCGAGCGTGCCGGTCTCGGCGACCGTCCGGCCGTCCGCGACGACCGAGAACCTCACCGAACCCCGGGTTGTCTGGACGTCGTCGACCCCCACGTCGGCGGTGAAGCCGGTGCAGTTGCCGGCCAGGTAGTAGCGGACCGTCGAGACGGCGTGCGCGCCCAGCCCCTTGGCGTAGACCTTGCCGGCGAGCGTGATCGGCCCGCCGTCGCCGGCGGCGTTCTCCCCCACGCTGGTGTCGCGCTCGACCGGCCCCCAGCCGTTGCTGGCCGAGATCCAGCCGAGATCGCTGGCATAGGTGTCCGCGGCCGGCGGGGGCGGTGCGGTCTGCACCGTGGCCGCGCGCGTCACCGTGCGGGTCTTCCCACCGACGTCGTACGTCGCGGACGCATCGAGCCGATAGCTCGACTCGGCCGCATCGGCGGGCGGCGTGACCTTCCAGGTGACGGCATGACGCTCTCCCGGAGCGAGCGCGTCGAACGCCGCCGGGGTGGTGGCCTCCGCCGTCCACCCGTCGGGGACGTCGAGGGCGATCAACCCGGTGCCGGTCGCCGACGCCTCGTCGCTGGTCAGTGTCGTGGTGACCTCGGCGGCCGCGCCCGGCAGCAGCTTCTCCTCACCGGCGTCGACGGCGAGGGTGGCGCAGGCCGGCAGGTCGCCGGCCTCACCGAGGTCCTCGACGGTGAAGTCGTCGATGCTGATGTCGCCGCTCGCTCCGTTCTCGTCCGCGGTCCGCAGGCCGACCCAGTAGTCGCCGCAGCCGCCAGCCACGAGCTCGTCGCTGAACCGGGCCGTCTCGACCTGTCTGCCGATCGGGCGGGCAGCGACCTCGACCGAGCGCGGCTCGCCGCTCGCGACCGAGTCGTAGCCCGTCACCCACTCGTAGTCGTCGGCCCGCTCGGTCTGGTGGTCGAAGGAGACCCGGTAGCGGTGGCCGGGCTCGAGACGTACGGTCTGCGGGACCGTGCGGTAGACGAGGCCG
Source organism: Nocardioides luteus (assembly GCF_015752315.1). Lineage (NCBI taxonomy): Bacteria > Bacillati > Actinomycetota > Actinomycetes > Propionibacteriales > Nocardioidaceae > Nocardioides > Nocardioides luteus. The sequence goes on from NZ_JADOVJ010000001.1 coordinate 3,243,829, forward strand.
CCGTTCTCGGCGTGCGACTTCAGCGACCAGTCGCCGCTGATCACGTCATCGGTGACCTTGCCGTTCCAGCCGCTCTGCGTGTACGGCTCGTGCCGCTCGGCCAGGTGGGTGCGCGGGTCGGTGACGCCGCCCGAGGTGCCCTTGACGAACGGCGACCACCCCTGGACGACCTCCTCGAAGTCCTCCTGGGCGACGACCTTCGCCCCCGGCGCGGCGGGCAGATCGCGGTCGATCGGGACGACGCGTACGTCATCGAGACGGACACGACCCGAGCCCGCCTCCGCGGAGATCTTGACGGTCGCGGTGCCATCGTGGGCGGCGTCGAAGGGCACCTCGACCCGCTGGAAGTAGGTGCTGTGCAGCTCGTCGGCGGCGACCAGGTTCTTCGCGGTCGAGCGCTCGACGCGGTTGGTGTAGGTCTTCCCGCCGGAGGTGACGGTGACCGTGGTGGCGCGGCTGTGGCCGGGCTCGACCTCGACCCAGACGCCCAGCGCGTTGCGGCCGCTGCGCAGGCCGGTCAGGCGCTGGCTGATCGCGGCCTTCCCGCCGGCGCCCAGGACGGCGACCCGCTGCCCGGTCGAGGTACGTCCCGTCGCGGCCGACCCGCTGGGGTGCCACGCGTCGAGGGTGCCGGCGTTGAAGCCGGGGTCGGCGATGTGGCTGCCCTGACCCCACTGCGGGTCGGGCGAGCCGCCGGGAGACTTCGTGAGGACGTACGCCGTCCCGGGCTTCGCGTCGAGCGTGACCTTCCCGGAACGGACCGGCACGCTGCCGGCCGCGACCCGGCCCTGCTCGGTGAGCCGGTAGACGTTGAGCCGGCTGCTGTCGCTCCACCCGTCGGTGAGGCTCCAGGTGGTCCGGCCGCCGTCGGTGTTGTAGTGGTAGAGCTTCGAGTCGTTCTTCCACGGGAGCAGGTAGGCGTCGCCGTCGAGGACGAGGTCGCCGTCCTGGTAGATCTTCCGGGTCGCCGCGGTCGTGCCGGTGTTGACGACGCGGACGCCGCCGTCCTGGACGACCTCGTCCGGGCTCCAGCGCAGGATCGGGTTCTGCTGGAGATACTTGGTCGGCAGGTTCGTCCGCCAGATGTTGTCGTAGAAGGCGTCGACGTCGTTCTCGCCGGTCCAGCCCTCGAACTCGACGATCTCGGTGTGCCCGAGCAGCTTGTCGGGGTTCCAGGTGTCCTTCTGGCCGTTGCGTACGAACCGGATCAGCTGGCTGTTCAGGCCCTTGTTGGTGGCACCACCGTAGGACTCGTCGTTGGCCCAGTGGGACCAGAGCGCGTCCTCCTCGAAGTGGTAGGACCACTCGGTGCCGATGTTCCAGCCCTGGCCGCGCAGCTCCCGGGCGAGCCGCTCCTGCAGCCAGCCGTAGGAGTAGTAGACGTCGATGTAGAGGAAGTCGAGGTTCGGGTGCGTCTCGCGGCGCAACTGGGCGAAGCGGTCGACGATGTTCTTCGTCGCGAGGTCGGTGCGCTGGTCGATGTAGTAGGACTGGTCGATCCAGTCCCAGCCGGGGCTGTTCTCGTTCACGAGGGTCTCGTCGAAGGTCTTGGCCTCGGGGTAGGCCTCGGTCGCGTTGACGTGGACCCCGAAGTCGGCGCCCCACTTCTCGCCCTCATGGGCGAGGGTGTTGAGGTCCTCGAGACCGCCGGCGCGGGTGTTGTAGTTGCCGCCGTAGTCGGGGTGCGCGGAGTCGTGGCCCTCGGAGCCGTAGCCCTTCAGCACCGCCAGCTGACCCAGCCCGTCGGTGGCCAGCGAGACCCGCTTGACGTCGTCGAGCGTACGCAGGAACGGATGCGTCGCCTGGCTGGCGAAGTTGAACGGGATGTGGGTGACCACCCGCTCGGGCGTCTCGTCCGCGCCGTTCACCGGCCGCTGGATGTCGCGGAGCGCGATCGCGCCGTCCTGCCAGTCGACCCGCTGGTCGTCGTTGGCGTCGGGGGTGATGGTGACCTTCGCCCACGGGAGCTCCTCGGTGTAGGGCGAGCCGGCCGCGCGGTAGGTCCACTGGCCGCTCCACAGCCCGACCCGGCGGCCGTCGTCGGTGGCACTCACGCTGCGCCAGATCCGGCCGCGCTCGTTGGTCGCGTCGCCACCGCTCTGGTCGTAGACCGAGTTGGTCTCGATGGCGGCGGCCAGCTGGTCGGTGTCGACGATGGCGTACGCCGATCCGACCGGCTTCTCGGTCGTGGCCAGGTCCGCGGTCACCTCGGTGTGGGTGTCGCCGTTCTTGGTGCGGTCGGCGCTGACGACGGCGGTGCTCACCGTCGCGCCGGCCTGGTCAGAGCTGACCGACAGGAGATCGTGTCCGGGGATGTCGAGGGTGCCGACCCGGTGCTCGGCGGTGTCGGTGATCTCGGTGACGGCGAAGGTGACGACGTCACCGGCGACCTCGAGCTTCGCGTCGAGCTCGACGCCGGGCACGTCGGCGAAGGTCAGCCGGTAGGTCGCGGTGTCGGCGTCGACCTGGGTGCCGGTCACGGTCGCGGTGTGCACGCTGCCGTTGATCCGTACGGAGGTGGGCAGCGTCGAGGCGCCGCCGACCTCGCCGCCGGCGGTGTGCCGGTAGCCGAGCACGGCCGGGAAGTCCTCGGCCACCTGGACGGTCAGCACGGACGAGGTCAGGGTGAAACCGCCCGCGGGGGCGGCGTGGCCTTCGGGCGCGACGGCGACCACGCCGGCGAAGGCCGTCACGGACGCGAGGAGGGCGGTGGGGAAACGCTTCGGCATCGAGACTCCCGAGGGTGGGGGTGGGCCTGAGGTTCCGTCCATCATGCAGAGTTTTGCGCGGATTGGCTACGTTATGAGCAAAAGTTGTCATAGCCTCGGGCGGGTGACCCCCACCTTGGCCTGGCAGGACGGCGAGTTCCTGAAGCACGGCGTCCAGCACCGGATCCTGTCCGGCTCGATCCACTACTTCCGCATCCACCCGGACCTGTGGGAGGACCGGCTGCGCCGGGTCGCCGCCACCGGCTTCAACACCGTCGACACCTACGTCGCCTGGAACTTCCACGAGCCGGACGAGGGGTCCCCGGACTTCACCGGACCTCGCGACCTGGCCCGTTTCGTCACGATCGCCGGCGATCTCGGGCTGGATGTGATCGTCCGCCCCGGGCCCTACATCTGCGCCGAGTGGACCAACGGCGGGCTGCCCTCATGGCTGACCGCGCGCACCCGAGCACCGCGCAGCAGCGACGCGGTCTATCAGGACGCGGTCGCTCGCTGGCTCGACGTCCTGCTTCCCCGGCTCGTCCCGCTCCAGGCCGGCCACGGCGGACCGGTCGTCGCGGTGCAGCTCGAGAACGAGTACGGCTCCTACGGCGACGACGCCGCGCATCTCGTCTGGCTCCGCCAGGCGCTCCTCGACCGCGGCGTCACCGAGCTGCTCTACACCGCCGACGGTCCGACCGACGTCATGCTCGACGCCGGCATGGTCGAGGGCACCCTCGCCGCGGCGACGTTCGGCAGCCGCGCCACGGAGGCCGCGACGAAGCTGAGCGCGCGACGGCCCGGCGAGCCGTTCCTGTGCGCCGAGTTCTGGAACGGCTGGTTCGACCACTGGGGCGAGAACCACCACGTCCGCTCCCCCGAGAGCGCCGCCGCGACGCTGCGGGAGATCGTCGACCTCGGTGGCTCGGTCAGCGTCTACATGGCCCACGGTGGGACCAACTTCGGGCTCTGGGCCGGGTCCAACCACGACGGCCGCCGGATCCAGCCCACGGTCACGAGCTACGACTCCGACGCGCCGGTCGGCGAGGACGGCCGGGTCTCGGAGAAGTTCCGGCTCTACCGCGAGATCCTCGCGCCGGCCACCGGGCGCACCGTCGACGAGCTGCCCGCGCTGCCACCCACTCCCGCGCGGCACGCGCAGGCCTCGGTGCCGCTCGTGCCCGGCGCCGACCTGCTCTCGTTGGTGACGCGCAAGCCGGCGACCCGTGCGGCGCGGCCGCTGAGCTTCGAGGAGCTGGGCATCGACACCGGCCTGGTGACGTACCGGTCCTCGGTCACGCTCCCCGGCCACGACGTCCATCTCACCGTGCGCGGGCTGCACGACCGGGCGTACGTCTTCCTCGACGGGGAGCCGCTCGGCATCCTCGAGCGCGACGACGCCGAGCCCGCGATGCTCACGCTTCCCGGCCTCGGCAGGGTCGCCGAGCTGACCCTGGTCGTCGAGGCGCTCGGCCGGGTCAACTACGGCCCGCTGCTCGGCGAGCACAAGGGCATCCTCGGCGGCGTCCAGGTGGACCGGCGCCTCGTCCACGGCTGGAACCACCACCTCGCTCCCCTCGACCGCTGGGACGACCTCGACGGTCTCCCCCACGCCACCTTCGAGGTCGAGGCGCCCGCCGACGGCTGGCTCGCCGTCCCGGGCGACGGTGACCGGTTCGTCTGGCTCAACGGCACCCTGCTCGGCCGGCTCTGGGCCCGCGGACCACAACGACGCCTCTACGCCCCCGCTCCCCTGTGGCGCGCCGGCGCCAACCAGGTCGCCGTCCTCGACCTCACCACCCCGGCGACCCACGTCGAGGTGCACCCGGACCCGGACTTCGGACCGAGCGAGGAGTACGTCGAGTCGCTGCCGACCGGCACTCAGCCCAGTCGCCGCAAGGCGGCCTCGGCCGCATGGAACCCGCCCATGCCGTGAACCCCGGCTCCGGGCGGCGTCGCCGAGGAGCACAGGTAGACACCGGGCACCCCAAGAGCGTAGGGATCGAGCGCCGGGCGCGGGCGCAGCGCGATCTGCCGAGCGGTGTTCGCGCCGGCGCTGATGTCGCCGCCCACCCAGTTCGGGTTGTACGTCTCCAGCTCCGCGGGATTGCGGGTGGAGACGGCCACGATGCGGTCGCGGAATCCAGGGGCGAAGCGCTCGATCTGGCCGATGATCGCGTCGGTGGCGTCCCCATCGTAGGCGTGCGGAACGTGGGCGTAGGCGTAGATCGGGTTGACCGAGCCCTGGGAGCGGGACGGGTCGGCGAGATATTGCTGGCCGAGCAGGACGAAGGGACGCTCGGCCATGGTGCCGCGGCCCGTGCGCTTCTCGACAGCCGCGATCTCGGAGGCGGTGCCACCCAGGTGCAGCGTGCCGGCGCGGCGGCAGGCCTCGTTCGTCCACGGGATGTCGCCCTCGACGGCGAGGTCGATCTTGAACGCCGCCGGGCCGTAGCGATAGCGCCCGAGCGCACGGCGGACGTGGCCGGGCAGTGCCTCGCCGACGATGTCGAGCACCCCGCGCGGTGCTGTGTCGAGCATGGTGACGTCGGGCGCGCCGCCCGCGAGGTCCCGCAGCTGGTCCAGGGAGGTGACCCGGACGCCGGTGACCATCTTGCCGCCGAGCTCCTCCAGCTCGGCCAGCAGCGCCCGGGTGATGTTCTCGGTCCCCCCTTCGGCCACCGGCCACCCCACCACGTGCGCGGCCGCGGTCAGCATCAGGCCGACCGAGCTGCTGAGCGGGGTGTCGAGGCGGCCGAAGGCGTGGGCGGCCACACCCATGAACAGCGCCCGCGCCGGGTCGTCGCGGAAGTGGCGCGCGGTCCAGGTCGCCGGCTGGAGGGCGCCGACACCGAACCGGCCCAGCACGACGGGGTGGCGAGGCAGGTGCAGGGCCGACTGGAACACCTCCTCGATGAGCGCCTCGAAGTTCCGGGTGGGGTTGTCGAACAGACGGTCCCACCGGTCGGCGTCCGCGCCGAGCGAGTGTCGGGTCAGCTCCCGGTCGCGGGCCGCGACTCCCGCCCGGCCGTCGTCGAGCGGGTGGGCCAGGTCGATCTCCGGCCACAGCCACCGCAGCCCGTGCCGTTCCAGCCCGAGGGAGGCGAAGAACGGCGAGGCGACACCTGTCGGATGGAACGCCGCGCAGTCGTCGTGGAGCACGCCGGGGACGGTGCGCTCGCTGGTCCGGGTGCCCCCACCGGGACGCTCGTACGCCTCGATGACGGTCACCTCGACCCCGGCCTGCGCGAGCCTGATGGCCGCAGCGAGCCCGTTGGGCCCGCTGCCCACCACCATAGCGGTGCTCATGCCATCATCTCCCTGCCGCTCGAAGGCCCGGCCGTCAGCGTACGCCGGCGACGGAACCCCGGCGCGCTCCAGGACACCTTCAGCGGGACCGGCCCGTTCGGCAGCCACGGCTGCTCGGCGACGCAGTCTTTTACGTTCCAGGTGCCCGTCTCCACCACGCCGAGGGCGGCGTCGATGACGCGGTAGGCCTGCGGCGGGTTGGCCCAGGGGATGGCCTGGGACTCGCAGTAGGCCACGACGAGGTCGCCGGGAGCCAGGTTCAGGCGCTTCTGGACGGCCGCGACCAGGCGTTCGTCGTGGAGGTGGCCGTCGCCGAAGTTCCAGCCGAGGACGGCGTTGCAGACGAATTCGCCATCACGGACCGTGCGCGTCTCGATGTCGTCCAGGTGCTCGTAGAGCACCGAGAGCAACCCTCGCCCCTGGCTGTGCATCGAGCGCCACGCGAGCACCTTCTGCATGGTCATCTCGGCGTCGTCGGGCTCGTAGGGCGTGGGCAGCATCCGCTGGAGCTGGTCGACCTGGTTCTCGACGAGCGGAAGCTCGTTGAGCCGCTCCTCGACCCCGGGCCTCATCGTCCAGACCGCGGAGGCCCAGTTGCCGGCGTACTGCCGCATCGAGGGCAGGAAGGACACCAGGTCCGGGCGCAGGTTGCCGAGCACCGGGCCGAAGCACAGCAGCGCGAAGATCGGGATCAGCAGCAGCGGCTCGGAGAAGTTCCAGATGTTGTAGACCTCGGCGTCGAACCCGCCGCCGAGCCCGCCCCACAGCACGATGGCGATGTAGCCGAAGTAGACGTTCCACTCCAGCGGCACGGCCAGCGGGAAGGTCGAGGTGATGTAGATGTGGAAGACGAGCATCGCGACCGCGCCGAGCAGGGCGACGGTGTTGTTCGTGGTCAGCAGCAGCACCAGCGGGATCAGGATCTCGACGGTCGTGCCGCCGACGTGTGCCATGAACCAGGCGAGCCGGCTGGGCCGGATGTCGTCCGGTGCGTCGCGGTAGTGCAGCCTCTTGACGAAGCCCAGCTGGCCGGGGCTGTTGGAGACCATCGGCGGCACCACGTTGATGAAGTGCTCACCGAGCTTGGAGACGCCGGCACCGATCCAGACGACGCAGATGATGATCTTGAACACGACCACGAGGTTCACGAAGGCCGCGCTGCCGGCGTCCTCGGCCATCACCAGCGCACCGAACGTCGCGGACATGAGCATGATCGGGAGGTACTGCTCGGAGCGCGCGGCGAGGAAGATCACCTTGTCACGCAGACCCATCAGGGGCATCACGATCAGGATCGGGACGAACGCCTCGGGCGGGACGAGCTCTTGCGGGCTGGTGCCCTCCGGGAGGAACCGGACCGGTTCGGCCCCGGCCAGCAGCGGGTAGGCCAGGCTCGCCAGCACCGCGACGTACAGGACGACGTCGAGGACCGTCCGCTCGTCGCCTCCGGTGCCGGGCACGTGTCGCCCCCATGGCGCCATCCGGATCGTGCCCGGTCGCAGCCAGTAGCGGATGTTGCCGAGCATGGGGGCGAAGTGACCGCACAGCGGCCCGAACGCGCCACCGAGACCGATCACCTCGAGCAGCATCAGCCACACCGCGAGCTTCTGGTAGACGACCACGTTGTCGAACCAGGACGCGGGGTCGGTGAAGTGCACGTGGTCGGTCGTCCACGAGGTGATGGCGAGCCCGAGCGCGAAGTAGAGGCCCAGCATCTTCAGGATGTAGACCACGTGCAGGACGCGCGGGGTCCCGAACCCGTCCTCGACCCAGTGGGCGGCGAGGATCCGGATGCGGTCGCGCAGGGGCAGGCGTACGAAGTCGGCCGGCGGCACCGGCTGCGGCGAAGGGGTGAGGAATCCCATCTCAGGCTCCTTGGAGTGCGAGCTCGGCGCGGAGCGCCGGCTTGTCGGTCTTGCCGACCGGGTTCTTGGGAAGCGCCTCGCGCACGGTGAGCGAGACCGGGACCTTGATCTTCGTGAGCTGCTCGCGGCACAGGGCCAGCAACTCGTCCTCGGTCGCGGTGCGCTCCGGGTGCAGGGCGACGTACGCCACCGGCACCTCGCCGTAGGTCGGGTGCGGCGCGCCGACGACGGCCGCGTCCAGGACGGCCGGATGGGTGTGGAGGACGGTCTCGATCTCCTTGGGGTAGATGTTCTCCCCGCCTCGGATGATCATGTCCTTGATCCGGTCGACGATGGCGAGGTAGCCGTCCTCGTCGAGGATCCCGACATCGCCGGTGTGCAGCCAGCCGTCGCCGAGCGCGTCCGCGGTGGCGTCCTCGCGGTTGAGGTAGCCCTGCATGACGTTGGCGCCCCTGATCACGACCTCGCCGCGCTCCCCCGGCGGCAGCAGGCGGCCGCCGGGGTCCATGATCGCGACCTCCTGGCCGGGGAGGGCCACGCCGACGGTGCCGGCCTTGCGCGGACCGTCCACCGGGTTCGCGGTCGAGGCGCAAGTGCCCTCGGTCAGCCCGTACCCCTCGATCAGCGGAAAGCCGAACCGTTCCTCCGTCGCCCGGATCAGCTCCTTGGACGCGGGTGCTGCACCGCAGAACGCGAACCGGACCGAGCCGGTGTCGCGTACGACCGCGGCGGGGAGGGAGACCAGATGGGAGTAGATCGTCGGCACCGCCGAGAAGTACGTCGGGCGCAGCCGCTCGATGGCGTCGAGGAACTCGACCGGGTGGAACCGCCCCAGGATCGTCAGCTGTCCCCCACCCAGCATCGTGGCGATGAAGCTGACGCAGATCGCGTTGACGTGGAACAGCGGCAGGACCAGCAGACAGTGGTCGCGCTCGGTGAGCGTGAAGGCCTGAGCCATCGACTCCGCCATCGCGGCCACGTTGGAGTGGCTGAGCATCACGCCCTTCGGCCTGCCGGTCGAGCCGCTGGTGTAGATCAGCAGCGCGAGGTCGCCGCTCGACGTCGCCGGGCGCAGCAGCGCGCTGCCGGCGGGAGCCGTACGCAGCTCGTCGACGAGGAGGCTGCGACGGCCGCCGTCCGGGGCGTCGGGCGACGCCTTGATCACGAGCGTCGCCCCCGCGTCGTTGATCTGGTAGTCGGCCTCGTTCGCGGTGAAGACCGGGTTGACCGGTGTCGCCACGGCACCGAGACGCCAGGCGGCGACCAGGCTCACCAGCAGCTCGACCCGGTTGGGCAGCATCACCGCCACGACCGAGCCGGGCCCGACACCGTGGTCGGCGAACTGCTCGGCGGCGCCGTCGACGCGGGTGGCGAACTCGGCATAGGTCAGCTCGACCCGGTCATCACGCATGCAGGGTCGGTCCGCCCGGTGGTCGGGCTGGTTCCAGGGCACATAGTCGAGGTCCATCGTCGCGCTCCTCAGCTGCTGGGCGGGTGTGGGACCAGACGATAAGAACGAAGGCCGGTTCGGCGTTTGGTTCCTGAGCACAAAGATCCATCGCACTCTTGTGACAGGCTTCACACCATGGGACGCATGAATGGGACCCCCGCGGAGCTGGAGGTCAGAGCAGCAGCTCGGGCGGCGGAGACCACCAGGCGGATGGGCACCGGGCTCACCGCGATCGCGACCGCGCTGCACACCGAGATCGCGGATGCGGTCCCCGAGCTGGGCGGCGACGACGTCATCCTCGAGCTGCTCCGCGCCAGCGTCGAGAGCAACGTCGAGACGTTCTTCCACATGCTCCAGCACGGGATCGCGACCGAGGAGATCGGGGCTCCGCCGGCGGCGATCGAGTATGCCCGGCGACTGGCCCAGCGCGGCATCTCCTCGAACGCGTTGGTGCGGGCCTATCGCATCGGCCAGAGCCGGGTCCTCGACCTGGCCATCGCGGAGGTCACCCGCCACGAGCCCGACCGCGAGGTCGCGCTGGCCGCGACCCAGATCCTCCAACGTGGTGGCTTCGCCTACGTGGACCGGGTCGCCGAGCAGGTCGTGGCAGAGTACGAGTCCGAGCTCGAACGGTGGCTGGCCAACCGCAACACCGTCCGCGCCAGCACGCTCGCCAGCCTCCTGGCCGGCAGTGACATCGAGCTCGGTGTGGCGGAGAACGCGCTCGGCTACCGGCTGCGGCAGCACCACCTCGGCCTCATCGTGTGGGACGCCGACGGCGACGGTGCCGCCTGCGGGCTGCGGCTGCTGGAGTCGCTGGTCGCGGAGGTGGGTGAACAGGTCGGGGCCGTCGGGCAGCCCTTCTTCATGCCCCAGGACAGCAGTCACGCCTGGGCGTGGATCCCGTTGGGCAGGGCGCCGCGTACGGACCCGCTGAACCTGCAGGCGATCGTCGAGCTGGTCACCGCGACCGCCGACGGCGCCAGGATCGCGATCGGTCGCCCGCGTCCGGCCGTCGCCGGGTTCCGCACCTCCCACGAGGAGGCGGTACGGGCTCACACGGTCGCCGCCATCGCCAACGAACGTGCCGGAGCTGTGACGGTCTACGACGACCCGGGCGTCCAGGTCGCCTCGATCCTCGCCCACGACCTCGATGGGACCCGACAGCTGGTGGCGACGTCCCTGGGACGTCTGGCCGTCGACGACGAACCGCACCAGCGCCTCCGCGAGACCCTGCTCGCCTTCCTCGGCGCCAAGAGCAGCTATCTCGCCACCGCCGAGGTGCTGCACGTCCACAAGAACACCGTGAAGTACCGGGTCGACAAGGCCGCCGAGGTGCGTGGCCGCGCGATCGACGAGGACCGGTTGAATCTCGAGCTCGCGCTGACCGCGTGCAGGTGGCTCGGCGCCGCGGTCCTCGTCAGCGGCGACCGCGACGGCACTGGCCGGCCCTGACGGCCGGCTTGTGCCGAGGGAACAATCGGTCGGTCGAACTTCGTCGTCCCGTGCGTGGATGACCGCTGCCGGCGGTTGGCATGGTCCCCCCATCCCGACCTTCGTGCCGTAAGGAGCTCCGTCATGGCCGATGCGCTGACCACCTGCCTGCCGATGATCGCCTTCATGTTCATCCCGGTGTGGATCCCGATCATCGGCACTGCCGTCGGCGGTCTCGTCGACCGGCTTCGACCACCGGTCTCCTCGCCCGCCGAGCGCGCGGTGGCCGCGGCGAAGAGGCGATCCAGCGAAGCACGCAGCGCGACTCAGCCCGCTGCCGCTGCGACAACCACCTGATCACGGGCAGCCCAGCTGATTCGCGAAGCTCCGGCCCGGCGATGCCGACCTCATCGAGGTCACCACGCGGTTAGCCTCGTACCTGTGAACCCACCAAGCCCCGACACACCTGACATCAAACCCAGGTCGCGCGCCGTCACCGATGGCCTGGAGGCCACCGCCGCCCGAGGCATGTTGCGGGCCGTCGGCATGGGAGACGACGACTTCGCCAAGCCGCAGATCGGTGTCGCGTCGTCGTGGAACGAGATCACCCCGTGCAACCTGTCCCTCGACCGGCTGGCCAAGGCGGTGAAGAACGGCGTCCACGCGGCCGGCGGCTATCCGCTGGAGTTCGGCACCATCTCCGTCTCCGACGGGATCTCGATGGGCCACGAGGGCATGCACTTCTCGCTGGTGTCGCGCGAGATCATCGCCGACTCGGTCGAGACCGTGATGAACGCCGAGCGGCTCGACGGCTCCGTGCTGCTCGCCGGCTGCGACAAGTCGTTGCCCGGCATGCTGATGGCGGCCGCTCGCCTCGATCTCGCCTCGGTCTTCCTCTACGCCGGCTCGATCATGCCCGGGCAGCTCGACGGTCGCGATGTCACGATCATCGACGCCTTCGAAGCGGTCGGCGCCTGTATCGCGGGCAAGATGAGCCGCGACGAGGTCACCCGTGTCGAGAAGGCGATCTGCCCCGGCGAGGGCGCCTGCGGGGGTATGTACACCGCCAACACGATGGCAGCCGTCGCCGAGGCGCTCGGCATGTCGTTGCCCGGCTCGGCCGCTCCGCCCGCGGTGGACCGGCGTCGCGACGGCTTCGCCCACCGCTCCGGCGAGGCGGTGGTCGGGCTGCTGCGGAAGGGCATCACCGCGCGTCAGATCATGACCAAGGATGCCTTCGAGAACGCCATCGCCGTCGTGATGGCCCTCGGTGGCTCCACCAACGCCGTGCTGCACCTGTTGGCCATCGCCAACGAGGCCGAGGTCGACCTGACTCTTGACGACTTCACCCGGATCGGAGACAAGGTCCCCCACCTCGCCGACCTCAAGCCCTACGGCAAGTACGTCATGAACGACGTCGACAGGATCGGCGGGATCCCGGTCGTGATGAAGGCGCTCCTGGACGCGGGCCTGCTCCACGGCAGCTGCCTCACGGTGACCGGGAAGACCATGGCGCAGAACCTCGCGGAGCTGAGCCCGCCCGCACTCGACGACGACGTGATCCACTCCTTCGAGCGGCCGATCCACCGCACCGGTGGTCTCACCATCCTGAAGGGCTCGCTGGCGCCCGAGGGTGCCGTCGTCAAGACGGCCGGCTTCGACGACACGGTCTTCCGCGGCACCGCCCGGGTCTTCGACGGGGAGCGGGCCGCGATGGACGCCCTCGAAGCGGGGCTCATCGTCGCGGGCGACGTCGTCGTCATCCGGAACGAGGGCCCGAAGGGCGGCCCGGGCATGCGGGAGATGCTCGCCATCACCGGAGCCATCAAGGGCGCCGGCCTCGGGAAGGATGTCCTGCTGATCACCGACGGCCGGTTCTCGGGAGGAACCACGGGCCTCTGCGTCGGCCACATCGCCCCCGAGGCCGTCGACGCCGGCCCGATCGCCTTCGTCCGCGACGGCGACCCCATCGTCCTCGACGTCGTCAACCGCACCCTCGAGGTCGAGGTGGAACCCGAGGAGCTGGAGCGGCGGAAGGTCGGCTGGGAGCCGCTTCCCTCGAAGTATCGTCGCGGCGTGCTCGGCAAGTACCGACGTACGGTGCAGTCAGCCGCCGTCGGCGCCGTCACGAGCTAGCTGGCTGCCCGGGCCGGCGGGCCGTCGAGATCATGACGCGAGGTCCGCGAAGGCATCCTCGAACGCCCGCCGGACGACCGCTCCCGGCGTACGGTCGAGGATCCCGAACACCACCTGCTCGAAGGTTCCTTCGAACCGGCCTCCTGGACCGAGCAGGTCGCGGAACGACCCGGCGACCATCGCCGGGTCGTTCTGGAACACCCCGCATCCCCAGGCGCCGAGGACCAGGCTGCGATAGCCGTTGGCCGCCGCGGTCTCCAGGACCCGCTCCGCGCGTCCGGCGAGCACGGCCGGGATCTCGTCCACACGCTCCGGAGCCTTCTTGCGGATGACGCCTGCGTTCGGCGCCGGCGAGGTCAGGAAGCCGACCTCGAACGGCTCGTCGAGCAGCTGGCCGCGGTCGTCGCGGAAGACGGGCACGCCCGGCGAGTGGATGACGCGGTCGCTGTAGAACGGGTCGCGCATGGCGCGATGATGCACGTAGTAGGCGGGGGCCTCCAGCAGGCAGGTGTAGAGCGCCGAGGCCCGGCACAGCGCCTCCTCCTGAGCCTGAGCTCCGTTGACGTACCCGCCTCCGGGGTTCCTCGCCGAGGCGAAGTTCAGCACCGCGACCGGCCCCGGCAGCCGCCGCGCCTCCCACAGACTGCTGCCGCCGGTGACCGCGAACCGCGTCTGCACCGGCTCGGTCGCAGGCACCTCGACCGGCTCCGGCCCATACAGCCGGGTTCCTTCCCGCGCCGCCCGGACGGCTTCGCCGATGACCACCTTCGTGCCATCCGTACGCCGGTAGGAACCGGCCTCGATGAGGTGCTGGTTCTCCCGCGCGAGCGCGCGCAGCCGCGCGCTCATCCGGTCACCCTCGTGGTGACCGCCGTCGCCCCTGCGACGGCCCTTTCGATCTTCACGGTACGCATCGTCCGGTCCTCGAGGTTTCCATTGCAACCAGGTTTCTTCGACCGCCTAGGGATCCATCACCACGATGTCGAGCCCGTGGGCGAGCATCTCCGTGGCGGTGAGTCCGAACATCGCCCGGAAGGTGTCGCTGAAGTGGCTCGGGGAGGCGAACCCCGCGTCGCTGGCTGCCGTCGACAGGTCCGCACCCTGGGCGACAGCCGTTGCCGCACGACGCATCTTCGCCCACAGACGATAGCGACGAAAGCTGGTGCCCGCATAGGCCGAGAACAGGTGCAGGAAGCGCGACTGCGACAGGTTGACCGAGGCGGCGAGCTCGGCCGCGCTCCCCCACTCCCCCGGCCGGTCGCGCAGGAGCTGCAAGGCGACGCGGATCCGCTCGTCGGCCGCTTCGGGCTCCCCGGCATCGAGGAGACGTCGTCGCAGCATCTCCGGATCCGTCACGGGACCCTGGCTCCATTCTGTGATCAGCGCTGCCTCCTCGCGATGCCGGTAGGCGATCGCGTCCGCGCGATCGGTCATCCGGTCCAGCAGCGGCGCCGTCCGCGAGGCACCCGGGTCGACGTAGAAGAAGAGCATCCTGTCCCCCTCGGCGGCGACGATCTGATGAGGCGTACGCGCCGGGATCAACGCGCTCCGCACCGACCGTGACTCCCGCCCTGATCGCAGCACGAAGGGCGCATCCAGCCCCAGCGCGAAGCAGGTGACCGACCCGGAGTGAGTGCCCAGGCGCAGCGACGGACCCCGATACGCCGCATGCCCCGACCAGAGCCACACCGTCGGCCGCTCGTCGTCGCAGCACGAATCCGGAAGCGGCTCGGTCGCCATGCGCGTCATGATCCCACGGTGAGCACCGTGGCCAGCCTGACCATCGCCGTCGTCGGCGTCTTCTTCCTCGCGATGGGGACGTACGCCCTGATCTCTCCGGCCGCCCTCGTCGCCCCGTTCCGTCTTGCGGCGCAGTCACCTGAGTCCCGCTCCGAGATCCGAGCGGTCTACGGCGGCTTCGGCATCGCCATGGCCGCTGTCCTCGGCACCGCTGCTCTCGACATCGGCGGCATCCGGACCGGTGCGGTCACCGCCGTCGGTCTCGCCCTGATCGGGATGGCCGGAGGTCGGCTGGTCTCGCGCCTGTTCGACACGGCCGTACGCTTCTATCCGATCTGGTTCTACTTCGGAATCGAGGTTTTGACCGGAACGGCCTTGCTTGTGTGCGCCTGAGGTCGGCTGATTCGGCTATGCTCGCGCCCGTGGGATCTCGGCCAACCATCGACGCGTCTGTACAACCGCCACGTCCTCGCTCCCCTGAGGTGAGCAGCACGGGCCGACGAGTCGACTGGCACAACGATCCCTCGGCCCCCGAGGTCAACACCATCAGGCCGAGCGCCAGCGTCTTCGTACTCGACGACCCGGGCCGGATGCTGCTCGTCCGCCGCGACGACACCGGCAACTGGACGATGCCGGGCGGCGCGATGGACCCCGGCGAGTCGCTCACCGCCTGCGCGGTCCGCGGGACGTTTCAGGAGACCGGCATCACCATCGAGGTGACCGGCCTGGTCGGGATCTGGACCGATCCCCGCCACCGCATCGAATACACCGCCAACGGCGAGGTGCGCCAGGAGTTCAGCATCATCTACGCCGGCCGCTACCTCGCCGGCGAGCCCACCCCCTCGGCCGCGAGCACCCACGTCGAGTGGCTCTACCCCGAGAGCGTCCCCAGCCTCCAGATGGACCGCAGCCAGCGCATGCGGATCGACTGGGCCCTCAACCGCAACTTCCCCCACCTCGACCCCAACCCCTGATCACCTCGGCCGCGGCTGCCGCGCGAGCGATCTTCTCCTCCGGCGCACCGCAGATCCGCAGGCAGGTCGCCGCGATCGCCTGCCCATGGGCACCGGTCACCTCGTCGCCGCGGGACCGGATCCTGGTCACCACCTCGACCACCTGAATCAGCAGCCCACCCAGCTGGTCCACGCCCACCGTCACCGCAACAGGGCTGCTGACGACAGCAGCACCCAACCGGCCGTACGCAGCGACCAGCTCGCGAAGGGCAGGCTGGAACTCCTCGAAGACCTCGCTGCTCCTGACGTCCGGCATCCGGTAGAGCCGGCCGATGTTGTGCGGCACCGTCGCGAGCGTGTCCGCGTCGATCAGCGCGAGCAGGTAGAGCGCCGCCTCCGGGACGTCCGCCGGGCACTCCCGCTCGATCCTCTCGACCTGGTCGAGGCTCGGCCGCACCGAGAGCTCGAGGAGCTCGGCGAGGATCCCGGGCTTGCCCGCGAAGTGGTAGTACAGCGACGCCTGCCGGATCCCCACCTTCTCCGCGATGTCCCGCGTCGAGGTCGCCGCGAACCCACGGATGACGAAGAGCTCCGCCGCCGCGTGGAGGATCTCCTCCCGAGGAGCACGTGCGCTGGCCAACCGCGGGATCACCCGAGGCCGGCCCGGTCGGGTTGCGGTGGCTAGCGCGTACTGGCTCATCGCGATCCTTTCGCCGAGGTCTTGTCACACTCACGATTGCCGCGGACGACCGCGGCTGGGAGAGAGCAGCTGGGGAGCACCGCCGTTGATCCCAGTGGTCCCCCGGTCCTCGGCGTTCGTTGTTAGGTTGGTGCGAGTCGTCCTGTCGCCTCGGAGCGCGCGACGAGACACCGAACGCACCGGGAGGCCGGATGGCTGAGCAGTGGCACGAGAGGTTGATCCGTCTTCAGGCCGCCAAGGGCTGGAGCAACCGGGAGACCGCGATGCACTACATCGCTCTGTCGCCGTTCCACGAGGAGACTCAGCTCGACTCCGTGCTCGCGATGTTCAAGCGCTACCGGCGCGGCGAGATCGCCAACCCGTCCCCCGAGACTCAGCAGGCCATCGCCGCGATGTTCGACCTGCCGGTCGCCGACCTCTTCGCCCAGCGTCCGCTCGCGAACCAGAACGTCCCGGACCGGTTGAGCCCGACCGAGTTCACCGACCTGGTGGCCGCGCTGCGTATGCCGAAGGTGGGCGAGGCTCATCTCGCTCAGGCGGAAGCTGAGGTCGAGCGCCTGTGCACGGCTTATTCAGCCCAAGACGCCCGCTCGCTGACCATCGAGGTCGACGACTGGCTGAAGGAGCTCGCCTCGCTGGTGCATGAAGGGCGAGTGTCCCTCGCCGGCCACGAGCGAGTCATCCACCTCACCGGCTGGTTGTCGCTTCTCCGGGCTTGCCTCATGTGGGACCAGGGCGACGAGCAGGCCACCCACCAGGCCCGCGTCGCTGCCGAGGGTTTCGCGGCCGACCTGGGCGACAACGTCATGGCCGCGTGGACGTGGGAGATCCGTGCCTGGATGGCACTGACCCAAGGCGACATGCCCAACGTCATCGCGGCCGCCGACGCCGGCATCCGCTGCGCCCCCAACGCCTCGGTCGCTGCGCAGCTCCACGCGCAGAAGGCCAAGGCGTACGCCCGGATGAAGGACAGTCACAAGACCGAGGTCGCCCTCGACCGGGTCCGCGAGGTCCTCGACGGCAACGACCTGCCGTCGAACGTACGCAACCACTTCACCGTCGACCCGACCAAAGCCTCTTTCTACGCGATGGACGCCTACCGCACCCTGCACGGCCGTGAACGCATGGCCGACGCCATGGCCGACACCGTCATCGCCACCAGCACTCGTCCGGACGGCACCGTCATCAGCCCGATGCGACTCGCCGAGGCACAGCTGACCAAGGCCGTCCTCGCCGCCCGCGACGGCAGCCCGGTCACCGCACTCGAGCTCGCCGAGACCGCGCTCAACCACGAACGGCGATCGCAGCCCAGCCTGCTGCTCGTCGCCAGCGAGGTCGCCCACGAGCTCGAGTACCGCTCCCCCGCCGACGGCGCCGAGTTCCGCAGCCACCTACGTGAGCTCAACGGGCGAGCATGATCAGGCCGTACGCAGCAGCCTGAACTCGTGCTTCTGCAGAACCTGCAGCACCAGCTTGGCCGGATAGCCGAAGGCGTCGCGCCCGGCCTCGGAGGGATAGGGCTCGATCGCGGACACCTGATGCCACTGGCCGTCGACGAACACCTCGCAGCGCCCGGCGGCGACGATGTTGCGATACCAGTTGACGTCCTCGCCGTAGGTCAGCTCCGCGATGAACCCTTCCGGCACCCGTGCCAACATGATCGGCGTCTCGTACGTCTTCCCCGACTTCCGCCCGACGTGCCGGACCAGCGAGAACGGACCGTGTCCCGAGCGGGCCACCCGGATGGTCACCCGGTTGAGCGTGTTCTTCATAAACCACAGCCACTTGCGACGCATCTCAGTCTCCTATGAGCTTCAGGTTCACCATCGGCAGTCCGTCTACCTCATGGCCGACCGCCGTCTCGATCGCGCCGTGCAGGCGCTTCCAGGCCCTCGGATGTGCCCGCTGATAGCGACCCAGCGCGGCGGCGGACTCCTCCTCGTCGAGGAACCGAGCCTGTGCCGTGACGCTGGTTCGTGTCCCGATGCTGACGCGGCACGACGGCTCGGCCAGGAGGTTCTGGTACCACTGCGCACCCGCGCCGAACCCACTCACCACCACGATCTCGTCCGCGGTCGGCCGCTCGACCACCTCGAGACACACGTACCGCGCGACACCTGATCGGCGACCGACGTGCTCGAGCATCAGCATCCTGGACCCGAAGAGCCAGCCGGCGTTGTGACGGTAGAGCCAGATCGGCGCACGTACGACGGCCCGGGCCCGCAGCAGCCGGGACACGATCGAGTCGATCATCGACGTCACGAACCGACCTTACCGACCGGCTCGGTCGATCCGCCCCGATCTGGCGGCACCGGAGTTACGCTCCAGGAATGGCAACGCTCGAAGACCTCGCCCGGATCATCGGCGAGCTGCCCGAGGTCACCGAGGGCGAGCGGCACGGACACCCGACCTGGTCCGTACGCGGCAAGAGCATCGCCTGGCTGCGGCAATTCAGCAAGGCCGACATCAAGCGCTTCGGCGACCAAACCCCGCCGTCCCCGCCGATCCTCGCGGTCAACACCGCCGACCTGCACGAGAAGGAAGGCGTCCTCGCCGCCGCCATCGACGGAGTCTTCACGATCGAACACTTCAACAACTACCCCGCCGTGCTCATCGAGCTCAGCGTCATCGCCCCAGGAGATCTCCGCGACCTGCTGGTCGATGCCTGGCTTGCCGCCGCCCCAGCCGAGCTTGTCGAAGGGTTCGACGGCTGAAGCGCTGACTCAGCGTGACCACGTGAGTGACAGCGCGCGACATACCGCCCAGAATGACCCGGTTCACTTCGCCGTCTCGAAGTACTCGAGGATGAGTCTGTTGCCACGAAACCAGGAACATGCGACTTCGGACCAACTGGCTACTGGGAACTGTCCGTCGATGCGGAAGAGTTTGCGGTATCTATCGCCCTTGCCTCGGGTCCGAAAGCCCTGCTGTGACGTTGGGTAGCCAGCACCCGCAAATGCCTTGACTGCGCCGTCGCAGTGTACGAAGGCCTTCGTCTCGGTGTCTCGGATTGCGTGCAGGTACCGAGCGAAGACCCATTCATTTCCAGGCTTCGGCGGCGGCATGAATTCTTCGATCTCAACACCCTTGAGCGGTCCGTCGGCGGTCCACCGGACGGATAGGCCCGCGTAGGGGTGTAGCCAAGAGGTTCCTCCGTCCCGGTCGCCGTAGAACGTCTCCCCCACCGCCGAGAGGTTGTCGAGATCCTCATCAGCAAGGCTGCGCCCGTACCAGAAGTCTTTCTCCTCCCACTCCTGGTACTCGTCCTTGTAGCGGAGGCGCCGGTCGTCGAGTGCGAACCGGGCGATGAGGTCATGTTGCTTGGCTAGGCGGAGAACTGTGCCGATGAGTTCGTAGTGAATGTTGGAGCTGTATCCGCGTCGAAGGAGTTGGTGATACTGGAAGGCGTAGTTGCCGGTGTGAAGACCCCATGGACGGGCGTCGAGGTCGGTGACGGTGACGAGTCCGCTCTCGTCGAGCAGGGGGACGAGATTCGGAGCGGCTGCGAAGACTCTGGAATCAGAACTCGGGTTCTCGAAGAGATCAATCGACAACTTGGACTGCGTTGCCCAGGTGACGGCCACCAGGAGCGACTCGGACACCGACGGCGTCTGGAAAACGTCCATGAGTCGGTCGAAGATGCCTGCGACGACGTCGGGCACCTCAATGGCCCACCGGTCGAGGGCCGTCACGGCTTTGTCACGGACCTCCACGAGCCTTGGAGTCTCCGTCGAGAACAGAAAGATGGGGGCCGCGTCGACGTCGAGCATCACCTGGTGCAGTTCATCATTGAGGGGACCAAGTCTCCCCCGGATCGCTGCCATGTCGCTGATGTTCAGGTCGTCTGCCATCATCCCTCCGATGGTTCCCTTGCCGGCAAGATTGCATCATTCCGGACACTGTCGGCGGCCGATGCGGATCGGACAACTCGTCCGGACCCGGCCGCCGGCTTCACTCCGCCGCTTGTTGGGCGTACTCGTGGGTCGAGGTCGAGACGTGAAGGACACACTGGCCATTAAACACACACCCCCGCGGTGAGAAACGCCGTCGACGTCCATGAGGCCGACGAGGTCTGGATCAACCACCCGTCTCTGGTTCGTCAGGCGTAACCGATGGCCCGCGTTTCCCCGACATGTCGGTGCCACGTTCTACGCTGCCTGACATGAGCCAAGACGAGGGAAAGCACGTCTTTGTGTCGTACGTGCACGAGGACAACACCGAAGTCGACAAGCTGTGCGCAGTGCTGGAGGCAGCCAAGATCCCGTACTGGCGTGACCGCAACTCGCTCGGTCCTGGGGACGCTTGGAAGGCGAAGATCCGCGAGGCCATCCGGGGCGGCTCCCTTGTGTTCCTAGCCTGTTTCTCGGACAACTCGCGGGCCAAGGAGAAGTCGCACATGAACGAGGAACTGACGCTCGCGGTCGAGGAGTACCGCAAGATGCCTCCGGGCCGGACCTGGCTGATCCCGGTCCGCTTCGACTCCGACGACGTCCCAGAGTGGGACCTGGGTGCAGGTCGAACTCTCAGCGATCTCAACTACTCCGACCTCTTCGGCGAGGGCTACGCCGCGCAGGCCGCAGCTCTCGTGACCACAGTGCACGGCGTAATGGGCCAGAAGCAGCTCGGCCCCGCCGCTGCCCTGGAAGCGGTAGAGCAGGCAACGTCCGCCGACCGCGCCGACCTCCTGAAGAAGCTCACTAAGGAGATGCTGGTCGACCCCACGCGCCGGATCGAGCTGGACGACCTCGTCTCGCAGGAAGTCCAGCGCGTCTTGAAGGCGATCAGCGACCCCGACCGGGTGAACAAGCCCTTCGGAGGGACCGGCAACGAGCAGATGATCTCTCTCGCCACCCAAGCGCGGGAACTGTGGGAGCTCACCAAGCCGTTCTGTGCGTCGCTACAGGTGGCCGCCAGGTGGGGTTCGCCTGATCTACTCGCCCCGTGGACGAACGGGCTGCGGTCGTTCGTGCAGGCGCCGCTCAAGGCCCAGGGAGGGGTCACGGCGCTGCTGGAGCTGAGGCACCTGCCGGGCATGGTGTCGCTGATGACTGCGGGACTGGCCGCTGGGTCAGCTCGAAAGTGGGAGAACCTGAAGGCGTTGGTCGCTGACCTCTCGGTGCGGGATCGCTACGAGGCTAAGCCGCAAGCGCTCCTCGAGGCGACCAACCCATGGGCACCGTTCGACCACGACGGCTGGACCGCCAACATCCTTGCCAAGAGTGAGCTGGCAGCGAAGCCTTTCGATGAGGCTCTCGCGGACTTCACTGAGAACCGCGTGGGCAAGTACCACACGCCGGTCGGGGAATGGCTCCACGCCATCCTGCGCCCGATCTTCCTGGATCAATGGCCGGACGATGACGCGTACGCCGCCGAGTTCGACCGGGCAGAGGTCGTGCTTGGAGTGCTAGCACAGGATGCTGTGAACGTGCGGATTGCCGCTGCGACTGACGGTCGAGGCTGGGGGCGGTCGCGCTGGTTCGGACGGTCGACCTGGAGATCGGCGCACTCGTACGGTAACCCTGTGGAAGACCTGCAGCACGAACTCGCCACCGAGGGTGCGCTTTGGGGACCGCTACGCGCGGAGCTATTCGGGGGCGACCTTGGCCGCGCGCAAGCAGCGGTGGAGAAGTACGCGGAGAGCTTCGCCGAGACCGCCCGGCATCGCTTCTGAGGGGCTCAGCATGGACGTCCTCGCGCTGGTTCTCTCTGGTCTGCCCCTGGCCGATCAGTCTGACCTACTGGCGGGAGCCCGACCCGAATTCAGTAGAAGCTGGCAGCAAACGACGGATCAGTCGTCGATGTTCATCCGGGCACTGCGCAGGACATCCAGTGCCAGACTCGGTACCTCGACGACTGCGGCGGCCAAGAGTTGCTCGACTGCAGACGCCTCATCGTGACGGTCGATATCGAGGAGCTTGACCCAGGCATCGGGGTGATAGCGAGCGAGTGATGAGAGCACCAGCAGGACTGCCCACCAGAGCGCGAGCGGGTGATCTGGCGTGCCACAGCCGTCAACATCCGGGTGAACGAACAGTCCTCCGTTGAAACGCTGCGCAATCCGCGTCGGCATGTCTAGGTTGTGCTCGCCCTCATGCAGGGGAAGCTCAAGCGCAAGCGCAAGGCCACCTGGTTGGTGACGCACGATCGGAACCGTGGCAGCGGTGTTCATGTTGAAGCGCCAACCCGACAGCCCTGGATACTGATCGAGCAGTCCAGTGAGCGCCTCGCGAGCGGTGACTTTGGAGGTGCCGACAAGCGGCTGATCCAAAGGCGTGCTGACACCCTGTGGGGCGAGATTGCGTGGCACAGGGTGGACCACAAACCGTACCATCGCCGGCCCCTGCGTCATCCACGGGATGGCACCAGCACCGACAGCGCCTGGATCATCGAGAAGG
The DNA here is from genome assembly GCF_015752315.1 of Nocardioides luteus. NCBI lineage: Bacteria > Bacillati > Actinomycetota > Actinomycetes > Propionibacteriales > Nocardioidaceae > Nocardioides > Nocardioides luteus. The sequence continues at coordinate 3,266,516 of NZ_JADOVJ010000001.1, forward strand.
AACGGATGGAGTGTGTCTTCAGGGAGAGTGTCACTGCGCAGGAACGTCTGGCCGATAGGGATGCGAGCGATCAGGTCGTCGAGACGACGCCCACGGGATAGGTCACAGCAGCCGAGCACACGAGCGAGCGATCCCAGGGACGAACGCGCGTCGCCATCTCCCATCACAGACATCCTGGCGAGACTGACCGGACGCTCATCCAAACCCCGCGGGGTGGCGCCGTGGCCCGCGACTCGGGCTTGAGCGTTGGGAATCTCCGGCGAGGCCGCCACGATCGCTCGACCAAGCTGAGCCGTGCCGTAGAAGAGCAAGATGGGACTCGTAGCCACGCCGACGCGCTCGGCAGCCGAGAAAAGCTGCTCGGCCTGCTCCAGCGCCGCCCCGTAGATGCTGGCGCGATTGCCGGAATCGCGGGCAAATCCTGGGCGCGCGGCCCTGGTGGCGCGCAAGTCGTTCCATGTCATGAACTCTCCAGTCAGTGAGTCAGGCGGCGGCGGCGCCGTGGGTCGAGGAGTCAGGCGACCATCGCCTTCATTCAAGCGCCTTCGCGCCGACCAAGACCATCGGCCAGCGAAGGGCCATTCGTTGAGAAGGAAAGCTGTGATCGCAGAACCTGAATCATTCCGCCGCTAAGCGGCGCCGTGGCCAGAACTTCGGCGGTTCGGTCGATCGGGTCGATAGTGGGCAGCGCGCGCGTCGCCCATAGCAGGTGGCGCATGGACCCGACGAGATCCCGACGAGATCCCGACGCCACCGGGTGGCTTCTCCGGCTTGGCCCGGGTCCGCCTTTTGGCAACCGGCCACCCAGCCGTAGGACCGAACCTCACGAGGTTGAGAACGCCTCCAAGTCCTGAGCGGAATGGCCCATGGAAAGTACGGGACGAACGTGAGCAACGCTTCGCACCGACTTAACTGAACGGACCGATTTCACGCTCTTGACCGGCGACACGCTGACCACAACCGGAGAGCGCGCGCCGATGAACCCGATGCGGCCGCCCCGACCGTCGTACATGACGCCGTCGACAAACCACCCGAGGTGATTGCCGCGCCAGCTGTAGACCTTGTCATGCACCAGGTACGCGACTGCCCTTCCTCGCCAGGTGTAGATGGTCTCGCCGTCGTCGGCAATGTAGACGCGCGGCTTTCCTCGTCCGTCGTAAATCGTCGTTTCACTCACGCCCTCCACTGTAGGTGTGGGCACCGACATACCTATCCGCCATCGCGTCATTCCGCCGCGAGTCGGCGTGATCTCGAAGCGCGCTTACGTGCCGGGAAGGGCGAGGGCTCCTGGGCGCGGCCGTGGTTGATCTTCACGTCAATGTGACGCCAGGTGTTTCCAGATCCGCACAGCTGCAGCATCAAGCCTACGCGGACGCTAGCGTTCAGGCATGGCCTACGATCTCCATCTCTTCCGCGGCGACGATTGGTCTGATCCGGAGCCGTTCTCGATCGAGGAGTGGGAAGAGTTCGTCGCTGCGACGAGCGACGTGCGTAGGACTGGGCTCGTGGAAACAACCTCCCCGACAGGTGAGGCGATCCGAATGGAGGATCGAGGTCTGACCGAGTGGACAGGTCATAGTAGCCGCCAGATCATCCTGCTGTTCCGCAACAACAGGATGACGGTCACGAACCCCGATGACGAGACGATCGCGTGGCTCATCTCGATCGCCAACCCACTCAGGGCGCGCGTCCAGGGCGACGAAGGCGAATTCTATTCCGACGACAGTGATACCGATTTCCGAGTCGCCGCGCGCGGTTGGTTACACCGTCTCCGCCGCCGTACATGACCGACGTGAGCACGGCCCAACCGCGCGAAGCCCTCTACGAGTGCTCAAGCGCTTTCGCCGTCGTGGCCCCTCGCGGGATCATCGAAGCCGTAGGGCCGATGTCTTGCCTCCAGGATCTACGACGTGGTGCCGCTTCCGTCCCTGCCCCTCTCCCCCCGTTGCGACGATCCGTCGGGCGCGTCACACCGCCGCCTGACGGACACCTTGATCTGCAGCGAGAAGCTACTCAGCCGGTCGCAGGTGTCGCTCCAGCACCTGCGCCGTTGCGTACGGCCCGTCGCCATCAACGTCGCGTTGCGGCTCGTCGAACCGGATCCACCACATCCGCTCGATACCTCGTCGAGTTTCGACAACACTGAACGGCTCGCCTGAGGGCAACGCCGTGATCTGGCCAGTCGGCTCGGCTGGCCACGGTCCTGGGCCGAAGTCCGGGTCCTGCATCACTTGGACGCGCGATCCTGTCTCGTACGTGGACACGGTGAGGAGTTTGACATGGACCCTTTGTAGGGCAGGTCTTAGCCCGATGAGTCCGTCATTCCGCCGCGTTTGCCGACGATCCTTCGGAGACCTGGCCCGCCCACTGCTGCCAGCGTCAGGTCCCCGTACGGTTCGACCGTGGACATTGCGACCTGGATCGGCCTTGGAACCGGCCTTGGAACCCTCGTCACCGCCATCATTGGATTGAGATTCGTCGGTCGGCAGCTCCGCGAACAGCAGCGGACGCTGCGGGCGGAGTTGGGGAACCTCTACATCGAACGCTACTGGCAGATCGATGATGATCTACTCCTCGAGCGCAAGGGGTCGAAGCGGCACCGACAGCACCGGCACCGCTACCTACGCCTCTTCGAGGACGAGTTCGATGTCGCGAAGCTCGGGTTCCTAGACCCCGAACAGTGGCGAGCTTGGCACGGCGTGCTAAGCGACGAGGGCGCTCGTGAGCTGATCAGGGACGACCTTCGCGTATGTGATCCGAAAGGTGACTCGTTTCGTCGACTAAGGGCATGCATCACCCAGCGCGAGCGGGACGGCGCGGACCACGATGTGCGCCATTGTGAAGGTAACTACGCAGAGTAGCGTCAGGGATGGATCTCTCCCGGACCGGGTGCTTTCGGACCTCAAACTCCGCCGCGATCTCATGCCGTCGCGCTAATCCGCCACAGGGCGTCACCCCAGACCCGAGCCAAGTCTCCGGTTAGCTTTCCTTCGTGAGATTCCGTGAGCCGATGCCGCTGTTCGAGGTTCCCGCCGGCGCGCGCCGCTGACACCTCAGCTGAACGTCCCTTCCGTGCCCCGATCCACTCGCGCAGTGGTGCGTCACACCGCCGCGCCTGATCGCCCAGATTGTCGCGGGCTGGATCGAACCGGTCGAAATCTGGTGTCACCCGCGGTGACGATTGGCCTGTGGGCAGGCCCGGACTGGCGATAACATGGCGACGTGCCAGGGATGACAAGTGAACCCATTGGATTGCCAGACGATGGGCCGCCCGAAGGGTACGAAGGCCACTCGTCGATTGGCTTCGACTGCCTAGTCTGCGGTGCCCACGTGAAAGCCAAGCACGTTCGCCGTCACTCGGAATGGCACGAGAAGGTGGAACACCTCATACGGCGCATCCGCGGTGAGGGCTGACCGTCCGGCCTGTGCCCGGAGAGGTCAGCATGCATCGCATCATCGGAGAGGCCGTCTCGCCTCAGCCCGGTAATGATGAAGCGGTGCCCGGGCAGTAGTTCGCCGCAGTCGAGTGCGATGCTCATGACGCTCCTCCCCACGGTCCTCGCGGTCCACCAACCTGTTCTGGTCCTTGCATTAAACCGGTAGCGAGACTCGGCGGGAAGGAACGGGTGCCTGACATAGCACGGACATGCCGCGGTCCGGTCGGGCGGCGAAACGTCCACTCGTGCCGCAGGTCATGTGCTTCAGAGGTACGTCACTTCGCCGCGAGCGCGCTACATCGCCGCGATGGATCAGCCACCGAAAGGGGGCTGTCGAGGTCTCCCTTTCCTACGGCGTCGTCGTGGCGAGGAGGCGTCGCGCACGACGACCCAGATCGCTCAGATCCACGCGACCCTCCTCAGCCGCGGCCGCCAGACGCGCGGCGAGGTCCATTGCCTCGTCGAGCTCGGGTGCGGTGACCGCGGACTCCTGGCCCATATCGCGAAGGATCGTGATCTCGGTCCTGGACGCGATCAAGGGGTCGGTGACCCCGTCGATCCAGACTCGAGTGCGGCGGCCATCGCCGCGTTCCTCCCCGGTGATGCGCTCCAGGGCGAAGATACGGTCGGCGCGCGCGAACTTTCCGAAACCCAATGCCACCATCCGGGAGTCCGATGCCATGTTGTCATCTTGCCATCACGCATCGAACTTTTGATCTGGCGTGCAACCCCGGCCGGCGCGTCTACTTGATGGGACTATCCCAACAGGAGGTTCCGAGATGCCGCGTCAGATCATCACGACACCGAACGCACCGAGCTCGCCGCTTTTCAGCCAGGGAGTCAAAGCCGGCTCCCAGGTGTTCATCTCGGGAACCACCGGCGTCGACCCGAGCACGGGTCGCATGGCCGGCGACAGCATCCAGGCCCAGACCCGCCAGGCGCTGGCGAACTGCGAGGCCATCCTGCGGGAGGCGGGTGCGACCCTCGACGACGTCGTTGAGGTAGGCGTGCTGCTGACAGACCCGGGGGACTTCGCAGGAATGAACGAGGAATACGCCCGCTGGTTCCCGTCTGATCCACCAACTCGCTACGCGGCCAAACTGGGAGCCGAGATACCAGGACTACGTGTCTCGATTCGCATGACGGCGTGCGTTGCCTGACCAAGCCTCATCCCGCTCACGTACACGACCTTGTGGCTCACTGGCATCGTCCTCTCCCCGGGAATGATGATCTGCCACCTCGGGCCCGACCACTCCCGACGAAAACCACTAGCGTCGCGAGCGGGGAACGGGGGGCGCGATGGCGCGGAGGCGGTGGGTCGGCATCGCGACAATGGTCGCGATCGCAGTGCTTGCCTCGACCGGCTGCGGCTCCGACGACGCTCAGGGCAGCGAAACCCCCGACACTTCCCCGACGTCCGTGACATCGCCGGAGGACGAGTCGTCTCTTCCTAGCGCTGCGTCAGAAGAGGTGCGGTGCCCCAGCGAGGAACTCACCGAGCTGTACGTCCCGCAGGACTGGACAGCCTCGAGCATCAACGTGTGCCACGACGTCGGCCAGAGCAAGGTGCTGGTCATCAACGTGTCGGCGGTCTTCCTCAGAGTTGCTCCGGGTGCGGGTTCCGCACTCGCCTCATGGGGTCACGCCGAGACCGGCTCCTTCGAGAGCATGGTCTACGACGAGATCGTTGCCAGCTCCGACACAACGGATGCGTGGCTGATCCCTCCTGGTGGCTGGGTGGTGGTGAACGGTTCTCCAGCCTCGGCGACTGTGGGCCTACCGCTGACCGAGCTCGCAACCGCGTACGCATTGGACAAGCTCGTCGGTTATGTCCTTTCCAAGCTGACCAGTCCTGACCTCGCTGCCGCCCAGCGCGTGTCGGCATGCGCTGTGGAATTCGGCGTGACCATCGCCAACACGCAGGACCCATCCGTTGACCTCGATTACCTGCTGGCCGACGCGATGCTGGGGGCCGGCGTTCAATGCGGGCCGTTGTTCCGGGAGCTTGCCACCGAAACGCCACCACCGGCTGCGCTCCAGGACGAGCTCGCCCGCTTCCGCAGCAGTATGAAGGCGAGCGTGGCTGACGATCTGATCCGGGCAGCGCGGAACTCTGTCCAAGTGCTTCGGTGAACGCAGAGTGGGTATGGCATCCACGCGCCTAGAGGAGTAGACAGGGAAGAACCGGCGGTGCCGGTTCGGGCACTGCCCTGTCCTAGAAAGGAGCGGGCTGTGTACGCACGTTCCACTACGTTCCACGGGAGTCCCGGCAACATCGACGCGGGCATCACGTTCGTCAAGAACGAGGCCGGGCCCATGCTCGACAGCATCGAGGGCTGTCGCGGCCTGTCGATGCTGGTCGACCGCGAGTCCGGGCGATGCATCGCCACGAGTTCGTGGGAAGACGAGGCGACCATGCGCGCCAGCGATGGGCAGCTTCGTGCGCTACGCGATCGAGGGAAGGACATCCTCGGTGGCGACATGCAGATCGACGAGTGGGAGATCGTCGTCATGCACCGTAGCCATCACGGCGAGTGCGCCCGGGTCAGCTGGCTGCAGGGTGACGTCGACGCCATGGCCGAGATCTTCCGGGTCGGGATCCTTCCCGAGCTCGAGCAGACCGATGGGTTCTGCAGCGCCAGCCTGCTGGTGAACCGGTCCTCCGGATTGGGGTGCGCCACCACGGCCTGGGAGTCCCGCGCCGCGATGGAAGCCAGCCGCCCGGCGGCCGACGACATGCGCAACCGGGCCGCGAGCGACGCGCGCGGCGAGATCGTCGACGTGCAAGAGTTCGACCTCGCGTACGCCCACCTGCACGTCCCCGAGATGGCCTGAGTCCACGTCTCTTCGCCGAGCCCGCCCCGCCGTGGCCCGGGCTCGGCCAAGCCATCACGCGTCTCGCGCCAGCGTCCCGTCCGATGACCTCAGGTGATGCCGAGCATCGCAACGTCCAGCTCGGGCAGGGCGGACATCTCCGCGGCGACCTCGGCCGCGCGCTCGCGGACCGTCTCTGAAGCCATCGTCTCGGCGACGAGCTCCTGCAGCCGTTCCACCTCGCCGCCCTGAGGAACGTGGAAGGCGGAGGCTCCGGAGCCGGGCAGGGCGGTCCCCACGCCTGCCTTCACGATGGCAGAACCGTTCGCGCCCTGATCGGCGAAGAGGGGCACGATCACCTGCGGGACGCCGGCGGCGAGCGCGTCGAGAACAGTGCCCGAGCCGCCGTGGTGGAGGATCACGGCCGCGTGGGAGAGGACGTCGGCGTGGTCGGCCCACGGTTCGATCCGTACGTCGGGGGCAGCGGCGATCTGTGCGGGGTCGAGGTCGTGGCCGATGGTGAAGACGGCTCTGACCGGAAGAGCGCCGAGAACCTCGGCGACGATGTCGAACCACGGTCGCATCGGGAGCATCGTGGGCGCGACGGTGCCGAGGGTGGCATAGACGAAGCGTGGGTCGACGTCGCGTACGAGGGGCTCACCGACCCGGTAGCGCACGACAGCGGAGAACGGTGAGGGGTCGAGGCTCGCCGGGAACCTGGTCAGGACCGGCGACTCGACGATCTCGCGGTGCAGCCCTGGTCGCCAGTCGTCGAGCACCGGTGCCGCCGTGCTTTCGAAGAACGCGATCTCCGAGCAGAGACTGACGCCGAGCCGCGCCTGGGGAACGCCCGCTTCGGCGGCGGCCAGGGCAGAGGCGTACTCGGCAGGATCTCGCAGGACCAGGTCGGGCCGGAGATCATCGATCGCGGCGCGAACGGCCGGGATCATGGCCCCGGAGTTGACCCGCGCGAAGAGGTCCCGCAGCACCAGCTCCCGCGACACCTCCATCGGCGATTCCGCCACCCGTTGCCAGATCGCTGCCACCGACGCCGGGTCAGGCGCAGCCCCGGCCCGGAAGTCGAACCCGCTGGCGGCCGCAGCCAGCCCCGGCGGCCCCACCACCGTGACCTCGTGCCCGTGCTCGGCGAGGCGTTTCAACCACGGCTTCATCGGGTTGAAGTGGCCCGCGCCTGCCGTCGACACCGCCAGGACGCGCATGCTGGGCACCGTGCCGGGCACCGGCGCGGTCCGGTCGGCGTCTGTCCCCGTCATCAGATGGGTCGGCCCTCGCCGGTCTGCGCTCCCACGGGAACGCGGATGGAAGCCACGATCTCCTCGTCGGGGTCGTCCGAGTCGAGCGTCTCGTACCCGCGGACCCGGTGGATCTTCACCAGGACGTCCGTGTAGTCGTCCGTGGCGCTCGTCTGGAACTCCAGGAAGTGCTTGAAGAACGGCGGCTCGTCGAGCGAGTAGATCTCGGAGACGAACCGCTGGATCGGACCGAAGGGCGGGTTCAGGCCGGGGAAGGCGATATAGGCGCGACGCTTCGCCCACCAGCCGACACCCACGACCGCTGCCGGCTCGGCGCCGACCCGTTCCCGCTCGGCCTTGATGATCTTCTTCGCGTCCTCCTCGCTGATGAACCGCTTGTAGGCACCCGGACCGTCGCGGTAGGGGCCGTCGAACCACGCCTTGGGGTCGACGAACAGCGAGTACGCACCGAGGAACACGAGGTGGGCCAACATGATGGAGAAGGCGACGGCGACCGTGATGACGACGGCGGCGCCGACGGCGACAGCCGGCCAGGACGTACGCAGCCACTGCGCGATCCCGCTCGGCACATCACCGGCGAAGTCGAGCAGGCCAGGCACGGCCGCGCCCAGCAGGAGCGTCCCGGCGACGAGGAGTCCGACGACCGTCAGCAGCCTGTGCCACGACGGGTGGTCACGACGCATCCAGTCGCTGACGAACAGCCAGACCGCGGCAGCCACCGCGAGTGCGGGAAGCCCGAAGGCGGCCCGAAGCACCGCAGCCGGCGCCGTCCCGATCCACTCGCGCACCGACGGCAGGCCGACCAGGTAGGCGGCCACGACCCAGAGCGTCATCACCACCGGAGCCGCGGCGAGGATGGCGCCCCGGACCCACCCTCGATAGCTGATCCACGTGCTCCGGCGGCGTACGAGATCTTCGATACCGCGGGTGCGCCGATCCGGGAGCAGCACCAGCCACACGACCACTCCCCCGATCACGACCAGCGGGAGCAGGCCGAGCAGCCCGCTCCAGAACAGCAGCGGCGGCAGGTCGTGGTCGCTCATCACGCGCAGCATCTCGCCCAGGACGACGGCCGCCTGCGCGCCGGTGGCCCACCAGACCGAGTGGTTGAGCCACCTGGCAGCGTCATCATCGAGCACGTTGTCGACCCTGCGGCCGCGGAACCACCCCCACAGCATGATGGCGAGGTAGACGACGAGGGCCACGACCAACGGCCAGACCTCCCGGCCCGGCGGCTCGGAGCGTACGGAGTCCAGCACCGTCGGGATCGCCGCCGTTGCCGCGAGCGCTGCCGTGGTGAGCAGGAACGCGACGTCCCTCAACCCGCCGGCGGCCGCGTCGACGGGGTTCCACCAGCGCGTCACGCGTAGCACCCACGCGTTGAGGCAGACCCAGAACGTGCAGGTCGCGTAGAGCCACAGCATCGCCGTGGCATCGTCGCCGTCCGGCAGGACGTGATGGACGAAGAGCGTCGCCAGGACACCGGCGACCAAGGAGTCGAGCCGAAAGAGCAGCCGCCACCAGAAACGCGTACGCCCCGGGCGTCTCGGCAGCAGATGGAGCATCACCAGCGCCGTCATCGCCAGGACGGCGGCGCCACCGGGACCGACGGGAGGGCCTGACGGATACAGCGTCCACCGAGCCCAGCCACCGTGGGCGAACCACGTACCCAGCGCGACGCCGGCGCCGAAGAAGATGGCGCTGAGCATCAGCCGCCAGATGCTCGGGACGAGCTGCTGGGCGAAGAAGGACAGGGACTCGTGCGACCGGGGAAACAGCATCTCCTTGGCCGGCATGACCGTCGTCTCCGCCCGCGGGTCCGGCTCCGCCGTCTTGATCGGGTGGGTGGCGTGGGTGTACGCCCCGCCGCCACCGCTGACGATGTGCCACAGTCCTCTCCGGACGCCGGTCTGCTTGTCCTTCGGTGGTTCGTACAGCTGGAAGTTGTGCGTGTCGCCACCGACCGTGGCGATGAACCCGTGATCCGGGTCGGACACGAAGCCGTGGATGGGGTCCGCAACCTTCTCCCGCTGGCCGGGCACCGTGCACTTCCGCACCGCACCGTTGACCACCAGCGGCTTGCCGGTCATCAGGATCTTCGGCTTCCCGTCGCCGAGCGACTCCAGCCACGCCATCTGCTCGCGATCGATCGCGCCGTCGATGCCGGTGTCGAGGCACACCAGCCGCACGTGCTCGGTCTCGATGAGGAAGTACGGGGCCGGCTGCAGCGGCTTCTCCTTCGCCGGATCCCCATCGTCGGTCGGCTTCCCCCACCGCGCCGGCGCGGCGTTGCCGACCGGCTCGCTGGGTGTGCGCCACATGATGCGGCCGAAGCGGTCGCGGAACAGCTGCCACCGCCCGAACGTCCCGTCGAACGACGGCGCCAGGAGCTCGCCGGGCCAGGTCGGCCGGCCGTCCGCCGGATACAGGAACTGGTGGGCGAAGCCGTAGAGGCCGTCGTACCAGTCGTGGTTGCCCGGGATCGCGTAGACCGGGACGTTCTCGGGGAGCGCGAACTTGTCCCGCACGTCTGTGGGCGCGTTGAGGCCCAGCACCCGGTTCGAGCGGTACGGCTTGTAGAAGCCGTCCACGTAGTCGTTGACGTTGCCCGACGGGTAGATCACGTCGCTCAGCACGAGCACGAAGCCAGCCTGCTCCCGGTCCGAGCGGGCACGCGCGGCTCGCGCCAGGGCAGGCGCGACCACGTACTGCGACGGGTCCTGCTCGCCGGTGTCGCCGATGACCAGGAACCTCGAGACCTTCGTGGCGCGGATCGTCAGGTTCTCGCGCGTCGTCCAGTGCGCACGCAGGCTCTCCACGAGCCCCTGCGTACCTTTGCCCAAGATGTCGTTGACCGAGTCGATCAGGGTGCGAGCGGTGATCCAGGAGAGGCTGTTCCACTTGGTCGGGTCGTGCTGCAGATACGCCTTCGTGCGGCCCCAGTCCGTGCTCCCGGTCTCGGCGTCATCGCCCTGAGCCATGGACATCCCCTCTCCCGGACCGGAAATCGTCAGCTTGGACCCGTGCAACCGCATGCAACAGGTCTAGACAGAACCCCACGCGGCGCATCGATAGCACGTGGGACTCCCCCAGATTGGCGTATGACAACCCGTCGGCGCCGACTGATGATGAAAATGCAAGCCCACACGACATCTCGGCCTTCCTGGCCAAACGTCCGGTCGAGCGGAGACGCCGACCGAAGCTCGGTGCCACGGCAGGTCAGGTCAGGGGCATCGAGACGGAAGGAACAGAGGTCATGAAGTTGTTGATGAAGAGCTGTGCCATCGCGGCCGGGCTCGTGCTGGCCGGAGCCGGGGCCGCGAGCGCGGCAGAGGTGAACGGCAACGGCGAAGACATCCCCGCGCCGGACCGCGCCTCCTCGGAGTGCGTGTTCTCAGGTCAGGACACCGCCGACTCCATCGAGGGCAACCCGCCGGGCTTCGACGACGACGCCCTGGCCGTACGCGGCAACCAGAGCCCCGGCGGCGAGGACCGCTACAACGGGGTGCAGAGCTACGGCATCTTCGTGCGCGCCGGGCTCAAGGAGTTCGTGCCGTCGCCGGGCGACGCCTGCAGGGGCAACCACTGACGCCTCGTAGGCTCGGCCGCCCGGATCGGTCCGGCTAGCGCGGCGGCGAGTTCCGGAACTGGAACTGGACCCGTACGTCGTCGTCCAGCCGGACCAGGATGGTGGTGCCGCCGGCGCTCCAGGTGTCGGGCACGAGGAACATCCGGTCATCGCCCTGGATCAGGAGCCTCAGCCGCCAGTAGCGGAAGCGGTAGTCGTCCTCACCGGCATCGGGACGTACGACCTCCTGGACCCCGGCGGTGGCCGGGATGTGCATGCGCTCGCGGGTGTCGAGGACGACGCTGGGCAGGCTGCGCAGGTTGCGGGCCTGCTCCATCGCCAGGCCTCGGCCGGTCCACTGCGCGGTCGTGGCCGTCGCCCAGACCACGCAGGCGGCGACGCCCACCCAGAGCAGGGCGACGCGCGGCTCGAACCTGCCGCGCAGCCGGAGGGCGTACGCCACGAGCGCTGCCCCGACCCCGAGCACGACCGGCGTCACCAGCGAGTAGTAGGCCCAGCCGCCGATCACGGAGTACGCCGCCAGCAGCACCGTTCCGGCCGCCAGCAGGACCAGTCCGGTACCGAGGACGGTGCTGACCGCCCGACGGAACCAGCTCTCGGTGTCGTGCCGGCCCACCCAGCGGTGGAGTGCGACGACCGCGACGCCACCGAGCACCAGGACCAGCATCGGGGTCAGCAGCGGCTGCGGGCTGCGCATCACGTAGGCGCGGGTGCTGAGTCCGATGACGTCCACGTCGAGGCCGAAGTAGTCGTACTGGGCGCGGGCCGCGACGTACCCGAAGTAGAAGAGGACGCCGCTGATCAACGTCACCGGCGCGACGAAGCTCGTCGCCAGGCTCACCCAGCGGTCGATCCCTGCCGGCGGCGTCTCGGACATGACTCAGCCCGACTCGGTCGAGTCGGTCGAGTCCGTCGTCTCCGTCGACTCCTCCGACTCCGTCGGATCGGTCGGCTCGGTGTCGACCTCCGGCGCCTCCAGGTCCACCTCGATGTCGCCGTCCTCGACGTTCTCGAGCTCGCAGGGCTCGGCCGGGCAGGTCATCTCGCCGCCGAGCCGCAGCACGGCATCCTCGCCCTGCTGCTCGTCGGTCCAGGGCACCAGCGAACGCATCGGGATCTGGCAGCCGGTCGAGCCGCTGGTGAAGACGAACCCGTCCAGGCAGGACGCGCCGTCGCACGCCGCGGCCGTCGCCGGCTCGAAGACCTCCGGCTCGACGACGTAGTCGGTCACCCGGACCGAGATCCCCTCGGGGACCGATGGGTTGTTGCCGTCGGGCCAGAGCCAGCTGACGTCGGCGCAGACCACGCCGGGAGTGCCGTCGAGCGGGTAGGACCCGCCGCCGATCGGGAGCGTCGGCACGGACACCACCGGCTCGTCGGGATCCGTCGGATCGTCGGGATCGGGGTCTACGTTCCCTGTCGTCGTCGAGCTCGCATCGGCGACGTCCACCTCCGAACCTCCCGACTCTTCGTCGGTCGAACCGCAGGCGGCAAGGAGAAACAGTGTGCTGGCAATGCCAGCGAGGAGTGAACGACTCATCCACATGATCAACACCTCCTGGTAACAAGGAGGTACGGCCGCCGGGCACTGATACCCGCGCCCCGTGGCAGGTGACGCACATCAGGACCGTTCATCATGCGCTCAGCTCAGGTGAGCTCAGCGAGCCGCGCGAGTCCGGGCTTGGTGTGCTTCGCCAACCGTTCGCGTGCGTCGTCGAGGGCCGCGGACGCGGGATGGCCGGGCGGCACCCGGGCCGGGTTGAGTGCGACCCCGTCCGACCAGGCCTTGATGTCCGGCTCGGAGGAGAACGACATCGCGGCCTGGGTGCCGAGGACGTTCATCCGCGCCCAGCTCGCCATCGTGTCGGGGAACGGGCTCGGCGGGCAGAGCCGGTTCTTCTCTGCGTCGGAGTGGCGTGTCGCCTCCACATAGCCGGTGACCGCGGCGCCGAAGCAGGGGAAGCCGGCCCGGATCGGCTGCAGCGTGATCGCCTCGGGGCCCCACACCGGGACCAGGGGCGGGTATTTCAGGGCGTCCGCGGCGCAGTGGACCACCAGCGCGTCGGAGGCGACGGCGACGGACCCGTCGGCGAAGGTGAGGGCACCTCGGTCGACGTGCTGGATGTGGCCGCGGCGTACGACGTTCTCGAGCGTACGCAGCTTCTCGAGCTCCCACGTCGCCAGCGTCGGCGCCTTGGCCATGGTCGGCACGACCGTGCGGTCGATGCGAAGCATGATGCCGGCGTCCTCGAGCCGGAGGAACAGCTCCTCCGCCGAGGTCGACCGCTCCGCGGCCTGCATCGTGTCGGCGGCCATGCCGAGGAAGATCGCCGGGTCGGGCTGGATGACGGCCCGGTTGAGCATCCACGGGTCACGCGGCCGCACCCAGCAGATCGCGTCGGGGTCGACGCCCCGCGAGAGCAGCCAGATGCATGCGTCGGTCGCGGTCTTGCCGGAGCCGACGACGACGTACTGGCTCGGCGCCTCATCGAGCCGCGCGAGCTCGTTGACCGGCACCACCCGGGCGTCCTCGGCGACGCCGAACGGTGGCGGCTTCTCGGCGGGGATGCTGGGCGCCAGGTAGCGGGCGTCGACGACCCGGGCCCCGGGCATCTCGAACCGCTCCCCCGAGATGTGCGAGACGACGGTGTTGTCGCCGACGTACTCGCTGTTCGGGAAGAACTCGACCTGGCCGGACTCCACCATCCGGTCGAGGGCTCGGGCGTAGTAGGCGCAGATCTCCGCCTGGGTGGCCCGCTCCTGCAGCCCCTTCTCGGGCCCGCGCTGCTGCAGCTGCCCGCCACCGAGCAGCGTCGAGGCGACGCCGTAGAAGGCGGAGGCCTGGTGCAGACGTACGAACGGGTACGCCTCCAGCCAGTGCCCGCCGACGCCGTGGCGGCGGTCGACCAGGGCCACCCGCACGTCGGCATGCTCGGTCAGGGCGTCCGTGAACGCCATCCCCATGGCGCCGGCTCCCACCACCAGATAGTCGACATCGACCGTGCGGCTCATGGCTCCACCAAAGCACGGCGATCACCTCGGTGGTCAATAGGCAACCGGGGCTATGCCGCAGACGGGGTAGGTCAGGCTCCCTGGGCCGCCTCGATGGCTCGTTCGGCGAATCGTCTGATGTCGCGGTCGGTCACTGGCTCGCCGGTGATCAGCAGTCGAAAGTAGATCGGGCTGGCGGCATGTTCGAGGATGGATCGTGCATCCGCACCAGCCGGGAGCTCACCCCGACGGATGGCTCTCTCGATGATCACCGAGCTGCGATGCATCCGTTCGGCCCAGAAGCTCTGCCGAGCCTCCTGATCGACCGAGCCTTCCAGGGATGCCCGCACCATGGCCTGCATGAGTGGGGTTCGAAGCAGCTCGGCGACGTCCTTCAGCAGTGCGACGAGATCACCGAGGAGGTCACCCGTGTCGGCTCGAGGGAGATCGTGGTCGCTGAGGCTGAGGAGCAGGTCGGTCACGAGGTCACGCTTCGTCGGCCAACGTCGATAGACCGTCGTCTTGTTCACGCCGGCACGTGCGGCGACGTCAGGCAGCTGCAGGCCTTCGTATCCGACCTCGGTCAGAAGCTCTCGTGCGGCGTGATGAACGCGCGCAACCACGCTCGCGGCGCGACCCCCGGATCTTCGAGTCGGAGCGCGTTGGTGCGCGCGAGCCGGGTCCATGAGCGTTCCCTTCGTGGTGCGAGGTGCGGTTGACGTGCTGGCCTGTTGTTGTCATCTTATAGCAACTACAGTTGCGATTAGGTCGACGACCAGAACGGGGCTCGAAATGACAGCGGTCGACGTACGTGCGGTGATCGGCGGCCAGGACGTCTCACGCGCAGAGATCCTCGTGTGGGAGGCAGACCGGTTGCCGAAGGCGGCGAGCCGCATCGGGCTCGCCGTGCCGCCGGGCGGGTTGAGGGAACAGCGGCTCAGGTTTGCCGAGGCGAAGCTCGCTCTTGGGCACGACGAGATCCGACGCCGGCTCTCGCGGTCGTTGCGGGTGTCCGACCTGTCCGGTCGAGCCACGGCCCGGGCGTCGCGCGGAGGCCGCGTCACCAGCACGTGCGACCTCTACGTGACCGGAGGTGACGCGGCCGCGTTCGTCGCCTGGTTCATGTCCACGGAACGCCTCGACTACGAGCTCAGCATGCTGGCGGCCAATCCTGACCACTTCCTGATCACGACGACGCCCCGGGGACAACAGGAGGTGATCGAGACGACCGGTGGGAGTCCGCTGCCGTCGAGGTTTCTCATCGACTACCAGGACCTGACGTCGCTGCAGACCCCACTCGATCCGACCTACGGCGCAGACGCGTCAGGCGTTGCCCGGACCGAGTCCGGGCTCGCGATCGGCGGGGTGCGCCATCAGTTCCGAAACACCGACTCCGGATTCCACGCCCACCTGATCGTCGAGTTTCCCAGGCTCCTGCCGTCGCGCCTGGTCCGACAGCATCAGTGGCACCTCGCCGCCGAGTTCTCGAACTGGATCGAGTCTGCCTTCCCCGGCTCCGCGGACTCGTAGAAGATCGGTGCTCAGGCGTCCTGTACCCGGTCTCGGGCACACGCGATGAGCTCGCCGAGGTCGAGACCGTAGGTCGGCCCGGCCCCCTCCTCGTACGCCACCAACCGCCGCGCCGCGCGCTCGATCAGCCGCGAGGCGCCGACGGCGTTGCCGCGCTCGTGGTGGGTCAGGCCGACACACAGCTGGGCCAGGCCCTGCCACAACTCGCGCTCCTCCTCCGGGCACGACTTCCACCGCACCTCGAGCGCCTCGTGGGCCGCGAACGGGCGCCCCGCGTCCAGGAGCTCGCGGGCGTAGGCGAGTGTCTCCTCCGGCGGGAGCGGCTCCTCGGAGATCGGCTCGACACCGACCTCGCCGTAGGGCAGCGGGCGTCCGAGCGCGTCACGCGGGCGAGCCTGTTGCGCCCGCCCCTGCTCGTTCCGATCCCGATCGACCACCACGCCTGCCTCCTCGGCTCCCACCTTAGGACCCGTCGGCATAAACCGATTGCACGGGAGGCCGCAGCCCGTGACGCTCAGGCCCATGGAGTTCTTCTGCTACCACCGCGACCGCCCGGGATCGACGCCGCTGCGAACCCGGATGGTGGAGGAGCACTGGGCCTACATGGACACCTTCGCGGAGACGATGATCGCTCGCGGTCCGACCTTCGCGGACGACGACACCCTCACCGGCAGCGTTCACATCCTCGACCTCCCGGATGCGGCAGCCGCCCGGGCGTTCGCGTTCGAGGAGCCGGGCTACCAGGCAGGGGCGTATCGCGACGTGATGCTGCGGCGCTGGCACAACTCGCTCGGACGGACGATGTGGGACTTCGACGGCCGACCCGACGCCCACCGCTACCTCGTCCTCGGGTTCACGGAACCGACGCCGGACCGCATCGACCTGCCGCACGGGGACACGCTGGTCGCTGCCGGGCCGCTGTTGTCAGACGACGGAGCCACGATGCTCGGCGCGGCCGTACTGCTGGAGGCGGCCTCGGAGAGCGCCGCGCGGGACGTCCTCTCCCCCGACCACTACGTCGCGATCGAGGTACATCGATGGACGTTCGGCGGACGACCCGCGTAGGAAGCGTCCCGTACGCACGAAGGGCCCCGACCGCAGCAGCGGTCGGGGCCCTTCGTGGTGAATCAGGAGACGCGGACGTTCTCGGCCTGCGGGCCCTTGGGGCCCTGCGTGACGTCGAACTCGACCTTCTGGTTCTCGTCGAGCGACTTGTAGCCGTTGGACTGGATGGCGGAGAAGTGGACGAACACGTCCTCGCCGCCGCCGTCCTGCGCGATGAAGCCGAAGCCCTTGTCAGCGTTGAACCACTTGACGGTGCCCTGAGCCATGATCTTTTCCTTTGTTCGGTGCCAGGGCACTGTGCCCCGAGCCGCTGAAGACATCCATCTGTGCTGATGTCCAGCGAACCGAAAACCAGGAGTAAGAGATACAAGCCGCGACGTCTTGTGCGGCCAGGACGGCTTACAGAGCCGTCCCTTCAACATGACCCACGGTACGCCATCGAGCGCCGGTTGGTCGTTTCGCCGAGACCTTCGGCTCGGCGGGTCAGACCCGCGCCGCCTCCTCGCGCGGAGCGTCGGCGTCGAGCAGCCGGATCGCCTCGTCGAACTCGGCCTCGATGTCCGGGTTCTCCTTGTACGTGGCCAGGCTGACTGCCACGGCGACGACCGTGTTGAGCACGAAGCCCGGCACGATCTCGTACATCTGCGAGCTGAGCGCCTCGATGTTGCCCCACACGACGACGGTCACGGCACCGACGACCAGACCGGCCAGCGCGCCGGACGCGGTGAGCTTCCGCCACCACAGCGCCAGCAGGATGATCGGGCCGAAGGAGGCACCGAAGCCCGCCCAGGCGTAGGCGACCAGGTCGAGCACGGTGCCGGTCTTCGGCCAGGCCAGCACGGCCGCCACGACCGCGATCCCGAGCACGGCGAGCCGGCCGAACAGGACCAGCTGGCGGTCCGAGGCGTCGTTCTTGAAGACGGCCTTGTAGAGGTCCTCGACCAGCGCCGAGGAGGTCACCAGGAGCTGGGAGGAGATCGTGCTCATGATCGCGGCGAGCACGGCGGCGAGCATGATGCCCGCGACCAGCGGGTGGAAGAGGATCTGTCCCAGGACGATGAACACGGCCTCCGGGTCGTTGAGCTTCGCGTCGGGGTTCTGCTGGTAGTAGGCGATGCCCACGAGCGCGGTGCCGACCGCGCCGAAGAGGCTCAGCAGCATCCAGCCGATGCCGATGCGTCGCGCGGAGGCGGCCTCCCCTGCCGTACGCAGGGCCATGAACCGGACGATGATGTGCGGCTGGCCGAAGTAGCCCAGGCCCCACGCCGCCGCCGAGATGACGCCGAGGGCGGTCGCTCCTTCGAGCATGCTCAGCCGTGACGGGTCGACCGCGCGGATGCTGTCGAGGGTCTCGGCCGGCCCGCCGGTCACGAAGACGCCGACGAGGGGCACCAGGACCAGGGCGAGCAGCATGATCGCGCCCTGCACGAAGTCGGTGTAGGAGACGGCGAGGAAGCCACCGAAGAGCGTGTACGCCACGACGACCGCGGCCACCACCAGCATGCCGGTGTGGTAGTCCGTGTTGAACGAGCTCTCGAAGAAGACGCCGCCGGCGACCATGCCCGAGGAGACGTAGAAGGTGAAGAACACCAGGATGACGGCGCCGGAGGCCATCCGCAGCAGCCGCGAGCTGTCCTTGAGCCGGTTCTCCAGGAAGCTCGGCACGGTGATGGAGTCGCCCGAGACCTCGGTGTACGTCCGCAGCCGCGGCGCCACGACCTTCCAGTTGAGCCAGGCACCGACGGTCAAGCCGACGGCGATCCAGCCCTCCATCAGCCCGGTCGCGTAGATCGCGCCGGGCAGGCCCATGAGCAACCACCCGGACATGTCCGAGGCACCCGCGCTCAACGCACTCACCATCGGGCCGAGGTCACGCCCGCCCAGCATGTAGTCGTCGAGGTTCGAGGTGCGCCGGTAGGCCCAGGCGCCGATGCCGAGCATGGCGACCATGTAGGCCACCAACGCCAGCATTTGATAGGTCAGGTCTGACATCAAAACTCCATATTCGGGGGAAACGCCGCCGCAGAACCTAACCCGTAGACCGCGTTTGCCTGTGATCGGCGTCGTACGCAGGTAGCGTGACCGGCATGACCGGAACACCAGGCATCGACGTCACCGTGCGGCCGTCCGGCAACGGATGTGCGGAGTGCCTCGGCAGCGAGGCCGGGTGGTGGTTCCACCTTCGGCGGTGCGCCGAGTGCGGCCACGTGGGCTGCTGCGACAGCTCTCCGGCGCAGCACGCCAGCCAGCACTTCCGCGAGACGGGCCACCGCTACATGCAGAGCTTCGAGCCCGGTGAGTCCTGGTACTGGGACTTCGAGAACCAGCAGGCGCTCGAGGGCCCAGCGCTGGCCGAGCCGACGAGCCGGCCCGAGGCGCAGTCCCCGCCCGCGCCGCCGGATCGCGTCCCGCAGGACTGGCAGAAGCGCCTGCACTGAACTGTGCGATCACCATCCCCGCCGGCCACGTCCGGGAAGGGTCGATCACCCCGATCAACTCGGTGAGGCTTCTCCCCTGGAGTCACCGCGCGCCCGCGCCCATTCCTCGTACGGCACCGGGTCGGCGTCCTCCTCGGCCTGGCCGACGATGCTCTCGGTGAACCAGGTACGCAGCGACACCATCTCCGGCGTGGAGCGCAGGGTGAGCAGCTGGTGGGTCTCGCTGATCTCGTCGGCCAGGTTGTCCGCGGCCAGCAGCTCGGGCAGCAGGGAGGCCATCTCGCGAGGCAGGGTCATCTCGATGTCGACGTACTCGAGCCCGGCCGCGGCCGCGTCCAGAGCGATCCGACGACCCATGTGACGCGCGAAGGCCGGTCGGGTCACCAGCCGCTCGATGAGCTGGCCGAGCTCGCGCGGCGGGGTCGGGCCGTCGTCGGAGTCGATGAGCTGCAGCTCACGGACGAGGTCGTCGAGGCGCTGGTCGATCTGGAGCCCGAGCCGCACCGGGCAGGCGGGCAACCGGACGGTGACCCAGTCCGCGGGCAGGACGATCGGCTCCGGCATCGCCTGGTCGCCGTACTCCACCCTGGGAGGTCGTACGTCGTGCTCGACCCCGTCGCCCGCGAGGTCTGCCCAGATCCGCCGGCCGTCGACGCGCTCCTCGATCCCCCATGACTTCGCCAGCACCGACACGATCGCCAGCCCGCGCCCGGTGGTGCCCTGACTCTCGATCGGCGGCGGAGCAACGGCGGGGAGCGGGATCAGCGCGCCGTCGTCCTCGACGCTGAGCCGTATGCCCGGCTCGAGGTCACGCATCCGGACCTGCATGTAGGGGCTGCCGCTGTGCAGTGCGGAGTTCGCCGCCATCTCGGTGATGCACAGCGCCGCGTCGTCGACGAGATGCGGGCGGTCCCACTCCAGGAGCCCGTCGGTGACGAACCGGCGCGCACCGGGCACGCTGGCGGTCTCGGCGGCGAGGCGCACCCGCAGCTCAGGACGGCCTCTGTCGGGCACAGAGATCATGGGGCCAGTCTGCCCCGCGTCTCCCCCGGACGTCACTGAACTCGACAGGCCGATCAGTCGACGGTCAGGGAGCGTCGGGCGCGATGACGACGGACCGCGGCCCGGTTGGCGCAGCGGACCGAGCAGTAGCGCTGGCGTCCGTTGCGGGTGACGTCCACGACCACCGCGGTGCACGGGTCCCCCTCGATCTGCCCCGCGGCGCACCGGCTCAGGCGATGGATGCCCCGAGTGGTCAGGTGCAGCGCCGTGCCCACGCTGATCACCGCTCGCAGCACATCGGGAAGCGAGTCGTTGGTGTCGTCACGGAAGTGGATGTGCCACCCCTCCTGGTCGTGGTCGGTCAGTCTCGGGTACGCGGTCGCCTGCGCCATCAGCTCGTTGAGCAACCGCGCCCGTTCCGCCGGCTCCTGCGCATCGACCACACGAAGCCACTCGTCGATCACCTCCCGAGTACGCCGGTGGTCGTCCGGCGACTCACCGAAGTCCATCGTCATCCCGAACTCCCGGGTCCGGGCCTCGATCCCGGCGCGGTCCTCGGGCCAGTCGTCGGCGAGCGAGCCGGCCATCAGCACGGCGTACTCGCCGTAAGGGTTGAGATGCATAAGACCATTACAGCAAAGTGGCAGCCATGACCGACAGCGCGACCGAACAGTCCCGGGGCGTGGACGCCCTCCACGAGCACGGCTGGCTCACCGAGTCCAGCCATCAGACGTCGGAGGGTCGAGTTCTCTACGTGCGCTGCGCGCACTGCGGCGTACGTCGCGTCGATCTCCAGCCGCACCCGCTCCTGCCGCCGCAGTCATTGAGCCGCGAGCAGAGGTGATGCCATCGCTCCAGCACGAAGAGAGCACGCACCCAGCAGTCACCAGATGACGAAAGCCTCAGAACTGCAGAACGTTGCTACAATGAACTTTCAGTTCATGTAGAGCGAGGGAGTGCTGAGTATGCCGGACGCGATGAAGCCGTCGGCGGAACAATCCACCCGCACCGAGCGGCGCAAGGCTCGCACTCGTGCGAGCCTGGTTCGCGCCGGTCAGCAGCTGATCGCACAGGGGCGCACGAGCGTCGCGATCCTGGAGATCACCCAGCTCGCCGACGTCGGCATGGGCTCGTTCTACAACCACTTCGAGAGCAAGGAAGAGCTCTTCGACGCTGCCGTGGACGATGCGCTGGAGCGCCATGGCGCCCTCATGGACGAGCTGACGGCAGACCTCGACGATGCTGCCGAGGCCTTCGCGCAGAGCTTTCGCCTCACGGGGCGCCTCCATCGCGCCTACCCCGAGCTCAGCAAGGTGCTGATCTCCACGGGCGCCCGTCTGGTCACCTCGAAGCGGGGTCTGACTCCGCGAGCGCTGAGAGATATCGCCCGCGGGGTCGAGACGGGGCGGTTCACCATGGTCGACCCGGAGATCGCTCTCGTGCTGGCAGGAGGGTCCGCACTCGCACTGGGTCAGCTGCTGCACGATCACCCGGAGCGCGACGACGCGAAGGCCACCGACGAGACGACCGAAGCGCTGCTTCGTACCTTCGGACTGACCACCGAGGAGGCTGCCGAGATCTGCGCCCGACCGCTGCCTGACGTCACCGTTCCCCTGGATGGCTCGGCCGCCTGAGCCCCGAGGCTCAGGCGGCCGAGGCTCGGGGTCAGGCGGGGATCTCGTCGATGCTGACCGGCTCGTGCTCGGCCACGCCGTTGTAGTCGTGGCGGAACGTGCTCGAGTGTGGATAGGCGCTACGGCGGGACCGCATGACAGACCCGAGCGGCCGGTGCGCGGCCAGTGCGTGCCACGGGTTGAACGAGAGCAGGTCGTCGGCGTAGCGGCGCCTCGCGTCGCTGTAGGGGTCTTGGGCCGGCAGGTGCACCGTGGCCACGACCTCGTGCGGCGAGAGCTCCTCGGGCCAGAGCACCGAGGCGTCCTCGATCGGCATCCGCTCGACGTCCACGCACAGCTGGGCCCGCAGGTCGTACTCGGCGCCCTGCTCGGTGAAGAAGTCTCCGACGAGCTCGCGCAGCGCGGATTCGCCGAGCTTGGGGTCGACGGGCTGCCCGGTCAGGTTCCTGACGTTGGTCGAACGCGGCGCGACCGACAGCTTTGCCACGTGGTCGCCGTAGCGCACCGCGGCCATCGAGTGGAAGGTCTCGCCGAGGATGTGGTTGTTCTGGGCCGCGAGGGTCTCCGCGGCCGGCGGGATCGGCCGGCGCAGGCGGGTCAGGACGGCATCGGCGACCCGCGCACCCGCACCGAGGACCTTGAGCTGTTGATCGCTCTGTCGGGGCTGGCTCTCGAGGAGGTTCTGCAGCTTGGCGTACTCGCCGATCGTGCCGAACGGGAGGGTGGGGTGGTTGACCAGGAGGAAGTCCTGGGTGCTGAAGCCGTCCTCGACCGCCCGATCCCCGGACACGCCCAGGACCTTCATGGCGAACCCGCGCTGAACCGGCACCTGATCCGTACGGAGGTCGCCGGGGGCGGTCGAGAGGCGCACCACGATCGGGTACGTCGCCGGCGCCTCGAACAGGCCCTGTGCGAGGTGCTCGGGTAGACCTGCGTGGACGCGCAGCTCGCCGACAAGCACTCCGTGGCTCTTGGCATGTGCATCGCGCAGGCCGTGCCGATGCTTGGCGGCCACCTGCTTGTTGGCCTCGAGCATGGCTGCCACGACCTGTCGGGTCAGCTCCTCCTCGTCCGGGAAGGGTTGTTCGAGGTCGTCGCGGTATCGGACATAGCCGACGGGTTCGGTCATGATGATCTCCGGTTCAGGCCGTTGGTTCCTGGCTCAGCCAGGCGATGGCGGACAGGCTGGGCATGAACAGGTACTCCCCGCCCAGCAGCGTGTTGAAGCTCTGGATGCCCTGGACGCGGCGCGGAGGTGTGCCGGGCACCGTGAAGTAGGCCCCCTTGTCCTGGTGGGAGATGAGTGGGTCCTTCTCCTTGTCGAGGCCGGCGAAGTTGCCCGAGTTGACCCATTCGCTCTGCAGGAACTCGACGGTGTCGATCGCCCGCGCGCTGAGCGCGATGAAGTCCAGGCCGCGACTGCTTCCGTCGTCGCGTACCTCGCTGTCGGGGACAGCGTCGCCGTAGGACGTGCTGCGACGGATGAGCCGGCGGATCCTGAGGTCGGTGAGGATCTCGAGCTTCGAGTCGCGCGGGTTCATGCGCCGGATGTGCGATCCCAGCGGCGTACGCAGCCCGCGAGGGTCCTCGGCGTACTTGAAGTGGTTCTGCCGTCTCGGATCTTCGCCGAGCGCCGGGTCGTCGCGGTCCGGGGAGAGCGCGAGCGGGGCGCCGCTGCGCCAGCGGCCCACGAGCTTCGCCGCGAGCAGCTCCCGCTCCTCGGCGGTGTCGGCGTTGTCGTGCAGGAACCGGTTGAACGCGGCGACGTGGGAGTGGTACTTCCGGAAGACCACGTAGGTGCCGTTGCGTCCCAGGACGCTCGGGCTCGGCATCGGCAGCGGTCGGCCCGTCTCGCTGGGATAGCCGAGGACGAACTCGCCCGGCTTGATCGGCCGCCCGTCGCCCGGCATCGTCTCCGCACCGCTTCCTTCGACCGCGGGCTGCGTGAAGCCGTCGCGGTAGCCGAACACGTTGAACCCGGTGGCCCCGAAGTCCTGGTGCGACAAGAGGTCGACCCCTGCCACCTGGGCCAGCTCTCGCTGGTAGCCGTCGACGGCGTCCTGCCACGCCTCCTTGCTCTCGGCGTAGACGCTGACAGCAAGATGGGCACGGCCGGTGCCGAAGGGGAACTCCCAGTTCTGCGGAGCGTTGGGGCCGGTGTCGCGAAGCCTCTCGGCGCGGGCCGCCATGCCGGCACGGAAGTTGGCAGGGAACGAGGCCAGGCTCTCCTCGGAGACCCCCAGTGCCTCCAGCCCCGGGTAGCTGATCGCCACGACGGTCCAGGCCGGGACGGGCTCGTCCCAGCGGGCCGCGGAGGTGATCCGCGGCGCGAGTCGCCGCAGGAGCTCCCTGCCGGCCGCGGCATCGGTGATCTCCAGGATCGCGTGGGTGCCGAAGTACGGCTCGGGCCGCGCTCGCAGGACTGCCGCCTGGATGTCGTCCAGTTCGAGCGTCGGCTGTTTGGTCAGGCGGCGGAACAGGTCCATGGCCGCGCGAGATCAGTTCAGCTCGGTGAGGAAGTTCTGCACCGTGCGGTCGAGGCGCTTCAGACGGTTGGCGCCGGCGACCGTGAGGGTGGGATGGGCGACGAACCAGGCCTCCGCCGGGAGCTGGTACTGGACGATGAAGTCCTTCACATCCGGCGACTGGATCCCAGGCCAGCCCTCGACGTTGCCGAACAGGTAGTCCATGAACTCGGGGATCTTGGTCGCGAAGTCGTCGATGTAGGGATCCCACTCGCCGTCGTAGGCGGTGGCGAAGAGCAGCTTGGTGTCGTCGTCGAGGAACACGAAACGCATGTTGTGCAGCGTGCCGACCTGGCCTGCGCCCGCCAGGTTTCCCCCGACGAGGCCGAAGAACTTGCGCAGCTTCTCGGCGCCGCCCGGCTTCAGCGGCATGATCGCCGTCAGCTCTGACACCTCACCGCTCTTGGCTCCGACGCGGCCGGCTGAGGTGACGGCGTGCTCGGCCATCTCCTCCTTGTCGGCGAGCAGCTCGGCCACTCGCAGCTTCAGTGCGATCTTGGCGTCGTCGATGACGGCGTCGATCTTCTCGCGGATGGCGGTCGGCAGACCCTGGAATCGGTTCTCGAGATCGCGGTCACTCATGGTTCCCCCTTGGTCGATGGATGGCGCCCCGGAACTGGAGCGTCGCTACGACAGTACTCCAACCTGACGAATTTGTCAGTCCTGCTGGTTTCGGCAAACAGCCGTTCGCAATAGTCCCCGAAAGCACACTGACCAGCTTTCGCTCAAGAATGCCGATTTCGTCAGCGAGGTCTTGACTGAGGATATGCTCGTAAGTGACGATTGTCTCAGTTGAGATGAAGGGAGTGGATGATGGCTGGCCATCACGGCACGCACAACGACCTCCACAGCGAGCAGGGCGCCGTGCGCGGCGAGCACCCGGGCCGAGCGACCGACCCGGTGATCAAGGTGCGCGACCTCGCCTGGCTGGAGTTCCAGAAGCCCGACCTCGCGGCCTCGGAGCGGTTCGCCCACGCGTTCGGGTTCAGCACGCTGACCCGCACGGCGGACGAGCTCCTGCTCCGCGGCACCGAGGCCGGCGGGCCCTGCGTCATCGTGCGCAAGGGACCCTCCAAGTACCTGGGCGCGGCCTTCCAGGCAGCAGATGCCTCCGATGTCCTGCGGCTCGCGGGGGCAGTGGGCACGAGCGCCGCACAGCTCCCCGAGAACCTCGGGGGCCTGGGCGTCGACCTCGTCGACCCGAGTGGCGCCAGGGTGCGAGTGGTGGCCGACCTGTACGAGCATCCCGCCCTGCCTGATCAGCCGGTGCAGACACTCAACACCGGCCGGCAGACCCTGCGGGTGAACCGGACCCAGCGGCCCGCGCGCGAGCCCGCGCGGGTCGAGCGGTTGGGCCATGTCGTGCTCCAGACCACGAAGTACGTCGAGACGCTCGACTGGTACCTGGAGCACCTCGGCCTGATCGTGAGTGACTTCAAGTACTTCGAGGGCCAGCGGGAGCGCGGCCCGACGATGAGCTTCATCCGCTGCGACCGCGGTTCGGAGCCGGCCGACCACCACACGCTGGCGATGACGCTGGGGCCTCGCAACCGCTACGTGCACTCGGCCTACCAGGTCGCCGATCTGGATGCGCTCGCGGCGGGCGGAGAGCACCTGCTCGCACTGGGCTACTTCCGGTCGTGGGGAATCGGCCGTCACATCGAGGGGAGCCAGATCTTCGACTACTGGCGCGACCCCGACGGGTTTCTCGTCGAGCACTTCACCGACGGTGACCTCTTCGACAACACCCTCGAGCCCGGCTGGTCCCCGATGACCGCCTCCGGTCTGGCCCAGTGGGGCCCCTCGGCCTCTGCCGACTTCATGGGCGTCTCTCCCCGGCGCGCCGACACCTTCCGCGAGCTCGGTTCGATGATCACCGCGCTGCGCGGTGACAACGAGTTCGACCTCTCCCGCCTCCGCGGCCTCCTGAAAGTTGCCTCCTCATGACCATCTCCGTACTCCGCACCGCCGACGCCTGGTGGGTGCAGAAGACCGACGGCGCCACCCGCGTCGAGACCGACGCCCTCACCACCGCCGACCTGCTGGCCGACCGGACCGCCGTGGTGGCGGCGCTGTCGCAGCCGGCCACGACCTCGGTGGAAGACCTCGACCTGGTCTCGCCCGTGACGGTGCCGTGCCGCGTCGTGGCGCAGATGACCAACTACGCCTCCCACGTCAAGGACGCGGGCATGAACCCGGCGAGCATCCCGCTCACCTTCTTCCGCAAGACCTCTGGGTCGATCAGCGGCCCCTACGACGAGGTCGTACGGCCGCCCCACGTCCGTCTGCTCGACTACGAGGCCGAGATCGGCATCGTCATCGGGCGTTCGATGCCGGTCGGCACCACGATCACCGAGGACAACCTCGCAGACTTCGTCGCCGGACTCGTGATCACCAACGACGTCTCCGCCCGCGACGTACAGCTGCCCAAGACCCAGTTCTTCGAGGCCAAGTCCTACCCCACCTTCACCCCGACGGGCCCGGCGCTGCTGCTGCTGGAGGCCGACGACCTGAAGCGGTTCACCGATCTCCGGCTGCGGCTGTGGGTCAACGGCGAGCCACGCCAGGACATGACCGTCGCAGACATGATCTACAGCCCCCTCGAGGCCCTCCAGGCACTGTCCCTCTTCCAGCGCCTCGATCCCGGTGACCTCCTGCTCACCGGCACCCCCGTCGGCACGGCGCTCAGCGCACCCCCGAAGCCGATCGAGATCATCGGCTCCTTGTTGCCGCCGGCGACCAAGTGGCGGCTGTTCTTCCGGGCCCAGGGCAAGAACCCGAAGTATCTCGAAGAGGGTGACGTCATCGAGATCGCCATCGCGACCGACGACGGCGCTCTCGACCTGGGCCGGCAGCGCACCGAGGTGAGGCACGGATGAACAGCATGCTCTGGCCGACGTACGACGCACCCGGCGACCTGACCGCGATCGAGGCGGTCCCTCTCGCCGACCGCGGGCTGCCCGAATCCACCTACTCCCTCCTGAGCCGGGCGGCCTCTCTGTGGCCCGACCGGGTGGCGGTGTCCGTCCTTCCCGACGCCGCACGGTGGGAGCAGCCCTCCGAGCGGACCTTCCAACGGCTTCTGGCGGATGTGCATCAGGTCGCCAACCTGCTGCACCGCATCGGCGTCGACCGAGGCGATGCCGTCGCGCTGCTGTCCCCGAACTGCGACGAGCTCATCACCGCGACGCTCGCTGCGCAGCTGGCGGGCGTCGCAGCCCCGATCAACCCGGGACTCTCGCCCGACCACATCACCCAGCTCCTGAACCGGTCCGGCGCCCGGGTGCTCATCGCCGCCGGCCCCGAGCTCGACCCAGGGGTGTGGCAGACAGCCCGCGAGATCGCGTCCCGGGGTGAGCTGGACGCCCTGCTGGTGCTGCGACCCACCGCCGGAGATGGACCGGCCGAGCCGCTTCCGGCGATCGGGGACGTACGTCTGGACTACCTGTCCGTGCTCGCGCAGGAGGAACCCGACTTCGGTTTCGCAGGAGTCGAACCCACCGGCAGCGACCCGGCCGCCGTCTTCCACACCGGCGGAACCACCGGCACCCCGAAGCTGGCCGCCCACACGCACGCCAACGAGGTCTCGGACGCCTGGATGATCGCGGCCAACGGCCTGCTCGACGAGGACAGCACCGTGTTCGCCGCGCTCCCGTTGTTCCACGTCAACGCCTTGGTCGTGACCACGCTGGCCCCGCTGTTCAAGGCGCAGCGCGTCGTGTGGGCCGGACCGCAGGGCTACCGCGACGCGAATCTCTACGGGTGCTTCTGGCGGCTGGTCGAGCGTTACCGGATCGCTGCGATGAGCTCGGTGCCCACCGTCTACGCCCTCCTGGCCGGGTGCCCGGTGGACGCCGACATCACCTCCCTGCGCTTCGCGCTGGTCGGAGCCTCTCCCCTGCCGCTGGCCATACGCGAGAGCTTCGAGACGCACACGGGAGTCGCCCTGGTGGAGGGATACGGGCTCACCGAGGCCACCTGTGCCAGCGCCCGCAGCTTCCCGTACGCCCCTCGCCCGGGAGCGGTCGGGCAACGACTGCCGTACCAGCAGGTCAAGACCGTCGAGATCTCCCCGAGCGGCGAGTGGGTCGACCTGCCGCACGGCACCGTCGGCATCCTGGCGATCAAGGGACCCACGGTCTTCCCCGGCTACGTCACCGGCCGCAGCAGCGAGGGAGGCCTCCTGCTCGACGGCCTCGGCAAGCTCCGCGACGGGTGGCTGGACACCGGCGACCTGGCCTGGGTCGACGCCGAAGGCTTCGTCCACCTGGCCGGTCGCGCCAAGGACCTGATCATCCGTGGCGGGCACAACATCGACCCCGCCGTCATCGAGGACGCACTGCTGTCCCATCCTGACGTGACGGCTGCACAAGCCGTCGGCCGTCCAGATCTGCATGCCGGCGAGGTGCCCGTCGCCTTCGTCACGCTGGCACCCGGTGCCACGGCGACCCCCGCCGAGCTACGAGACTGGGCGCGCGACAACGTGGCCGAGCAGGCCGCCGCACCGAAGTCGATCACCGTTCTCGAGGCCATGCCGGTCACCGACGTGGGCAAGCCCTACAAGCCTGCGCTGCGCGCTGAGGCGACCCGCGACGCGGTCGTGGCCGCCCTCGCCGGCATCGACGGCGTCGCCGAGGTCCGCGGGCTGGTCGAGGACGGCGGCGTGGTCGCCGAGATCGAGACCACGACCGGACTCGAGGAGGCACTCGTCAAGGACGCTCTCGGGCGCTATCCGATCGCCTGGCGCCTCGCCGCGACCGTCCCCGATCCCCTCGTGCGCACCCGACCGTAGGAACCTCGATGACCATACTCTTCATCCTCACGGTCGCCCTGGCCGCTGTCTTCACAGCGCTGGGCGCGGCCAAGCTGCTTGGTCTGCCCGCGATGGCTCAGCGAGCCGCCCACGTCGGATTCAGCGTCGCCGCCTACCGCGGCATCGGCGCCCTCGAGATCGCCGGCGCGGTCGGGCTGCTCCTGGGATCGGTCTCGAGGTTCATCCCCGTCGCGGCCGCGCTCGGGCTATTCATCCTTCTCGGTGGAGCGACCTTCGTCCATCTCCGCGGCGGGGACGGGGTGAGGGAAGCAGCGCCTGCGCTGGTGCTCGGTGGCCTGGTCGTCATCGTTCTGGCACTCAGGCTGGGGAGCCTGTGATGAACTCAGCAGCTCCCTCCGAGACGTACCCGATCGTCATCGCCGGCGCCGGCCCGACGGGCGTCACCGCCGCAACACTGCTGGGGCACTACGGCATCCGATGCCTCGTGCTGGACCGCTGGGACGGGGTCTACCCCCAGCCTCGCGCTGTTCATCTGGACGACGAAATCTACCGGATCCTCGCCGAGCTCGGGCTGGCAGACGACTTCGCTGCGATCTCGCGACCTGCGCACGGTCTGCGACTCGTCGACCGGGATCTCCGGGTTCTGGCGGAGTTCGACCGGAGAGGCGAGCAAGGACGCCACGGGCACCCGCGCGCGAACATGTTCGACCAGCCGGCCCTCGAACACCTCTTGCGCACGAACCTGAAGGACCAGCCGAGCATCACCGTACGTGGCAACGTCGAGGTGACCGATGTGACCCAGGACGGTCACGGCCGTGTCCGCGTCGACTTCACCGACCGGATCACCGGTGCCCACGAATCGGTCCTGGCGACGTACGTCCTGGGCTGTGACGGTGCGAACAGCGTCGTGCGGTCCGCCATCGGAGCCCGGATGGAGGACCTGCACTTCGAGCAGCGCTGGCTCGTCGTGGACGTCGCGACCTCGGCCGACCTCGACCAGTGGGAGGGCGTGCACCAGGTCTGCGACGCCACCCGTGCCGCGACGTACATGCGCATCGGCGAGACCCGGTACCGGTGGGAGTTCCAGCTGCTGCCGGGAGAGACCGCCGACGACTTCGCCTCGCTCCAGGCGCTGCTCCCGATGATCCAGCCCTGGGTCAGGGGCACCGCCATCTCCTATCTCGAGCTCGTTCGAGTCGCGGAGTACACCTTCCGCGCCCAGGTCGCCGACCGGTGGCGCGATGGCAACGTGTTCGTGTTGGGGGACGCCGCACACCTGACCCCGCCCTTCATCGGCCAGGGCATGGGCGCGGGCCTCCGAGACGCGATGAACCTGACCTGGAAGATCGCCGGTGTGCTGGCCGGAGACCTCCCCGAGAGCGTGCTGGAGACGTACGAGGCCGAGCGCAAACCGCATGCTCAGGCGCTGATCCGCCTCGCCAAGCTCATGGGCGTCCTGATGACGCAGGGCGGCCGCGCGGGCGACACCGCTCGCCGGGTCCTCGCCCCGCGCCTGCGCTACATCCCCGGCATGCGGGCCAGGATCCTGGACAGCGAGACCCCCGCACTGGCGCGCACCGCACTCGTCAGGAGGTCGCGGCTCCGCCGCTCACCGGCGGGGCATCTGGCACCGAACGCCGTCATCTCCGACAGCCGTCGGTTCGACCAGACCGTCGGGCACCGGTTCGCTGTCGTCTCCGCACAGCCCCTCACCGCCTCCCAACGCTCGCTCCTGACCAGCCGGGGCGCGGTCTCGGTCGAAGCACCCGCCGGCTCCCCACTCCACGCGTGGCTGATCAAGAACCACGTGGCCGCGGCGCTGGTGCGGCCGGATCGAACGGTCATGCTCGCCAGCCGCGACGCGGCCGCCGTCTGCGCCGCGACTCCGACCTTCCGGCCCGAGCGGGAGCGGTCGTAGGGCAGCAGCGGCCGACGCGCGTCACCGGCTCCGCGGGCCGCGCATGCGCGGGCATCATTTCATCGTCTGGTTCTGGACCGTTGGCCCTTGGCGGACTGGGCGAGCATGACCCTGAACACCATGTCGTCCAGGCCGCGGACCTGCAGAGCCTTCCCCGCGACCCGAGCTCCGATCGCGGTTGCTCTGTCCAGCGGGAATGCTGCCCGGACGTAGATGTACGCCTGGTCGAGGCTGTGCTGGGTCGCAGCCGTGAAGATCCGATCGGCGGCCTGCTGAAGACGTAGCTCGATCCCGTGCCAATCGGTGCCCACCAGTTTCCCGTCTCGTTTGACGATCCTGCCGTCAACCATGACCAGCTCGACGTCGCCTGCCCCTGCTTGCACGACGACGGTCTTGACCGGGTCGAGGAGAGGCGACAGGTGGTGCTCCGCGGTGCGCACCAGGATCAGGTCAGCACGCTTCCCGACCTCCAATGTGCCCACCTCGCGGTCCAGGCCGGCCGCGCGGGCGCCGTCGATGGTGGCGGCGCGCAGGGCGTGCTCCGTGGTCAGCTGCAACTTGTCCGGCATCATCCGGTGGTCGCCGAGCTTGTCGTTGGCGGCCATGCGCCCGGCTGCCAAGGCCAGGCGCATCTGGGTGAACAGGTCCCCCGAGCCTCCCGAGACGATGTCGACTCCCAGACCACAGGCCACTCCTGCGTTCCGTGCCCTGGGCCAGATCGGAGTTCCCATACCCATCTGCATCTCGCTCTCCGGGGTCACCGAGATCGAGGCGCCGACGCTCGCGATACGTGACAGGTCGGCGCGGGACAGCACGTTCCCGTGGACCAAGAGTGTGCGGTCGTCGATCATGCCCTTCGCCAGGAGTCGGGTGACATAACGGGTGCCGCGGGCGAACGGCCCGTTGGCGACGTGCACCGAGAACCGATGCGCACCCAGGCGCCGGGCAAGCTCCACCTCCGGGACGGTGTAGTGCAAGGGGGCGAAGAGGAAGTCGCTGCCGCTGATCCCGAACCGGATCAGACCAGCGTCAGCAGGCAGCCTCGCGGCGCGAAGCCTCTCCGCGTCCTGGTGGCGCCAACGGGAGGTGAAGGTCCGTTCAGGCTCGATGGGTACGTCGGGGTTGGCGACATCGGGCAGGCCGTAGCAGTAGACGGCTCGAATCCCCGCGTTCTCCAGACCCGTGAGCAACGCGTCGGCATGATCCGGGGTGACGACCAGGTGAGCGTTGTCGACCACCGTTGTCACGCCGGCGTTCAGCGCATCCAACGCGCCTGCGTAGTTGGCCAGTTCCGCGTCAGCCGCGGTGAAGTGGGGCGCGTAGCCGTAACGCACCAGCGCCATGTAGTCGTACAGGGTCCCGTCGGCCAAGGTGGCTCGCAGGAGCGACTGCCAGGTGTGACGGTGCGTGTCGACCATGCCGGGCATGACGATGCCTGCACGTGCGTCGACCACCTCGGCATCGGTGACTCCGAGGTCTTGTCCGATCGCGGCGATCCGACCGTCCTCGACCAACAGCTGGTTGAGTCCAGGCGGAGCCGGTTCGGCGACGGTCAGCAGGTTGGCGTTGGTGATCAGTACGCGTCTGGACATGGTTCCACCTCGGATCGATTGCGGCTTTCAGGTGGCGGAGGGGGTCAGCAGTGAGATCGCGGCCTGCGTCTTGCTGACCATGTCTCGTGAGGCGACCGAGGCGAGATAGCCATCCGGGCGCACCAGGAGCAGCGTGTCCTCGTCGACTCCGTAGGAGTCGCGGAAGCTCCCGTTGTCATCGGTCAGAATCAGATCGGCGGTCGGGGACTGTGCGTCGATCGCCACCGTCCTCAGGGCCGCGCCGGCCGCTGGCCACTGGATCTCGCTCAACGCACGAGCTGCTCCGTCGCCGTAAGCGACGGCGGTGAAGTGTGGGCCTCGGTAGGCATCGAACATCCTCGTGGGCTTGCCCTCGGCGTCGACCACCTTGGCATCCGGCGCGCGGTCGCCGCCGCTGAGCCCGCTGGTGGTCTGGTCACCGGAGGCTGCCAGCGGACCGCCCCGATACGTGATCCCGAGCTGCTGTTCGTCCTTGCCACGACGGATGCTGGTGGGATCGAGCTTGCCGATGGCCTCGTACTTCTTGGTCGACAGGCCGAGGACTCCGGCTGCGATGGGCTGGCGCTCGGCCTCGTAGGAGTCGAGAAGGGCGTCGTCAGCTCCCCCGAGGACCTGGCCGAGCTTCCAGCCGAGGTTGTAGGCGTCCTGGATGCCGGTGTTGAGGCCTTGAGCTCCTGCGGGGGTGTGCACGTGCGCTGCGTCCCCGGCGATGAAGACCCGGCCCTGGCGATAGCTGCTGGCGAGCCGGGTGTTGGGGCGGAACACCGACCGCCAGCGAATGTCTTGGAGCTCGACACCCGATGCGTGGGTGTGGGCACGGATCCGCGCGTTGATCTCGTCGAGATCGGTGGGCGGGTTCTCGTCCGGCGCGAGCCGGACCATCCATTGGAAGAGATCGCTGTCGGGCAATGGGCACGCCGCGACGAAGCCTGCACGGAGGCGGGGCCACATGTGCCACCGGTCTCGCGACAGGCCGGTGGTGGTGGCGTCGACGATGAGGATGCGGTCCTGCTCGTCGGTCGACCCGATGAAGTCGATGCCGAGTGTGGAGCGGGTCGTGCTCGCACCACCGTCGGTGCCGACCAGGTAGCGGGCGGTGACGTGTTCGACACCGGCGGCCGTGGTGAGGGTCGCGGTGACCGTCGTGTCGTCCTGGGTGAATCCGGTGATCTCGGTGCCGTACTCGACCTTGCCGCCCAGCTCGGCGAACCGAGCGTGCAGCGCCGCGTCGGTGGCGAACTGAGGAATGAGCCACGTGTTGGGGTACGGCACGTCGGCGGTGGCCGCGCGGTTCTTCATCATGCTCCACGGGATCACGGCCCGCCCGAGGTGGAGGCCGAGCTTGGGATACAGGCTCCCCTGGTCGAGGACGGCCGAGAGAACACCGAGATCGTCGAGGACCTCGAGTGTTCGCGGCTGGAGTCCCTTCGCGCGGGACCCTTCAAAGGAGTGCGGTGCCTTGTCGACGATCCGGACGTCGAGGCCGCGACGCACCAGGTCGATCGCCAGCGCCGAGCCACTCGGGCCGGCACCAGCGATGAGTACGTCGATCACGGTGTCATCTGTCTTCATTGCTCGAGCCGTTCTGTTGGATGGGTGGTGAACGACGCGACCAGGTGCGCGACCTCGTCGGGTCGCTCGAGTGGCGTCATGTGCCCGCACTGCGCGATCACGTGACACTGTCGCGGCTGCAGGAGTGTGCGAGCCTCGTCGAGGCTGGCGATGGGGGTGACGTGGTCGTCGTCGCCCCAGATGAGCATGGTGGGAATGCCCGAGTGGCCGGTGCGACCGAAGAGTTCGGCCCGGCCGTGCAGGGGCAGATTCTGCAGCGTCGAGAACAACGCGTACATGGAGCCTTGGTAGCGAAACGCGTCGCGCACCATCCGGGTCAGGGCCGCCGCACTTGCGTCGTCCCGCACGTTGTGGCCCAGGTGGTTTTCCAGAATTCGCCGTCCGAGCCGTCTGCCGACGAACGCGGCAGCGTGATCGCTCTTGAAGAGCCAACGGCTCGCCGGGGCGGCGGACAGCCCTGCCGGCCCGGCAAGAGTCAGGCTCTTGATGTCCGAGCGGCCCGCCACGTACGCCATGGCGATGATCGCGCCCATCGAGGTCCCGACAACGTGGTGAGGTGGGAGTCCGAGCGCGTCCACGAGCTCCTCGACCTGACCGACGAATACTGCCTCGTCGTAGTCGCACGTCAGGCGCTGCGAATACCCACGTCCATAGGCGCTGAACGCGAGCGTTCGCAATCCCATGCCGTGCAGGTGCTCGGCCAGGCCGTCCCAGTAGAACAGGGGAACGGTCAACCCTCCGGTGAGGACGACGGTCTCGCCGTCCTCGGGGCCGGTCAGCTCGTAGTGCGTCACGCCCTGGGACAGCTCGACGAAGCTTCCGCGTAGGCCGCGCCTCGCTCGCTCGTCCAGGAGAAGGTCCTCTCCTTGACCGACGAAGTACTTCATGATCGCGCCCCGTCCTGCGTCGGGCGATCTCTGTGGAGATCCGGATCGCCTTCCAGAAACTCGCGGATCCGCGCGGCAGCCCACTCAGGGTCCTCCTCGGGCAGCAAGTGGCCCCCGGTCGGGTGGGTCCGCTCGACCGCTCCCGGGATGTCCCGGCCGAAGTGCTGAGCGTCGATCGACGCGCTGCGAAGCACGAGCGTCGGTACGGCGACATCAGGAATCAGGCTGCTGCGATCCTCCTGGTCCGTGTTCGCGAAGTCGACGAAGGCAGACCGGTTGCCAGGGAGGTTCATCATCGCGTGGACGCGGTCGACCATCGCCTCGTCCACGATCGACGGTCGACCGACAAGCGCGCGAAGGTTGCGCTCCGTCGCCCGCCTCGGAAGCCCGCGCCGCAGCAGCGGACGGAGGATCGGGTTGCGGGCCAGTCGTATGCCCATCGGGAGAGACTTCTCGGGGTAGCCCGTGGCGTTGATGAGCACCAGGTTCTCCACCCGAGAGGGTTCGGCCAGGGCAAGGTTCCAGCCGATGTTGCCGCCGAGCGAGTTGCCGACGACGGAGAAGCGTTCCAGGCCCAGCTCGGTCATGAACCCAGCGACCGTGTCGACGTACGTCGACACCCGGTAGTCCCTGTCGGGGCGCGGTCCGGTGAGCCCGAAACCAGGGAGGTCGAGGGTGATGACGTCGAACGACGTGGACAGGCGCTCCGCGACGCGCTCGAAACCGTGGATCGACGAGCCGCTCCCGTGCAGCAGCAGAAGCGGGCGGCCGCTGCCGGAGCGCTTGAAGTGCAGCCGCAGGTCGCCGACGACGGCGAATCGAGAGTCCGGGTCCGGATCAACAAGGGAGGATTTCATAACGGATACAGTGTTGTCATTAATGCTGGCGCTTGTCAACAACTATCGGATACGATGTAACCGATATGAATGCGCGCACTGATTCCGCTGCCGAATCGACCTCAGGTCCGGACGGCGACACCGACGCCCCTCGTCCTGGCCGCTCGCGCGGCCGTCCGCCTGTCCCCAAGGAACGAATCGTTGCGACAGCACTGAAGATCGTTGACGAGGAAGGTGCCGAGGCCCTCTCGCTCCGCGTTCTGGCGCAACGGCTGGACTCGAGCACCGCGACCCTGTATCGACACTTCTCCAATCGGGCCGAGCTGATCAACCACGTGATCGACCACACGTTCGGCAGGGTCCCTGTTCAGGTCGACGAGCTCCGGAGCCTCGGCTGGGAGAACGCGTGCCGAGCCATGGCCACGTGGATGTTCGAGAACCTTCGACGCCATCCGAACGTCGCACCCCTACTCCTCGCCCAGGTGCCCACCGGGCCGAATGCGTTGGCACTGCGGGAGGTCGCCCTCCAGGTGCTTCTGGACGCCGGGTTCCAGCCACCAGTCGCAATCCGTTGCTACGCGACGCTCGCGCGATTCGTCCTGGGTTTCGCCATCCAGCTCAACGGTGAGGACACAGAGGACGCGGCACCCGCCCAGGCCTATCGGAACCCCGGCGACGACAGCCGCCCCGCCTCAGCTGCCGTGGCCGACTTCTTCCCCGTCCCGCTGGATGACGAGTTCAGCTTCGGCCTCAATCTTCTGGTGACCGGACTGGCCCAACTGCGACGAGAAGGAAGCGCATGAGGTCCTCACAACCCTCTCGAGAACCCGCGCGAGGCTCCGCCGAGGGCTCCGGCTCGAGCTCGGTCGAGATCCCAGCGGCAGCAGCGCGCATCGCCGCCACCGCCCCACCGGGCCGAATCCCCTTGCCGATCAACCGGCTCACGGCACCTCTCCTCCGGGCAGCCGTCAATCGGCGCGTTCGCCAGCAGATGCGTACGGCGCTCACGAACTTCGACGGCGACATCGCCGAGGACAACGTCGCCGGCGTGCGCGTCACCCGCGCTTGGAAACGCTCAGCAGCACTGAACGGTGGCATGCAGCCATGGGCCGTCTCACCCAGATCAGCCGGGTCCGAACTCTGACCAGGTCATGTATCTGAGCGGGGTCCACGGTCCGTCCGCGACGAAGTGCGCGTGGCCACCTGTTCAGGCAGTTTGTCAGGCAAGACCGGACAATCGTTCGACGGACCGAAAAGCAAACCAGCCTCCGACCCGGGTAAAACACCTGGTCGGAGGCTGGTTCTTCGCGTGCGTGATACTGGGTTCGAACCAGTGACCCCTTCGGTGTGAACGAAGTGCGCTACCACTGCGCCAATCACGCGTTGCGGGTGAAACATTAGCGCATCCGCTCGCCGGACCCACATTCGGGGACACGCCGGACGTAGGCTCCGAGCCATCGGCACGACACCCGAGGGCAACCCGAAGGAGCAACGATG
This sequence comes from Nocardioides luteus, assembly GCF_015752315.1. Lineage (NCBI taxonomy): Bacteria > Bacillati > Actinomycetota > Actinomycetes > Propionibacteriales > Nocardioidaceae > Nocardioides > Nocardioides luteus. The sequence continues at coordinate 3,303,891 of NZ_JADOVJ010000001.1, forward strand.
CTCGCGTACGAACGGACCGGCAGCGGGGAGCCGCTGCTCCTGATCCATGGGATCGCGCACCGCCGGCAGGCGTGGGCGGGGGTGGTGGAGCGGCTGGCCGACGAGTTCGAGGTGATCACGGTCGATCTGCCGGGACACGGTGAGTCGCCGGCGTTCGATCTGGCGGGACGTACGGTGCGGGAGGCGGTGACGGCGGAGCTCCATGCGCTGCGCAGCGAGCTCGGGGTCGAGCGGCCGCACGTCGCGGGCAACAGCCTCGGCGGGCTGCTCGCGCTGGAGATGGGCGATGCCGGGCACGCGCGTACGGTGACGGCGCTCTCCCCCGCCGGGTTCTGGATGAACCGCGTCGACTACCTCTACGTGCGCGGGCTGTTCGCCGGCATCCAGGCGGTCGCGCGGCCGCTGGCGCCTGTGGCGGGGACCGTGCTGCAGTCTCGGGTGGCGCGTACGGTCACGATGAGCCCCTTCTTCGCCCACCCGGAGCGGATCGACCCGGCGGTCGCGGCCGCCGACACGGCCAACATGGTCACCTCGCGGGAAGGGATCAAGACGTTCTTCAGCGGTGTCTACCGCTACGACTACCCCGGACCGCCCGAGCCCGAGGTCCCCACCACGATCGCCTGGGCATCGCGCGACCTCACCCTGCTTCCCTACCAGGCGAAGGTGGCCGCGCGACGCCTTCCGCACGCAAACCATCGGTGGCTGGCGGGGTGCGGCCACGTACCGATGAACGATGACCCCGACCTGGTGGCCGAGGTCATCCGCGAGACCGCCCGTACGCAGCCGCGCGGCCAGCAGGTCGCCTAGCAGGTCGCCTACCCGCGAGCGGCGAGGATCCCGCGCGGGTCGAAGGCGACCCGGATCTCGGTGATCAGCCCGTCCTCGACGCGCATCCAGTTGGCGGTCGGGGCGGGCTCGGCGACGGTGGTGTGCAGGTCGAACCAGGTGATCACGCTCGGCCCCTCGGCGAGCCGCTCCTTCACCTCGATCCTGTCGAGCACCTGCGCCATCCCCTCCAGGCCGGCGACGCACTCGTCGGCGCCTGAGATCGTGGCGAGCGGGCCGGCGAAGCTCACCTCGTCGGCCAGCAGCGAGCGCAGGCGGGCGAAGTCGCGCTCCTGCCAGGCGGTGAAGTACGTCTCGGCGAGCTCGGCAGCGGATGCGGTCATCGGGTCTCCTCAGGTCGGTTCGATTTTCACCACCCAGCCTGACCGGGATCGATTCAGCACTCAAACAGATAGTTCTGCTGGTTGCTAGCATCAATGCTTATGGAGATCGGACAGCTCCGCTACTTCGTCGCCGTCGTCGACCACGGCTCGTTCACGGCCGCGGCGCAGCGGCTCCACGTCAGCCAGTCGGGAATCAGTGCCCAGCTCGCCAAGCTCGAGCGCGAGCTCGGGCACGACCTGCTCGTCCGGGGGCCTCGCAGCGTACGGCTGACCCATGCCGGCGAGACCCTCCTCCCTCGCGCCCGCGAGGCGATCCGGGCGATCGAGGGCGTGCGGCAGAGCGCCGACGAGCTGAGCGACCTCATCCGGGGCCACGTACGCCTCGGGATGATCGCCGGCTGCACGATCCCCGGTTTCCTCGACGCCGTCGCCACCTTCCACCGGGAGCACCCCGGCGTCGGCGTCGAGCTCGTCGAGGACACCTCCGACCGCCTCCAGCGGCGTACGTTGGCCGGCGAGCTCGATTTGAGCCTGATCTCCCATGCGGGACCTGTCATCGACGGCCTGGCCACGGAGTCGGTCAGCGACGAGCGGCTCGCGGTGATCACGCCGGCCGGCCATCGTCTCGCCAACGCGCGGCCGCGGCTCGCCGATCTCCACGCGGAGACGGTGCTGTGCATCCCACCCGGGACGGGCGTACGGACGGCTCTGGAGCAGTCGTGCGCCCGGGCCGGGGTGGAGCCGAAGGTCGACCTGTCCGGGTCGAACCCGGAGACGCTGCTCGGGCTCACCGCGCGCGGGCTGGGGGTCTGCGTGCTGGCCGAGTCGATGGCGGCCGGGACGGATCTGGTCGCGACGCCGATCGTGGATGCGGAGGTGCGCGCCGGTCTGGCGCTCGTGATCCGGGAGGGCGACCAGCAGCGCGCCAGCCGCCGGCTCCACGGCCTGCTTCAGGCTGCGCTGACCTGAGGATGGCGCAGCCCGGGGTGGTCCTCGGGCAAGGAGCGGCGCAGCACGAACCAGCTCACCAGCAGGCAGAGCGCGACCAGGGGCCAGCTGAGCGCGACCCGGGCGATCGCCAGGGCGACCACGTCGCCGGACCACCACAGCGGGCCGAAGATCGCGACCCGGATGACGTACTGACAGACCCAGACCCAGCTCGCCAGCGCATAGCCGCGCAGCAGGACGGGATCGCGGCGCCAGGCACCGCGCTGGCGCAGCACCAGGCCGACGACCACGCCGAGCAGCGGCCAGCGGAACGCGATGCTGACCACCCACACCAGGGCGCTGGCCGCGTTGGCCGCGAGCTGGACCACGAAGAAGTCCTCTGCCCGCCCCGTACGCAGCGCGATCATCGCCGCGACCGCGACCCCCGCCACCCCCAGCAGCACAGCGCGCGGCTTGCGCCCCTTGCGCCACTGCCAGACGGCCACGAGCGCGGCCAGGCCGAGCGCCACCACCGTCGCAACCCACAGCTCCCCGCTGACCAGCCAGCCGGCCACGAAGGCGACCGGCGGCACCGTGGCGTCGATCGCGCCGCGGGCTCCTCCGAGGAGGTCGGCCAGGGTCTCGGCGTCGTCGTCGCGGCGGTCGGTCGTCGTCACGCGAGTAAGGGTAGCCTTACTAGCAAGTGGCATGACGTCTCGGGCCGCCGAAGTGACGCCTCGCCCGGCCGGGGTGACGCCTCGCCCGGCACAGCTGACGCCTCGGCCCGCGGGGGTGACGGCTCGGCAAAATTTCACCGGGAGGGCAACCGGGCGACGTACCCCGGCCATCCGGCGCCGATTGGCTCTGAGCGCCGCTGCTCGGGCACGCGGAGACGGCTTATCTCACGCGGAGGATTCAACGTGTCACACGAGCACCACTCCCACTCGCACGGGCCCGACGGTCACCACCACGCCCACGAGCACGGCCACGAGCACGGCCACTCCCACTCTCACTCCCACGAGGTCGACGAGATCACCCTCGCCGCCTCCTCGGACGCGTCCGACAGCGACCTGCGTCCCGCCGAGGTCTCCCGGCGCAACCTGCTCCGCGCCGCCGGCATCGCCGGTGCGGTGACCGCCGGGATGGCGGGCATGACCGGCGTGACCCCGGCGATGGCCGAGACCGCGACCGCCACCGCCCGGACCGGCAACCGGGCCACCATCCGGCACTGGCTCGCCGGCGACCACCACATCCACACCCAGCACAGCTCGGACGCGATGTACCGGGTCATCGACCAGGCGCAGCACGGCGCGGCGTACGGCCTGGACTGGCTGGTCATCACCGACCACGGCGGCGCGACCCACGCCAAGCTCGGCGTCGAGCTGGTCAACCCCGACATCGTGGCCGCGCGCAAGGTCCTCAAGGACACCCTGATCTTCCAGGGGCTGGAGTGGAACATCCCGGCCGCCGAGCACGGCACCGTCTTCGTCGCCCCGGGCGCCCACGAGGTCGCCGTGCTCAAGTAGTTCGAGAACGACTACGACGGCTCGGTCAAGGGCGCCAGCGGCAACTCCCCAGAGAACGAGGCGCTCGCCGTCGCCGGCATCCAGTGGCTCGGCAAGCAGGTCGACAAGCGCCGCGTCGCGGACGCCCTCTTCCTGGCCAACCACCCGGCCCGCAACGGCATCGACAGCCCGCACGAGGTGCGCGGCTGGCGTGACGCCGACCCGCGGATCGCGATCGGCTGGGAGGGTGCCCCCGGCCACCAGGCAGCCGGTCTGCCCGCCGGCTACGGTCCCGGCAGTGCCCGTGGCTACTACGGCAACGGCCCCGGCCCGAACTCCTTCCCCGGCTACCCCGCCGAGTCCTACCGCTCCTGGGGCGGCTTCGACTGGTTCACCTCGACCGTCGGCGGCCTGTGGGACTCGCTGCTCGCCGAGGGCAAGCCGTGGTCGATCAGCGCCAACTCCGACTCGCACGTCAACTGGGGCGACACCTCGCGCCGCCCCGACGGCTCGGACTCGGCGTACTTCAACGCCAACGGCCGCTACGGCGACCCGGTCTACGCCGGCTCGGTCAACAACACCGCCGGTGACTTCTGGCCGGGCTACTATAGCCGTACCCACGTCGGCGCCACCGAGCGCAGCTACGGCGCGGTCATGAAGGGCCTGCGCAACGGCCGGGTCTGGGTCGACCACGGCGCGCTGGTGAAGTCGGTCGACGTCCGCGTCGTCTCCTCCGACGGCGGCTCGGAGAGCCTCGGCGGCACCCTGAAGGCCAAGAAGGGCAGCCGGATCTCGCTGGTCGTCACCATCGCCGCCCAGGACGTGCCGAACTGGTCGCAGTTCATCCCGTCGCTCAACCGGGTCGACGTGATCCGGGGCGCGGTCGACCCGACGTACGTCTCGGACCGCGACACCTGGAAGGCGCCCGACACCAAGGTGATCGAGCAGACCGACACCTCGGGCCGCACCGGCACCTTCCAGCTGCGCTACGACCTCGGTCGCGTCGAGGAGGCGTTCTACGTACGCGTCCGCGGCACCGACGCCAACCGGTTCCAGCCCGGCTACCTCGGTGCGAGCGTCGACCCGGCCGGTCCCGCGATCGACGTCGTCGGCGACGCCGACCCGTGGGTCGACCTGTGGTTCTACACCAACCCGGTCTGGGTCGTCCCGACTCGATGACCACCCTGGCCGTCGACACCGACGCCCGGGATCTCGCCGGCGCCGAGCACCTCGTCCATCGCCTGGACGAGGTGCTCGGCGCGGGCCGGCCCGAGGATGCGTACGTCATCAGCACCCATGTCGTGCGCGAGCCGACCGCCCGCTTCGTGGCCGTCCTGGACTGGCCCGGCGGCCCGGCGGTCGAGGAGCTGACCGCGCTGCTCGCCGACCGGCTCCCCGATGCGTACGTCACCCTCGACTCCCCCGCGATCGCCGAGGCGGAGGCCCGGACCGCCGGCCGCCTGGCCCGCTACCCGGGCCGGAGGAGCATCGAGACCGTCACCACGGTGGCCGCGGTCGAGGCCGGCAGCGTCGTCGACGCCGTCGAAGGCCTGGCCGGGATCGACCTCGAGCCCGCGGACACCCTCGACCTCACCGGGTTCGCGCGGCCGGTGTGGCGCGAGGGGCGCTGCGTGCTCCTGGTCCAGCGGGCCGCCGCCGGCCTGGTGCCGTTCGAGGCCCGCCACCAGATCCCCTGCTGCTCCGACCACTGAGACCAGCCACCGATCGAGAAGCCTCAGACCGACGCGGAACCCCGCGGCAGTGGCGCCTCCCAGTGGCGCCACATCGCCAGCAGCCGCCACCCGGAGCAGGTCACGAACGCGACCGCCATGGCGAGTGTCGCGGGTATCCCGGCGTAGAGCCCGAAGGCCGCGACCGCGGCGCCGGCGAAGGCCGGGATGGCGTAGAAGACGCTGCGGCGCAGGATGATCGGGACCCGTCCGGCGAGCACGTCGCGGATCGCGCCGCCGCCCACGCCCGTGGCCAGGCCCATGATCGCGGCCGCGAGCGGGGAGAGGCCGAAGTCGAGCGCCTTGACGGCGCCGGCGATGACGAACAGCCCCAGCCCGAGGGCGTCGAAGACGTTGACCATGGGCTCCAGGCGGCCCAGCGCGGGGTGGAAGAAGAAGGTCAGCAGACCGGCCGTCATCGGCACCACGAGGTAGCGCCAGTCGGAGAGCGCGGCGACCGGCGTCGCGCCGATGGCCATGTCACGCAGGAAGCCGCCGCCGAGACCGGTGACGCAGGCGAGGACGATCACGCCGAAGATGTCGAGCTCCTTGCGGACCGCCATCAGGCCTCCGGAGAGCGCGAAGACGAAGCACCCGACCAGGTCGAGCACGAGAAGGGTCAGCGACTGTTCCACTGCCAAATGGTCGCCTCGTTGATCGCGAAAACCCCAAATGCCACGGCCTCGCGGCATGGGCACCCCATACGATGACGGTCAGTGGCGTAGGGTCGTCACAACCGTTTCTAGAATTGAGAAGAGGATGTCGGCCGAAGGATTGCCTTTGACTCCGGGCCAGCTCGAAGAGCAGGCACCGGATGAGGTTGGTCCCGTCCTTCTGCGGCTCATCTCGGTCAGTGACGATGGTCTACGCATGCTTCTCGTCGATGACGAGGATCGTGAATACACCGCCGACATCGACGACCGTCTCCGTGCAGCACTCGAGGCTGTGTCGACCCGCCGATCGGAGCAAACCGTGAACAAGACCCCGAGCAGCAGCCTGCGGCCCCGTGACATTCAGACCCGTATCCGTGCGGGCGAGAGTGCCGAGGAGGTCGCCGCTGTCGCCGGCACCACGGTCGAGAAGATCTTGGCCTTCGCCGGTCCCGTCCTCGCCGAGCGCGAGCACATGGCGCAGCGTGCCCAGCAGGCTTCCGTACGCCGTCGGCCCGGTGAGGCCGCCAGCACCGCCCGCACCCTGGGCGAGGCCGTCAGCGCCCACTTCCAGACGATGTACGTCGACCCCGACTCGGTCAACTGGGACTCCTACCGGCGTCCCGACGGGCGCTGGAAGCTCACCGGTGAATACGAGACCGCCGAGCGCTCCGGCATCGCCGAGCTGACCTACGACGCCCCCGGCAACTACGTCGAGCTCGACAACGACGACGCCCGGTGGCTGACCGGCGAGAAGCTCGAGGCCGCTGCGCCCGAGCCGGAGCCGGTCGTCACCGACGACATGCTCGCCGCCCGCCGGCGCCGCGCGAAGAGCCCGGCCCCGGCCGCACCGGCCACCCCTCCCCCGGCTCCCAAGCCGGTCCCGGCGGCCAAGGCCGCGAAGCCGGACCCGGTCGATGTGGACACCCCGCTCGAGGCCTTCCTGGGCGACGAGAGCCCGACCGAGAAGCAGGCAGCGGTCCCGGCCGAGCCGGAGCCCGTCGCCGAGCCGATCGCCGAGCCGGCAGCCGCCGAGGCAGAACCCGCCGAGGAGGCCCCGCAGAAGCCCGCCAAGAAGGCGTCCTCGCGCCGCAAGCGCGCCTCGGTGCCGAGCTGGGACGAGATCATGTTCGGCGGCGGCAAGCAGGACTGACAGACTCCTCACACCACGTTCACGGACCGGCCATCGGCCGGTCCGTGATGCGTTGGGGAGCCGACCGACCAGTGTCGGGCTGGGGTCGGTCGGCGTTCATGCGCCACCGATGAAGTGAGTGGAGGCAAGCACTTTCACCTTTCTCGGAGGCCCCCGATGCTCCTGCCCGAATCGCTGAGCCGACGCTCCCTCCTCTCCGGCACCGCCTCGACCGGTGTCACCGCAACCGCCGCCATGCTGCTCGGCACCGGCTCGATCCCCGCCGACGCCGTGTCCGTCAAGACCGTCAAGCCGCTCTCCCGCTACCCGTTCACCCTGGGCGTCGCCTCCGGCGACCCGCTCCCCAACTCCGTCGTGCTCTGGACCCGCCTCGCCCCCGAGCCGCTCGCCGCCGACGGTCTCGGCGGCATGCCGCAGGAGCCGGTCAAGGTCCGCTGGCAGGTCGCGGAGGATCCCCTCTTCCGCAAGGTCGTCAAGGCCGGCACGGTCACCGCCACCCCCAACTTCGGGCACTCGGTCCACCCCGAGGTGTGGGGTCTGCGCCCTGGCCGCGACTACTGGTACCGGTTCATGGCGGCCGGCGAGGTCAGCCAGACCGGTCACACCCGGACCGCCCCGGCGTACGGCTCCCCGCTGGCACGGATGAGCTTCGCCTTCGCCTCCTGCGCGCTCTACAGCCACGGCTTCTACACCGCCTACCGGCACCTGGCGGACGAGGACGTCGACGTCGTCTTCCACCTGGGCGACTACCTGTACGAGTCCGGCGTCACCGCCGAGAACAACTGGCGCCGGACCACGGTCGACCCCTCGCTGGCCGGGGAGACCCTGGACCTGGCGCGCTACCGCCAGCAGTACGGCCTCTACAAGTCCGACCCGGACCTGATGGCCGCCCACCAGTCGCACGCGTTCGTGGTCGCCCCCGACGACCACGAGATCGAGAACAACTGGGCCGACGAGATCCCCGAGGAGCGCAGCCAGTCGCAGGGCGCGCTGTGGATGCCGCGGCGTACGGCTGCCTTCCAGGCCTACTACGAGCACCTGCCGTTCCGGGCCAGCTCGCTGCCCGACGGACCGGACATGCAGATCTACCGGAACCTGCGCTACGGCGACCTGGTCGACTTCAACGTGCTCGACACCCGGCAGTACCGCGACGACCAGGCCTACGGCGACGGCAGCGACCCGGCGAGCCCGGAGCTGACGCCGGACATCTACGACCCGTCGCGCTCGATGATGGGTCTCGAGCAGGAGGCGTGGCTGCAGCGCAACTGGCGGCAGTCGACCGCCCGCTGGCAGGTGCTCGCCAACCAGGCGCCGATGGCCGAGACGGACCTCGACGAGACCGAGGCCAAGACCCTCTACATGGACCCGTGGGACGGCTACATCGCCAACCGCAACCGGCTCCTCGAGGGCGCCCGCACCAGCGGGATCGAGAACCTCGTGGTCATCACCGGCGACCGGCACCACAACTACGCCAGCAACCTGCTGGCCGACTACGACGACCCCGAGTCAGCCGTCGTCGGCAGCGAGTTCGTCGGCACCTCCATCGCCAGCGGCGGAGACGGCGCCGACATGACCACCGGCGGCGAGAGCCTGCTCCGGGCCAACGACCACCTGAAGTTCTTCAACAGCCAGCGCGGCTACGTACGCGTCAGGGTCACGCCCGACGAGCTCTCCAGCGACTTCCGGGTCGTGCCGTACGTCGAGCGCCGGGGTGCCCCGATCTCCACCCGCGCGACCTACGTCGTCGAGAACGGTCGCCCCGGCGTCCAGCTCGACACCCAGAACGCGGCCGTCGGCACGAAGTACGCCGACGTGCCCATGCCGACGCTCAACCGCTGACCGCTGGTCGAGCCGCCGGAGCCGCTAGGCGAAGGCGTGTCGAGACCAACACAGTCCCGTCGAGCGCCGACAGGACTGTGTTGGTCTCGACACGCTCGGCCGCAGGCGGCCTCGCGGCTCGACCAGCGGAGCGGCTCGACCAGCGGGTGTCAGCCGAACGGCAGGGGCTCGGGCACGAGGGAGACGGACTTGGCCCGGGCCGCCGTGAGGCGGCGGCGGTGGTGCTGGCGGCAGAGGACCTCGTAGGAGACCGCGCTGGGGGTGGTGCCGGACTCACGGTCGGTGTCGCCGACGACGACCTGGTCACCCTCGGTGACCATGACGCCGTCCTCGACCCGGGCGTTGTGGGTGGCCCGCTTGCCGCACCAGCACAGTGCCTCGACCTGCAGCACCTCCGTACGGTCGGCGAGCTCGACCAGACGGGCGGCGCCCGGGAAGAGGCGGGTGCGGAAGTCGGTGAGGATGCCGAAGCAGAACACGTCGATCTGCAGCTCGTCGACGATCTTGGCCAGCGCCTCGATCTGCTCGGGGGTGTAGAACTGGGCCTCGTCACAGATGAGGTAGTCGATCCGGGCGCCGTGGGTCAGCGCGTCGACGGCGTGGCGCCAGAAGTCGAAGTCGTCGGTGACCTCGATCGCGTCGTGGGTCAGGCCCAGGCGAGAGGTGACCACCGCCTCGCCGGAGCGGTCGTGGACGGTGAAGATCAGCCCCACCCTGCCGCGAGCCGCGTGGTTGTGGTTGGTCTGCAGCGCGAGAGTCGACTTCCCCGCGTCCATCGTCCCGGTCCAGAAGGTCAGCTCAGCCACTCGCCGAAGCCTAGTGGTCCGCGCCGCGGCCCGTGGCAGGACCCTCGTCGCTGGACCTGCTCCGCCGATAGTGGCGCGCGACCCGTGCCCGGTTGCCGCAGCCCGCGGAGCACCACTCGCGCCGCGGGTGGTCGCGTACGAAGTAGAGGACGCAGCCGGGGCCGCCGCACGCCTTCAGCTCGTGGGGTGCCTGCCGGGTCAGCACCTCGGATCCGTCCAGCGCGATCAGGTTCAGCTCCCGCTGCAGGCCGGAGCCGTCGGTGAGCCACTCGCGCACGTAGCCGCCCTGCGGACCGTGGCGCAGGACGGGCGCGCAGTGGGAGACGAACTCGTTGAGCACCGCGAGCGCCGCTTCGGAGCTGAGCCCCTCCGAGACACTGTGCGGCCGGCTGTCGCCGGTCACCTCGGCGGCCAGCCGGCGCAGGGCGTCCCGCAGGGCCCGGGCCCGGGCCAGGTCGTGCTCGCCCAGGCCCTGGTGGCGGCCGAGCCCCGCCTCCTCGGCCCAGGCCTGGAGGTGCGCCACGCTCTCCAGCGAGTCGTGCACGGCCGCCCGGTCGGCCCAGATCGTGTTCATGAGGCGTACGGCCGCGGGCTGGGTCGGATACAGCACCGGCACCTGCAGCTCCACGGCCGTCCCCTCCGTCGTCGAACTCATCTCGATCTAATGGTCAGTCTAGGCTTCAGCCGTTACACCGCCGCCACGGGCGATGGCCAGCTGGGCCTCGAGCTCGCTGATCCGCTCGGTCAGCTCCGCGACGGTGTTCTGGGCGACCGCCAAGGGCACCAGCTGCGGGATGTGTTGCTTGCAGTTCCAGTCGTACGCCTCGACGTCGATCAGGATCCCGCGCTCGACCTTCGCCGAGCTCCCGGCCGGAGCCAGCGACTCGACCAGCTCGGGATCGTCCTCGGGCTCGACGACCCGCGCACGACCGAAGATCTTCATCCTGGCCTGGAGCTGGTAGTCGATCAGGAACAGCGAGACCCGCTCGTCGTGGTCGAGGTTGCCGCGGGTGATGTACTGCCGGTTGCCCCGGAAGTCGGCGAAGCCCAGCGTGGTCTCGTCGATCACCTTCAGGAACCCGGGAGGCCCGCCGCGGTGCTGCATGTAGGGCCAGCCGGTCTCGCTGACCGTCGCCAGGAAGAAGCTGTCCCGCGACGAGATGAACGCGGCCTCGCCCCGCCCGATCCGGTCCGGAACGCTCTCGCCGTCCGCCATACGTGCGTACGCCGCCGCGCTCCCGTGGATCGCCTGGTGCTCGGTCACCAGCGGCGTGAACGCGACCTGTCCGTAGTGCCCGGTCATCGCCGGCCCTCGACTCCGTGCTCACCCATGACACACCCCTTCCCGCCGGATACGGCGAGTCGTCACTAATGGATACTTAGGATGTAACCATTAGAGACGGGGTTCATTCCCCTAGGAGACCAGCAGTGGGATGAGCATCTCGTCGGGGGTCAGCGAGCCGTGCAGCCCGACCAGCGTCGTCTCGTAGTTGAACAGGCTCGTCGAGACCACCGCGTGCTCGCCGTGCGAGGCGACGATGACGTCGCCGAGCCGCGGCAGCACCGACGGGGTGACCGGCCCGAACCAGCCGCGACGGATCGCGGTCTCCCGGGTCATCACCTCGGCCTTGTCGCCCAGCTTCTCCGACCAGGTCGCGACCACGTCGTCGACCGCGCCGCGCGAGCAGTAGAGATGGCGGAACCGGGCCTCACCACCGACCAGCGCGACACCGTCGCGGAGCTCGGGGAAGTCGTCGATGTCGGTGCGAGAAGCCGCCGGCGAGTCGACCATGCCGTGGTCGGCGAGCACCAGCAGGCGTACGGACGGGTCCAGGGCGTCCCGCAGCTGTTCGGCCTCGGCGTCGATCATCGAGAGCTGCTGCAGCCACGGCGAGGAGGCGACCCCGTACTTGTGGCCGGTCCAGTCCAGATCGCCGTCGTAGAGGTAGGTCAGCGACCCCGGGACCCGCGAGAGCGCGACCGCCGAGGCGATCCGCTCCCCCACCCGGTCGGCGCCGACGAACTCCGCGCCCCGGTGGGCGGCGATGGTCAGCCCCGAGCCACCGAAGGCCCGCTTGTTGATGACCGTGACCGGCACCCCGGCCTCGCCCAGCCGCTGGAAGACGGTCTGGTTGGGCTGCCACTCGACCGGGTCGACGTCCTTGCGCCACTGCAGCGCGTTGAGGAGGTGCTCGGTGCCGGGGATGCGCGAGGTGTAGCCGACCAGCCCGTGACCACCGGGCGTCAGCCCGGTCCCGAACGAGGTGAGGCTGGTCGCCGTCGTCGACGGCACCCCGGCCGTACCTGCCTCCTGGTCCTCGCTCAGCGAGGCCAGGAACGGAGCCGCGTGCGCATAGCGACGCAGCAGGTTGGTGCCCATCCCGTCGACCAGGAAGACGACGTACGCAGCGGCGGACGGCAACTCGAGACCGGATCGCGCCTCGGAGGTGCCCAGCGGGATGCCCATGGCGGCGGCGACCGCCGGCAGGACATCACCCAGTGAGCGCTCCCCGTAGGCGGGGGCGAGAAACCCGGTCACCCCGCCGTCACCGGTTGTGGGTGCGAGCCGAGAGCGATTCTGCGAAGGAGAGCAGGCGGGCGACCGAGTCGTGCCCGTCGGCGGCAGCCGAGACGCGCAGCGAGAAGTCGTCGGGGGTGAACACGCCGGTGTAGCCGTGGTCGGCGTCGCAGTTGGGGTCGGAGCAGCCCGCGGGCTCCAGGTCGACGCGGTTGACGCCGCCCCACCCGATGGTCATGACGACCTCGGCCGGCTTGCTCGACCCTTTGGTCGGGTTGGTGATCATCCGGGTCACCACGACGGAGTTGACCGAGTCGATGCGCACGGCCTCGGTCGAGGTCGAGGTGTAGGGCTCGGGCAGCAGGTCGTCGCCGGCGTGCTCGTCGGTGTGGGCCAGGATCAGCCGGGTCGGGGTCAGCACCAGCACGGAGAGGTGGCGGCGCACCTCGTCACGGTCGAAGGTCGGCTCGTGGTGCAGGAAGAAGGAGGACACCTTCTCCCCCGCCACGGCGGACGCGACGCAGTCGGCCACCACCTCGGGGTAGTAGCCGGTGCGGTCGATCTCTGCGCGCAGATCGTCGGCGCGGTCGAGATCATCGGTGCGGGTGCTCATACACCCATCCTTCCACGGGCCGCCACGGGCCGCCTAGCCAGGCAGCGTGTCCCCGACCGCCGGGTTGAGGCGGCGTACGAACCAGTCCGAGCGGGGATCGGCGACCAGGTCGACCCGGGCGCTGGCGGTCAGGACGGCGGAGTACTCCTGACCGACCAGGACCAGGGACAGGTCGAGCGAGGAGATCTGGGGCAGGTCGTTCTGCAGCTGGGCGACCTTGAGGACGAGCCGCTCGATCTCGTCGACGTCGACCATGTCGCCGCCGCGGTACCCGAAGAGCAGCGGCGCGGCCTTGATCTCGCGCACCATCGAGGCCGCGTCGCGCTGGGACAGCGGCGGGATCCGGTAGGCACGGTCGGCCAGCAGCTCGGTGATCGCTCCGGCGATGCCGAAGGAGACGACGGGCCCGAACAGCGGGTCCTCCATCGACCGGATCGCGACCGGGACACCCGGCGGCGCGGTGCGCTGCACCGCGAACCCGCCCGTGTCCGGCGGGATCCGGCTGGTGATCAGCTCCCAGGCCTCGGTCATCTCCTCGACGTCGTCGATGTTGCGTACGACGTGGGCCTGGTCGGGCCGCTCCCGGACGCTCTCGACGGTCGCCTTGAGCACGACGTCCCAGCCGAGGTCCTCGGCGGCGGAGATCGCCTCCTCGAGGGTGGTGACCTTGTGGGTCTTCCAGAGCTTGATCCCGTACGCCGCCAGCACCATCCCCAGGTCCTCGCGGCTCAGGTCGCCACCCGAGGGTCGCGCGGCGAGCACGTCGGTGACGATCTTGCGGGCCGTACGCGGGTCGCACTCCTCCGCGCTGAGCCACGGGATCTCGCCGTCGGCGGTGCGCAGCCACACGGCGTACTCCACGACCTTGGCCAGGGCGCGTACGGCCGACTCCACCGAGGAGTAGGACGGCACCGAGCCGCGACCGGCGGTCGACCCGGCGACGTCGGGGACCCTCAGGAGCTCGGGGACACCCTCGGCACCGAGGAAGCTGGTGACCAGCGGCTTGTCGGACTGCTCGCCGACCGCGGCGAGCACGTTGGCGATCTCCTCGCCGGACACGTTGAGCGGCGGGATGTAGACCGAGATCACCGCGTCGACCTCGGGGTCGTCGATGGCCGCGTCGAGAGCGTCCTCGAAGTCCTCCGCGGACGGTTCGGTGGGCAGCGGGACCTGCTTGTTGACCTGCAGCCCCACCGAGACGGCGGCGTCGGCGGCCAACAGGCCCAGCGCGTCGGAGTTGCCGACGATGGCCACGCGGCGTCCGCGCGGGAGCGGCTGGTGGGCGAGCAGCTGGGCGACGTCGAACATCTCGTCGAGGGTGTCGACCTGGATGATCCCGGCCTGACGGAACATCGCGTCGACCGCGGCCGGCGGGGCGCTGATCTTGCGGACCGCGTGGCCCATCGGCACACCCTGCGTGGTGCGTCCTGAGCGGACCGCGACGATCGGCTTGCGCTGGGAGACGCGGCGGGCGATGCGGGAGAACTTCCGCGGGTTACCGATGGACTCGAGGTACATCATCACGACCTCGGTCGAGACGTCCTCCTCCCAGTACTGGAGGAGGTCGTTGCCGGAGACGTCGGCGCGGTTTCCGGCGCTGACGAAGGTCGACAGACCGAGTCCGCGATTGTTGACCTTCTCCAGGATCGCCGAGCCGAGCGCACCCGACTGGCAGAAGAAGCCCGCACGACCGCGCGGCGGCATCGTCGGCGCGAGGCTGGCGTTGATCTTCACCTGCGGGTCGGTGTTGATGACGCCGAGCGCGTTCGGCCCGATCAGCCGCAGCCCGTAGGAGCGGGACAGGTTCACCAGCCGGCGCTGCCGCTGGCGACCCTCCTCGCCGGTCTCGGCGAAGCCGCTGGAGATGACCACGAGCCCGTGCACGCCCTTGGCGGCGCAGTCGAGCACGACGTCCTGCACGGCGTCGGCGGGCACCGCGACGATCGCCACGTCGACGTCGTCGGGGATGTCCTGGACGCTCTTGTAGGCCGGCATCCCGCTGACCGCGCTGGAGCTGGGGTTGACCATGTAGACCCGACCGGTGAAGTCGCCGATCACCAGGTTGCGTACGAGCGCCTGGCCGACGGTCTCCTGCCGTCGGCTGGCGCCGATGACCGCGACCGAGCGCGGGTTGAAGAAGCGGTGGATCGAGGCGGCCTCGGCCTCGTGCTCGCGCAGCGCGAGGCGGCCGACCGCGGTGTCGGTGACGTCGATCCCGAACTGCAGCGAGATGACCCCGTCCTCGTAGACGCTGGCCACCTTGTAGCCGGCGTCGCGGAAGGTCTGGATCATCCGCGCGTTGTCGGGGAGGACGTCGGCGGTGAACTTGGTGACCCCGCGCTCGCGTCCCGCCTGGGCGAGGTGCTCGAGCAGGATCTGCGCGATCCCGCGGCCCTGGTAGTCGTCCTCGACCAGGAAGGCGACCTCGGCCTCGCCGGGCTTGACCACGTCGTAGCGACCGACCGCGATCATCCGGCCTCGGAGCGTGAGGATGAACGCCACCCGGTCCTTGTGGTCGACCTCGGTGAAGCGCGCGACGTCCCGGGCCGAGAGGTGCGGCATCGGCGAGAAGAAGCGGTAGTACTTCGACTCGTCGCTGACCCGGTGGTCGTAGAAGTCGACCAGCAGGTCCTTGTCCGCCGACCTGATCGGCCGGATGTGTGCCGTCCGCCCGTCGCGCAGCAGCACGTCCGCCTCCCAGTGGGAGGGGTACGGCGGGGTCTGCTGCGCGGTCACGAGAGAAATCTAGCGGTTGGCCCCAGGTCGACGCTCATGGCAAGCCGTGCGAAATCATCACGAGAGCTCGAGAGCGCTCGCAAGCCGCCGCCACTCGGGCAGCGGCAGCTCGGAAGGGCCACGCTCGGTGAGCACCTGGACCAGGACATGGTCCGCTCCGGCGTCGCGGTGGGCATGCAGACGAGCCCGCACGGCGTCCTCATCGCCCCAGGCGGCGCCCAGGTCCACCCATCGGTCGCTCCCCTCGCCCTCGAAGTCTTCCGGCACGAGGCCGTAGTCCCGCAACGCACCGGTGTAGTTGGGCAGACCGAGGTACATCGACAGCCGCTGCCGCGCGACAGCGCGAGCGCGTGCCGGGTCCGTCTCGAGGACGACCTTCTGCTCGGCAGCCAGCAAGGGCCCCGCTCCGAGCACGGCGCGTGCGTGCGCGGTGTGCGCCGGCGGCATCAGGTAGGGATGCGCGCCGGCCGTGCGGTTGCCGGCGAGACCGAGCATGCGCGGGCGGAGGGCAGCCAGCAGTCGGCCCTCCTCCGGGACCGTGCCCGCAGCGTCGAGCTCGTCGAGATACGCGACGGTTCGGCTGTACGGCTTGACGTACGTCTGCTCGCCGACCTGCTGAGCATGGCTGTTGCCGAGACCGAGCACGAACCGACCACCGTACGTCGCGTCGAGCTCTGCATAGCGGGCCGCCACCGCGGTCGCGGGGTTCTCCCAGATGCTCACGATCCCGGTGACGACGAGCAGGTCGGTGCTGCCGGCGAGCAGGGCCTCGTGCACCGCGAACGGCATCGAGGAGGACCCGACCCAGATCGCGCCGTAGCCCAGGCTCTCCACCTCGGCCGCGACCTCACGCGCCCGGCCGAGGTCTGTCCACTGCCGCGCACCGGTCCACACCCCGTAGGACGTCAGCCGCTTCTTGAGCTCGTCCACCTTCTGCTGGTCGGGCATGCAGAACTCCCTCCGATCGACTATGTTCGACGGTGATCGAACATCCCAACCTTGTACGACGGAGATCGAACATGTCAACCGATTCCCGGCCCCCGGCGGCCGACGCAGAGCTCCAGCGTGCTCTCGACGCGGTCGGCGACCCCGTACGACGCTCGATCCTGCGGCAGCTGGCCGCGGCCGATCCGTGGACGATCGCGTGCGGTCAGTTCGACCTCCCCGTCGGGAAGTCGACGCTGACCCATCACTTCAGGTCCCTCGTCGAGGCAGGTCTTCTCGAGCAGCGCGACGAGGGCAACCGGCGGATGAACCGCCTGCTGCGCGACGAGTTCGACCGCCGGTTCCCCGGGCTGCTCGACCTGGTGCTCGATCAGTGACGCACGACGTTGGCGCGGTCGCGCTCGTTGAGCACCCGCCAGCCGTCGTAGTCCCAGTTCCGCGCCAGCTTCTGGGCGTGCTTGGGGGCGTCGCCCTCGTGGTTGCGGAGGACGAGCTCGCGCACGGCGAACTCCACCGCCTCCTGGGGCGTGGCCGCGCCGGAGATCCGCTGGACCTCCGCGAGCAGCTCGGTGTCGAGCTCGATCTGGGTGACAGCCATCTTCAAGCACCTCCATGTGCGTTGAACCGGTGACTCCTGGACGGTTTGACCTACACAGCCAATGTACGCGGATGTGCGGCGTACGAAAGGGCTGCGTGCCTCGGATCGGAGCCTAAATCGGCACAGTCGGCGAGCCCGGTGTCGCGTTCGCACAGGGATTCGAGACAATGCCCCTTATGGCACGCGGCAAGACCACCCAGGATCTCCCCGACGACTTCGAGGAGCACATCCTCGACACCGACATCGGGGAGGAGATGCGCTCCTCGTTCCTGGAGTACTCCTACTCCGTCATCTACTCCCGGGCGCTGCCCGACGCCCGCGACGGCCTCAAGCCCGTGCAGCGCCGGATCCTGTTCACGATGAACGACATGGGAGTGCGCCCCGACCGCGGTCACGTGAAGTGTGCCCGCATCGTCGGTGAGGTGATGGGCAAGCTGCACCCGCACGGCGACGGCGCGATCTACGACGCCCTCGTGCGGATGGCGCAGCCGTGGGCGATGCGGCTGCCGATGATCGACGGGCACGGCAACTTCGGCTCCCCCGGCGGCGACGACCCGGCTGCGGCGATGCGTTACACCGAGGCCCGGATGGGCCCGGCCGCGCTGGCGATGACCGACGACATCAAGGAAGACACGGTCGACTTCCGCCCCAACTACGACTCGCGGGAGATGGAGCCGAGCGTGCTCCCCGCCGCGATCCCCAACCTGCTGGTCAACGGTGCCACCGGCATCGCGGTCGGCATGGCCACCAACATGGCCCCGCACAACCTGGTCGAGGTCATCGCCGCCGCCCGCCACCTGATCAAGCACCCGGGCGCCGAGCTCGACACGTTGATGAAGTTCATCCCCGGTCCCGACCTCCCCACCGGCGGCACCATCGTCGGCCTGGACGGGATCCGGGATGCGTACGAGACCGGCCGCGGCTCCTTCAAGATCCGCGCCACGACGCGGATCGAGACGTTCGGGCGCCGCAAGGGCATCGTGATCACCGAGCTGCCGTTCAACATCGGCACCGAGAAGATCATCGAGCGGGTCAAGACGCTGGTGCAGTCCAAGAAGATCCAGGGCATCGCCGACCTCAAGGACCTCACCGACCGCCAGCACGGCACCCGCCTGGTGATCGAGGTCAAGAACGGCTTCGTGCCCGAGGCCGTCCTCGAGCAGCTCTACAAGATGACCCCGCTCGAGGACTCCTTCGGCATCAACAACGTCGCGCTCGTCGACGGCCAGCCGCGCACCCTCGGCCTCAAGGAGCTGCTCGAGGTCTTCCTGGGCCACCGCTACGACGTCGTCCGCCGGCGTTCGCAGTTCCGCCGCGACAAGGCCGCCGACCGGCTCCACCTGGTCGACGGCCTCCTGATCGCGATCCTCGACATCGACGAGGTCATCCAGCTGATCCGCGCCTCGGAGAACGCCGGTGAGGCGAAGGACCGATTGATGTCGGTCTTCGACCTGAGCCAGCCGCAGGCGGAGTACATCCTCGACATGGCCCTGCGCCGGCTCACGAAGTTCTCCAAGATCGAGCTGGAGAAGGAGCGCGACGAGCTGCAGGCCACCATCGAATACCTCGACTCGATCCTCGGCGACGACGAGATGCTCCGCAAGGTCGTCTCCGACGAGCTGGGTGAGGTCGCCAAGACGTTCGGTACGCCACGCCGCACCGTGCTGCTCGCCTCGGCCGGGACCCCGGCGCTGGAGGCGATGAGCCTCGAGGTCGCCGACGACCCGTGCTTCGCGATGCTCTCCTCGACCGGGCTGCTGGCCCGCTCCTCCGACGCCGAGCCCTTCACCACCGGCTCGGCGCGCGCCAACCACGACGTGATCGTCTCGGTGGTCCCGGCGACCGCGCGCGGCCAGATCGGCGTGCTCACCTCCCGCGGCCGTCTCGTACGTCTCGGGGTGCTCGACCTGCCGGCGATGCCGCCGACCCACGGTGACCCCAACCTGTCCGGTGGTCTGCCGCTGTCCGCGCTGCTCTCGCTGGAGTCCGACGAGCGCGCGCTGGCGCTCACCACGCTGGCCACCGACGGGCCGGGCATCGCGCTCGGCACCCGCCTCGGTGTGGTCAAGCGGGTCAACCCCGAGGTGCTGCTCAACAAGGACGAGTGGGAGGTCATCAAGCTCGCCGACGGCGACGAGGTGGTCGGCGCGGCCCAGCTGCGCACCGGCACCGAGTCGCTGGTCTTCGTCACCTCCGACGCCCAGCTGCTCCACTTCCCGGCCGACGCGGTGCGGCCGCAGGGCCGCAGCGCCGGCGGCATGGCCGGCGTCCGGATGGCCCACGGCTCTCGCGTCGTCTTCTTCGGGGTCGTCGCGCCCGACGCTCCGGAGGGCGCCGCGGTCGTGACCGTCGCCGGGTCGTCCTCGGCTCTGCCCGGGACGGAGACCGGCAGCGTGAAGACCACGCCGTTCAGCGAGTTCCCGGCCAAGGGCCGGGCCACCGGCGGCGTACGCGCGCACCGGTATCTCAAGGGCGAGGACACCCTCGTCTTCGCGTGGGTCGGCGCCGCTCCTGCGATGGCCGCCGCGGCTTCCGGTGCGCCCATCGACCTGCCCGAGATCGACCCCCGCCGCGACGGCTCCGGAGTCCCGCTCGAGCAGCCGATCGACGCCGTGGCCGGCCCGGTCGCCTACCGATAGCCCCCGCTGGTCGAGCCGCCGGAGCCGCTAGGCGGAGGCGTGTCGAGACCAACACAGTCCCCATCGAGCGCCGAGGGGACTGTGTTGGTCTCGACACGCTCGGCCGCAGGCGGCCTCGCGGCTCGACCAGCGTTGCCGGTCAGCGCAGCGCGATCGGGTTCACCGGGGCGCCGACGGCCCCGGTGACCCGCAGCGGCGCCGCGGTGAGCAGGAACTCGTAGCGGCCGTCCTCCGCGCACGCGACCGCGAGGCCGTCGAGGTCCCACATCTCACCCAGGAAGAGCCCGAGGTGCGGGATCGCGACCTGGTGCAGCGGCTGGAAGGCGTCGTCGAACTCGTTGGGCCGCACCTCGAAGCCCCAGGTGTCGGTGGCGATCGCGGCGATCTCGGTGCGGTGGAGCCAGTCGGCGGTGGTGAAGGACAGGCCGGGCGCCGGTCCCCCGGCGTAGCCGCCCCAGCCCTCGCCGGCGGCGACGCCGCGGCGGGCGCGGGCGAGCTGCCCGGTGCGTACGACGACGATGTCGCCGCGGCCCACGGCCGAGGTCGGGCCCTGTGCGGCGATCGTGCGCTCCAGGTGCTCCTCGGTGATCGCGAAGCCGTCGGGGAGCTCACCGTCCGTGCCGAGCTCGGTGCCGACCGCGCGACCGACGTCGAGCAGCACCCCGCGGCCGCAGACCACCTCGGCGACCGTCTCGATCCCGGTGACACCGTCGCCGAGCGAGGTCACGACCGTCTCCGCCGGGCGGCCGTTCCAGGCACGCCCGTGGTCGAAGATGTGGCCCAGCCCGTCCCACTGGGTCGAGCACTGCAGCGGCATCGCGATGACGTCGTCGGCACCGCCGATGCCGTGCGGGAAGCCCTGGACGCCGGTAACCGCGTCAGTGCCGGTGTCGAGCATGGTGTGCACCGGGTTCGTACGCCGCCGCCAGCCGTTCTGCGGCCCGTCCATGTCGAAGGGCAGCGAGAGCGAGTGGGACCGGCCGGTCCGCACCAGCCCCGCGGCCTCGACCCGCTTCGCGTCGGTGAGGAAGTTCATCGTCCCGCGGACGTCGTCCTCGCCCCAGCGTCCCCAGTTGGAGACCCGGGCGACCGTCTTCGCGATCTCGCCCTCGGGATCGGTGCGGTCCAGGACGGTCACGACGCGTCCAGCTCGGCGAAGGTGTCCGCGACCCAGTCGGCGATGAAGCCGGTGACGTGCGGGAGGTGGTCCAGGCCGATGTGCTCGGTGGCGCCCTCCTCGGGCGTGAAGATCCTCAGCTCACGCTTGGGGCTGCGCGTCGCCTGGTCGTAGGAGCGATGGGCGTAGGAGAGCGGGATCTGCCGGTCGTTCTCACCGTGGGCGATCAGGAACGGCACCGTGATCTGCTCGACCACTCCGTCGAGGTTGACGTCCTCGGCGAACCGGATGAACGTGTCGATGTCCGGCTGCCCCCACACCCACAGCACGTGGTCCCAGTAGTGCGGCACCGGGTTCTCGCCCTCCCGGTCGAGGCGGCGCTTCTGCACCGCGCCCCAGTCGTGGTTGGCACCCCAGGCCACGCACAGCGCCAGCCGCTTCTCGTACGCAGCGGCGCGAGGCGCGTAGTAGCCACCGAGCGACCAGCCCACGAGCCCGATCCGGTCGGCACGTACGTCCGAGCGCGTCTCGAGCCAGTCGACGCAGGCCGCGGCCCAGGCCTCGGTGTCGACGCGCGCGGTCAGACCGTCCAGGCGCAGCGCCTCCCCGGCGCCGCCGCAGTCGACCATGAGCGTCGAGATGCCACGCGCGGCCAGCTCGGTGTGGACGCCGGAGCCGACCATCATCTCCTTGGTCGAGTCGAGCCCGTTCCACACGATCATGACGGGCGCCGGGCGGCCGTCGGCGTTCGCCGGGTGGAAGTAGGCGGGCAGGCTGGTCTCACGGCCGTCCTCGACGTACGGGACGGCGACCTTCACCGTCGGCTGGTCGAGCAGCTCGAAGGAGCGGACGAGCAGGTCGACGCTGCGCTGGTACTCGGCGTTGCGGCCCGGGTCCTTCGCGCTCTGCATCCGCTCGGCCTGGGAGACGTAGACCGAGGCACGGAAGAGCTTCTGCCCCGCCGTACGCCGGTGGCCGGCCTTCTCGGCCTCACCGGCCTGCTCCTCGAGCTGGTCGGCGACGCGGCGCCAGGCGGCCATGAACTCGGCGGTGCCCACGTCGGAGCCCTGCGCGGCCAGCTCCCGCAGCGGCCGGCAGGCCCGGTCGACCTCGTCGATCAGCCCGCCGGAGTTGAGCGTGGCGACCACGCCCAGGTTCCAGACGTAGTTGCCGGGAAAGTACTCGAACATCTCTTGTCCTCTTGGTTGTGATGGATCTCAGCGCAGCGCGTCGGAGACGGCCTTGGCGCCGGCGTGCGAGGCGACCCCGCCGTCGACGGGGATCTCGGCACCGGTGACGTACGCCGCCCCGTCACCGAGCAGGAAGACCACGACCGACGCGACCTCCTCGGGTGTGCCGACGCGGCCGAGCGGGGTCGCGGCGACCGAGGCCTCGCGGAACGCGTCAGGCGCGGAGGCGGTCATGGCGGTCTCGATGAAGCCGGGATGCACGGCGTTGACGCGGATCCCGCGCTCCCCCAGCTCGAGCGCAGCGGTGTGCGTGAGCCCGCGAACGGCCCACTTGCTGGTGGTGTAGGCCACCGGGTAGTGCCCCTGCAGCGCGGCGAGCGACCCGATGGTGACGATCGACCCGCCGGCGGGCATCAGCGGCGCGAGCGCCTGGATCCCGAGCAGCGGCCCGAGCACGTTGACGTCGTGGGCGTCGCGCATGTCGGCCACGCTCGCGGCACCGACGCGGGCGCGCCGGGTCACGCCGGCACAGCTCACCAGCCCGTGGACCGGTCCATGCGTCGACCCGGCGAGCTCGTCCGCCAGCTCGGCCCAGGCGTCCTCGTCGCGGACATCGAGGGTCCGTACGCCGGGCGCGACCTCGCGGTCGACGCTCACCGCCGTCCCGCCCGCGGCGGTCACCGCGGCCACGACCGCCGCGCCGATCCCCGAGGCCGCTCCGGTGACCACGACCGTACGTCCGGCCAGCGGGCTCATCGGGGCACCTCCCGGGCGGCCGCCCGAGACGCACCGTCGCGACGGCGCACCGGCGGCAGCTCGGGGGCGGGCGGGGCGACCGCGACGGTGTTGGTGAGGGTACCGATCCCCTCGACCTCGAGGGTGACCACGTCACCGGGCTGCAGCGGCTTCGGCTCCTGCGCGCCACGACGGCCCCAGAGCTCGGCCAGGCACCCGCCGTTGCCGACGGTGCCCGAGCCGAGGACGTCGCCGGCGACCACGCGGGAGTCGCGGGAGGCGTACGCGATCATCGTCTCGAAGGTCCAGCCGATGTTCGAGAGGCGGTCGCGGCCGACCTCGGTGCCGTTGACCGAGACGGTGCACAGCAGGTCGAGGAAGCCGTCCTCGTCGCGGTGCGGCTCGAGCTCGTCGGCGGTCACGATCCACGGCCCGAGGGTGGTCGCGAAGTCCTTGCCCTTCGCCGGCCCGAGACCGACCTGCATCTCGCGACCCTGCAGGTCGCGCGCCGACCAGTCGTTGAGGATCGTGTAGCCGAAGACGTACGCCCCGGCCTCCTCGGGCGCGACCGACCGGCCCTCGGCGCCGATGATCACCGCGACCTCCAGCTCGAAGTCCCGGGCCTCGCAGGCTGCAGGAAAGGGGACCTCGGCATCCGGTCCGAGGATCGCGTGGGGGTTGGTGAAGTAGAAGGCAGGGGCGTCGTACCAGGCGTCGGGGACGCCGACCGCGCCGTCGACGGAGCGGCGTACGCCCTCGACATGCTCCTCGAAGGCCACGAAGTCACGGACCGAGGCGGGCTCGAGCGGCGCCAGCAGCTCGACCTCGGCGAGGTCGAACGGACGCGCCGCCCGGGCATGATCGGCGGCACGCTCGAGCGCGTCGCGCCCGGCCTCGATCAGCGAGCGCATGGTGTGCCGGACGGCGAACGGGTGCAGGCCGTCGCCGGTGACCAGCCCGACGCGCGGCGCCCGCAGGTCCGGGTCGAGGAAGGTGGCAAGCTTCATCGGCTCTCCTCAGACCGGCGGGGCGACGAAGACGCCCTTGTCCGGGTCGTTGAAGGACTTGCCGGCGATCAGCTCGTTCATCGGGTTGGCGGTGCCCCACTGGTCGGTGACCTCGGGGTCGCTGAAGTCGTAGAGGTGCGGATGCCAGGTGTCCTCGGCGAGCTCCTCGAGCTCGGTGGTGTACTCGATCGTGTTGCCGTGCGGGTCCAAGAAGTAGCTGAAGGTGTTGTTGCCGGCCAGGTGCCGGCCTGGCCCCCAGATCTTCTCCACGCCGGCGCGCAGCAGCCGCCCGGTGCCGCGCATGTACTCGTCCAGGCCGCGCATCTCGAAGGAGGCGTGGTGCAGCGCGACGTGCGGCCCGCGGGCGACCGCGAGACTGTGGTGGAACGTGTTCGTACGCAGGAACCACATCATCGACCCCAGCCGCGGATGCATCAGGGTGTCGGAGAGCGCGAAGCCGAGGTGGCGCTGGTAGAACGCCACGGTCTGCTCCGGGTTCGGCGAATTGATGACGACGTGGGAGAGCTTGACCGGGACGGACTCTCCCTCCTCGATCTTCCGATGTTGACGCACGGCAACATCGCAGGAGACCTCGACCGTACGTCCGTCGTTGTCGAAGAAGCGGAAGCCGTAGCCGCCACCCGGGGTCAGCACCGGGCCGGGCTCGCTGACGAGGGTCACCCCGGCGCGGCCGAGCCGCTCGGCCATCGCGTCCACGTCGGCGGGACTGGCCGCGCCGAAGGCGATCAGGTCCAGCCGCTTGTCGTCGGCGCGGCGCAGGCGCACGGAGTAGTGCTCGGGCGAGCCCTCCGCGGCCAGGAACGCCAGGCCGGAGTCGGTGGTCTCGGCCGTGAGCTTCCAGGTGTTCGTGTAGAACTCCAGCTGCCGCTCGTAGTCGGGCACGGCCAGGTCGACGTGGCGCAGGTGGGTGATCAGCCGCTCGGCGGGCGGGGTCTCGATGACGGGGTCGGTCACGGTGTTCTCCTCGTGAGATGGGTGGGTCAGGCGGGCTGGGTGACGAGGGTGGCGACGCGGGCCATCAGCCCGGGTACGTCACCGCGCTCGTGCGCCTTCAGCCAGGTGCAGAGCTGGAGCGAGGCCTCGACGACGGCCTTCGCACGCGGTAGCCGGCGCTCGGTGAACGCGGGCCAGACGGCGTCCAGATCGTCGAGACCGGTGAGGAGCTCGGCGAGCACCGCGGCGTCCTCGAGCGCCTGGGCCGCGCCCTGGGCCATGGTCGGCGGGCAGCTGTGGGCGGCGTCGCCGATGATCACGACCCGGCCGCGGTTCCACGGGCCGTCGACGACGTGGCTCTCGAAGTGGGTGTGGTTCACCCGCTCGGCGTCGGTCAGCGACGCCCGGATCTCGTCCCACGGCCCGTGGTACGCCTCGGCCAGCTCGCGCATCACCGCCAGGCCCTCCGCCGGCGAGAGGTCGGCCCGGTCCTGGGCCGGCTCGACGATGTAGGCGTAGAGGGAGTCCGGAGAGGTCGGGCAGTAGCCGGCGATGTAGGACGGTCCGCCGTAGAAGAGGTCGGTGCGGGTGACCTCGGCCGGCCGCCGGGTGAAGGCGCGCCAGATCCCCATGCCGACCGGCTCGGGCTCGACCTCGATCCCGATCGCCCGACGCGTCCACGACCGCAGCCCGTCGGCGCCGACGACGAGGTCGTAGCGCCCGTGCGAGCCGTCCGCGAAGGCGACGTCGACGCCCGCCTCGTCCTGCTCGAGGCTCGACGGCGTGACCCCGAAGCGCACCTTGGCGCCGGCCGCGGCGGCCCGCTCCACCAGAATCCGGGCCAGCGCGGGGCGGTACATCCCCACCGTCGCCGGCAGGTCCGGCCCGCCGGTGCGGTGGTCCTCGAGCTCGACCAGCAGGGTCCCGGCCGGGTCGGGCGCACGCAGCCCGAGGGTGTCGTAGCCGAAGCCCTCCGTCCGCACCTGCTCCCACACGCCCAGGTCGCGCAGCACCCGCAGGGCGTTGCCCTGCAGGGTGATCCCCGACCCGAGGGCGGCGAGATCCGGCTTGGCGTCGACGAGGTCGACCGAGACGCCGCGTTCGGCGAGCAGGATCGCGGTCGCCGTCCCGGCGGTTCCGGCGCCGATGACGAGAACCGAGCTGATGGCGGGCATGAGATCTCCCTGGAGGTGCGGGGGTGGAGTGACGAGCACCACTCTCGCTCCCGCAGAACTATTCAGGAAGGGCAGATCTTCTATCCCGCCTATCCATGGTGTTTATAGTCGGAGCATGGCCGCCGATCCGCTCCGCAACCTCGATCTCAACCTCCTGCTGTCGCTGGACGCGCTGCTCGAGGAGCGCAACGTGACCCGGGCGGCGGAGCGGCTCGGGCTGAGCCAGCCGGCGGTCTCGGCCGCGCTGCGGCGCCTGCGGCGGCACTTCGGCGACGAGCTCCTCGTCCGCACCGGCAACCGCTACGACCTCACCCCGCTGGCCACCCAGCTGCGCGGCACCACCACGACAGCGCTCGTCGGCGTACGTCGGGTCTTCGAGGCCGAGCCCGGCTTCGACCCGGCGACCTCGACCCGCGAGTTCACCGTCGTCGCCTCGGACTACTCCGCGACCGTCCTCGGCGACCACCTCGCCACCGAGGTGGCCCAGGAGGCCCCCGGCGTACGCCTGCGGTTCCAGCTGCAGACCCACGCCGACGTCGACCAGGCGCCGGAGTCGCTGCGGCACGTCGATGGGATGGTGCTCCCCCACGGCTTCGTCCACGACGTGCCCGCGGTCGAGCTCCACACCGACGGCTGGGTGCTGGTCGTCTCGGCCGACAACGACGCCGTCGGCGACGAGATCACCATGGAGCAGCTCGCCGAGATGCCGTGGGTGGTCACCCACCACGCCCCGACCGCCTTCACCCCCGCCGTACGCCAGCTCAGCATGATCGGGGTCGATCCCGACGTCCACGTGGTGACCGAGAGCTTCCTGCCGGTCCCGTTCCTGGTCGCCGGGACCCCGCGGGTCGCCCTGCTGCAGCAACAGCTCGCCGCCCGGCTCGCCGGGGCCGCCGGCGTACGCACCCTCGACTGCCCCTGGGACGTCCTCCCGCTCAAGGAGGCGTTCTGGTGGCACCCCGCCCACCGCGCCGACCCGGGACACGGCTGGCTGCGCCGGATGATGGCCCGTGCCGCGGCGCAGCTGGGCCGGCCGGACTGACCCCGAACCATCGACGGGGCTGATACCCGACAGAAGCAGGTTTGGCTTCCGCAATACCTTCCGCATCTCCCACGATTCTGTGACTGCTGTCACATCATCTCGGCCGACCGTGGGAGACCCCATGCCCGACACCACCATGCCGTCCCGGCGAGCCGGACGCCCTCAGGGCTTCCTGCTGATGTTCATGAGCTGCCTGCCCGTCCTCGGCGCCGTGCTGCTCGCTCCCGTCCTGCCGCGGATGCAGGACCACTTCGGTGACAGCGGCGCGGCGACCGCACTGGTGCCGCTCTCGCTCACCGTCCCGGCGCTGATGATCGCGCTGCTGGCGCCGTTCGCGGGCCGCATCGTGGACCGGTTCGGTCGCAAGCGGCTGCTGCTGACCGGCCTGGTGGTCTACGCCGTCTTCGGCACCGCGCCGCTGTGGCTGGACGGGCTCGCCGCGATCGTGCTCAGCCGCGCCGGGGTCGGCGTCGCCGAGGCGGCGATCATGACCTGCTGCACGACGCTCATCTCCGACTACTTCTCCGGCACCGAGCGCGACCGCTGGCTCGGGATGCAGACCGTGTTCGCGTCGCTGTCGGCGACCGCGTTCTTCGCCCTCGGCGGTGCGCTCGGCGCCCAGGACTGGCGCACGCCGTTCTGGCTCTACGCCTCCAGCCTGGTCTTCCTCGTGCTCGCCGCCGCACTCATCTGGCAGCCCGCCGGCGAGACGGCCCGCACCGGCGAGCGCACGCCCCTCCCACCGTTGCCCGCCCGTGCCCTCGCGCTGCCGTGCGCGGTCACCGTCGTCGGGGGCGTCGTCTTCTACACCCCCATCGTGGAGCTGCCCTACGTCCTCGACGCGGCCGGGATCACCGCCGTCCCCACCATCGGCGCGTTCACCGCGCTCGCCTCGCTCGCGACGGCCGGTGGTGCGTACGCCTTCGGCCGGATCTCGGCCCGCGGCACCGCGTTCCTGCTCCCGCTGGCCTTCCTGCTGGCCGGAGCCGGTCTGGTGGTGCTCGGTGCCACCTCGGTGGTGCCGGTCATCGTGCTCGGCGCGGTCGTCGCCTCGGCCGGCACCGGCCTGATGCTGCCCACGCTGCTCGTCTGGGCGCAGTCCGGGCTCAGCTTCGAGCAGCGCGGCCGCGGCACCGGCCTGTGGACCGCCGCCCTGTTCCTCGGCGAGTTCGTCTGCCCGCTGCTCGTCGTCGTCTTCACCGGTGCTCTCGGCGGCCTCGGTGCCGCCGTCGTCCTCGTCGGAGCCGTCGCCGTCGTCCTCGCCCTCCTCACCCGTCGCGTCCTCACCCGCGGCGTGCCCGTCGCCGCCTGAGCTCCGAGTGAACTCCGAGGAGGTCAAGAACCGGAATACCGGGTACCGGATCCCTCCGTCGCCGAGCGAGGGAGCATGCCATGACACCTGCCGCCACACCCGCCACGGAACGATGGGCCCGCTTCCGTGCGCGTGTCCGCCGGCTTCCGTGGGGTCAGGCGCTGACGACGGCGGTCGCAGGTGCCATCGCATTCTGGGTGGGTGCGGTCTTTCCCGGCCCGGCGGGCGAGTTCCCCTACTACGCACCCCTGGGCGCCGTGGTGGCGATGTCCACGACCGTGCTGGGCTCGGTGCGCACGTCCGTCCAGAGCATGGTCAGCATCTGGCTGGGCTCGGCGATCGCCCTGGCCATCGGGGCGGTGCTCTCGCCCAGCCCCGCGACCGTGGCGCTAGTGATCGCGGCGGGAACGATCGCCGGATCCACGGGCTGGCTCGACGACTCCGGCTACTGGGTCCCGACGGCCGCCTTGTTCGTGCTGATCATCGGGACGGAGGACCCGGTGGCGTTCGTGAGCGCCTTCGGCGGCCTCACCCTGATCGGGGCCGCGATCGGAGTCGCGATGACGATGCTCTTCCCGCAGCTGCCTCTCGCACCCGCGGAGCGAGCGATCAGCGACGTACGTCGCGAGGTGCTCGTCCAGCTCCGACGGCTGGCACATGCCCTCCAACGAGACACGCCACCGACGGAGACCCAGTGGAGCGACTTCCTGGCGCAGCCGGAGCCGGCCCTGCAGAGCATGCGCGCCGCGAGACAGCTCGTCCTCGACGCCTCCCGCGCGAACAGGCGTCGGGAACGCCACCGGTACCGCCTGGACAGGCAGCTCGAGCAGGCGGCGAGCCTCGAGCGGGTGTGCCTCCTGGTCGAGGAGCTCACCCAGCTCCTGGAAGAGGAGGAACGGGAGGGCAACGATCAGGTCGGGCTGGGCCCGGAGCTGCGTCCTCCCACGGCGCGGGCGCTGCTCGCGCTCGCGGGCCTGGTGGAGTCGGGCGACGGGCGCACCGCCGACCCGGAGGCCAAGGCGGACGCACAGGTCGCGCTGGCCGCCCTCGTCGACCAGATCCACGAGGTACGCGTGAGCGAATCCCCGGATGACGAGCTGTTCACCGCCGGCGGCATCGTCACCACCATCCGGCGGTGCATCGAGACTCCGCGTCCGGTCCACCGATGAGGCCACCTGGGCACCGTGGGGGTTGCGGGACGTGGCATTCTGAGCGGCATGCCACTGAGCCTGCCACGCCTCACCTTCGCGCTCGTCGCCCTTCTGGCCGCGCTTCTCGTGATGACCTCCTGCGGCGACGAGGACCCGGCCCAGGGCCGTACGCCGAAGCAGGTGCTCGCGGCCGCGAAGAGCCATCTCGACGAGACGAGCGGGATCAACTTCTCGCTCGCCTCCGACGACCTGCCCGAGGGCATCACGACGCTCAAGGCGGCGACGGGGACGCTGACCCGCAAGCCCGCGTTCGAGGGCAAGCTGACCGTGCCGGTGATGGGCGCCGAGGCGCAGGTCGACGTGGTCTCGGTCGACGGCGTCGTCTACGCGAAGCTGCCGTTCACGACGACGTTCCAGGAGCTCGACCCGGCCGACTACGGCGTGCCCGACCCGGCGGCGCTGATCGCGCCCGAGACCGGCATCTCCTCGCTGCTCTCCGCGACCGAGGACGTGAAGATCGGCAAGTCGGTGCGCGGCGGCGCCGACAACGACGAGATCCTCTCGACCTACACCGGCACCCTGCCGGACACGGCGGTCCAGAAGATCCTGGCCGGCGCGGCGGGCGACTTCGACGTCACCTACATCATCAACGACTCCGACGAGCTCACCGAGGCCACGATCAAGGGCCACTTCAGCGGTGAGGGCGAGGCGGCGTACTCCTACACGATCGACATCACCGAGTACGACGTCGAGAAGGAGATCGCCAAGCCGTGAGGGTGATCCTCTGGCTCGCCGCGGTCGCGGTGGCTTTCGCCGCCGCGGACACCTACGTCGTCGTGCTGGCGCTGCCGGACATGATGGCGGGCGTCGGGCTCTCGATCGAGGAGCTCCAGCGGGCCGCGCCGCTGATCTCGGGCTTCCTGCTGGGGTACGTGGCGGTGCTGCCGCTCATCGGACGCCTCGCCGACCTCCTCGGCCACCTGCCGGTACTCGTCGGCGGGCTGGTGGTCTTCGCCTTCGGCTCGTTCCTGACCGCGCTGTCGTGGGACCTCGCGGCGATGGTGGTCGGCCGGTTCTTCCAGGGGCTGGGCGGTGGCGCGCTGGTCCCGGCGACCCTCGCCCTGGTCGCGGCGCTCTACCCCGCCGAGCGTCGCGGCGTTCCGCTCGGCCTGGTCTCGGCGGTCCAGGAGCTCGGCTCCGTGCTCGGGCCGCTGATCGGGGCGGTCGTGCTCGCGGTCGCCGACTGGCGCGCGATCTTCCTGCTCAACCTCGTCGTCGGCGTCGTCCTGGCGGTCGCGATCCAGCGCCTGGGCCGCTCGGACCCGGCGCTCGCCCGGTCCACCCGACCGGACCTGATCGCGCTCCTGTTCCTGCTCCTCGCCGGCGTCGCGTTCGTGCTGCTGGCGGTCGAGCCCGCCGCCCTCGTCCAGGACCTGACCTGGGGCGCGCTCTACGTGCCCGCGGCGGGGTCGACGCGCTGGCTGACCCCGCTGGGCCTGGTCACGATCCTCGCCACCCTCGGCTTCGTGCTGAAGTGGGGCCTGCGACCCGGCGTACGCAGCGTGCTCGGCCGGATCACCGCCGAGGTCGACCTCCTCGGGGCGCTGCTGCTCTCGATCGCCCTGGCCGGGGTGATCCTCGCCTTCGCGACCGCCGACCCCGAGATGGCGGTCTTCTCCGAGCAGGGCACCTGGTATCTCGTGGCCGGCGGGCTGGCGCTGCTCGGCTTCGTCTTCCACCTGCGCCGGGCACAGGACCCGATCGTGCCGCGCGGCGCGTTCGCCCGGACGCCGGCGTGGGGCTCGGTGCTGGTCTCGTTCTTCGTCGGGGCGGCGCTGGTGGCCGCGCTGATCGACGTTCCGCTCTTCGCCCGCACCACGATCTACGGCGACAGCCAGCTGAAGGCGGCCCTGGTGCTGCTCGAGTTCCTCGTCGCGCTGCCCGTGGGGGCCGTCGCGGGCGGCTTCCTGACCAGACGGCTGCCGGCCGGGGTGATCGCCGGAGCCGGCATGCTGCTGGCGGCGGTCGCGTTCGTGTTCATGGCGCGCTGGGACGCCGACGCGCTGCGCTCGATCGCGGCGACCGTCGTGCTCGTCGCCGGCGGACTCGGCTTCGGTCTCGCCCTAGCGCCGGTCAACGCCGCGATCCTGGCCACCACCGAGCAGTCGATGCACGGCCTGACCACGTCCTTCACCGTGGTGGCCCGGATGGTCGGCATGCTGGTCGGCATCTCGGCGCTGACCACGATCGGCCTGCGCAGCTACTACGCCGCCCAGGCCGACCTGCCCTCGCTCTCCTCGGTGTGCACCGGCGGCGGGATGTGCGAGGACTACCAGGACCTGCTCATCGGCGCCGCCATCGCCCAGGAGCACACCGTCTTCGCCGGCGCCGCGGTCTGCGCCGCGATCGCCGCGCTACTCGCGGTGGTGCTGCTGCGGGGCGCTCCCACCCGGGCCCTGTCGCCGAGCGAGACCGTCACCGCGCTCTAGGTCGTCTCGACGTACTCCGGACGGGTGGAGCCCATCCGCTCGTGCGTCGCGTTGCGCCGCCCGCCGGCCCGCTCGACCACGCCGAGCGCGGCTCCGAGCCCGAACGTCGGCATGTTGCCGTAGAGCGTCTCGACCTGATCGGCCGGGACGCGGTAGGTCTCGTGCCAGATCCCGATGTCACCGGTCGAGGCCGCGCGCCGGTTGAAGGCGGCCCAGGCCGGAGCGTGCGTGAGCGACGGGTCCTTGGCGAACCGGCCGAGCTCCTCGACGCTGCGCCAGTACTGCAACGTCATCAGCACCCTCCCCGACCAGTAGCTGCGCGCCGAGAGCAGGCCGAGATCCGGGTTCTTGGCGAGCTCGGCGAGCATCCGCGGCATCGCGACGAACACCGGGAACCAGCTGCGCACCTTGCGCCAGCGATTGACGCGCATCCCGATCAGGAACACGACGACCTCGCCGGTGCCGACATCGGCGACGCGGTGGCCCGGCGCGACGCCGCTCGGCACGTTCTTCGGAGCCTCTCGGTAGGCCCGCGCGATCTTGGACATGCCCGTCTCCTCACTAGATAGCGACAGTATCTAGTCTAGGATAGTGCTCCTATCCAGCAGGGCTGTCAACCACTTTCAACGGAGGAACCATGCGGATCTCCGAGCTCGCCGACTCGACCGGCGTGAGCGTCGCGACGATCAAGTACTACCTGCGCGAAGGCCTCCTCTCCCCCGGCAGAAAGCTCTCCGAGCGCCTGGCCGACTACGACGACCAGCACGTACGCCGCCTCCGCCTGCTCCGGGTGCTGCGCGACGTCGGCGCCGTCCCGGTCGGAGCGCTCAAGGCACTGGTCGACGCCACCCAGGACCGCAGCGCGTCGGTGCACGACATGTTCGGCGAGGCCTGCGACGCGCTCCGCACGGAGACGACGGTCCCCGAGACGAGCGACGCCCACCTCCGCGAGCTCGCCGACCAGATCGTCGAGCGGGCGGGGTGGACGAAGGTCAGGCCCGACGCCCCCGAGCGAGACCATCTCGCCGGCATCATCAGCGTCATCCTCGACAGCGGCCTTCCCACCGACCCCGAGGGCGCGGCGACCTACCTGCCTCTCGTGGACGCGATCGCCGCCTACGAGCTCGACCAGATCGACGCCACCCAGGACCGCGAGGCCATGATGGAGCAGATGGTGCTGGGCCAGGTCGTCCTCGGGGAGTTCCTGCTCTGCCTGCGCCGGCTGGCGCACGAGCACCACAGCGCCCTGCGGTTCGCCGGACGCCGCTGACCTAGCCCACCCGGATCTGCAGCCGTTCGCGGGCAGGGATCCGCGGGTAGGTGCTCCCGCGCTCGACCACGCTCCAGGAGGCACCGGCGAAGATCTCCACGGTGGCCGAGATCATCGCGATCGTCGAAGGCTCACCCGGACACCGGTGACCCTCCGCCGGGTCTCCCCCGCCCTGCGGCACGAGCTCGAAGGCGTCGACGTCGCGACCGACGAACCGCTCGGCCGAGAAGGTGTAGGGGGCGGACCACGATCCCGGGTCCAGGTTGGTCCCGGGCACGTCGAGGACGACCCGCTGTCCCGGGGAGACGATCTCGCCGTCCCAGTCGGCATGCTGCCGGGCGATGCCGGCGAGCGCGGGGACGAACGGGAAGACGCGGCGTACCTCCTGGGTGAAGGCGTGCCGCCGCGAGGGATCCTCGGCGAGCACCGGGCGCAGCCCCGGCTCGTCGTCGAGGGTCTGGACGGCGAAGGTGCCGAGGTAGGCCACGGCGACGGCGGGACGGAGCACGTTGAGCAGCTCGACCGCGGCCACCGGGACCGGCAGCAGGTCGTCGTGCGGGTCCCGCCAGGCGGCGATGACCTCCACGGGCGTCGAGGGCGGGGTCCGGGCCGCGCGTGCCTCGCGGATCAGAGCCCGCGCCCAGCGGTTGGCCCACAGCCGGGCCGCCCAGGCCGTCGGGTAGGACGAGCCGGAGAAGCCGAACCCGTCGACGATCGCGGCCAGGCGCCGCCCGACCCGGTCGGGGTTGCGCACCGAGATGCCGGCCCACTCCAGGACCGCCCGGGCGTAGGCCTCCGACAGCAGGGTGAACATCTCCACCGTCTCGCCGCGACGTTCGCCCAGGGCCGAGCGGAGGTGGCGGCGTACGAGATCGTGGAGGGTCGTGTCGGCGTCGTCGAGCAGGTCGAGGAAGTGCGCCTTGCGGTGCAGGTGCTCGGCGCCGTCGAGGCCGTGGACGGCGCCACGGCCGAAGAGCAGAGCGGCCAGCGGGGCCGGCACCGCACCGGTGCGCCGGATGAGCGAGGGATCGTAGAAGCGACGTACGGAGGCGGGACCGCTCACCACCAGCGCGTCGTTCCCGAGGAGCTTGACGGGGCAGGCCGGAGGGTCGCCGGCTCGCCGTCGGGCGTCGGGAATCGCGTGGTAGCCGTGGCGAAGCAGGTCCGTGGCGAGATCGCGGGTCATCCGGATCGCCGTCAGGAGCCGCTGGTGACCCGGTCGCTCACCCCGGTCACACCGACTTCGTGGGCGCAGTGGGCACAGCAGAACATGTGCTGCTCGTTCTGCACCCCGTGTCCGAGGATGCGGGTGCCGCAGTTGACGCACACCGGCGCGATCACCGACACCGCACACTCGATCGAGTCGAAGACATGCTGCTCACCCGAGGCTGTGGTCACCTCGAAGCTCCCGTCGTACTCGTTGCCGCACGTGGCGCACTTACCCATGGTCGGTCCTTTCGTTCGGCTTCGTCACCCGGCCTCACACCGGGCATGACTCCGGGCTTCACTCCGGACACCACGCGGCCCGGGGCCCCACAGGGGGCACCGGGCCGCACGGTCTCTAGGTGAAGATGCTCACCCCACCGGGGCCGACCAACAGACCGACCACGATGAGGACAGCTCCCCACAGGATTTGGCCACGGACCAGCGCAAGGATTCCGCCGATCACCAGGACTGCCGCGATCAGCCATAGGAGTAGTGCCATTTTGATCTCACCTCGGTGTGTAGTTGTTGCGGGGGAAAGCTCAGACGTTCCCGTCCAAGCGGCTACGGAGCAGGGCCTTCGCCTCCTCGGCACCCTGCACGGAGTTGGCCTGAGCACGGACGAACAGGTCCTCCAGGTCGGTGTCCTTCGAACGGCGCGCGTCCTCGATGTAGGTGTCCAGACGCAGCGCGTTGTCCAGGCAGGCCTCGGTGAACCAGATGAGGTTGTAGTCCTTGTCAGGGGTTCCCGTGACGGTTCCGGTCTCAACGCTCTTCGTGGTCATGCGGATCACTCCTCATGAGTTCTCTCGTGCGTACGGCCCCACCGGTACCCACCTCGCGCGCCCGTAAACCCTCCGACCGGGAAACGATCAGGAGAGAGCGAACCTCTCCCAGGAACGGTGCGCGCCCAGGAGGTCGGGAAGCTCCGCGGCGACCATCGATCCGGACGCCTCCGCCTTGACGCCCGGCGCGGGCACGGCGATACCCGCCGTCGCGATGACCTCGACCCCGTCACCCCAGGCCAGGAGCGCCTTGCCGTGCCGGAAGATCTCCTCGACCAGCAGCATCACGTGCGGGTCCGAGGCGACCGAGGCCGCGCCGTCGGCGACCACGAGCGCGTCGAGCTCGACCGAGCGAGCGGTGGCGAACGTACGCTGCACGGTCAGGTCGTCGCCGAGCGGTGCCGCGGTCGGGGCGACCAGCAGCGGCATCATCCGCGACCCGAGGAGCGCCGTACGCAGCCCGTCGATCTCGTCGGCCGGGCTGTCCGGGCTGGCGACGATCCCGACGACCCGGCCGTCCGGCGGGTAGGAGCCACCGAGCATCGACAGGGCCGGGCTGGGCTCCGGGTCTGCGAGCTCACCCGTCGGCGAGGGCGCCGGTAGGCCGAGGGCGGTGGCGACACCGCCGCACAGGTCCGGGGCGATCTCGGCCAGGCACTGGAGCTGGCGCTCCCGGATCTCCGGCTCGTGGACCTTGCCCAGCTCGAAGGCGTACGCCGCGACGATGTGCTGCTTCTCCACCGGTGTCATCGACAGCCAGAAGAGCCGCGCCTGGCTGAAGTGGTCGTCGAACGAGGCCGGCTGCGTGCGCTGCTTGACCGTCTCGGGCACCGTCACCGGGTTGTCCAGGAAGGCTCCCTGCGGGTCGCCGGCCAGGAACGGGCAGCCGCCGTCGAGCGAGTTCGGGTGGTAGGGCGCCACCCCACGGTGCACCTCGTGCTGGTGGAGCCCGTCGCGCAGCATGTCGTTGACCGGCGCGTGCGGGCGGTTGACCGGGATCTGGTTGAAGTTGGGCCCGCCGAGCCGGGTCAGCTGGGTGTCGACGTAGGAGAAGAGCCGGGCCTGCAGCAGCGCGTCGTCGGTGACGTCGATGCCCGGCACCAGGTTGCCGACGTGGAAGGCGACCTGCTCGGTCTCGGCGAAGAAGTTGTCCGGGTTGCGGTCCAGGACCAGCCGGCCGATCGTCTGGACCGGCGCGATCTCCTCGGGAACGAGCTTGGTCGGGTCGAGCAGGTCGATGCCCTCGTAGGTCTGCTCGGGGGTGTCCGGGAAGACCTGGACGCCCAGCTCCCACTCCGGGTAGGCACCGGCCTCGATCGCGTCGGCGAGGTCGCGGCGGTGGAAGTCCGGGTCGAAGCCGCCGAGCATCTGGGCCTCCTCCCAAAGCAGGCCGTGCACCCCGAGCTTCGGCTTCCAGTGGAACTTGGCCAGGCTCGTCCTCCCCGCCGCGTTGACCAGCCGGAAGGTGTGCACGCCGAAGCCCTCCATCATCCGGTAGGAGCGGGAGATGCCGCGGTCGGACATGTTCCACAGCGTGTGGTGCTGGGCCTCGGTGTGCAGGGAGACGAAGTCCCAGAAGGTGTCGTGCGCGGACTGCGCCTGCGGGATCTCGCGGTCGGGATGCGGCTTGCCGGCGTGGATCACGTCGGGGAACTTGATGCCGTCCTGGATGAAGAAGACCGGGATGTTGTTGCCGACGAGGTCGAAGGTGCCCTCCTCGGTGTAGAACTTCGTCGCGAACCCGCGGGTGTCGCGCACCGTGTCCGCGCTGCCCCGCGAGCCCAGCACCGTGGAGAACCGCACGAAGACCGGCGTCTCCCGGCCCTCGGCGAGGAAGCCGGCGCTGGTGACGGTCTCGGCGGTTCCGTACGCCGTGAAGGTGCCGTGCGCCCCGGCACCGCGGGCGTGGACCACGCGTTCGGGGATCCGCTCGTGGTCGAAGTGGGTGATCTTCTCGCGAAGATGGTGGTCCTGGAGCAGGGTCGGGCCGCGTTCGCCCGCCTTGAGGGACTTGTCGGTCTCGCGGAGGCGCACACCGCCTGAGGTGGTCAGCCACTCGGTCTGGTCGGGGGTGCCAGGGCTCGGCGTGTCGGTCATGGCGGTCCTTCGGTCGGGGAACGGGCTTTACCTCCCGTACCCGCCCCCGCGCCCCGCGATGCCCGAACGCGCCCGTCTCAGCTGGCGCTGCTGCTGGCCACCCAGCGGAGCACGTCGTCCCACTCGTCGAGGAACCGGTCCAGGCCGTAGCGCCGTCTGGCATGCCGGCGCCCGATGAGGCCGGCCTCCTCGGCGACGTCGGGATCCTTCATCAGGTGACGTACGGCCGGGACGATCTCGTCGCGGCGGGTGGTGACGAAGCCGGCCTCGTGCGGCACCGCGAGCGGGGTCTCGGTCGTGGCCAGGGCGACGACCGGCATGCCGAGGTGCATCGCCTCGATCAGGGAGAGCCCCAGCGAGGTCCAGCGGTTGAGGTGCACGTACACACGACGCCGCGCGAGGTGGTCGTGCAGATCCTGCTGCGAGTAGTTCTCGTACGTCCGCAGCCCCTGGTAGTCGGGCAGCCGCTCCACGCGCATGCCGAAGACGTCGGCGCCGACGCCCTCGGCCAGCGCCGGGATGAGGTCGGCGCCGACCGAGCGGCCGCGGCGTACCGGATCGTTGACGACCACCCCGGCGCGCTCGATGTCGCCGGTGTAGCGACGGCCCGGGTCGACGATGCCGTGCTCGATCACCGTGGTCGGGGTGCCGCTGCAGTCCCAGACGAGGTCGTTGAAGCCGGTGACGTGCACGATCGGGATGCCGCCGCCGGCCATCGGGTGACGGGTGTCGGGCACGGCACCGGCCGGGGTGTTGTGCTCCAGATAGATCGCCGGTACGTCGCGGCCAGGCCGCCGTCCGCCGAGCCACCGCTCGGCCAGGTCGACCTCGTGCGGGCGCTGCAGGACGACGACGTCGACCTCCTCCTGCGCGAGGGCGTCGCTGCTCACCTCGCGAGCCGACGACGGCCAGTCCCAGGTGCGGGCCCGGCCGAGGCCGTCGGGGCCGCGGTCGGGGGTGGTCGGCAGCAGGTAGTCGTGGCGGCCGTGCACGAACGCCGTCGTCCAGGAGCCGTGCACGTGCCAGATCAGGATTCTCATTCCCCTTCAGTGCCCGGGAGCACCTTCGGTGATGCGGCGGTGCGAGACAAGTTCCGCGGTGAGGCGACTCAAAGCGCTTCGCCCCGGGTACGGGAAGCACTTCGCATCCCTATCCGGTCCGGAAGGCAGCACAGATGAAGGTCCTTGGCGTCAACGCCCTCTTCCACGACCCCAGCGCAGCACTCGTCATCGACGGCAGGACGGTCGCGGCGGCCGAGGAGGAGCGCTTCTCGCGCCGCAAGCACGGCCACCGCCCGGTGCCGTTCGCGGCGTGGGAGCTCCCCGACCACGCGATCCGATGGTGCCTGGAGGAGGCCGGGCTCGAGCCCGGCGACCTGGACGCCGTCGCCTACTCCTACGACTTCTCCCTGGCCCGGCCGGCGGACGAGATGGGGCTGCACGACCCGTGGGACGGCCTGCGCCAGGCGTACGCCGCCCACGCACCGGACTTCCTGACCAACATCCTGCCCGGCCTGGACCGGGCCGACGTACGCTTCGTCCCCCACCACGTCGCCCACGCCGCCTCCGCGGCGCTGGCCTCGCCCTACGTCGCCGAAGGCAGCGACGTGCTGGTCCTCGACGGCCGCGGTGAGTGCCACAGCCATCTCGCCGGGCGCTACGACGCCGACGGGTCGCTGACGACCCTGCGCAGCCAGGAGCTGCCGCACTCGCTCGGACTGGTCTTCGAGGAGCTCACCGAGCATCTGGGGTTCCTGCGCGCCAACGACGAGTACAAGGTGATGGCGCTCGCCTCCTACGGCAAGCCGTTCGCGTCCAGCGGCCACCGGATGGACGAGCTCACCGAGCGGATCCGGCTCACCGGGGACGGCGGATTCATCACCGAGCCGATCGACTGGTCCGCCCTCGCGCCACGGCTGCGGCCCGGCGAGGCCTGGACCGTCGACCATGCCGACCTGGCCGCGAGCGTGCAGCTGCGCTTCGAGGAGGTGCTGGTCGAGCTCGCCCGGTGGCTGCGTGGGCGGACCGGCGGCAGCCACCTGACCCTCGCCGGCGGGGTGGCGCTCAACTGCGTCGCCAACACCCGGCTGGTCGAGCGCAGCGGCTACGAGAACATCTGGGTGCAGCCGGCCGCGGGCGACGCCGGGACGGCGCTCGGCGCCGCGCTGCAGATCGCCGCCGACAACGGCGACCGCCTGGAGCCCATGCCCGGCGCCGACCTGGGACGCGGATGGCCGGAGGAGGAGATCGAGGCGACGCTGCGTACGGCCCGGGTGGCCTACGAGCGTCCCGCCGACCTCGCCGCGACCGTGGCCGAGTGCCTGGCCGACAACGGGATCGTCGCGTGGTTCCAGGGACGCAGCGAGTTCGGCCCGCGCGCCCTCGGGCACCGCTCGCTGCTCGCCCACCCTGGCCGCCAGGAGAACCTCGAGCGGATCAACGACGTCAAGGGCCGCGAGCAGTTCCGGCCGGTGGCGCCGATGGTGCTCGCCGAGCGCGCGGCCGACATCTTCGAGCGCGGACCGCTGCCCTCCCCCTACATGCTGTTCGTCCACGACGTCACCGCGGAGTGGCACCCGCTGATCCCGGCGGTGACCCACGTCGACGGCACCGCCCGGGTGCAGACGGTCGATCCGCAGCACGAGCCGCTGGTGGCGCGGATGCTCGCCGAGTTCGAGGCCCGGACCGGGCTCCCCGTCGTCGTCAACACCAGCCTGAACACCGCGGGCCGGCCGATGGTCGACTCGCCCCGGGACGCGCTGGAGTGCTTCGGGTCGGCGCCGATCGACCTGCTCGCCATCGGCCCGTTCGTCGTACGCCGCGCAAGGACGAGCTCATGACCATCGAGACCACCATCGTCATCCCGACCGTCGGCCGGCCGAGCCTGCGGGTGCTGCTGGACGCGCTGGCGAACCAGACCGTGCCGCTGCACCGTCCGGTGATCGTGGCCGACGACCGCCCCGACGGGGACGACCTGGTCCTCGACGACCTCTCGATCGACGTCGAGGTCGTCCGGACCGGAGGCGGCGGCCCCGCCCGCGCGCGCAACATCGGCTGGCGGCACACCCGCACGCCGTGGGTCTCCTTCCTCGACGACGACGTGGTGCCGGACGCGTCCTGGTATCGCGACCTGATCGCCGACCTGCGCCTGCTCGAGGACTACCCCGAGCAGGAGATCATCGGCAGCCAGGGCCGGCTCACCGTCCCGCTTCCCGAGGATCGTCGCCCCACCGACTGGGAGCGCGGCACCGCGAGCCTGGAGACCTCGGCGTGGATCACCGCCGACATGAGCTACCGCCGCGACCGGCTGGCCGAGGCGGGCGGCTTCGACGAGCGCTTCCAGCGGGCCTTCCGCGAGGACGCCGACCTGGCCCTACGCCTCGGCGCCGACCGTGGCCGGATCGTCGTCGGCAGCCGGCACGTGACCCATCCGGTGCGGCCCTCCGACGACTGGGCCAGCGTGCGCGCCCAGGCGGGCAACGCCGACGACATCCTGATGCGTGCGCTCCACGGACCCGGGTGGCACGAGCGGGCGAACGCGCCCGAGGGCCGTCGCAAGTCCCACCTGGCCACCACCGCCGCCGGAGCGCTCGCCGTCGCCGGACTGCTGTCCCGACGCCGCCGGCTCGCCAGGGCCGGTGCCCTCGGCTGGCTCGCGGGCACCGCCGCGCTCGCCCGGCATCGCATCGCCCCCGGCCCGAGGACCCCTGCCGAGATCCGGCGGATGGTGCTGACCAGCGCCGCGATCCCTGCGGCGGCGACGTGGCATCTGCTCCGGGGCGTACGCCGCCACCACGGCGCGACGCCGTGGCGGGGCATCCCGGAACTGGTCCTGCTCGACCGGGACGGGACCC
This sequence comes from Nocardioides luteus, assembly GCF_015752315.1. Classification (NCBI taxonomy): domain Bacteria; kingdom Bacillati; phylum Actinomycetota; class Actinomycetes; order Propionibacteriales; family Nocardioidaceae; genus Nocardioides; species Nocardioides luteus. The sequence goes on from NZ_JADOVJ010000001.1 coordinate 3,345,099, forward strand.
TGATCGAGGATGTGCCCTACAACGGCGACCCCGACCTGGTGCGCCCGCTCCCCGGTGTCCGCGAGGCCCTCGACCGGCTCCGCGCGGAGGGCGTGCGGCTCATGATCGTGACCAACCAGTCCGGCATCGGCCGCGGCGTCATCAGCGAGGAGCAGGTCGACGCCGTCGACCAGCGGGTCATCGAGCTGCTGGGCCCGTTCGAGGCGGTGCTCCGCTGCCCGCACTCCCCCGACGACCGCTGCGGGTGTCGCAAGCCCGGCCCCGACCTGATCAAGCGTGCCCTCGCCAGCACCGGCGTACATCCCGACCGCGCGATCATGGTCGGCGACATCGGCAGCGACATGGAGGCCGCCAAGCACGCCGGTGTGAGCGGCTGCCTGGTTCCGACGCTGCGCACCCGCCGCGATGAGATCGACGCCGCCGCCCCGCGCACCGCCGCCGGCCTCGTCCAGGCCGTCGACCTGATGCTGGGAGGCGTGTGGTGAGGACCCTCGTCGTACGCCTGGACTCGATGGGCGACGTGCTTCTCGCCGGGCCGGCGGTCCGCGCGATGGCCGCGACCAGCGACCACCTGACGATGCTGTGCGGCCCGCTGGGCCGCGAGGCGGCCGAGCTGCTGCCCGGCGTCGACGAGGTGCTGTGCTGGGAGGCGCCGTGGATCGTCGCGGACCCGCCACCGGTCGATGCCGACGAGGTCGACCTGCTGCGCAAGCGGCTCGAGGCCGGGCTGTTCGACCGGGCCGTGGTCCTGACCAGCTTCCACCAGTCGCCGCTGCCGACCGCGCTCGTCCTCAGGCTTGCCGGGATCGGCCGGGTGGCCGCGGTGAGCACCGACTACCCCGGCTCGCTGCTCGACCACCGGGTGCGCGTCGAGGAGGACATCCCCGAGCCCGAACGGGCGCTCGCCGTCGCCACCGCCTGCGGCGGCCGGCTGCCCGACGGCGACGACGGCCGGCTCGCGGTCAGTGTCGGCCTCAGGGTCCACCGCGTCACAGACGACCTTCCGGTGCCCTACGTCGCCCTCCATCCCGGCACCTCGGCACCTGCTCGCGCCTGGCCGCCGGACCGTTTCCGGGAGCTGGCCGAGCAGCTGAGCGGCCTCGGGCTCGGTGTCGTCGTCACCGGCGGCCCCGAGGAGCGCCGGCTCACCGCGTACGTCGCCGGCGGACGCGGCACCGACCTGGGCGGGACGCTCGGCCTGAACGAGCTCGCCGGCGTCCTCGAGCAGGCCGAGGCGGTGGTGGTCGGCAACACCGGCCCCGCCCACTTGGCCGCCGCCGTCGGCACCCCGGTGGTCTCGCTCTACGCCCCGACGATCAGCGCCGAGCGCTGGGCACCCTACGGCGTCGACCGGGTGCTCCTCGGCGACCAGCACGCTCCCTGCCGCGACACCCGCGCTCGCGAGTGCCCCGTTCCCGGGCACCCGTGCCTGACCAGCGTCACGCCGGACGATGTCGTCACCGCGCTCGGCACCCTCGGCGTACGTCCATCCGAAACCGTGGGAAGGGGCCGCTGATGCGCGTCGCACTCGTCTCTGAACATGCCAACCCGCTCGCCGCTCTCGGCCGTGAGGACGCCGGTGGGCAGAACGTCCACGTCGCCGCGCTGGCCGCCGGCCTGGCGCAGAACGGCCACGAGGTGACCGTCTACACCAGGCGCGACGACCTCGCTACACCGGCACGTGTCCGGACCGACGGCTACGTGGTCGAGCACGTCCCGGCCGGGCCGCCGGCCGAGGTCGCCAAGGACGACCTTCTCCCCTACATCCCGGAGCTGGCCAGGCGACTGCAGGAGGCATGGCTCATCGAGCCGCCCGACCTGGTCCACACGCACTTCTGGATGAGCGGGCTGGCCTCGCTCCCCGGCGTCCGGGAGCAGGGGGTTCCGCTGGTGCAGTCCTTCCATGCCCTCGGGTCGGTCAAGCGCCGCCAGCAGGGTGACGCCGACACCAGCCCGCCCGAGCGGATCGAGCACGAGCGGCGGCTGTGCGTCGAGGCCGACACCGTCATCGCGACCTGCACCGACGAGGTCCGCGAGCTCCGCCGGCTCGGCCTGCCCGACGGCCGCGCCACGATCATCCCGTGCGGTGTCGACACCGATCTGTTCCGGCCCGGACCGGGCCGGCTCGCCGACCGGCTGCGGCTGCTCGTCCTGGGCAGGATGGTGCCCCGCAAGGGGATCGGCAACGCGATCGAGGCGCTCGCCCACCTGGTCCACGACGAGGGGCTCGACGTCGAGCTGATGATCGCCGGCGGCCCGTCGCGCAGGGACCTCGACTCCGACCCCGAGACGCTGCGGCTGCGGCAGATCGCCGATCACCACGGCGTCGCCGGCCGCACGATCTTCCTCGGCAGCGTCGACCGCGACGGCGTCCCTGGCCTGATCCGCAGCAGCGACGCCGTGGTGGCGGTGCCCTGGTACGAACCGTTCGGCATCGTGCCCGTCGAGGCGATGGCCTGCGGCCGCCCCGTGGTCGGCACGGCCGTCGGTGGGCTTCTCGACACCGTGGTGCCCGGGGTCACCGGCGACCTGGTACGACCGCGGCACCCCGTCGAGCTGGCCCGCGTCCTGGCCACCCTGCTGCGCGACCCCGAGCGCCGACGGCGCTACGGCGAAGCCGGGCGGCGGCGCGCGGTCGAGCGCTACGACTGGCGCCACGTCCTGGCTGCCACCGAGCACCTCTACGAGCGGGTCACCCGACCCGCCAGATCCACCCGTTCCATCGATGCGAAGGAGGCAGTCCGATGACCACGACCCCATGCGCCCACGAGCACCTCGCCGAGCTCAGCCAGACTCTGCGGAGGTTCGACGGCTGTGTCGACATCGCCGACCAGTGGGGTGTACGTCTCGTGCCCGTGCTCGAGTCCGGCGGGCGACTTCTCGCGGCCGGCAACGGTGGCAGCGCCGCCCAGGCCCAGCACCTGACCGCCGAGCTGGTCGGCCGCTATCGCGAGGACCGCGCCCCGTTCTCGGCGATCTGCCTCTCCGCGGAGACCTCCAGCCTGACCGCCATCGGCAACGACTACCCGCCCGAGGAGCTCTTCGCCCGTCAGGTCGAGGCGCACGGGCGGCCCGGCGACGTCCTCGTGCTGATGTCCACCAGCGGCCGCAGCGGCAACCTGCTCGCGGCCGCCCGGCGCGGACGGCGGGCCGGGATGCAGGTCTGGTCGATGACCGGCCCGCTCCCCAACCCGCTGGCCGACCTCTCCGACGAGCACTGCTCCGTCGAGGCGCGCTACACCGCCACCGTGCAGGAGATGCACCTGGTCGCGCTGCACATCATGTGCGCCGCCTTCGACCGCGAGCTCGGCGTCGGCGTGCCCGCGCAGGTCTCGACCGAGGACCTGGAGGTGCTGCGATGAGGGTCGTCGTGGTCGGTGACGTCCTGCTGGACGTGGACGTCACCGGAGACGTACGCCGCCGGCTGCCGGAGGCGAACGCGCCGGTCATCGACGACCCGCGAGAGCGGCTCCGTCCCGGTGGCGCCGGCCTGGCGGCGGCACTGGCCGCCGCCGACGGCCACGAGGTGGTCCTGGTGACCGCGCTGGCGGCCGATCCGGCGGGCTCGCGGATCCACGAGCTGTGCAGCGGCGCCGGGATCACGGTCCTCGCGGTCCCGCAGCACGGCACCACTCCGGTCAAGCGCCGGATCATCGCCGAGCAGCAGCCGGTCGCGCGCCTGGACGAAGGCTCCTGCGGCCCGATCGAGCCCGTCCCGGCCGATGCGCTCGACGCGATCGGTGCGGCGGACGCGATCCTCGTCTCCGACTACGGCCAGGGGCTGACGAGCGTCGCCAACCTCCGCCACGCGCTGAGCAGCATCGCCGCGACGACGTCGACGCCGATCGTGTGGGACCCGCACCCGCGCGGGGAGGCACCGGTCCCCGGCGTACGTCTGGCCACGCCCAACCGGGCCGAGGCCGCCGCCTTCGCCGGCCAGGCCGCCGGCACGGGTGCGAGCGAGCATGCGGCCGCTCTGCGCGAGGCCTGGCGGGCCCGGGCCGTCTGCGTCACCCTCGGCGCGGACGGCGCCGTGGTGGCCGAGGGCGACGGGGCGCCTCGGGAGATCCCGGCCCACCGTGTCGGCTTCCAGGACACCTGCGGCGCCGGCGACCGGTTCGCGGCCACCGTGACGGCAAGCCTCACCGGCACCGCATCGACGGAGACCGCCGTGAAGACCGCGGTCGAGGCGGCCGGCGACTTCGTGGCCGCGGGCGGAGCCGGCTCGTTCACCCCCGCCGACCGGCGGACCGGGGGCCGCACGCTCGTCGCCACCGGCGGGTGCTTCGACCTCCTCCACGCCGGGCACGTCGCCACCCTCCAGGCGGCACGGCGGCTCGGCGACCGCCTGGTCGTCTGCCTCAACTCCGACGCCTCCGTCCGCCGCCTCAAGGGCGAGGACCGTCCGGTCGTACCCGAGCGGGACCGCGCCCGGCTGCTCGCCGCCCTCGACTGCGTCGACGACGTGGTCGTCTTCGACGAGGACACCCCGGTGCACGTGCTCGCCCAGCTCCGCCCCGACATCTGGGTCAAGGGCGGCGACTACGCCGAGGACGACCTCCCCGAGAGCGACCTGCTGGCGACCTGGGGCGGACGCACCGTCGTGGTGCCGTTCCACGACGGCCACTCCACCACCTCGCTGATCGAGACCGCGAGGGCGATGCCGGTCTGATGCCGACGGCGCTCGTCTATCGTGCGCTGGGCCTCGGCGACCTGCTCGCCGGGGTGCCGGCGCTCCGCATGCTCCGCCGGGCGCTGCCGCAGCACCGCATCGTGCTCGCTGCCCCCGCGGCCCAGACCCGGCTGATCGCGCTCGCCGCCGTCGTCGACGAGGTCATCGCCACCGAGGAGCTCGAGCCGGTCGCCTGGACGGGTCCGCCGCCGGATCTCGCCATCGACCTGCACGGCAACGGACCCGCCTCCCGCGACCTGCTCCGCGTGCTCGGTCCCGGCCGTCTGATCGGCTTCGGCGAGCCCGGCGGGCCCGCCTGGGACCCCGAGGAGCACGAGCGCCACCGCTGGTGCCGGCTGCTCGCCGAGACCCTCGACACCGACGTCGCCGCCGATCCCGACGACGTGCTCCTGCCACCTCCCGGGCTGGAGCCGCCTCCCGAGCCGGACGCGGTCCTGATCCATCCCGGCGCCGCCTCCGCGAGCCGCCGCTGGCCGACGGACCGGTTCGCCGCCGTCGCCACCAGGATGACTCTCACCGGCGCCCGCGTCCTGGTCACCGGCTCCCCCGCCGAGCGCGACCTGGCCGAGGACGTACGCTCCCGGGCCGGTCTCCCGCCCGAGGCGAACGTCGCGGGCAGCACCGATCTGATGGCGCTGGCCTCCCTGGTCGGCTCGGCCCGACTGCTCATCAGCGGCGACACCGGCATCGCCCACCTGGCATCGGCCCTGGGTACGCCGTCGGTGATCCTGTTCGGACCGACCCCGCCCTCCCGCTGGGGCCCGCCTCCGGGCCCTCACATCGCGCTCTGGCGCGGTGACGGCCCCGGCGACCCGCACGCCTCGGTCACCGACCCGGCGCTGCTGCGCCTGCGCGTCGACGAGGTCAACGACGCGGCGCTGCGGCTGCTGTCGGGTCGGAGTCGACGTCCTCGCGCCAGCGCGCCGTCCGCTTGAGCCCCTCCTCGAGGGACATCTGCGGCTCCCAGCCGAGCAGCAGCCGGGCGCGGGTGAGATCGGGGCGGCGTACGTGCGGGTCGTCGGCCGGCAGCGCCACATGATGGATCCGGGACTCGGAGCCGGTCAGCTCGATGATCATCCGGGCCAGCTCGAGCATGGTGATCTCGCGGTCGTTGCCGATGTTGACCGGTCCTGCCACGTCGGCGCAGGCGAGCCGCAGCAGGCCCTCGACGGTGTCCTCGACCCAGCACAGCGACCGCGTCTGCGAGCCGTCGCCGGCAACGGTCAGCGGCTCCCCGCTCAGCGCCTGGCCCAGGAAGGCCGGCACGACCCGGCCGTCGTCCAGGCTCATCCGAGGGCCGTAGGTGTTGAACAGCCGCGCCACCGCGACATCGACGCCGCGCTCGCGGGCGTAGGCCATCGTGGTCGCCTCGGCGAACCGCTTGCCCTCGTCGTAGACGCTGCGTAGGCCGATCGGGTTGACGTGGCCCCAGTACTCCTCGCGCTGCGGGTGCACCTCGGGCTCGCCGTACACCTCGGAGGTGGAGGTGAGCACGAACCGGGCATGGTGACGATCAGCCAGCTCGAGGGCGTTGACCGTGCCCTCGCTCGCCACCCGCAGCGTCTCCAGGGGCAGCCGCTGGTAGTGGACCGGCGAGGCCGGACAGGCCAGGTGCATCACCAGGTCGACCCCGCCGGGGTCGGGGATCGCATGGCTGGCGTCGGCGATCGTGATCGCGAAGCCCGGCCGGCCGAAGAGGTGCTCGATCTTGTCGGCCGAGCCGGTGAGCAGGTTGTCGACGATCCACACCTCCGCCCCGGCGTCCAGCAGGCGCTCGCTCACCCACGACCCGACGAACCCGGCTCCGCCGGTGACCACCACCCGGGCTCCGCGCAACGACTCTTCCCAGTCGTTCATCGCGGATAGCCCTCGTTCCGCAGCATCACGACGGCGCTCTGCAGGCACGCCTCCTCCGGAAGCGTCACCGCGAACCGGATCAGCTCCGCCACGATCGTCGGGTCCATCATCCGCTCCGGCGGCAGCCCCCACTGGTCCATCATCGGCGTGGCCATCGCCGCGGGGTTGATCGCGCTGACCCGGACGGGCCACTCCCGCTCGCGCGCCTCGGTCTGCATCACCTCGGTGAGCTTGAGCAGCGCCGCCTTGGAGGAGTTGTACGCAGCAGCACCCGCCCCCACCGTCAGCGCGCTGATCGAGGCGATGCTGACGATGTCGGCCACCGGCTGGGTCGGCGCGTCCTCGAGCGCCAGGCGGTGACGTACGAATGCACGGGAGAGCCGCATCGGGCCGTCGACGTTCACGCCGAAGACGTCGTGCCACTGGTCGTCGTCGATGTCGACCAGGTCCGAGCCGCGGTCGGTGCCCGCGTTGTTGATCAGGAGGTCGAACCGGGCCCCGAACCGCTCGGAGAGGTCGGCGACCGTCTTCTCGACCGCCGAGGGCGAGGTGACGTCGAGGTCGACGACCTCGGTCTCCCCCCGCCGGGGTTCACCACGGATCAGGTCGACGGTCTCCTGGGCCGCCTCGGGGTCCCGGTCGCTGACCGCGACGTACGCTCCGGAGACACTGAGCACCCGACTCGTCGCCCGCCCCAGGCCGCTCCCGGCACCGGTCACCAGCGCGACCCTGCCGTCGAGACTGTTCGTGCCGTTGGTTCCGTTCATGGTGTTCCTCTCAGAGGGCGTCTGGTCCGTATGACCGAACCGGTACCCGTGCTCACCCCTCACAGCCCGCCCGGCCGACTTCCCACCCGAAAGGGTGATTGCGACTCGCGAGGCGCACACCCGACGGGGTGAACTTGGCCTCCTGAGCCGTTGGGACGGGCTCATTTCGGGCACTACCCAAATATGACGACGACAACTTTCGAGACAGACCTTCCCCGAGCCGAGCGCCAGCGTCTGACCTCAGAGCTGTTGGCGGCAGCACACGAGGCGGAAGGTGAGGAGCAGGACCGGCTCATCGAAGAGGTGATCCTGCTCAACGCGGCGGTCGCCCGCTCGATCGCCCACCGCTACACCGGCCGTGGCATCCCCCGCGCCGATCTGGAGCAGGTCGCGTACATCGCCCTGGTGCGGGCCGCGAAGAGCTTCCACCCGGACCGTGCCGACGATTTCCTCACCTACGCCGTGCCCACCATCCGGGGTGAGGTGAAGCGCTGGTTCCGTGACCACGGCTGGACCGTGCGCCCGCCGCGTCCCATCCAGGAGCTGCAGAGCACGCTGCTGCGGATCGGCTCCGAGCGCGGCAACCTGCCCACCTCCGAGCTGGCCGAGATCGCCGAGGTCCCCGAGCAGAAGGTACGCGAGGCGCTCGATGCCCGTGGCTGCTTCACCCCCTCCTCGCTGGACGCCCCGTTGCGCTCCGGCGACTCCCAGTCCTCGGGCGAAGCGACCATCGGCGACATGCTGCCGGGCATCGACGGCGGGCTCTCCGACTGCGAGACCCGGCTCGCGCTCGAGCAGGCGATCCACGCGCTGTGTCCGCGCGACCAGCTCGTGGTGCGGCTGCGCTTCCTGGAGGACCGCAGCCAGGCAGAGATCGGCGAGGCCATCGGCGTCACCCAGACGCAGGTCTCCCGCATCCTCACCCGCATCATCGACGAGCTCCGCGCCCAGCTCGAGGGCATGGAGATGGCCGCATGACCCGCACCCACCCCGGGTACGGGACCACGAAAGCCGACCCCGACACAAGGAGACCTGGCATGACGTACTCGACGATCACCGGTGAGCGCGACGACACCGCCCAGCGCTCGCTGTGGAATGGCACGCCCAAGACCAAGTGGCAGGAGTCGTCCTGGGGCAAGCGGATCGCGGCTGTCGCCGCCTTCCTGGTCCCCGCCGTGATGGCGGTCGCCACCACCGTCATCCGCAAGAAGGGAACCGACGCGCTGCTGCGGAGGTTCAAGGGAGGTCGGAAGACGTGAGGACGAAACGGAACATCTTCACCTTCGCGCTGGGTGGCGTCGCCGGCTACATCGTCGGCCGCTACCCTGCCGCGACCTACGAGACGCTGCGCGACGGAGCCGGCGTCACCGTCGGCATGGCACGTGAGCGGATCGGCACGATGAACCTTCCGTTCGGTCATGCGGGTGACCACCGGGCTCGCGCCACCCAGCCGGCGGAGGCCGGTGACGACGTCATCGAGCGCACCTCGACGGCGTACGTGTCGCGACCGCACCCGTAGCCCGTACGTCGGCTGTCTTCGGCGGCTGTCGGCTCCTCGAGCCGGCAGCCGCCGATCTGTCTGGGCTCCAATGAACCATCGGGGCTCCGTCTGGGCGGCAGGTTGTGATCACAACGACTCCGCCGCGCCACCCGGTGTGGGCGACGCGGCGGAGTCGATGGCCTCCAGGACGCCAGGCGGAGCCTGGCGGGAGTCCGCTCCTAGCGACCGACGGCCTTCTCGAGCTCGGCCTTGTTCATCTTCGAGCGGCCCTTGACGTTCTTGTCCTTGGCCTCTTCGTAGAGCTGGGCCTTGGTACGCCCACCGGGACCGCGGTGACTGCGCAGACCGCCACGGCGACCGGAGGAGATGTCCTCGGTCGAGGTGCGGCTGCTTTCGCGGGACTCGCCCTCGCGGGCACGTTCCTTGTTCACCGTGCGGGCGGCGATCTCCTCGGCGGTGTCCTCGTTCTCGCCGCGGTCGAGTAGGCCCTTCTTGATGTGCTCGTACTGGCGTTCGCGTTTCTTGCTCCAGGCACGTTGCGGCATCTCAGCTCCTCCTTCGCGTTCTCGGCGTCGTTCTCGGCTGATCGAAGCGCTCTTCGTCATCGGCGACGCGCTTGTTGCGGCGGGCGTCGTAGAGCCAGGCCGCGATGCCGACCAGGACGACGATCACCCCGATCACGGTGAAGATGACGGCTGGAGTACTCATGGAGAACCGGTACCCAGAACGGATGCCTCTTACGCGGCGACCGCGACCCGCATCCGGCGAAGGATCCGCGCGAGCGTTCGCGAGACCTGCGCCTGCGTCGCACCGATCCGCTCACCGATCTCGGCCTGGGTCAGGCCTTCGGCGTAGCGCAGCCGCAGGACCATCAGGTCGGTCTCGTCGAGCCCCTCCAGCGCCTCCCCCACCAGCACCCGTGCCTCGGCGCGGTCGAAGCCGGGATCGACCTCTCCCACCTGCTCCACGAGCGAGCCGGACTCGTCGTCCCCCTGCTGAGCGCGTACGCAGCGGGCCTGATCCCGGAAGCAGCGGCGCATCTCGCCCTTGGCCATCGGCACGGCATAGCTCAGGAACGCACCCTGCTCGGGGTCGTAGCGGCGGGCGGCCTTCACCAGCCCCATCCGCGCGGCCTGGCGCAGGTCCTCGACCTCGATGCCACGGCCCGAGTAGCGGGCAGCCAGTGAGCGTGCTACCGGGAGGTGGCGTACGACCAGATCTTCCTGCTGAGGGGCGAGAAGCGAGGGGCCCTGCTGGTTCCTGTCCATGGCTCGAGTCTGTCGCGCAGACCACCCGATGCCACGGGTTCGCGAGGTATTTGGCCCCCAGGGGTGAGCTCAACCCCCACAGCGCACTCACCCCTGAGGGTTAGAACCGCGGTCCCGGGTCCGTTGCCGAGACCGCGGCACCGACAGTGCGATCGTGGTGTCAGTCCCCGATCCCGAAGGCAGGGGAAAGTCACCCAGACTGCTCTGTCGATACGCTATCGGTAACCATCCTTGCCCCCACGGATGCACCCGATTCCACAGAATTCTCATCGGGGGGCGCGAACCCGTGGGTGATCGCCCAGCTGACCGCCTGGCTTCGGGTGGTGACCTGAATCTTTCGGTAGGCCTGACGGATGTGGCTCTTGAGCGTGTTCACGCTCACGACGAGCTTCTCGGCGATGTCCGCGTTGGACAGCCCCTGGGTGATCAGCGCGAGCACCTCGACCTCGCGGGTGGTGAGCCCGGCGACCGTGCCGAGCCGGTCCTCGCGCTCCCCGATCGGCTCACCGCTGGCCGTCATCTCGATCGCGCGAACGAGCTCACCGGCGTGCACGCTCATCGACACCCAGGCCTTGGCACCGAGCGAGTAGGCCTTGACGCGCAGGTCCGGCCGCATGTCGCGGCTGAAGATCAGCACGTTGGCGTCGGTCTCCTGCAGCAGGTGCACCAGATCGGAGCCGTCGGACAGGTGCAGACCGAGCGTGTCGTACAGGATCACGTCGACACCCGGAGCCTTGCTGCGAACCGACGGGAGGGCCGTCACGACCAGCCTGTCGGGATAGTCCGCAAGCATGGTGGTGAGCCCCCGCATGACAACCTCCTGCGGGCTGACCACGGCCACCCGCAACACCCCCTGCCTCATCACACCTGAACCTTCTCAGATCGATGGTCGGTTGGACAGGTGTATGGGCAGAACACGCCGTGGGTACCTGGGAAGACGTCCATCCAGATGCCCTGAGACAGGAGCAACCCATGTCCCACGTGACCGAAGACCTCAAGAAGGCCTCCGAGCTACCCGAGGGCGACGTGGTCAGGATCCTGCTGCAGCAGCACGCCGGCATCCGTCAGCTCTGCTCGACGGTCGGAAACTCCGAGGGCCCGGCCAAGCGCCAGGCGTTCGACGACCTCCGGGTCCTGCTCGCCGTGCACGAGACCGCCGAGGAGCTCGTCGTCCACCCGTTCGTCTCTGCCCACGGCGGCGAGACGCTCACCAAGGCGCTCAACGCCGACGAGAAGGAGGCCAGCGAGATGCTGGCCCGGCTCGAGGAGGTCGGCGTCGAGAGCCCCGAGTTCGACGAGAGCTTCCCCATCTTCCAGATCGTGGTCGAGCAGCATGCCGAGGAGGAGGAGCGCGTCGAGTTCCCGCTGCTGCTCAGCACCCTCGACGAGGCCGACCGCCGCACGATGGGCAAGCGGCTGACGGCGGCCGAGACGGTCGCACCGACCCATCCCCATCCCGGCGCCACGGGCTCGGTGCCGAAGCAGCTCGCCACGATGCCGTTCCACTCGATCGTGGACCGCGTCAAGGACGCGCTGAGCCGTTCCTGACGTCGCCCGTTCACGACGTGGCACAGTGGGTGCTGAACGGCATCGACGACAACATCGAAGTCCTCAGATGGGAGCAGAACATGGTCGAGAAGGAAACCCGGGACCCCGAGACCGGCGCCGACGAGAGCACCGAGGCCCCGATCCCCTTCCCCACCCCGGAGCGGGTCGAGGAGGAAGGCGAGGAGCGCGATCTTCAGGACGAGACCGAGGAAGAGACGTTCCCCGCCAGCGACCCCCAGTCCAGCTGGGCAGGCCCGGCGGATCCTCGGGACCGCTGACCCTCAGGCCAGGCCCCGGCGCTCCAGCAACGGAGCGATCGGGGCCGGACGGCCGCGCCACTCGGCATAGGACTGCAGCGGGTCGCGGGTGCCACCGATGCCGATCACATAGCGGACGTACGCCTCGCCGTTCTCCCTGGTCAGGCCGCCGTTCTCCTTGAACCACGCGACCGTGTCGGCGTCGAGCACCTCGGACCAGATGTAGGAGTAGTAGGCCGAGGCATAGCCGCCGAAGATGTGCTTGAAGTACGCCGTGTAGTAGCGCGGTCGCACCGCCGGGTTGTCCAGGCCGACCGCCGCCAGCGCGGCAGCCTCGAACTCCCCCACCGCCTCGGGTGACGTCGGTACGTCAGCAGGCCCGAGCTCGTGCCAGGCCAGGTCGATGAGCGCGGCGGCCAGGTATTCGGAGGTCGCGAACCCCTCGTTGAACGTGGCGGAGGCCTCCAGCTTGCCGAGCACGTCGGCCGGGATCGGCTCCCCGGTCTCGTAGTGCACCGCGTAGTTGGCGAGCACCTCGGGCCAGAGCATCCACATCTCGTTGACCTGCGACGGGTACTCGACGAAGTCGCGGTAGACCGAGGTCGCCGCGAACCGGGGGTAGGTGGCCCGCGCCAGCAGCCCGTGGAGCGCGTGCCCGAACTCGTGGAAGAGCGTGTTGACCTCGTCGAACGTCAGCAGCGTCGGCTCCCCCGGCGCCGGCTTGGGCACGTTGAGGTTGTTGGTCACGATCGCCGACGGCTCACCCAGCAGCGTGTTGGCGGTGACGTAGGAGTTCATCCACGCCCCGCCCTTCTTCGAGTCGCGGGTGTAGAGGTCGAGCAGGTAGAGCCCGATCGGCTCGCCATCGCGGAAGACCTCGAAGACGCGTACCTCGGGGTGGTAGCCCTGCAGGTCGGGCCGCTCCTCGAAGGTCAGCCCGTAGAGCTCGCGGGCGGCGAAGAAGACGCCGTCGCGCAGCACCCGGTCGGCCTCGAACCACGGCCGCAGGACGGCCAGGTCGACGTCGTACTCCGAGGCCCGGACCTTCTCCGCGTAGTAGGGCCAGTCCCAGGCCTCGATCGGCCCACCCGCGGACGCCTCGAGCGCGGCCTGCTCGGCCCGGGCGTTGCGGGCCGCCGGCGCGGCCAGCCGCTCCAGCATGTCGCGGACCGCCTTGGGCGTGCCGGCCGTGTTGTCGGCGGTGACCAGCCCCGCGTAGCTGTCGAAGCCGAGCAGCTGCGCCTTCTCGGCCCGCAGGCGCAGCACGTCGAGCGCGATGGAGCGGGTGTCGTGGTCGTTGCCCCGCGAGCCGCGCGCGAGCTCCGCCTCGAACAGCCGCCGGCGGAGGTCCCGGTTCTCCAGCACGGACAGGTAGGGGTGGGCGGTGAACAGCGTCAGCGTGATCAGGAACTTGCCCGCCAGCCCCCGTCCCTCGGCCGCGGCGGCGGCCGCCGAGATCTCGCCCGGGGTCAGCCCGGCGAGCTCCTCGACGGTGTCGACGACCACCGCGAGGTCGTTGGAGTCTGCCTGGGAGGCCTGCGCGAAGGCCGCCTCCAGCCCGGAGATCTCCTGGTTGAGCAGGCGCAGCCGGTCCTTCTCCGAAGGACCGAGCGCAGCACCCGCGAGCACGAAGTCGCGGTGGTAGCGCTCGACCAGGTAGCGGTCCTCGCCCTCCAGCTCGTCCCGCTTCTCGTAGACCGCGTTCACCCGGGCGAAGAGCGCGTCGTCGAGGAGCAGCGCGTCGTGGTGGGCCGCCAGCCGAGGAGCGTACGCAGCGTTGAGCTCGTCCAGGGCGTCGGAGGAGTCCGCGGAGAGCAGCGAGAAGAAGACTCGCAGGACCCGGTCCAGCGTCTCCCCCGACCGCTCCAGGGCGACCAGGGTGTTCTCGAAGGTCGGCTCCTCGGTGGAGGAGGTGATCGTGGTGAGCGCCGCCAGCTGCTCGGCCATCCCGTGCTCGATCGCCGGGCCGTAGTCGTCGATCGAGATGTCCTCGAATCGGGGCAGTCGGTGGGGCAGGTCGCTGGGCTCGAGTAGGGCGTCGATCACATCGCGCACGCTATCTGACACAGGCCGAGGGCGTCGCCGCGATATCGGCTACCTTGGGCCCCATGGCCGATTTCGATGACCTGCTTGCCGCGAACCGTGACTATGCCGAGAAGTTCGACAACGGAGGGTTCGACGGTGTCGCCCACGCCGGCGTCGCCATCGTGACCTGCATGGACTCCCGCATCGAGCCGCTCGCCATGCTGGGCCTGGGCCTGGGTGACGCCAAGATCTTCCGCAACCCCGGTGGCCGGGTGACCCCGCAGGCGATGGAGGCGCTGGTGCTCGGCGTGCACCTCCTCAACGTCAAGCGCATCCTCATCGTGCCCCACACCCGCTGCGCGGTCGCGTCCAACACCGAGGCCGAGCTGCGCGCCAAGCTCGCCGAGTCCGCCGGCCAGGACGCCTCCTGGCTCCATCTGCACGTCGTCGACGACCAGGTCCGCGCCCTCGCCGAGGACGTCGCCAAGGTCCGCTCGCACCCGTTCGTCCCCGAGGACGTCAAGGTCGGCGGGTTCATCTACGACGTCGACACCGGTCTGCTCAACCAGAAGGTCTGAGTCGGCGAACCCGCGAAGCGGGTCGAGATCTGCGATATCGGTGCAAACCCCGATGCGCGCTCACCACGGGTGAGCCAGAGTTGGGGTCGTGACCGACGCAGACCGACTCGAGATCGCCGCCCAGGCGATCGACCTGCACAAGACCTACGGGAAGGGCGCTGCGGAGGTTCGCGCGCTCGACGGCGTGAGCCTGGACCTCTACGCGGGACAGTTCACCGCCATCATGGGCCCCTCGGGCTCCGGCAAGTCGACGCTGATGCACTGCCTGGCCGCGCTCGACAAGCCCACCACCGGCGAGGTGATCGTCGGCGGCCGCAAGCTCGGCAGGATGCGCGACCGCCGGCTCACCGCGCTGCGTCGCGACAAGATCGGGTTCGTCTTCCAGGCGTTCAACCTGGTGCCGACGCTGACCGCGCAGGAGAACATCCTGCTGCCGCTCTCCCTGGCCCGGAAGAAGCCCGAGAAGGAGTGGTTCGACCAGGTCATCGACACGGTCGACCTGAGGCCACGGCTCAAGCACAAGCCGAGCGAGCTCTCCGGCGGGCAGCAGCAGCGGGTCGCCTGCGCCCGGGCGCTGGTGTCCAGGCCCGACATCGTCTTCGCCGACGAGCCGACCGGCAACCTCGACTCCACCTCGGCCGCCCAGGTGCTCGACTTCCTGCGCCGCAGCGTCGACGACCTCGGCCAGACCATCGTCATGGTCTCCCACGACCCGGTCGCCGCCTCCTACTGCGACCGGGTGGTCTTCCTGGCCGACGGCCGGATCGTCGACGAGCTGGCCAAGCCGAGCCGCGAGGAGATCCTGGCGCACATGTCCGACCTGCAGTCCCGGGCGATGGGTCTGGCCCCGATCAGCGAAGGCGCCTGAGGTGCTCCGGCTGACGCTGCGCAACCTCGCCGCGCACAAGGTGCGCCTGATCATGTCGACGCTCGCCATCGTCCTGGGCGTGGCGTTCCTGGCCGGTGTGCTCACGTTCTCGCACGGGCTCGACCGCACCTTCTCCGGCATCATCAACGGCTCCACCCCCGACGGCCAGGTGCGTCCGGTCAACAGCGCCAGCTCGGCCGAGGCCAGCCGCCCCGGCGGTGGCGGCGCGGCGATGCTGGAACCGGCGACCATCGAGAGGCTGCGTACGCTGCCGGAGGTCGCCCGCGCCGACGGGGTCGTCCAGGGCTTCGGTCTCTACGTCCTCGACACCGACGACAAGCTGGTCAGCAGCTCGGGCGCGCCGACGCTGGCCTTCAACCACACCGGCACCCCCAACCTGCTCGGCGAGCCGTCGCTCGAGCTCACCCGGGGAAGCTGGCCGACCGGGGAGAAGGAGCTCGTCCTCGACGAGGCGACCGCGAAGAAGGCCGGCTACCAGGTGGGTGACTCGGTCACGCTGATCGCGCCCCAGGGCGAGACCCGCCGCAAGGTCACCCTCACCGGCATCGCCGCCTTCAACGGCGGTGGCACCGCCGGCGCACAGCTGCTGATCTTCAGCACGCCCGGCGCACAGAGCCTGTTCACCGACGGCAAGGACGTCTACTCCGGGATCTCGCTGACCGCCGCCCCCGGGGTCAGCCAGAAGGAGCTCGCGAAGGCCGCGAGCACGGTGGTCCCGAAGGGCTTCGAGGCCGTCACCGGCGACACGGTGGTCGCCGAGTCCGAGGACGCCATCGGCGAGTTCCTCGACGTGATCTCGGTCTTCCTCATCGTCTTCGCGGTGATCGCGGTGATCGTCGGCGCCTTCATCATCGTCAACACCTTCTCGATCCTGATCGCGCAGCGCTCCCGTCAGCTGGCGCTGCTGCGCGCCCTGGGAGCCTCACGCCGCCAGGTCACCACCTCGGTGCTCTTCGAGGCGCTGGTGATGGCGCTGGTCGCGGCCACGCTCGGCATCCTCGCGGGCTGGGGACTCGCCCACGGGCTGGCCGCCGCCTTCCGCCAGGCCGGGCTCGAGATCGCCTCCGACGTCCTCGTCCTCACCCCGCGCACCATCTGGATCTCCTACGCCGTGGGCGTCTGCGTCACGCTCGCCGCCGCCCTGCTCCCGTCGCGACGGGCCGCCAAGGTGCCGCCGGTGGCGGCGATGCGCGAGGACACCCAGCCGCCGGCCAGATCCACCATCCTGCGTACGTCGGTGGGGCTCGTCCTGCTGGCCGCCGGCCTCGTGCTCGCGGCGATGCCGCGGATCGGGATCCCCGAGATCAGCCTGCCGGGCGGGTTCGACGTGCCCACCAGCCCGGCCCTGTGGGTGGGCGTCGGCGCCGGGGTCTCGATCCTCTCGGTCGCCTGGATCAGCGCGTTCCTGGGCCGCCCGGTGCTCGCGGCGCTGCGTACGGTCTCGGGGGCGGTCTTCGGGATGACCGGCAAGCTGGCCGGGCAGAACGCGATGCGCGACCCTCGGCGCACCGGCGCCACCGCCTCGGCGCTGATGATCGGGCTGGCGCTGGTCTCGCTGATCGGGGTGCTCGCCGCTTCGATGAACGCCTCGATCACCGATGTGGTCGAGGACCAGTTCAAGCCCGACCTGGTCGTGCAGAGCCCGACGTTCACCCCGTTCCCGACCTCGATCGGCGACGAGATGGAGAAGGTCGAGGGCGTGGCCACCGTCTCCCGGTCGCAGATCGCCCAGGCGGTCGTGGGCAAGGTCGATCTGCGCAACCCGAAGAACAACGAGGCCACGTTCCTCTTCGGCGTCGACGAGCACCTGTCCCGGGTCTACGACCTCGACGTGCTCGAGGGCAGCGACGACGTCAAGCCGGGTCAGGTGCTCGTCACCGACGAGGCCGCGAAGAAGCACAAGTGGCGGCTCGGTGACCGCATCGATCTCACCTTCGTCAGCGGCCGCCAGGCGCACCCGCAGATCAGCGGGATCATCGCGGAGAGCCAGGTGACCGGGGACATCACGGTGCGCATCGAGGACCTGGTGGCGGCCAAGGTGCCGCGGGAGGACGCCTCGCTCAGCATCCTGCTCGCGCGCGGAGCCGATCCGGCCGTCGTCCACGACCGCCTCGACAAGCTCGTCGAGGACCGTCCCGTGGTCGCGGTGCAGGACAAGGACGAGTTCGCCGAGTCGATCAAGGGGCAGGTCAACCAGCTGCTCTACATGATCTACGGCCTGCTCGCGCTGGCGATCGTGATCGCGGTGATCGGCATCGTCAACACCCTCGGCCTCAGCGTCATCGAGCGCACCCGCGAGATCGGCCTGCTGCGCGCCATCGGGCTCTCCCGCGGCCAGCTGCGCCGGATGATCACCCTGGAGTCGGTGACGATCGCGGTCCTCGGGGCGGTGCTCGGGCTCGGCCTGGGCGTGCTCTTCGGGGTGCTGCTGCGCGATGCCCTGCGCGATGACCTGACCAGCCTGTGGGTGCCGCTCGACCAGCTGGCCGTCTTCCTGGGGATCGCGGTGGTCGTCGGTGTCCTGGCCGCCCTCCTGCCCGCCGTGCGCGCCGGGAGGGAAGACGTCCTCAAGGCGATCGCCACGGAGTAGCCTGCGGGGGTGAGCAACGAGCGTCGCGCAGACCTGCCCGAACCCACCCTCCGCGTCAGCGAGCCGGAGACGGCCGCGGTGGGGATCCCCGGGGTGGCGCACTCGATGGAGTACGCGCTGCGTGAGATGGGACCCGTGCGCAGCCTGCAGACGCTGCTCAAGGTCAACCAGGTCGGCGGCTTCGACTGCCCCTCCTGCGCGTGGCCGGACCCCGACCACCGCAAGGCGGCCGAGTTCTGCGAGAACGGCGCCAAGGCGGTGGCGTGGGAGGCGACCCGCAAGCGGGTCGACCGTGCCTTCTTCGCGGCCAACTCGGTCGCCTCCCTCGACGAGCGCGACGACCACTGGCTGGAGGCGCAGGGCCGGCTGACCGAGCCGATGTACATCGGCCCCGACGACACCCACTACTCCCCGATCTCGTGGTCGGACGCGATCTCGCTGATCGCGGACCGCATGCGCGCCACCGCCCCTGACCGTTCCGTCTTCTACACCTCGGGCCGGGCGTCCAACGAGGCCGCGTTCGCCTACCAGCTGCTCGCCCGCCAGCTCGGCACCAACAACCTGCCCGACTGCTCCAACATGTGCCACGAGTCCAGCGGCACCGCTCTCGGCGAGGTCATCGGCATCGGCAAGGGCACCGTCACCTACGACGACCTGGCCGAACACTCCGACCTCATCTTCGTCGTCGGCCAGAACCCCGGCACCAACCACCCGCGGATGCTGACCGCGCTCGAGTCCGCCAAGGAGCACGGCGCCAAGGTGGTGTCGGTCAACCCGCTCCGCGAGGCCGGTCTGGGGCGGTTCCGCAACCCCCAGACCGTACGCGGCGTCAGCGGTGTCGGCACCAAGCTGGCCGACATGCACGTACCTGTGCAGGTCAACGGCGACCTCGCGCTGTTCGCCGGGATCAACAAGGTCCTCGTCGAGCGCGACGCCGTCGACCACGCGTTCCTGGAGGCGCACACCGACGGCTTCGAGGTCGCGGCGCAGGCCTGGGCCGCGATGGAGTGGGACGAGATCACCCGGCTCAGCGGCATCTCGCGCGAGGTGATCGAGTCGCTCGCCGACCTCGTCGAGACCCGGGACCGCATCATCGTGTGCTGGGCGATGGGCCTGACCCAGCACAAGAACTCGGTCGCCACGATCCGCGAGATCGCCTCGTTCCTGCTGCTGCGCGGCAACATCGGCAAGCCCGGTGCGGGTGCGTGCCCGGTCCGTGGCCACTCCAACGTGCAGGGCGACCGCACGATGGGCATCTGGGAGAAGCCGCCGGCCTGGTTCCTCGACGCGGTCCGTGACGAGTTCGGCATCACGCCGCCGCGCGAGGAGGGCTACGACGTGGTCGCCGCGATCGAGGCGATGCGCGACGGCGCCGTCGACGTCTTCCTCGCTCTCGGCGGCAACTTCGCCGCCGCGACGCCCGACACCGCGGTCACCACCGCGGCGCTCGCCGACGTCGGTCTCACCGTCCAGATCTCGACCAAGCTCAACCGCAGCCACCTCCACCACGGCCGCGAGGGCCTGATCCTGCCGTGCCTGGGCCGCACCGAGCGCGACGAGACCGGCGGCCGGGAGCAGTACGTCACCGTCGAGGACTCGATGGGCATGGTCCACGCCTCCCACGGCCGCCTGCTCCCGGGCTCGAAGGAGCTGCGCAGCGAGGTCGGCATCATCTGCGCGATCGGCGAGGCGCTCTTCGGCTCGGACCAGGGCATCGACTGGGCCACGATGGGCGTCGACTACTCCCGGATCCGTTGGCACATCTCGGCCGTCATCCCCGGGTTCGAGGACTTCGAGGCCCGCCTGAAGGCGCCCGGCGGCTTCGCCCTGCCCAACGGCCCCCGCGACTCCCGCACCTTCAACACCGCGACCGGGCGCGCCCGGGTCACCGCCAACCCGCTGACCGCGGTCACCGCTCCCCCCGGACACCTGCTGCTCCAGACGCTGCGCTCCCACGACCAGTTCAACACCACGGTCTACGGCTACGACGACCGCTACCGCGGCATCAAGGGCGGGCGCCGCGTCGTCTTCGTCAACCCCGAGGACCTCCTCGAGCTCGGCGTCGCCGACGGCGACACCGTCGACATCGTCTCGGTCTGGACCGACGGCGAGCGTCGCGCCGCGGGCTTCCGTGTCGTCGCCTACTCGACCCCGCGCGGCTCCGCCGCGGCGTACTTCCCGGAGACGAACGTCCTCATCCCGCTCGACTCCTACGCCGACGGCAGCCGCACCCCGACCTCGAAGTCGGTCGTCGTGCGCCTGGAGGCGCGCTAGCCGGGAATTACATTGCGGGTGTCTGTGTTGGCACCTAACGTGATGCGCATGTTCCGCGTGGTTTCCGAGTTCGACCTGTCAGGCAAGAGCCTGACGGGCGCTCCCACGTGGGCTCCGTCAGTCGATTGCACCGGCGCTCGAAGCTGACCCTCCTCCTGCCTCGCAGGACCCGCGGAGGAGGGTGGCCCGCACCGGCCCCCTCATCGCGGTGACAGCGCTGTGAGGGCTTGCCGGAGGGTCCTGGCTCACCCCGAAATCTTCTGACGGACAAAGGAACTCTCATGGCCAAGAGCCAGTTCGTGCGGACCAAGCCGCACCTCAACATCGGGACGATGGGTCACGTCGACCACGGCAAGACGACGCTGACCGCCGCGATCACCAAGGTGCTCGCGGAGCGCGACCCGAGCGTGAACCGCTTCATCGCCTTCGACGGCATCGACCGTGCGCCGGAGGAGCTGCAGCGCGGGATCACGATCAACATCTCGCACGTCGAGTACGAGACCGCGACCCGGCACTACGCGCACGTCGACATGCCCGGGCACGCCGACTACGTGAAGAACATGATCACCGGCGCCGCCCAGGTGGACGCCGCCATCCTCGTCGTCTCCGCTCAGGACGGCGCCATGCCGCAGACGCGGGAGCACGTGCTGCTCGCGCGCCGGGTGGGGGTGCCCTACCTGGTGGTGGCGCTCAACAAGGCCGACACCGTCGACGACCCGGAGCTGCTCGACCTGGTCGAGCTGGAGGTCCGTGACCTCCTCTCCGAGTACGGGTTCCCCGGTGACGACGTGCCGGTGGTCCGGGTGTCCGGGCTGAAGGCGCTGGAGGGCGAGCCGGAGTGGACCGCCGCGATCGGCGACCTGCTGGACGCGATCGACGACTACGTGCCGGTGCCGGAGCGTGAGCTCGGCGAGCCGTTCCTGATGCCGATCGAGAACGTCGTCACCATCACCGGCCGCGGCACCGTGGTCACCGGTGCCGTCGAGCGCGGCTCGCTGAAGGTCGGCGACGCGGTCGAGGTCGTGGGCCTCGGCTCGACGATCACCAGCACGGCGATCGGTCTGGAGACGTTCGGCAAGTCGCTGGAGTCCGCCGAGGCGGGCGACAACGCGGCCGTGCTGCTGCGTGGCGTCAAGCGCGACGAGGTCCGTCGCGGCCAGGTGGTGGCACTGCCGGGCAGCGTACGGCCGCACCGGAGGTTCCGGGCGAACCTGCACGCGCTGTCCACCTCCGAGGGCGGCCGGCACACGCCGTTCGCCGCGGACTACCGGCCGCAGTTCTACTTCCGGACCACGGACGTGCCCGGCGGGATCGACCTGGGTGACATCGCCCTGGTGATGCCCGGCGACACGATCGAGCTCGGGGTGGAGCTGGAGAAGCCGATCGCGATGGACGTCGGACTCGGCTTCGCGGTCCGTGAGGGTGGTCGCACCGTGGCCGCAGGCACCGTGACCGAGCTGCTCGACTGACCCAGCCGACGAGGAACGGCCCCCAACCTGTTGGGGGCCGTTTCTGCTGCTCCGGCTAGCTCCGCGGGCGCCACCGCTTCCACAGCGCCTCGCCCTCGGCGCGGACCTTCCCGTCCCACTCCAGCCGCACCAGCGAGGTGATCTCGTCCTCGCTGGCGTCCTTGGTCGAGGCGATCAGCGTGACCGGCTCCCGGAGCGGAGCCGGCCGGCGGTAACGTACGTCGATCCCGGCCGTCACGTAGGCCAGCGACTCCCCCTCGGCGGGCATCCAGCCGTTGAGGAAGGCCTCCTGGTGCACCGCGGCGGCGCTGTGACAGTCGAGCAGGGTCGCGATGATCCCGCCGTTGAGGAACCCGCCGCCGTTGTCGTGCTGCGGCCACGGCTGGAAGGTCGCGGTCACGCTCCCGTCCAGCTGCGGATAGCTCTTCAGCTGGAGCCCCTCCGCGTTGGCCGGCCCGCACCCGAAGCAGGTCATCGCCGGCCACCACTCGTCCTGCAACGCGATCATCTTCACCGCGCCACCATAACCAGCATCAGCCGATCCCGGTCCGGAAGCCCTCGCGCCAGGTCGGATAGGACGGGGTCCAGCCGAGCTCGCGCTTGGCCTTGGCGTTGGACGACCCGCGCACCGAGGTCATCAGGGCGACCCCGAACTCGCCGATCAGCGGCCGCGCCAGCCAGGCCGGCAGCCGCATCGGGTTGCGGCCACCGACCTGTTCGGCCAGGTACGGCATCCACTGGTTCACCGGCGCGGGCTCGTCGTCGACGATGTTGTAGATGCCCGGCGCGCCCCGGTCGATGGCCGCGACGGTCGCGGCGGCCACGTCGTCGATGTGGACGAACGACCACACCCCCGTGCCGCCGCCGACCACCGGCATCTTCCCCTTGCGCAGCAGCTCACCGATGGCGCCGTCACGGGACGCGGCGTTGCCGGGGCCGTAGAAGTTGCCGTAGCGCAGCACGACGCCTTCGAGGTCGGATCCATCGGAGGTCGAGCCTGTCGAGACCACCGCGTCCTCCAGGTGGCGGATCGCCGCCAGGGTGCCGCGCGCCTCCTTGCCGGGGTCGGCGATGAGCGGGGCGGTCTCGTCCTTGACCCACCCGCCGGTGCGCTCGAGGGTCCAGCCGCCCCCGAAGCTCTGCGCCACGAACCGCCGCACGCCGCCCGCCCGAGCCGCCGCCAGCAGGTGGTCGGTGCCCTCGGTACGCAGCCGGTTGGTCATGGCGAACTCACGGTCGAACTTCTTCAGGTTCCCGCTGAGCCCGCCCAGCGCGGTGAGCTGGTGGACGATCACCTCGGGCGAGGCCTTGGCGACGGCGTCCTGGACGCTCTGCGCGTTCAGCGGGTCCATCACGATCCCGGTCGCGCCCAGGCCCGCCAGCATCTCGCACCCCGCCTCGTGGCGGGTCGAGCCGTACACCTCGTGTCCGGCGGCCACCAGCAGCGGCACCATCCTGATGCCGACCGCGCCGGTTCCGCCTGCGATGAAGATGCGCATTGCATGTTCCTTTCGTCGATGTCTGATCCCACCGACGAAACGACCTGCGCTCCTGTGACAGCTGGCGTAAGGTCCTGCACTCGTGGACCTCGCAAGCGCCCATGACGGGCTCCGCCCGCTGATGTTCTCGATCGCCTACCGGATGCTCGGCAGCGTCGCCGAGGCGGAGGACATCGTGCAGGAGGCGTTCCTGCGGATGCACCGCAGCACGCAGGAGTCGGGCGAGGTCGAGAACCTGGATGCGTACGCCACCACGGTCACCACCCGGATCGCCATCGACACCCTGCGCTCGGCCCGCCACCGACGCGAGCAGTACGTCGGGCCGTGGCTGCCCGAGCCGATCCTGGTCTCCGACGAGGACCCCGCGCACCGTCTCGAGCTCGACGAGACCGTGAGCACCGCGTTCCTGGTCCTGCTGGAGTCGCTCACGCCCGTCGAGCGCGCGGTCTTCGTGCTGCGCGAGGTGATGGGCTACGACTACGACGACATCGCCCCGATCGTCGACAAGAGCGCGACCAACTGCCGCCAGATCTTCACCCGCGCCCGCAAGCGGATCGCCGACGGCACGCCACGCTTCGAGCCCTCGGCCGAGCGCCGCGACCAGCTCGCCGCCCAGTTCGTCGCCGCGCTGTCCGCGAGCGACGTCAGCGGCCTGGAGCGGCTGCTCGCCGACGACGTCGTGTTCGTCGCCGACGGCGGCGGGCGGGCTCCGGCCATCCAGAAGCCGATGCTCGGCGCCGTCGCGGTCGCCCGCTTCCTGCTCGGGCTCATGCGCCAGGGCGAGCGCCTCGGCGTACGCCTCGAGCTGTCCTACGCCAACGGCCAGCCGGCGATGCTCACCCGTGGCGCCGACGGCGCCCTGCTCGGCGTCATCGCGCTCGACGTCGACGGCGGGCGGATCGTCCGCATGCACAACGTCCTCAACCCCGACAAGCTCGGCCACCTGGGCGAGGTCGGCGACCTCTTCGCGCTGCTGGCGGAGCGCTGAGGATCCACCCGCTCCGGGGCGCTACCCGTCCAGAAACGTACGCAGCGACTGGTCGACCAACGGCCGCCCCAGCGCTCCGTCGGCCAGTGCCTCGCGCAGCGCCGCGACCGAGTCGAGGTCGCCGACGAGGGTGACCAGGTCACCGACCTCCTCGCCGATCTCGGCCGGGCTGGTCGCCGCGACGGGCCGGTCCAGCAGGAGCGGACAGTCGACCGGGCCACCCTCGGGCTCGGGATGGCCCAGCGCCGCGACCCAGCAGCCGATCTCGAAGCGCAGCGGCGCAGTCGGTCCGGCGCCCTGGGCGCGCAGGTCGATGTACCAGACGATGTCGTCGCTCTTGGGGTCACCGAGCCGGTGGTGGCCCTTGCGCAGCGGCATGCCGCCAGCCTTGAACGCCTTGGTCGCTGCCGTCCGTGCTGCCTTCTGATCCACCGTGGCGCCTAGAAGTCGAGGTCGGTCTCGGAGAGCTGACCGCCTCCGGCGACGATGAACTCCTTGCGCGGAGCGACCTCGGAGCCCATCAGCAGGTCGAAGACCGCCGCGGCCGCGTCGGCGTCGTCCAGCGTCAGCCGGCGAAGCGTGCGGTGGCGCGGGTCCATCGTGGTCTCGGCCAGCTGGTCGGCGTCCATCTCACCCAGACCCTTGTAGCGCTGCACCGGGTCCTTCCAGCTGACGTTCTTCTTCTTCAGCTCGGCCAGCTTCCGCTGCAGCTCGGGGTCGGAGTAGGTGTAGATGTACTTCTCCATCCCCTTCTTCGGGTTGGAGATCTCGATCCGGTGCAGCGGCGGGACCGCGGTGTAGACCTTGCCGGCGGCGATCAGCTCGGGCATGTACTTGAAGAACAGGGTCGCCAGCAGCGTACGGATGTGGGCGCCGTCGGAGTCGGCGTCGGCCATGAAGATGATCTTGCCGTAGCGCGCCGCGTCCAGGTCGAAGCTGCGCCCGGTGCCCGTGCCGACGACCTGGATGATCGAGGAGCACTCGGCGTTCTTCAGCATGTCGCCGACCGAGGCCTTCTGGACGTTGAGGATCTTGCCGCGGATCGGCAGCAGCGCCTGGAACTCCGAGTTGCGCGCCACCTTGGCGGTGCCGAGCGCGGAGTCACCCTCGACGATGAAGAGCTCGGCGCGGTCGTCGGTGGTGCGGCAGTCGGCGAGCTTGGAGGGCAGCGCGGAGGACTCCAGCGCGTTCTTGCGCCGCTGGTTCTCCTTCTGCTGACGCAGCGAGAGGCGGGTCTTGGAGGCGGCGTACACCTTCTCCATCACCAGCTTGGCCTGCTGCTTCTGCGCGCCGCGCGACTCGGTGAGGAAGGTCTTCATCTCGGCGGCGACGACCTTGCGTACCACGCTGCGAGCCGCCGGGGTGCCGAGAATCTCCTTGGTCTGGCCCTCGAACTGGGGCTCGGCCAGACGCACCGTCACGACGGCGGTGAGGCCCTCGAGGACGTCCTCCTTGACGATGTCCTTGTCGTTGACCTTGAGCACCTTGGCCGCGCGCATCGCGTCGTTGAAGGTCTTGGTCAGCGCGTTCTCGAAGCCGCTGACGTGGGTGCCACCCTTCGGGGTGGCGATCACGTTGACGAAGGAACGGATCTCGGTGTCGTAGCCGCTCCCCCACCGCACCGCGATGTCGACGCCGAGCTCGCGCTCGACGTCCTGCGGGGTCATGTGGCCGGCGTCGTCGAGCATCGGCACGGTCTCGGTGAAGGTGTCCGACCCCTGCAGACGGAGTACGCCGCTGACCGGCTCGTCCTTGGCCAGGAAGTCGACGAACTCGGCGATGCCGCCGTCGTGGCGGAACTTCTCCTCGACCGGGTCCGCACCGGACAGGTCGCGGATGACCAGCTCGAGCCCGGGGACGATGAAGCTGGTCTGGCGGGCGCGGCCGAGCAGCCCCTCGAGCTCGAAGCGGGCGTCCTTGGTGAAGATCTGCCGGTCGGGCCAGAACCTGACCCGGGTGCCGGTCTTGCCCTTGGCGACCCGCTTGCCCTTGCGGCTCAGGCCGCTCTGCGGCGTGAAGCCGGCCGTCGGGCCGTCGCCGTCGAACACGCCCGGGACCCCACGACGGAACGACATCCCCTGCTGGGCCGGCGAGCGGTCCACGTCGATGTCCATCCGGCTCGAGAGCGCGTTGACGACCGAGAGACCGACACCGTGCAGACCACCGGTCGCGTTGTAGGAGCCACCGCCGAACTTGCCGCCCGCGTGCAGCTTGGTCGCGACCACCTCGACGCCCGGGAGCCCGGTGCGGGGCTCCTTGTCGGTCGGGATGCCGCGGCCGTCGTCGTAGACCTCCACCGAGCCGTCGGGGTGCATCGTGACCTCGACGTGGCCGGCGACTCCGGCCAGCGCCTCGTCGACGCCGTTGTCGATGATCTCCCACAGGCAGTGCATGAGACCCCGGGTGTCGGTCGAGCCGATGTACATACCGGGACGCTTGCGAACCGCCTCCAGGCCCTCGAGGACGAGGAGGTGCGCGGCGTTGTAGGTGTTGTCAGAGATGATCGGCTCCTGGCTGTACTGCGTTGCTGCGATGGTGCTCGGGGGATTGCGGCGGGGTGCTGCTCGGATGAAATCTACCGTGCGACACGCCCGGGTCTCACGCAGGCACGCGGCAACCGGCCCCCGCACCATCCGGCGGCACACGTACGTCGTGATCGGTCCGTTACGCGGAACTTGCGGGTTTCGATGCACGAAATGGTCGACTGACAGGTAAGAATGTCTGTCACGGACAGCGATGTCCCGTGGGTAGGTCCGACCCGGATCCCCAACCCGGAGCGACAACTGCAAGGATTAGAGGTGCGACGGAGGTAAGAGTCCGCGAGGAAACGCTAGCGATCTAGGGAATCTTCTACGACTCACGTACGTTATCCCGGCGCAATCATGATCAGAAATGAGGCCGATGTGACCACTGCCGTTGCCACCAGCTCGCCGCTCACGTCCGAGGACCGTTGCGACCGGTGCGGAGCGCAGGCCTACGTCCGCGCGGAGCTCCACTCCGGCGGCGAACTGCTGTTCTGCGCCCACCACGCCCGCGAGCACGGTGAGAAGCTCAAGGAGATCGCCAGCTCGATCACCGACGAGACGCACAAGCTCACCGAGAAGAACTGACCCCACCCACCAACTCCCCCGGAGGCCCGGACCACGACGGTCCGGGCCTCCGGCGCATCTCGGCCCGCCGCAAGGGCTAGGGTCACCCCGTGAGTCTCGTCGAAGTTCTCGTCGCGCTGGTCATCGCCTTCGGCATCGCCGGCATCATCGTCCCCGTCCTCCCCGGTGGAGCGCTGCTCGTCGCCGCCGCGATCCTCGGCTGGGCCATCTGGCTGGGCGAGTCCACCGGGTGGGTGATCTTCGGCATCTCCGCCGCCTTCATCGCCATCGGGCTGATCACCAAGTACGCCATCCCCGGCAAGCGCCTCAAGGACTCCGGGATGCCGCTGTCCACCCAGATCGTCGGCGCGATCCTGGCCATCATCGGCTTCTTCGTGATCCCGGTCGTCGGCGTCTTCGTCGGGTTCCCCCTCGGCGTCTTCCTCGCCGAGCTGCGCCGTCACGGCGGCGACGCCGGCGACGCCTGGGCCTCGACCTGGACCGCCCTGAAGGCGATCGGTCTCTTCATCCTGATCGACGCCACCGCCGCCACCCTCGCCACCATCACCTGGGTCGTCGGGCTGTTCCTCACCTGACCCTCCCCCGCCGAGTCGGTCGTTCTGGCGTGCCGAGTAGGTAGTTGTGGGCGACGAAACCACAGTTTCGTCGCCCACAACTACCTACTCGGCGCGGCTTCTCGGTGGAAATGGCGAACGCCCTCCCAGATGTCCGGGAAGGCGTTCGGGGTGATCTTAGCCAGATCAGTCGAGATAGTCGCGCAAAACCTGCGAACGCGACGGGTGTCGCAGCTTCGACATCGTCTTGGACTCGATCTGACGGATGCGCTCGCGGGTGACCCCGTAGACCTTGCCGATCTCGTCTAAAGTCTTCGGCTGGCCGTCGGTCAGGCCGAAGCGCATGCTCACGACGCCGGCCTCACGCTCGGAGAGCGTGTCGAGCACCGCGTGCAGCTGCTCCTGGAGCAGCGTGAACGAGACTGCGTCGGCCGGGACGATCGCCTCGGAGTCCTCGATCAGGTCACCGAACTCGGAGTCGCCGTCCTCGCCCAGCGGGGTGTGGAGCGAAATCGGCTCGCGACCGTACTTCTGGACCTCGATGACCTTCTCGGGGGTCATGTCGAGCTCCTTGGCCAGCTCCTCCGGGGTGGGCTCACGGCCCAGGTCCTGGAGCATCTGGCGCTGCACACGGGCCAGCTTGTTGATGACCTCGACCATGTGCACCGGGATACGGATGGTGCGGGCCTGGTCGGCCATCGCGCGAGTGATGGCCTGACGGATCCACCAGGTCGCGTAGGTCGAGAACTTGTAGCCCTTGGTGTAGTCGAACTTCTCGACCGCACGGATCAGACCGAGGTTGCCCTCCTGGATCAGGTCGAGGAAGAGCATGCCGCGGCCGGTGTAGCGCTTGGCCAGCGAGACCACCAGACGGAGGTTGGCCTCCAGGAGGTGGTTCTTGGCGCGCTTGCCGTCCTCGGCGATCCACTCCAGCTCGTCGAGGATCTTCGGGGTGATCTTGCCGCCCTTGCCGAGCTTCTCCTCCGCGAAGAGGCCGGCCTCGATCCGCTTGGCGAGCTCGACCTCCATCTCGGCGTTGAGCAGCGGGACCTTGCCGATCTGCTTGAGGTAGTCCTTGACCGGGTCGGCGGTCGCGCCCGCGACCATGACGGTCTGCTCGGGCTCGTCGGTGTCGTCGGAGGTGGAGACGACGAAGCTCTGCTTCTCGGCCTCCTTCTCGTCCTCCTTGATCGTGGGATCGGCGGCGACGTCCTTCTCGAACTGCTCGTCGGGGATGTCGGGCAGGATCTTCTTGCCGTCGGGACCGATCTGGACGACCGCGGCCTCGTCGTCGTCCGAGTCGTCCGAGTCGTCGACATCGATCTCGTCGACGTCATCGACGTCGACCTCGACGTCCTCGAGGACGATCTCCTCGCCGTCCTCGTCGATCTCGGTCGTCTTCTTGGGCTCCGGCTCGTCGGCCTTCTTCGCCGCGGCCTTGACCGGCTTCTCCGCCGGCTTCTCGGTCTCGGCAGCGACCTTCTTGGCGGCGGCCTTCTTGGCCGGCGCCTTCGCAGTGGTCGTCTTGCGGGTCGAGGTCGTCGCCGCCGCGGCACGGCCGGTGACGGCGGTGCCGAGGTCCACCGAGATGCCGAGCGTGCTCAGGTGACCGAGCAGTGCCTTCAGATGCCTGGGCTCGACCGCAGCATCCTCGCTGGCCTGGCGGACCTGGTCGGGGCTCACACGTCCAGTCGGCTTGGCCTGGTCGATCAGTGCCTTCACGGCAGGGTGGGCGAGTACCTCAGCGGGTATCTTGCGCGCGTTCGAGGACACGAACACCTCTCCGTCGAACTTGGTCGAGACTTATCAAAAACTCAGTTTGGGCGCGGCAGGGCCCGGGGTCGTCAAGAGCCGCAGATTCATTCTGCCACGGTGGTGGTGAACATTCCCCATCCGGGGCGTCGTATCACCCGCCAACTCATCCGGCTGCTTTGGCTGCGGCCTTCTTCTGCTGTTTGTAGTCACGCACCTTCTGCAACGACGCAACGTCGACGACGTCAGCCACAGAACGGTAACCATCGAGCGCGTAGTCCCCGACGGCCTCTTCCCAGCCCTCGGGCCGCACCCCCAGCTGCTTGGCCAGCAGCGAGACGAAGATCTGCGCCTTCTGCTTCCCGAACCCCGGGAGCGCCTGGACCCGCTTGAGCAGATCCTTGCCGCTGGAGGCCTCGGTCCAGAGCCGGGTGACGTCACCACCGTACTCGCTGGTGACGATGGCGGCGATCCCCTGCACCTTCGCCGACATCGAACCGGGGAACCGGTGGATCGCCGGCGGGGTCGAGGCGATCGCCTTGAACTCCTCAGGGTCCATCTCGGCGATGCGGGCGGGATCCAGATGTCCGAGTCGGGCCACCAGCTTGTGGCCTCCCTTGAACGCATCCTCCATCCGGTACTGCTGGTCCAGGGCCATGCCCAGCAACAGCGCGAACGGGTCTTCGGAGAGCAGCTTGTCGGCGGCCTCGTCGCCGGTGATGTGGAGCGAAGGCATAAGGGACATCCTGCCTCATCTCGCGGTGAAGCACCTGCTCATGCCTGTGGATAGCGGGTCGCGCCGTTCCGGGATCCGTTGCACGCTTGCCCCATGGCCTCCATGTCCACCCTGTCCGCCCTGTCCGAGACGTCCGTCGAAGGGCTGCACGAGCCGCTCTCCCCCGTGCTGGAGAAGCGGCTCAGACGGGCCGTGCTCGACCACACCGCCACCGAGCACCGGCGGTCGTTCCTGGCGCTCGTCCACCTCGGTATCCCCGGCGGCAAGGAGGTCGTCCACGCCCATCGCGAGGACGAGCCCACCGACCAGTGGCTGCGGGCCGACATCATCCACAGCATGCGGCGCCGCGTCGGCGTGCCGGACCCGGTCGTGTGGCTGACTCGGGCCGGCGGCCTGGAGCTCGAGGACGTCGACCTCCGCTGGCTCGCCGCCGCGCGCCAGGCGTTCCGGGAGATCGGAGCGCCGCTGACGTACGTCGTGGTGACCCGCAACGCCTGGGTCGACCCGCGCTCGGGGCTGAGCCGCCGGTGGAAGCGGCTGCGCTACCGCAACGACTAGACCGAAAGGTCAGCCCGGCTCAGCGCCTCCTCCCAGGCGGTGGGAGGGACCGCGCCCTCGAGCATCTGCGCGACCAGCAGCCCGAGGCCGTGGTGGCGCTCGCTCGCGAAGCAGCGGTCGAGTGCGCACCAGGCGAGCGCACCGTCTCCGCCCAGCCAGGCGGCGAGGGCCAGCACCGCGGCCGGGTGGGCGACGTGGTCGTCGGGGCTGCGGCGTACGACATCGGTCCACAGGCGGACGTGGGCTCTCGCCTCCTCCCGGGTCATCCCACCCCAGGCGGCGTCGCGCCGCTGCGGGTCACCCAGCGCCAGCAGCAGGGAGGCGACCTGACCAGCCGACAGGACCGACCCGGCGACGGCGTCGTCGACGAGGCGGCCGACCTCGTAGATCTTCATCGAGGAGGCCTTCTCCAGCGCCGCCTCGGTCTCGGCGACGGCCGCGGGGACCGCGGCGATCGAGGCGGCCAGCTCGGTGCGGGAGCGGCGCACCAGGTGACCGTCGTAGACCGCCTGGGCGCGGAACGGGTGGGCGCCGACGTCGAACGGCACCCCATCGTCAGGGACGCCGTGGAACCCGAGCGGGTCGAACCACCGGCCGTCCTGCACCCGCAGGCAGCCGATCAGATCGATGTCGCACTCGGCGAGCCTCTCGGCCAGGCGTCGGGCGATCTTCAGCCCGAAGCGCGGACCGCTGTCGTAGAGGACGAGCAGGACGCCGCGCACCTGATGACGGACGGCGGGCAGGAGGAGACTGTCGAGGCAGCCCTCGACCTCACCCGGGGGCGGGAGGTCGATCCGGCCGTGCACCTGATGCGCACCGCCGAACGTCAGCATGACGATCGACTTCTCGGGCTGGAAACCCAACAGGATGGGCACGGCGGCCAGGACGTCCTCGGGACGGGCGATGGAGAGTTTCGTGGTCATGCGGACCACACTCCCCGTGACCCACCGACAGTTTCCGGGCCAAAACGGGCGCCTGTGGACAACTCCGTCCCCAACCGGCCCTGTGGACGACAACCGGCCCAGGACAGACTGTCCCCGCTGCCCGATAGGTTGCCACCATGAGACCGCACGCGTCGGTGATGCACCTCGACCTCGACGCGTTCTTCGCCTCCGTCGAGCAGCGCGACAAGCCCTCCCTGCGCGGCAAGCCGGTGGTCGTGGGCGGCATCGGCGGCCGCGGCGTGGTCAGCACCGCCTCTTACGAGGCCAGGACCTTCGGCGTCCGCTCGGCGATGTCGACCCGCGAGGCCCGCGCGCTGTGCGGACACGCCGCCTTCCTCTACCCGCGCTTCCACGCCTACAAGAAAGTGAGCGAGCAGGTATTCGGCATCCTGCGCGACCTGTCCCCGCTGGTCGAGCCGCTCTCCCTCGACGAGGCCTTCGTCGATCTCGCCACGGCCGACCTGCCCGACCTCGAGGTCGAGACCGTGACCGAGACCGCTGCCCGGGTCCGCGCCGAGGTCGCCGAGGTCACCGGCGGGCTGAGCGCGAGCGTCGGCCTCGCCAGCTCAAAGTTCATCGCCAAGATCGCCAGCGACCTGGACAAGCCCGACGGCCTGGTCGTGGTGGCGCCCGGCACCGAGCTCGACCTGCTCCGGCCGATGAACGTCAAGGTGATCCCGGGCGTCGGCCCCGCCACCGCCGAGCGGCTGCGCCGGGCCGGCATCCACACCGTGGCCGATCTGGAGCAGGTCAGCGTCGAGGAGCTCGTACGCCTCGTGGGCAAGTCCCACGGCACCAACCTCTACAAGCTGGCCCGCGCCCAGGACGACCGGCGCGTCGAGCCCGAGCGCGAGACCAAGTCGGTCAGCGTGGAGGGCACCTACGACACCGACCTGACCGACCGGCCGCTCATGGAGCAGATCCTCACCCGGCAGGCCGGCGAGGTCGCCGCCCGGCTGAAGAAGAACGGACTCTCGGGCCGCACGATCACGATCAAGGTCAGGCTCTACGACTTCACCACGATCAACCGCTCCGCGACGCTGCCGGCGCCCACCGACCAGGCCGGCACCATCGCCCGCCTGGCCAGGTCCCTGCTCGGCGAGCTGTTCACCGCGGGCGACACGGCCGGCGGCGTACGCCTTCTCGGGGTCGGTGTCTCCGGCCTCGCCGACTGGATCCAGGAGGACCTCTTCGGCGACGACGGCGAGGACGACACCGAGCCCGACCTCCCGCTGCCCGAGCCCGTGCGGCGGCCCACCTGGGCGGCCGGCATGGACGTCGTCCACGCGGAGATGGGCCGCGGCTGGGTCTGGGGGTCGGGGCGAGGCGTGGTGACCGTGCGCTTCGAGACCGCCGAGACCCCCGCCGGCCCGGTGCGGTCCTACGCCGCCGACGACCCCGACCTTCAGCCCTACGCCGAGTCCTGAGGCCCTCTCCCCCGGCCCGGATTCCGCCGTCGCGGCCGGTGGGTGCGGTATCGCGCCAGGCGACCCGGGTGTGCGATAGCGCGATGCGATGCCTCAAGCGCACCGGTGCTGCGGTCGGGCGTTCGAGGGTCGCGAGGATAGGGTCTCGTTCATGTCTGCAGACCGCTCCTCGATGCCCTGGCCGATCGCTCCCAAGAAGCCCTCGTCGAAGCAGTTCCACGGCCTGACCCGGACCGACGACTACGAGTGGCTCCGTGAGAAGGAGAACCCCGAGGTCATCTCCTACATCGAGGCCGAGAACGCCTACACCAAGGAGCAGACCGACCACCTGGCCGATCTGCGCTCGCAGATCTTCGAGGAGATCAAGGCGCGCACCCTGGAGACCGACCTGAGCGTCCCGACGCGCTCGCGCGGCTACTGGTACTACGGCCGCAGCTTCGAGGGCAAGCAGTACGGCGCGAGCTGCCGCGTCAAGGTGGCCGACCCCGACGACTGGACTCCCCCGACCCCGGCCGACGTCACCCACGACCAGCCCGCGCTGCCCGGTGAGGAGGTGCTGCTCGACCTGGACGGGCTCGCCGAGGGCCACGACTTCTTCAGCCTCGGCGGGTCCTCGGTCAGCCCGTCGACCACCCTGCTCGCCTACGCGACCGACGTGACCGGCGACGAGCGCTACACCGTACGCGTCAAGGACCTCACCACCGGCGAGCTGCTGACCGACGAGCTCACTAACGTCCACGGCGGCGCCACCTGGGACCGCGACTCCGCCAACCTCTACTACACGACCGCCGACGAGTCCTGGCGCGCCGACAAGATCTGGCGCCACCGCCTCGGCACCAGCCAGGACGAGGACGAGCTGGTCTTCCACGAGACCGATGACCGGTTCTGGGTCGGCGTGGGACGCACCAAGTCCGACCGGTTCATGTTCATCGGGACGGCCGCGAAGATCACCGCCGAATACCGCTTCCTCGACCTCGACGACCCCGACGCCGGCTGGCAGGTCTTCGCCGCCCGCGAGGAGGGCGTCGAATACTCGGTGGAGCACGCCACCATCGCCGGCGAGGACGTCTTCCTGGTCACCCACAACGCCTCCGGACCCGACTTCGAGATCGCCACCGCGCCGATCGCGCCGACCCCGGGGTCCGAGTGGCGGCCGCTGATCCCGCACACCCCCGGCGTACGCCTGGAGGACGTCGACGCCTTCGCCGGCCACCTGGTCGTGCACCAGCGCAGCGAGGGCCTGACCCAGCTGCGCATCCTGGAGCTCGGCGAGGACGGCGTGGCCGACGACTACCTGGTGAAGTTCGACGACGAGCTCTACACCATCGGCTCCGGCTCCAACCCGACCTTCGAGACGCCGGTCGTGCGGCTCGGCTACACCACGATGCGCACCCCGGCCTCCGTCTACGACTACGACGTACGCAGCCGCGAGCTCACCCTGCGCAAGCAGGCCCCGGTGCTCGGTGGCTACGACCGGGACGACTACGAGGAGCACCGGCTGTGGGCGACGGCCGAGGACGGCGTCCGGGTGCCGATCTCGATCGTGGCGAAGAAGGGGCTGCACGAGCAGGGTCCGATCCCGGTGCTGCTCTACGCCTACGGCTCCTACGAGGCCAGCATGGACCCCTACTTCTCGATCGCCCGGCTGAGCCTGCTGGACCGTGGGATCGGCTTCGCCATCGCCCACATCCGCGGCGGCGGCGAGATGGGCCGGGCGTGGTACGACGACGGGAAGATGCTGAAGAAGCAGAACACCTTCTCCGACTACATCGCCTGTGCGCGCCACCTCGCCGAGTCGGGCTGGTCCACGCCCAGCAAGATCATCGCCGAGGGCGGCAGCGCCGGCGGGCTGCTGATGGGTGCGGTCGCCAACCAGGCACCCGACGCCGTGGGCGCCATCGTCGCCGCTGTGCCTTTCGTGGACGCGCTGACGACAATGCTCGACGCGACGCTGCCGCTGACCGTCACCGAGTACGACGAGTGGGGCAACCCGGAGGCCGACAAGGAGACCTACGACTACATGTCCTCCTACGACCCCTACACGAACGTCACCGCCCAGCACTACCCGCCGATCCTGGCCGAGACCAGCATCAACGACACCCGGGTGCTCTACGTCGAGCCCGCGAAATGGGTCGCCAAGCTGCGCGCAACGGCCGAGAATCCTGGCGACGTACTGCTGAAGACGGAGATGGCCGCCGGGCACGGCGGGGTCTCGGGGCGCTACAAGGCGTGGGAGGACCGGGCGTTCAGCCTCGCCTGGATGATCGACCAGGTGACCTCTGCGTAGGCCGTGTCTCTCGAAGACACGGCGGCCGCGAGCGGCGTTTCGGGCCGATCTGGCAAGGCGGCGCTGCGAAGGCAGCCTGGAGGCTTTCGAGCGGCGCCAACGCAGCCAGATCGGATGCGAAACGTCGCGTAGCGGGCGTGGATTCGGGAGACACGGCCTGGGCATATCTGCGGGCGTCTCGGGGTACTCCATGAGAAACCCCTGAGATTCACCTCGCGATGCAACTTATCGCCTGCCGCGTACGTCGAACCGGACAAGAGATCGAAGACGGATTCGATGACAAGGCGCTCTACCAGGGAACACCTGGGAGGGGCGAAGCGTTGAAACCACCGTGAGGCCACAAACCTCACCGTGAGGAGGTTCCCATGGCGACACGCACCGCAACCGCCACCCGAGAGATCGAGGGGCGTGACAGCGTCGGGCTGTATCTCGACGAGATCGCCCGCAACGAGCTCCTGGATGCCGCCAAAGAGGTTGAGCTGTCCAAGGCGATCGAGGCCGGCCTGATGGCCGAGCACCTCTTGGCCGAGGGCCGCGTCGGCCGGAAGAAGGCACCCGGTGGAGCCACCCGAGCGGAGCTGGAGTGGCTGGCCGAAGAGGGTCACCGCGCCACCCGCGAGTTCATCAACGCCAACCTGCGTCTGGTGGTGTCCATCGCGCGGAAGTACGGCCGCGCCCAGATGCCGATGCTGGACCTGATCCAGGAAGGTAATACCGGCCTGATCCGGGCCGTTGAGAAGTTCGACTACACCAAGGGCTACAAGTTCTCGACGTACGCGACGTGGTGGGTGCGCCAGGCGATCACCCGCGGCATCGCCCAGCAGGCGCGCGTGGTCCGGCTCCCGGTCCACGTCGTCGAGGAGCTCAACCAGGTCGGCGGCGCTCGCCGCACCCTGGAGCGTCAGCTCGGCCGTGACCCGGAGCCGGAGGAGATCGCCGCCGAGCTCGGTATGGACATCGACCGCGTCCTCGACCTGCTCTCCTGGGGTCGTGACCACGTCTCGCTCGACACCCCGATCGACGAGGACGGCGACACCTCCCTGGGTGACCTGATGGCCCAGGAGTCGGCGCCGTCGCCGGACATGGACGTCATCGACGTCGAGTCGCGCGAGCGGCTCAACTCGCTCGTCGGCCAGCTCGACGAGCGTTCCGCCGACATCGTCCGCTCCCGCTACGGCCTCACCGACGGCCGTCAGCACAAGCTCGCCGACATCGGCGTCAAGCACGGCATCTCCGCCGAGCGCGTACGCCAGCTCGAGCGTGAGGCTCTGCAGAAGCTCCGCCGCTTCGCAGACCCCGACCTGGCTGCCTGACCTGTAGAAAACCCAAGATTCGGCGCTCCTCGCACGAGGGGCGCCGAATCTGTACTTGTGGCGGGCGAGCATGCGGTTGTGGGCGACGAAAGTGCAGTCTCGTCCCCCACAACTACCGACTCGGCCCGCCACGACGACTGTTTCGGCGGTCAGTAGCCTTCGGGCGGCGGGGCCATCTCGAGGCGTACACCGATCAGGCGGATCGGGCGGTCCTTCTCGACGCGGTCCAACAGCGCCACCGCCTCGTCGGCGAGGCGACCACCGTCGAGGGTGGGCTCGGGGAGCTTGTGGCCGCGGGTGACGGTGAAGAACGGCTTGAACCGCACCTTGATCTCGACCCTGGTCACCGGACGGCCCTCCTTGACCACGTCCGCGAGGCACTCGGCGCACAGCCGGCGGGTGGCGGCGACGATGTCGGGCCACTCGACGAGGTCCTGCTGGAAGGTCTCCTCGTGGCCGTGGCCGCGGGCGACCCAGGGCGAGGGGTCCACCGGGCTGGTGTCGGCGCCACGGCCGAGGCGGCGCAGCCAGGGACCGGTGGTGGGGCCGATCGCGGCGGCCAGTCCCTCGGCCGAGGCGGCGCCCAGGTCGGCGACCGTCTCGATCCCGAGCCCGGCGAGCCGCTTCGCGGTCTTGGCCCCGATCCCCCACAGCGCGTCGGTGGGGCGGTGGCCCATCTCGGCGTCCCAGGTCTCGTGGGTGATCCGGTAGACACCGGTCCCCCGCAGCTGCCCGTCCGGGCCGGGCTCGTGGCCGCCCGCGCCGGCCTCGCGCGCGAGCGCACCGTCGACGCGCTGCTTGGCGAACCCCGTCGCGAGCTTCGCCTGCAGCTTGTTGTCACCGACGCCGACCCCGCTGCGCAGCCGGGTGCATTCGAGCACGAGGTCGCGTACGTCCTGGGCGAAGGCCACCGGATCGCCGAGGTCGCCGTGGCCGGGACCGGGCCCGAGGAAGGCCTCGTCCCAGCCGAGGACCTCGACCAGGACGGGTACGCCGCCCCACTCCAGCGACCGCAGGGTGTCCATGACGCCCGCGGAGGCCTTGTCGTAGGCAGCCTGGTCGACCGGCAGCAGCACCGCGTCGGGACACTTCCGCACCGCCAGGCGCAGCGGCATCCCGGAGCCGACCCCGTGCGCCCGCGCCTCGTAGGAGGCCGTCGAGACCACGGCCCGCTCGGTGGGGTCCCCACGACCGCCCACGATCACCGGCTTCCCGGCGAGCTCGGGCCGCCGTAGCACCTCCACCGCAGCGATGAACTGGTCCAGGTCGACGTGGAGCACCACGTCGGTGGTCGCTCGCCGGCGCTCGCTCATGCCACCGATGGTGCCACGAACCGGCTGGCGAGGGCGTCAGCCTTCGGAGGCCACCTCGGAGAGGGCCGCAGAGGCCTTCTCCGCCTGCTCGCGTACGTCACCGGGCACCGGCACCGCTGCGGCGGTGCGCTGCTGCCACAGCTGCATGGCGACGACCTTCGCGGCCGCCTCCTCGACGCGAGCGCGGTCGAGGCGGCCCGAACGCATGGCCTTGACGACGCTGCGGTGGGCGGCCTTGGAGTCGGCGGGCATCAGCAGGAGGTCGGCGCCGGCCTTCAGGGCGGCGACCGAGGGCTTCTTGGTGGTGGTCGTGACCGCCCCCATCCCGAGCGAGTCGGTGACCGCGATACCGGTGAAGCCGAGATCGTCGCGGAGCAGGTCGTAGATCGGGGCCGCCATGCTGGCCGGCTTCCCGGGGGCCACCGCCTTCACGTCGACGTGGCTGATCATGACGGCCGGGGCCCCGGCGTCGACCGCGGCGTCGAAAGGAACGAGGTCGCGGCGCTTGAGCTTCTTCATCCCGAAGTCGAGCTCCTGGAGCCCGAGGTGGGTGTCGCCGGTGACGGCGCCGTGGCCCGGGAAGTGCTTGGTCGTGGAGACCAGACCGGCCTCGTTGTAGCCCTGCACCGCGGCGGAGACCGCCGTGGCCGCCACCCGGGGCTTCTCGCTCGGCGAGCGCGACCCGATCGTCGGGTCGGCCGCACCGACGGTCACGTCGGCGACCGGCGCGAAGACCCAGGTGAAGCCGAGGTCGCGCAGCTCGAGCGCCGTCGTACGCGCCGCCTCGGTCGTCGCCGCGATGCCCTTGCGCGGCTTCGTCTCGATGGCGTCTCCGGTGCGCGCGAACTCCGGGAACTCGGTGGCCACGCCGCGCAGGTGGGAGACGACGCCACCCTCCTGATCGACGCCGATCACCGCGGGGAACGAGCGCCCGTCGGCCGCCACCGCACGGGAGACCGCGGCGGTCGTCTCGCGCACCTGCGCCTCGTCGACGACGTTCTCGCCGGTCACGCTGACGCCGGCGAGGTGGAGCTTGCGCACCATCTTCGCGGCCTTGGCCGGGTCGGTGCCGTGGTAGCGGCCGACGATCACCTGCCCGGCCAGCTGCTTCTCGTCCCAGCCGGCGACCAGCTCACGGGCGGTCGCCAGCTCTCCGCTCGTCGGACCCCAGCCCAGGGGCGTGGTGTCCTTCTTCGGGTCGGTCTTCGTGGTCGCAGCCGCCGGCCTGTTCGGCTCCTCCTCGGCCCGCGTCGGCATCCCGACTGTCACCGCTGCGGCGCCCGCGCCGACTGCCAGCGTCAGCACGACACCGGCGATCACCGGCCTCATCCAGCGGCTCGAACGGCGCGGACGGTCCTCTGATTCGGTGTGCTTGCCCCCAGTCACGCGGCCGAGTATGTCAGCAACACCCGCCCATCACCGCGTTGCCGCGAGTGCGTCGTAGATCTCCTCCACCCGCTTGCGCAGATCCTCGAGAGTGCCGGTGTTGTCGATGACGTACGTCGCCACCGCGAGCCGATCCTCACGACTGGCCTGGGCGGAGATGCGGGCGCGGGCGTCGGCCTCGGTCATCCCGCGCGCGACCGCGCGCTCGACCTGGGTCTCGACCGGCACGTCGACGACGATCACCTCGTCGAAGAACGGCGCGTATCCCACCTCGACCAGCAACGGGATGTCGTTGACGACCAGCCGTCCCGCCGCCCGCGCGGTCTCCTCGAGCTCCGCGGAGCGCGCCCCGACCAGCGGGTGCACGATCGCGTTGAGCCGCTCCCGGGCGCTCTCGTCGGCGAAGACGATCTCGCCCACCTTGGCCCGGTCCAGCTCCCCGGACTCGGTCAGCACCGACGGCCCGAACTCCTCGACGACGGCCGCGAGCCCGGGCGTGCCCGGCTCGACGACCTCGCGGGCGATCTTGTCCGAGTCGACGATCACCGCCCCGAACCCGGCCAGCAGCTCCGACACCGTGCTCTTCCCCGAGGCGATCCCGCCGGTGAGTCCTACGCGCATGGGCGCAACCCTAGGCCGTGTCCTCCAAGGACGCGGCGGGGGCACACGCGAACCGGCGACGGTAAGCCTGGGGCGAGAGGCCCCGCACCCGGGTGAAGTGGTGGCGCAGGGCCGCGGCGTTGCCGAAGCCGACCTCGCCCGCGATCCACTCCACCGACCGCTCGGTGCGCTCCAGCAGCTCCTCGGCCCGGCGGACCCGCTGTGCGGTGATCCAGGCATAGGGCGTGGCCCCGGTCTCGGCGCGGAACCTCCGGGCGAACGTACGCGGCGACATCAGCACCTGCCGGGCCAGCGAGTCGACGTCGAGCTCCTCGTGGAGATGGGACGAGATCCAGGCCAGCAGGGGCCCCAGGGTCTCCGCGTCGGGCTCGGGGACGGGGTGGGAGATGAACTGCGCCTGTCCCCCGTCACGCTGCGGCGGGACGACCATCCGGCGGGCGACGGCGGAGGCGACCGCGGCGCCGTACTCCTGGCGCCAGATGTGCAGCGCGGCGTCGAGCACGGAGGCGGTGCCGGCGCTGGTAACGATCTGGCCGGTGTCGACATAGAGCACCTCGGGGACGACCCTCGACTCCGGGAACCGCCGCTGCAGCTCGGTGGCGTACTTCCAGTGGGTGGTGCACTCGATCCCGTCCAGCAGGCCCGCCTCCCCCAGCGCGAAGGCGCCGGAGCAGGCGGTGAGGAATCGGGCCCCACGGGCGTGCGCGCGCAGCAGCGCGTCCTTCACCTCCACGGGAAGGGTGCCGCTGGGACCGCCGAACGCGGGGATGGCGATCAGGTCGGCCTCCTCGAGGCGCTCCAGGCCGTTGGGTGCCTCGACCTTGAACCCGAGGTTGGTGCGCACCATCCCGGCCGTCGGCGCGCACACGGCGAAGTCGAGGTAGGGCACCCCGTCGTCACGGCGGTCGATGGCGAAAGCCTCGCAGACCGCACCGAACTCGAAGGGGGCGACACCGTCCCAGATCACCGCAGCGACGTTCCTAAGCACCTCAGAAGGGTGCCAGTTGGCAGGAAATCGCGCAACTTAGGCATTTCTGCCAATGTGGCAGGAATACCTGGTAGCGAAGAATTACTGCCATGACCACCGCACTGATCCTCATCGCCCTGTTCGCCCTCGCCACCTACGCCACCTTCGCCGTCGTGCACGGCGATCGCCCCAAGGCCGCGCCTCGGTCCCACGCCATCGACCCGGCCTTCGAACCCCGCAGCAGCCTGCCGGCGACCA
The DNA here is from genome assembly GCF_015752315.1 of Nocardioides luteus. Lineage (NCBI taxonomy): Bacteria > Bacillati > Actinomycetota > Actinomycetes > Propionibacteriales > Nocardioidaceae > Nocardioides > Nocardioides luteus. Next base: position 3,386,528 of record NZ_JADOVJ010000001.1, read on the forward strand.
GGTGGCCCTAGAAAGCCGAATGCCCGGCCCCTTCGAGGGGCCGGGCATTCATGCTTTTCAGAGCACTAGCTCAGGAGTCACTGACCGCCGGTCAGCTTCTCGCGAAGCGCCTGGAGCGCCTCGTCGGAGGCGAGCGAGCCGCCCTCGTCCTCGGAGACGGTCTCGTCGACCGAGCCACCCGAGGAGTAGGAGGTGGCCTCGCCGGCCTCGGCAGCCTTCTCGGCGGCCTCCTGCTGCTGCTTGATGTGGGCCTCCCAGCGAGCGTGGGCCTGAGCGTACTGCTCCTCCCACTTCGCGCGCTGCTCGTCGTAGCCCTCGAGCCACTCGCCCGTCTCCGGGTCGAAGCCCTCGGGGTAGATGTAGTTGCCCTGGTCGTCGTAGGTCGCCGGCATGCCGTAGAGGGTCGGGTCGAACTCCTCGACGTCGGTCGAGGTGACCGTCTCGTTGGCCTGCTTGAGCGACAGCGAGATCCGGCGACGCTCGAGGTCGATGTCGATGATCTTGACCATGACGTCGTCGTTGACCTGGACGACCTGCTCCGGGATCTCCACGTGGCGCTCGGCCAGCTCGGAGATGTGCACGAGGCCCTCGATGCCCTCCTCGACGCGGACGAACGAACCGAACGGCACCAGCTTGGTGACCTTACCCGGGACGATCTGGCCGATCTGGTGGGTGCGGGCGAAGTGCTGCCACGGGTCCTCCTGGGTCGCCTTCAGCGACAGGGAGACACGCTCGCGGTCCATGTCCACGTCGAGAACCTCGACGGTGACCTCGTCACCGACGGTGACGACCTCGGACGGGTGGTCGATGTGCTTCCAGGACAGCTCGGAGACGTGGACGAGACCGTCGACGCCGCCCAGGTCCACGAACGCACCGAAGTTGACGATCGAGGAGACGACACCCTTGCGGATCTGACCCTTCTGGAGCTGGGTCAGGAAGCCGTGGCGAACCTCGGACTGGGTCTGCTCGAGCCAGGCACGGCGCGACAGGACCACGTTGTTGCGGTTCTTGTCGAGCTCGATGATCTTGGCCTCGAGGGTCTGGCCGACGTACGGCTGCAGGTCGCGGACGCGACGCATCTCGACGAGGGAGGCCGGGAGGAAGCCACGCAGGCCGATGTCCAGGATGAGACCACCCTTGACGACCTCGATGACCGCGCCCTCGACGACGCCGTCCTCCTCCTTGACCTGCTCGATCGTGCCCCAGGCGCGCTCGTACTGCGCACGCTTCTTGGACAGGATCAGGCGGCCTTCCTTGTCCTCCTTCTGGAGCACCAGGGCCTCGACCTTGTCGCCGACCTCGACAACCTCGGACGGGTCGACGTCGTGCTTGATCGAGAGCTCGCGCGACGGGATGACACCTTCGGTCTTGTAACCGATGTCGAGCAGGACCTCGTCCCGGTCGACCTTGACGATGACACCGTCCACGATGTCGCCGTCGTTGAAGTACTTGATGGTCTCGTCGATCGCGGCGAGGAAGTCCTCTTCCGACCCGATGTCGTTGATCGCGACCTGAGGCGCGTCGTAGTCAGGAAGAGGAATGTTGAGCGTGCTCGTCATAAGGGAGGTGGTTTCCTTGGGTGGACAGATATCGTCGGGTCACACACATCTGAAGTCTCGGATCGGCAGCCCCTCGCCGGCACCAGCACAAACAGGCTTCGTCGCCCGGTGTGAACCGGCTGTCGAGGTAGCAGGCCAAGGTCCACTAGGTCCGGGACCCGGGCAGACTTCAGACGCAGTTTCCAAGCCTACGCTCCAGTCACAGGCCCCGTCCAACTGTCGGCGTCACCCCGCGGGGCCTACGCTGTAGAGGTGGACCAAGCCATCAGCCCGGTCGTCCGACCGGAGGCGCCCATCGATCCCTTCGGCGCGATCGAGACCATCGAGACGACCGGCCCGATCGTCAGAGCCGAGCGGCGTACGGTCGGTGAGGCCGAGTCACGCCGCGCCAACGGCCCCGACTGGGACCGCTACGCCGACGAGTACCAGGCGACCCACGGACCGTTCCTCGGCGAGGCCGGGTTCGTCTGGGGACCCGAGGGACTGACCGAGGCCGATCTCGGCATCCTCGGCGACGTCGGCGGCAAGGACGTGCTCGAGCTCGGCTCCGGCGCCTGTCAGTGCTCCCGATGGGTGAACACCCAGGGCGGGCGCGCGATCGGCCTGGACCTGTCGGGCCGCCAGCTCCAGCACTCGCGGCGCCTCGACGAGCAGACCGGCGTCGTCGTGCCGGCGGTGCAGGCCACCGCGACCGACCTGCCCTTCGCCGATGACTCCTTCGACATCGTCTTCTGCTCCTTCGGAGCGCTGCAGTTCGTCAGCGACATCGCCCACGCGATCGCCGAGACCACCCGCGTGCTGCGGCCCGGCGGCCGCTTCGCCTTCTCGATCACCCACCCGACGCGGTGGATGTTCCCCGACGACCCCGGCCCCGAGGGACTCATCGCCGCCCAGTCCTACTGGGACCGCACCCCCTACGTCGAGGTCGACGACGAGACCGGCGAGGTGTCGTACGTCGAGCACCACCGCACCCTCGGCGACTGGGTCTCGCTCCTGGCCGGTGCCGGGTTCCGGATCACCGACCTGGTCGAGCCGGAGTGGCCCGAGGACCACGAGCGGATCTGGGGCGGCTGGTCGCGGACCCGGGGACTGCTGACCCCGGGCACCGCGATCTTCGGTGCTGATCTGGCGAGCAGCTAGGCAGAGGCGAGCGCGCCCGACGGGAAAACCGAGCGCGGGCTCGAAGGCCGTCGGCCTTCGAGCCCGCGAACGTCGGTTCCGGTGTGCGGTGAGCCTCAGGCATCCACCAGCGTGCGGTCGTCCGTGGCGGCGTGGGAGCCGCCGTTGGGCTTACGACCGCGCAGCGTCAGCCACAGGCCGATCAGCAGGAGGATCAGGCCGACGACGACGCCGCCGACGGGGATCCAGGTGCCGATCAGGTTGAGCTGGGCGATGTTGTCCTTGGCGTCCTCGGCGTTGTTGGACACCGTCTCCTCGGAGTAGCTCAGGTCGGCGTCGATCAGCACCATGCCGCTGCTGGTGACCATCTTCTGGGTCGCGCTCTGGTCGATGTAGGAGCCGGTGGTCGGCTCGACGTAGATCGTCTGGGTGGCCTCGTAGGAGCCGCGGACGTCGTCGTCGGTGTCCGCCTCGCCGTCCTCGCCCTTGGACAGGATCTCGTCGTCGGAGGAGGCGGAGACCTCGAACTGGTAGGTCTTCACACCCTTGATCTCGACGTCGTCGACGTAGGTGGCGATGACGGTCGTGCCGAGCGTGTCGTCCCAGTAGTTGTAGTCGTGACGCTGGGTGTCGAACGGGAACTTGCCGGCCAGGCCGGTCATGCCGTCGACGGCACGGTCCTCACCGACGTACTTGGCTTGGTCCTTGACGACCTCGGAGGTCTTGCGGTCCATGGCGTAGGCGCGCTCGGTCGTGATGACGACGCGGTCGTCGTCCTCGGCGCGGGCGCACGGAGGCGTGTCGCCCTCCTGGACCATGATGCAGCCGGCCTCGACGAACACGACGACGTCGTCGGTCGACTCCTTCGGGGCCGCCTCGGTGGTCCGGGTGTACTTCACCTCAACTGGGGAATCCGACTTGGCCAGCGCACCGCTGGCGGTGCCGTCCAGAACGGTCGTCGTGTTCACGTTGAGCGGCACGGTCGCCGCGGCGTCCCTGCCCCAGAAGCCGGCTACCGCGGCGGCGACCAGCGCGAACGCGCCGACCAGCAAGAAGACGTACCCAATCACTTTTCGCATGTTTCTGCCCCTCCCAAGGCCTCAGGTCCCCCCTCGATCCGCGAACCGTAGCAGCAATACCCGGATAGGTGTGCAACGGGTCACAAACTGCTGTGCGACACTTCCTGTTCGTGTCCTCCCCCAACCCCACGACCACCGCTGCCGGGCACACCGGCGGGCCTGCTGACGCGCCCGCTGCCGACGGCGTGCTGGCGACTCCCCGACAGGTCGTCACGGCCGCGCTCATCCTGATCGTGGCCCAGCTCGCCTTCCGCGCCTGGGCACTGAGCGGCTCGTGGTACCGCTTCGACGACGCCAACTTCATGTCGAAGCTGATGTCGGACGGGCTCTCGGCCGACCTGCTCTTCCGCGGCTTCGCCGGTCACCTGATGCCGGGCGCGTTCGCGCTGACGGCCTGGAACTTCAGCCTCGATCCGTACGCCTGGGTCTATCCGGCCGTCGAGCTGCTGGTGCTGCAGGCGGTCGCCAGTCTCGGCGCGCTGGTGTTCCTCTGCTCGGCTTTCGGTCCGCGACGCGGGATCCTGCCGCCGCTGGCCCTGTTCCTGTTCTCCTCGATCAGCCTGCCGGCGTTCCTGTCCTGGGGTCCCGGCATCACCCAGCTGCCGTTCCTCGCCGCGATCTTCTGGGGGTCGTGGGCACACCTCAACTACCTGCGTACCCGGCGGTTCCGCTGGGCCCTGCTGACCATCCTCATCACGCTGGCCGCGATCGCGTTCGGCGAGAAGGCGATGCTGCTGTTCTGGCCGTACGCGGTGCTGGCGCTGGGCTGGTTCGCCACCGGTGACATCCTGACCCGGCTGCGCACGATCCTGACCCGCTACCTGCCCGGCGTGCTGCTCTACGGGGTCGTCTCGATCGGCTCCGTGGTCGCCTATCTCGCCCTCGGCGCCGGGTCGTCGAAGGCCTCGGGCAGCTCGGACGCCAACGGGTTCGCGCTGGTCGCGCAGCGGTTCCTGTTCGAGTCGTGGGCGCCGGGCGTGGTCGGCGGGCCGCTGCGCTGGACCTGGCTGGAGGGCAACTCGGCGGGCTGGGCCGAGCCCGGGGCGGTGGTCTCGGTGCTCGCCGTCGGCGTGCTGGCGCTGCTGACCTACGAGCTCGCCCGCACCCGCTCGATGGCGCTGCGCGCGTGGTGGCTCGTGGGCGGCATCCTCGTCGTCGACATCGCGCTGATCACCGCCATCCGGGCAGGCGCCGTCGGCGCCGACATCGCGCTCGCCTACCGCTACCTCACCGACACGATCGCGGTCACCGCGATAGCGCTCGCGCTGGCCACGCTGCCGCTGCGCGGGGCCGTGGAGACACTCACCCCGACGCGTACGTCGCCGTTCCTGGACGTGCCCAAGCGGGTGGCGGTCGCCACCGCCGTCGTCGCGGCGCTGGGGCTCTTCTCGTCCTACTCCTACGCCCAGGGCTGGCACGACGACGACAACACCCGGCGCTACATCGACACCGTCCGCGCCGACCTGGCCGAGGTCGACGAGCCGCTGCCGATGGCCGACGGGCCGGTGCCCGAATGGATGGTCTGGGGTGCGTCGTACCCCTACAACCAGGTGAGCCGGGTGCTCCGACCGCTCTCGGACAAGATGGCGTTTCCCCGGGCCAGCACCGACAATCTCTACCTGGTCGACAAGGACGGCCACATCCGGCCGGCGCTGGTCGAGCCCGAGCGACGCTCGGTCGGCGCTGTCGACCCGACGCCCAGCCTGGACCAGTGCCCGCTCCGGGTGCGGCAGACGCCGCTCCAGGTGGGCCTGGACGGTGGCGTCGACGGCGCCGGGTGGTGGGTCCGGGTCGCCTACGTGGCCGCCGACAAGGACGCGGGCCGGATGCGGGTGACCGCCGGCGACCACTCCTACGACGTCGAGGTCGAGCCCGGCTTCCGCAGCCTCTACCTGCGTACCGGCGAGGGACGCTTCGACACCATCGGCTTCCAGAGCCTGACGCCGGGATCGAAGCCGTGCCTGGGCGGCATCGAGGTCGGCGAGGTGGTTCCGTTCGGCGACCCGATCTCGGGCCCCGAGGAGGATGACTGATGGACCGCCGGTTCCTCACCCTCGACGCGCTCCGCGCGGTCGGCGCGCTGATGGTCGTGCTCACCCACGTCGGGTTCCACACCGGCCGCTATCCGCGCGGCTGGACCGGGGCGATGCTCGCCCACTTCGACCTCGGCGTGGCGCTCTTCTTCGTGGTCTCCGGGTTCCTGCTGGCCAGGCCATGGTTCGCGGCCAGCGCAGCCGGAACTCCCCCGCCGAGCACGGGCCGCTACCTGTGGAAGCGGGCGCTCCGGATCCTGCCGCTCTACTGGGTGGTGGTGATCGTCTGCCTGCTCGCCGCACCGGCCAACTCCGACGTCGGCGTCGGCGGCTGGATCGCCAACCTGACCCTCACCCAGATCTACACCCAGGACTCCCACGCCTACGGCCTGGCGCACATGTGGAGCCTGTGCACCGAGGTCGCCTTCTACCTGGCGCTGCCCCTGGTGGTGCGGCTGCTCACGCCGCGCGACCGCCTGGACGTACGCCGCGTGCTGGTCGTCTCGCTCCTGCTCGCGGTCGGCGGCGTGGTGTTCGCGGCCGGCGCCCGGAGCTGGTTCGACCAGCCGTTCGCGGCCGAGTGGCTGCCGGCCTACCTGCCGTGGTTCCTGGCCGGCACCGCGCTCGCGGCGTGCTCGGTCGACCCGGGCATGCGGGCGCGGTTGGACCGCGCGGCCCGCGACCTCGCCGGCTGGTGGCTGCTCGCCCTGGGGCTCTTCGTGGCCGCCTGCACGCCGATCACCGGCCCGACCGGGCTCGTGGACGCCCCCACGCCGGCCGAGTCGGCGCTCAAGTGTGTGCTCTACGGCGCGGTGGCGGTCTGCGTGATCTTCCCGCTGGTCTTCGGGCCCGAGCTCGAAGGCACCGTACGCCGCTGGCTGGCCGGTCCGGTGCCCAGCGCGCTGGGCGAGATCTCCTACGGCATCTTCTCGATGCACATGTTCGTGCTGCTCATGGGCATGGAGCTGCTCGGCTTCGGCACCTTCAACGACCGCTTCTGGACGGTCCTGGGGATGACGCTCGTCATCACCATCCCGGTCGCCGCCCTCTCCTACCTCTTCTTCGAGCGCAGGGTGATGCGGCTGCGCAGCTGGCGCCCCTCGGTGCTCAGGCCCTCGCGCAAGCCGGAGCCGGAACCCGAGCGTGGCCCCGCGGAGGCGGAGGCCGCCACGAGCACGACCGCGGCCAGCGAGAGCGCCTGAGCCGTCCAGGCGGGCGGGTCCCACGGCAGGTCCCAGGCGGTCGGGAGGATCTCGACGGCGAGGGCGCCGGCGAGCAGTGCGGCCCCGGAGCCGACGGCCAGGAGACGTACGACCGCCGCGCGGCGGCCGGTCACCCGGGGCAGCAGCCAGGCCACCACGGCGGCCAGCGCACCCCACCAGCCGGCGAGAAGACCGGCCACGAGGATCAGCAGCCCGCCGTCGTACCACCGCCACGGCGCAGCCACCGGGAACAGCTCGAGGCTGGGCGGGGTGCCGCGGCGGCGCCATGAGGTCACCAGCGCGAGCGCCAGGACCAGCGCCGCGCCGCCCGCACCGGCGAGCAGCCCGGCACGGTAGGTGCCCTCGGGGGCGAAGCCGAAACGTACCTCTCCCGCTGCTCCGGCGGGGACGATCCAGCCCTGCTGCCAGCCGTCGACCCGCTGGGCGCGCAGGGCCTTGCCGTCCAGGGTCGCGGTGGCACCGGTGTTGATGTTCTGCGGGAGCACGAGGACCCGGTCGTAGGTCTCCGCCGAGACGGTCGCCGAGACCGCGGCGTCGCGCTCGTCCCGCTCCACCTCGACCGCGGCCGGGGGCTCGGCTTCCGCGATCACCTCGGCGCTGAGCTCGAGGCTGTCGAACCGAAGCGCACCACCTGCCGAAGAGGAGCCCGAGGCGATCGGGGCCGGGTCGGCGAGGAGCGTGTTCTCACCGGCGACCAGCGCGAGCGGTGTCGTGCCGCAGACCTTCAGGGACGCCTCACCGCCGCGCAGCAGGTCGGAGAGCGACCCGTCGACCGACGTACGCAGCAGCCGGTCGCCGACGCGGATGTGGGGCCCGTCGGCGCAGCCCGCCCGCAGCCGCCCGTCGCCGAGCGCACGACCGTTGACCTGCAGCTCGGAGATGCCGGCCGGCAGCTCGGTGGCGTCGGCCAGGCTCGAGGGCTGGTCGTAGGCGGGGTCGGTCTCGGTGATCCGGATCCGGAGCCGGTCGGTGCGCCAGCCCTTGGGCACGGCGACGTCGCCGTCCTCGCCGACCTCGCGGGTGACCGTGCGCTTGGGGCGGCGCAGGTCGGTGATCTCGACCTCGGTGGGGATGCTGACCGGGGCGGCCTCGTTGACGACGAGCCGCAGCGACCGGATCCGCTGCCGTTCGGGCAGCCGGAGAGTCACCGCGGCCGGGTCGGTCGACGGAGCGCGCCAGGAGGTGCCGTCGTCGCCGTCGATCATCGCGAGCGCCGACTGGGCGATGTCGCCACTGCTCGGGGCGGTGATGTCGACACGGGTGAGGGCCGCGGCGGCCTCGGCGTAGGCGTGATCGCGGCGCAGCGACACCGTGCCGCTGACGTGGAAGGACTGGTCGCGGGTCAGGGTGACCAGCCGGTCGAGGTTGTCGCCGTCGTCTCCGGTGTCGGCCAGGAACGGCTCGCAGTAGAGCACGCCTTCCTGGTCGATGCAGCCGCTGCGGTCGGTGTCGCGGCCGAGCCGGATCTTGCGGATCGTGGTGTCGTCGGGGGGCGTGGGCAGCGCGACCAGGCGCTGCGCGTCGACGCCCTCGATGTCGAGCTCGCTGATCCCCCAGGGCCCGTAGGCGGTGGCGCCGCGGGCGGTGATGGTGAGGTTGCGCGCGCTGAACCCGGTCAGGTCGTACGTCGCCTCCGCCCCCGGCTGCGGGGCATAGACCTTGCGCATCTGGGCGCCGGCGACGAGCTCGAGCCGCTCGACCCCGACGACGTTGTCGGGCAGCCTGATGGTGACCCTGCCGAGGTCGGTCTCGTCCTCGAAGCGCACCCGGAGCCAGGCGCCCTCGGGGCTGTGTCCCCATCCGGTCTCGGTGCGCCATGCAGTGTCGGGGTCACCGTCGAGCGCGGCCGAGGGGGCCCGGCCCCGGTCGACCGGGAGATCGCTCGGGGTCGCCGCGGAGCTGGAGACCTCGACGGCCTCGACACCGCGCCAGACCATGGTGCTCTGCCACCGCTCCTGGTCCTCCAGGTAGCGGTGGAAGCTCTCGGGCTGATCGGAGTCGACGCCCTCCTCGGCGGTGCGGGTCGAGGAGGAGTTGGCGCGGACACCGGAGAAGATGGTCGTACGCCGCCGCTGCCCGTCGGTGAGGATGACGTCGGGCTTCTCCCCTGCCATGTCGTCGGCCGACCGGGTGTCGTCGGCGGTCAGCACCGCCTGGGCGCCGCTGGCGGGCTCGCCGGGGTCGCCCATCACGGTCGTGCGAGCGGGGATCAGGGTGGCTCCGGCCGACGCGTCGTCGACCCGGTAGATCTCGATCGGGGGGTACTCCCCCGCCAGTCCTCCGTCGACGAGCACCCGGGTGCCGTTCTCGCGGTGGTAGGTGGTGTTGCCGAAGTCGGAGCCGAACCGCGCCTCCCGGGTCAGGCCGGGCGACTGGTCCAGGGTCGCGTGCACCAGCGAGGGCGGCGGGGCTCCGGTGGTGCCCCAGTGCAGGTCGTTGCGGACCAGCAGGCGGGTGACGCCGGCCTTGGCCAGCATCGGCGCGAGATCCGCGCTCGCGGTGCCGCGCTCGAGCTCCTCGGTGACCCGGTCGAGCCAGACGACGTTGCCGGGCTCGGCCAGGGGCACCACGCCGCGTACGGCCCAGCGGGAGTCGGCGTAGGGCTGCAGCACCTCGTCGTGGGTGCTGCCCCACAGGTAGTCGCCGAACCGGGCCGCCGGGAGCACCAGGGTGACGCCGCCGTCGTCGGTCTCGGTGAGGTGGTCGGCCGCGTCGGTCCAGAAGCCCGGCACGTTCTCGATCGACCCCGGCGGCGGCACCTGGCCACGCACCCAGGGCACGGCCAGTCCGGCCAGCGAGGCGGCCACAGCGATGACGAACACGGTCCGCAGCCACTGCGCGGCCCTGGTGCTCGTCCCCGAGGCGCGCGCCAGGCCGGCACGGAAGAGGATGGTCTCGACGGCGAGCACGACCCCGGCCGCCAGCCCGAGGCGGAGCACGGCGTCGTACTTGTGGCTGTTGCGCACCGCGGCCAGGGCACCGTCGACGAGGTCCTGACGGGCCTCGGCGCCCCAGCCGGCCAGCGCGCCGGTGTAGCCGATCCCGACCAGGACGACGCCGGCCAGCACGCAGCCGATGAGGAACCGGCTCTCCGGGTGGCGGCGGCCGCGGCCCACGCCGGCGAGCCCCGCCAGCCCGATCGCGACGACGGCGGCGGCGTCGAGGACGAGGTAGGGCGTGGCGTGCAGGCTCTGTCCGGCCGGGTAGTAGATCGGGTCGGCGTAGGCGACCCAGTCGGAGGTGCCGAGCAGCGTCGGCAGCAGTCCGGTGGTCGAGGCGGTCACCGCCGCGGTCTCGATGTAGTCGAGGAACGGCGGGATGTAGCGGCCCTGGAGGACCAGGGGGATCGTCCACCACAGGGTGGCGAAGACGGTGAACACACCCCACAGGACGAGGGCGGCGAACCGCCGCAGGCCGGTGCGGGTCAGCAGGAAGATCACCCCGGGGACCAGCACCGCCGAGACCGCGGTCGCGTTGACCCCGCCCGCGCACGCGACCGCGAGAGCGGCCAGCGCGCACCAGCGCAGCAGGTCCTTCGTGGTGGTGGTCCCGCTGGCCCGGATGACCGCGAGCAGCACCCAGGGCGCCACCGCGGTCGGCCACAGCTCGACCGAGTTGGCACCGAGGATGGTCATCACGCGCGGCGTCAGGACGTACGCCGCGGCACCCGCGACCTGCGCCCACGGCCGCCCCAGCTGCAGCTCCCTTGCCACGGCCAGGACACCGAGGAACGCCAGGTTGAGCAGCAGCGCCCACCACAGCCGCTGGATCACCCACTCCGGCAGCTGGGCCAGCTGGCCCAGGCCGTAGAAGGGCCCCATCGGCCAGACGTAGCCGATCGCCTGGTTCTGCACCTGGCCGAAGGCGCCCTGGGCGTCCCACATGTGCAGCGCCCGGGCCAGGAAGGCCCACGGGTCGGCGCTGAGGTCGAACTTGGTGTCCGCGACGATCCGGCCCGGGGCCTGGGTGAACGTGATCGCGGTCAGGATCGCGACGTACGCCGAGATCCTCAGGGGGGAGGTGGCCGAAGGGGTCACGTCTTGCGCAGCACGAGCAGGAGGTTCCACGAGAGCACCTCCCTCACCACCGGGACCCGCATCAGCCACGCCGCCCACGCCGGGTGGTAGCGCGGAACCGCAGCCAGGATCTCGGCGTTGCCCGCCTTGCGCTGGGCGCGCGCCCAGCGCAGCCCGGCGGCGGCGGTCGCCGCGTACATCGACTCGCCGAACTTGTTCTTGGGCTCGTGGCCGTGCTCGCGCAGGTAGCGGCGGCGCGCGTAGCGGCCGCCGAGCAGGTGCCACGGGCTGGTCTCGTGGCCGCCCCAGGGGCCCCACCACAGCGTGTAGGAGCAGAAGACGACACCCCCGGGCTTGGTGACCCGGAGCATCTCGTCGAGCATCGCGGTCGGGGTCGGGACGTGCTCGAGCACGTTGGAGGAGTAGCAGGCGTCGACCGAGCCGGTGCGGACCGGCAGCCGCATCCCGTCGCCGAGCATGCTGCCCTCGGCGACGATCCCGGCACCCTGCATCTCGCCGGCGTCGGCGTCCAGCGCCAGGTAGGTCGCGCCGGCCTTCATGAAGGCGTCGCGGAAGTAGCCCGGACCGCCGCCGACGTCGAGCAGGACGGTGCCTTCGAGGGTCTCACCGTCGGTGTAGTGCGCGAGCTGGCCGACCGAGTCGGCCGCCAGCGCGGTGTAGAAGCGTGCCGGGTCGGTCTGCTCCACGCGGAAGTCGCTGAAGAGACGCACGGAGCGCCGCAGGGTCGCCTTCCAGCCGGTGCCGGCCGGGGCGTCGCGCTGGGGGTCCAGAAGGTTCGGCACGGCGGGAACCCTAACCGATTACCCCAGAGGGTGTGCATTTGGTCACGAAATGTCCTACTCTCCAGTAACTGCGTGACCCCTGGGGAGGGAGCACTCAGCAGCGGGGAACTGCGAGATCCAGGGGAGCACTGTATTTTGCGCGCCAACGAGGGAGCGCAGCTGAACGGCGGCCATGTCGCTGTGTTCAGCTGGCGCGATTCTGACAACCCGGAAGCCGGTGGGGCCGAGCTCTACCTCCACCAGATCACCGCCGGCCTGGTCGGTGCCGGAGCGCGGGTGACCGTGTTCACCGCGGCCTATCCGGGCGCTCGTGCCCGCGAGGAGCGCGACGGTGTCCGCTACGTACGCCGCGGCGGCAAGCTCAGCATCTATCTGTGGGGCGTGCTGCTGCTGGCGCTGGGCCGGCTGGGCCCGATCGGACGCGTCGACGCGGTCATCGACGTGCAGAACGGGCTGCCGTTCTTCACGCCGCTCGGCACCCGGGCGCCGGTCACGGTGCTCGTCCACCACGTCCACCGCGAGCAGTGGCCGGTGGTCTACCCGGGGCTGTCCGGACGGGTCGGCTGGTGGATCGAGTCGTGGCTGGCGCCGCGGCTCTACCGCCGCAAGCAGTACGTCGCGGTCTCCCGCGCCACCCGCGCGGAGCTGGCCACGCTCGGCGTCGACCCCGCCCGGGTCGCCGTCGTGCACAACGGCGCCGCGCCCGCGCTGAGCGACCAGCCGGCCAAGACCGAGCACCCCTCCGTCTGCGTCGTCGGACGCCTGGTGCCGCACAAGCGGGTCGAGCTCGCGGTCGACGCGGTGGTCGCGCTGCGGGAGACCTACCCGGACCTGCGGCTCAGCATCGTCGGCGGTGGCTGGTGGGCCGACGAGCTGGCTGCGTACGTCTCCCGGGTAGGGGCCGGGGACTTCGTCGAGATGCTGGGGCACGTCTCGGAGGAGACGAAGGAAGCCGTCTACGAGCGGTCCTGGCTGATGGCGCTGCCGTCGCTGAAGGAGGGCTGGGGTCTGGTGGTCACCGAGGCCGCCCAGCACGGCACTCCGACGGTCGCCTTCCGCGACGCCGGCGGGACGACGGAGTCGATCGACGACGGCGAGTCCGGGGTGCTGGTCGACGACCAGGCCGGGTTCGTGGCCGCGCTCGACCACCTGCTCGGTGACGAGATCCGTCGCAAGGAGCTGGCCGAGGGTGCCCGCTGGCACGCCCGCAAGCACACCTGGGAGCAGAGCCAGCTCAACTTCAACGCCGTGCTCGCCTCGGCCCTGCAGGGGCGCGTGGTCGGCGCGGACTGACGTCTCTCCGTCATCGAGACGGCGAAGGGGCCCGGCGGAAACCGCCGGGCCCCTTCTGCTTCGTCGTGCTCAGTCGTTGGTGCCGTACTGAACCGTCGACTCAGAGACGCTCGGAGGATTCTCGACGGTGTTGTCCGTGTTGCTGGTGACGACTCCGACGATGGTCGCTGCGGCGACTCCGCCGCCCACAAGAATGCTGGCGACGATGGCAATGATGTTGCCCATGGATATGTGACCTCCCTCTCCTAGCCGCGAACCTTAGCAGCCGGCCGGCGACCCATACTGATCAGTAGCAAAACTGTTGATGTTGCGGCGGCGAGCCAGGCCAGGCCGTACGCCGCCCACGCTCCTGCCATGGCCGGGCCGACCTTCGTCTCGGGCATCCGGTGTTCGCGTTCGGGCAGCCGCTGGACGAGCATGCCACCGCCCTCGTAGACCGTCTCGCCGGCGATCTGTGGCGCATCGCCTGCGGACCGGTCGGTGACGACGTACCCGATCCCGAGCCGGCGCAGGTTGGTGACCTGTCCCGCGGCGTCGGTCCCGGTGAGCGCGTCGGCGACCTCCTCCGCCCGCCGGTCCTCCCCTCGGATCACCCTGCTGCCGATGACCAGGTCGCCGTTCACGACGCTCGCCCGGGTCAGCATCCGCGGCAGCGGGTCGAGCACGGGCCGGCCGTCGTTCCACGACGGCGCGCGGTAGGCGGACCAGGGCAGGACGAGTACGTCGCCCGGAGCCGTCTCCTCGGCGAGCGCCGCGCGCGCCTGGTGCCATTCGCGTGGGTAGTCGGCGGTCCCGACGCCACCCGCCAGGCCCCAGGCACCGTCGGGAAGGACTGCCACCGGGACGAGCACGACGACCGCGGCCGCCGCCCATCTCGGGGCTGATCCGCGCAGCCTCTCCCCCAGCGCCTCCACCCCGGCGGCCACCGTGAGGATCAGCAGCGGCAGGCACAGCGGGAGCAGCCGGCTGCTGTCGCGGAGGAGCGCGAGACCGGGGACGTCTCGAGCGAGGGCGTCGAGCGCCTCCGGTGCCGCCCAGCCGGCGACGGCGATCGCCAGACCCGTGGCCCACAGCGCCAGGATCGCGACCCGCCGACTCTCGGATCTCCACCACCGCCGACCTCCCATTGCGACCAGCGCGACCAGGAGCACCAGCGCCACCCAGGCGAGCCAGCCCTCCCGGCTCGCCGGGACGACCGAGGTGTTCCAGATCCCGCCGAGCGACAACGCGGCCAGCGGAGCTGGCAGGGCGTCGCCACGCAGCGCGAAGACGTCGAACCCGGTGGCAGACGCCGCCTGGGACGTGTGGGTCAGGCCGGCGACGATCCAGGGGGCGTTCACCGCCGCCACCGCGGCCAGCAGCAGCGCCGGGCGCCGGCCCCGGCGCAGGCCGGTGGCGAGGAGGACCGCGCCCGAGACGATGCCGGCGCTCGCGCTCAGGCTTCCGGCGAGGAGGACGGGCAGCATCCACACCGGGCCCGGACTCCCCGCGGCCCACCGGCCGCCGGCGACCACGAGCCAGGGCACCGCGGCATAGGCCAGCAGCATCGGCCAGTGACCCATCCACAGGCGCTCGGCGACGTACGGACTCCATATGGTCAGGCTCACCACCGCCAGCCGCGCCACGAGCGAGCGGTCGCGCACCAGCTCCGCGGAGCCGGCCCCGGCCAGCACCAGCGCCCCCAGCAGGACGATCTTCTGCAGCACGAGACCCGGCACGACCTCGTCCAGCACCGCGACCACCGCGTCCGAGGGCACCGCCCGCGGCAGCGCCGACCCGAGGCCGAGTACGTCGCGGGTCAGCGCGAGGTCGGGCACCCACACCATGTCGTAGCTGAGCACGAACCCCGGCCCCAGCGTCGGCCCCAGCATCAGCACCGCGAGCACGCCCGCCCACAAGGTCGGCACCACCCGCTCGCTCACGCCGCCACCCTAAGCCGAGACGTCACTTCTGCAGGCCGAGACGTCAGTTGTGGCGAACGAGTTCCGGTCCTGGGCGGATGCCGGTGCCGGCATGTGACCTGACGCACCCTAGGCTTTCCAAGTGCCCACGATGACCGCCAGCCCGACCAGCGCCCGCCGGCGCCGGCTGTCTGCGCTCATCCGCAGCAGCGGCTTCCTCGCGGTCTGCATCATGGTCACCAACGTCGCGACCTACGGATTCCAGATCATCGCCGCCCGGATCCTCGGCCCCGGACAGTACGGTGGCGTCGCCTCGATGATGTCGCTGCTCCTCGTCGCCGGCGTGGTCCAGCTCGGCATGCAGGCAACGGCTTCGCGGCGGGTGACCGAGACCCCCGGCCAGGAGCGCGCCATCGAGCGGACGGTGCTGCGAGCGACCTACCGGGCGGCCGTCGTCGTCGGTGCGGTCATGCTCATCGCCTCACCGCTGGTGTGGCGGATGCTGCGCCTGGACTCGATCTACCCGGCGCTGCTGGTCGCGGTGTGCGCCGTGCCGCTGACGATCATGGGCGGCCAGGCCGGGGTGCTGCAGGGCGAGCGCCGCTGGCTCGGCCTGGCGATGATCTACCTGGCGCTCGGCATCCCCCGGGTCGTGGTCGCCACCGCCGCGATGTGGATCCGTCCGACCGAGGGCGCCGCGATGGCCGGTGTCGCGCTGGCCCAGTTCGCACCGGCGATCGTCGGCTGGTGGGTGCTGCGGCGGCGTACGTCCTCCGTGGAGGCGAAGCCCGGTCCGATCAAGCCCGTCGTGGTGGAGATGCTGCACGGGTCGTTCGCGCTGCTCGGCTTCTTCGCGCTCTCCAACGTCGACATCCTGATCGCGCGCAACGTGCTCTCCGACCACGTCTCCGGCCTGTACGCAGGTGGCCTGATCCTCACCAAGGCCGTGCTGTTCCTGCCCCAGTTCGTGGTGATCATCGCCTTCCCGTCGATGTCGGCCGAGGCGAGCCGCCGCTCCGCGTTGCTCAAGTCCCTGGCGCTGGTCGCCGGTCTCGGCGCGTGCGCGACCGCCGGCTCCTGGCTGCTGTCCTGGCTGGCGATGATCTTCATCGGCGGCCCCGACTACGCCGAGATCGAGGGGCTCCTGTGGGTCTTCGCGATCCTCGGCACGGTGCTGTCCGTGCTCCAGCTGCTCGTCTACTCCGTGCTGGCCCGGCGCAGCCGGCTCTCGGCGTACCTCCTGTGGATCGCGGTCGCCGCCGTCCTCGGCCTCGGCGCCGTGCAGTCCACCGCGGAGGGCCTGGTCTGGGCGGTCCTCAGCATCGACGCCACCCTCGCCGCCGTACTGCTGGCGGCCACCTTCTGGCGGCTCAGCCAGACGCCTCACCGCGACTGATCTGCGATTTCACCAAACTGTCGGCGGGGCAGGCTTAGATGTGCGCATCATGCCTCGCTGGTCAATCGATGCCGTGGAGAAGGCCGCTCCCGACGCCGGGTCGCTCAACGCCGCCCGCAAGCTCGCCACGCCCGGACCCTGGTCGGAGACGGGTGCCACCGACGTGCTGGTCTGGGGCAAGTGCCAGGGCTCGGGCAAGAACCCCTACCAGGTGAGCGTCGACCTCACCGGCCCTGCCTACAAGTGCTCGTGCCCGTCGCGGAAGTTCCCCTGTAAGCACGCCATCGCGCTGCTGTTGCTGTGGGCCGGGGCGCAGGTGGGCGAGGTCGACCAGCCGGAGGCGTACGCCTCGGAGTGGGCCTCGCAGCGTGCGGCCCGTGCCGCGGGCGCGGCTGAGCGTGCCGCGGCACCGGCCAAGCCGGTGGACAAGGCCGCCCAGGCACGGCGGGCCGCGGAGCGCCGGGCGCTGATGGACGGCGGCGTCGAGGACCTGGTGCTGTGGCTGGAGGACCTGGTGCGAGGCGGGCTCGCCACCGCGAAGGCGCAGCCGTGGACCTGGTGGGACGCCGCCGCCTCCCGGCTGGTCGACGCGCAGCTGCCCGGGCTCGGCGAACGGGTCCGGGAGATGGCGGCGGCGATCAACCGGCGTGAGGACTGGGCCGAGCATCTGCTGATCGAGGTGGGCCGCTGGTGGACCGCCGCGCAGGCCTGGCGGTCCTGGGACTCGCTGGACACCGAGACCCAGGGCGACCTGCGCGCGGTGATCGGCTGGGCGACACCGACCGCCCAGGTCCTGGAGGCCGGGGTGCACGCGGACGTGTGGACCGTGCTGGGGGCGCATCGCGACGAGCGCGGCAACCTGATCGAACAGCGCACCTGGCTGCGCTCGGACTCGGGTGAGACCGTGCTTCTCCTCGACTTCGCCGCGGGTGGCAACCCGCTGCCGATCGCCCGGCTGGCCGGGGCGCGGCTGGAGGCGTCGGTGGGCTTCTATCCGGGCCACGCGCCACGCCGGGTGGTGCTCGCCTCCGAGCCGGTGGCCCTTCCGGCCACGTCCGACCTGGGGACGGCGACCGATCTGGCCGGCGCGCGAGCCGCGCTGGCGGCGCTCCGGGCCGGCAACCCGTGGGCCGACCGGGCTCCGGTCGTGGTCCGCGTCGCCGCGTCGGTGCCGGAGGGCGACGAGCCGCCGTTCGTGGTGGACGACGCCGGTCATCAGGTGCCGTTGCTCGGCGATCCGGGGACGTGGTGGCGCCTCCTCGCGCTGACCGGAGGCCATCCGGTGACCGCGTTCGGGGAGATCCAGGACGACGGGCTGAGGATGCTGACGGTCGTGAGCGCTGAGGACGGATCCGACGGAGAGCTGGTGGCGCTGTGAGCACGACCGAGGAGTGGTGGGACGCGGTGACGGCGGCTGCGGTGCTGGGCACGGCCCGGCGCGGGCTGCCGTCGGCGCCCGAGACGCTGCCCATCCCGGAGCGGCGGGGCAGCTCGGCGCAGACCGCGCTGCTCGACGCCGCGGCCGTCGGCGGAGCGATGGTGCGCTCGGGCCGGCTGCTTCGCACCGGGTCCGCACCGGCGGCGGCCCCGGCCGACCGGCTTCCGGTCGCGCCGGCTGGTGGCGTACAGCTGCTGGAGCTGGTGCTCAACCAGACCCCCGGCGGTGCCGACCTGCGCGGCGACCTCCTCGCCCACTGGCTGGCCTGTGCCAACGCGGCCGGCTACCGGGTGCCGGCGCGACTGCTCCCCCGGCTCCTGGACCAGGCGCTGCCCCGGCCCGAGCTGCACCGGGACGCGCTGACGGCGGCCGATGCGCGGGGCGTCTGGCTGGTCGCCAACCGGCGCCGGTGGCGCCCGATGATCGCCTCGGCACGAGCTGCTGCCGGTGCGGGTGAAGAGCCTCTCGACGATGCAGCCTGGGCGCGGCAGCCGACCGCCGCTCGTGCCGAGATGCTGACCCGGCTGCGGGCCGTCGACCCGGCCGCTGCCCGGGAGCGGCTCGAGTCGGTCTGGGCCGGCGAGAAGGCGGCCGACCGGGCCACGTTGATCAAGACACTCCGCACCGGCCTGAGCCTCGAGGACGAGCCGTTCCTGGAGCGGGCGCTCGATGACCGGGGTGCGGACGTACGTCTGGCGGCTCGGCATCTTCTCGACGCCCTGCCCGGCTCGGCACGCGGGCAGCGGCTCGGCGCGCTGCTGCGCCCGCTCGTCGGAGTCACCGGGATCGTACGGAAGACGGTGGAGGTCGAGCTGCCCACCGGGGCCGACGCCACGGCCGTGCGCGACGGGCTCGACAAAGCCCCGCGGGGCCGCTCCCAGGGCGGCCACTGGCTGCGGCAGCTCGCGGCGGGTGCCCCGCTCGAGATCTGGACAGACGCCACCGGCCGCGACCCCGACGCGACCTGGGCGATGATCACCGACGCCGACGCCCGCGCCGGCATCATCAGCGCCGTCATCGCCCGCCGCGACCCGGACTGGGCCCGCGCGCTGCTCGGCGACGTCCACCGCGGCGAGCTCCTCGAGATCGTGCCGAGCGCCGACCGGGAGGCGCTCGTCCTGCGCCAGCTCATCACCGGCGCGGGGTCGGGCACGGGCGGGACGACCATCTCGGCCCGGCTCGGCGCCGTTCCGGGTCCCTGGAGCCTCGACTTCAGCCGTACGGTCCTCGATCTCCTCGCCGCCCGGGAACGCGAGCTCGCCAGGTCGGTCGCCGTCCTGGCCGCGCAGATGCCGCCCGAGATCGTTCCCGACCTGCACCGGCTGCCCGACTCGCTCGCCAGGCAGCGCAACCAGCTCATCCAGCACCTCTCCCTCGTCCACGCCATCACGGAGGCCTTCAAGTGACCGACATTCTTCGCGCCCACGCCGAGGACGCCTACGCCGCCGAGCTCACCGCTCTGGCCGCCCACGATGCCGAGACCGGCCGCCCCCGCCCGCCCCGGTGGCGGCTCTCCCCGTGGGCGGTGACCACCTATCTTCTCGGCGGCGAGCTGCCCGACGGCACGACGATCAGCGCGAAGTACGTCGGCGCCCGCCGCCTCATGGAGATCGCGGTCGCCTCGCTGGCCACCGATCGTGCGCTGCTACTGCTCGGCGTTCCCGGCACGGCCAAGACCTGGGTGGGCGAGCATCTGGCCGCGGCGATCTCGGGCGACTCGACGCTGGTCGTGCAGGGCACCGCCGGCACTCCCGAGGAGTCGCTGCGCTACGGCTGGAACTATGCCCGCCTGCTCGCCGAGGGCCCCTCGCGGGACGCACTGGTGCCGAGCCCGGTGATGCGGGCGATGGAGACCGGCGCCCTCGTCCGCATCGAGGAGCTGACCCGCATCCCCGCCGACGTCCAGGACGGGCTCATCTCGATCCTCTCGGAGAAGACGCTGCCCGTCCCCGAGCTCGACGACGAGGTCCAGGCGCGGCAGGGGTTCAACCTCATCGCCACCGCCAACAACCGCGACAAGGGCGTCAACGACCTCTCCTCCGCACTCAAGCGGCGCTTCAACACGGTCGTGCTGCCGCTGCCGGACACCCTCGACGACGAGGTCTCGATCGTCCGCAGCCGCGTCGAGCAGCTCGGTGCCTCGCTCTCGCTGCCCGCCGATCTGAGCCAGCTGGCCGAGATCGAGCGCGTGGTCACCATCTTCCGCGAGCTCCGCTCGGGCGTCACCGCCGACGGACGTACGTCGGTGAAGTCGCCCTCCGCGACCCTCTCGACCGCCGAGGCGATCTCGGTGATGACCAACGGCGTGGCGCTCGCCGCCCACTTCGGCGACGGCGTGGTGCGGGCCGACGACGTAGCGGCCGGGCTGGTCGGCGCGGTGGTGAAGGACCCGGTGCAGGACCGGATCGTGTGGCAGGAGTACCTCGACACCGTGGTCCGCGACCGTCCGAGCTGGGCCGATCTCTACCGCGCCTGCCGGGAGCTGGTGTGACCGACCGGAGCTGCGCCTTCGAGATCCTCGGCGTGCGCCACCACGGGCCGGGCTCCGCCCGGTCGGTCGCGGCCGCGCTCGAGGAGCTCTCCCCCGACCTGGTCGTGATCGAGGGACCACCGGAGCTCGACTCGCTGCTCGGGCTCGCCGCGGACCCGGACCTGGTGCCGCCGGTCGCGGCGCTCGTCTATGCGGTCGAGGAGCCGCGGCGCTCGGCGTTCTATCCGTTCGCGTTCTTCTCCCCCGAGTGGGTCGCCATGCGATGGGCGTTGGAGCACCGCGTCGATGTTCGCTTCGCCGACCTTCCGGCTACCCACTTCCTCGCCCCCGCGGGGCAACCCGAAGAGCGGCCCCGGCCTCGCCCGGTGGGCTCCGACCCGATCTCCCGGCTCGCCCGCGCGGCCGGCTACGACGACCCCGAGCGCTTCTGGGAGGACGCGGTCGAGCACCGGGCCGAGTCCTCGCTGAGCCGGTTCACCGCGATCCGCGAGGCGATGGCCGAGATCCGTGCCCAGGACCCGGCCTCGCCGGGTGATGTTCGCCGCGAGGCCTACATGCGCAAGGTCCTGCGCGCCGCCAGACGAGAAGGACGCGAGCGGGTGGCGATGGTCTGCGGCGCCTATCACGCCCCGGTCCTGCACCCGTCGGCCTGGCCCAAGGTCGCCGACGACAACGCGTTGCTCAAGGGCCTGCCGAGGATCAAGGTCACCGCGACCTGGGCGCCCTGGACCGCCGGCCGGCTCGCCGCCGAGTCCGGCTACGGCGCCGGCGTCACCTCCCCCGGCTGGTATCAGCACCTCTACGCCCACTGGCACGCCGGCACCCCGGCCGACGTCGTCCCCGGCTGGCTCACCCGCGTCGCTCGGGTCCTCCGTTCCGAGGGACTCGCCGCGGCTCCGGCGACGGTCGTGGAGGCCGCACGCCTCGCGGAGGCGCTCGCCGCCGTCCGCGGCCGGCCCTCAGCCGGTCTCGATGAGCTCGAGGACGCCACCGTCGCCGTGCTGTGCGAGGGCTCGCGGCTGCCGCTGGCGCTGGTCGAGCGCACGCTCGTGGTCGGCGAGGAGCTCGGCCAGGTGCCGGAGTCGGCGCCGTTGGTGCCGCTCGCCCAGGATCTCGCCCGCCAGCAGAAACGCCTCCGCCTCAAGCCGTCCGCAGCCGAGACCACCGTGGTGCTCGACCTGCGCCGCGAGGCCCAGCGCGAGCGGTCGCTGCTGCTCCACCGCCTGCGGCTGCTCGGCATCGACTGGGCCACCGAGGCCGACCGGGGCGGCACCAAGGGCACCTTCAAGGAGGCCTGGACGCTGGAGTGGCAGCCGGAGTTCGCGGTACGTCTGGTCGAGGCCGGGCTCTACGGCACCACCGTGGTGGCCGCCGCCGAGGGGCTCGTGGCCGAGCGGGCGGCGCAGGCCGAGGACCTCGGCACGCTGGCCGAGCTGATCGACCAGGCCCTCGTCGCCGACCTCCCGGCCGGGCTCGAGGCCGCGATCACGGCTCTCGCCGAGCGCACCGCGCACCAGCACGACACCCTCTCCCTGCTCCGGGCGATCGAGCCGCTGGCGCGGACCCAGCGCTATGGCGACGTACGCGGCTCCGACACCGGCGTGGTCGCCGGAGTGCTCCACACCGTGGTGCTCCGCGCCGCCGCCGGGCTGCGGGCCGCCTGCACCTCGCTGGACGACGACGCGGCCGCGGCCATGAAGGGCGCGCTCGACGCCGCCCACCGCGGGGTGTCGCTGGTCGGCGAGGAGGGATCCGGGGTCCCGGCGTGGGTGGCGACCTGGGACCAGGCTCTCGTCGCGCTCAGCGCCGACGACCAGGTGCACGGCCTGGTCGCAGGACGGGTCAACCGCATCCTGCTCGACGCCGAGCAGGTGGGCATCGAGATCGTCTCCGCGCGGCTCAGCCGCCAGCTCTCGCGCGGCACCACGCCGGAGCATGCCGCCTCCTGGGTCGAGGGGCTGCTCGAGGGGGAAGCGCTGCTCCTGCTCCACGAGATCGAGCTGCTCCGGCTGCTCGACGAATGGGTCGCGAGCGTCGATGAGGCGACCTTCGAGGACCTGCTGCCGCTGCTGCGCCGCACCTTCTCCCGCTTCCAGTCACCCGAACGCCGCCAGATCGGTGGCCGCGTACGCAACCTCGACGCGGCTACCGACCTCACCCACACCGCCACCCTCGATCTCGACCTCGCGCTGCCCGCCGCCGCGCGGGTCGCCGACCTGCTGCAACTGGAGCCCGCATGAGCCCCGAACGCGACCGCCTGACTCGCTGGCGCCTGGTGCTCGGCGATGACGCCGACGAGCCGCTCGGTGCCGGGACCGACGGAACGCCCATGTCGCTGACCGCCGAGGACCGTGCCCGCGACGAGGCGCTCGAGCAGCTCTACGGCGAGCAGCCGAAGGGCCGCAGCGCCGGGCTCGGCGGGTCCGCTCCCCGGGTCGCACGCTGGCTCGGCGACATCCGCACCTACTTCCCCACCTCGGTCGTGAAGGTGATGCAGGGCGACGCGATGGACCGCCTTGGCCTCCACCAGCTCCTCACCGAGCCCGAGATGCTCGACGCGGTCCAGCCCGACATCCACCTCGTTTCCACCCTGATCGGCCTCGGCCGGGTGATCCCCGAGCACAGCCGTGAGTCGGCCCGCGCGGTCGTACGCACCGTCACCGACGAGCTCGAGGCCCGGCTCCGCTCGCAGACGGTGCAGGCGGTCACCGGTGCCCTCAACCGGGCCGCGCGCACGCGTCGCCCGCGGCCCGCGGACATCGACTGGGGACGTACGATCGCCGCCAACCTCAAGCATTACCTCCCCGAGCACCGCACGGTCGTACCCGAGCGTCTCGTCGGCCACGCCCGCAAGGCCCAGCAGACGCAGCGACGCATCATCCTGTGCATCGACCAGTCCGGCTCGATGGCCGAGTCGGTCGTCTACTCCAGCGTCTTCGGGGCCGTGCTCGCCTCGCTCCGCTCCGTCGAGACCAAGCTGGTCGCCTTCGACACCGAGATCATCGACCTGACCGAGGACCTCGACGACCCCGTCGACGTCCTCTTCGGCGTACAGCTCGGTGGCGGCACCGACATCAACCGCGCCCTCGCCTACTGCCAGAGCCTCATCGAGCAGCCCGAGGAGACGGTCCTGGTCCTGATCAGCGACCTCTACGAGGGCGGCATCCGCGAGGAGATGCTGCGCCGTTCCCGCGAGATCACCGACTCCGGCGCCACCATGGTCGCGCTCCTCGCTCTCAGCGACTCCGGTGCCCCCAGCTACGACGCCGACCACGCCGCCGCCCTCGCCGACCTCGGCATCCCCGCCTTCGCCTGCACCCCCGACCTCTTCCCCGACCTCATGGCAGCCGCCATCGACAAGCGCGACCTCGGCACCTGGGCCAGCGAGAACGACATCACCACCGCCGCCCCCACCGACTGACCCTCCGCCGAGGCGTCACCCGCGTCGGCCGAGACGGCAGTAATGGCGGCCGAAACCGTACTTGTGGGCGACGAAGATCGAGTTTCGTCGCCCACAACGACAGATTCGGCCTACAGAACTACCGATTCGTACGCCACAACTGCCGTCTCGGCCGACGCGGGTGACGCCTCGGCTATCAGTGGGCGGCTTCGTGCCAGGACAGACCGGTGCCGACGGAGACGTCGAGGGGGACGTTGAGGTCGGCGGCGGAGCCCATCTGGGCGCGTACGAGGGACTCCAGCGCCTCGCGTTCGCCGGGCGCCACCTCGAAGACGAGCTCGTCGTGGACCTGGAGGAGCATCCGGGAGGAGAGGCCGGCCTCGTCGATGGCGGCCTGGACCCGCAGCATGGCGACCTTGATCAGGTCGGCGGCGGAGCCCTGGATCGGGGCGTTGAGCGCCATCCGCTCGGCGGTCTCCCGCCGCTGACGGTTGTCGGAGAGCAGGTCGGGGAGGTAGCGGCGGCGGCCCATGATGGTCTCGGTGTAGCCCGTGCGCCGGGCCTCCTCGACCAGGCTGCGCAGGTAGTCGCGGATGCCGCCGAAGGTCTCGAAGTACTCCTCCATCAGCCCCCTGGCCTCCGAAGGCTCGATGCCGAGCTGCTGGGAGAGACCGAAGGCGGACAGGCCGTAGGCGAGGCCGTAGTTCATCGCCTTGATCTTGGCCCGCTGCTCCACCGAGACTGCGTCGGGATCGACGCCGAAGACCCGCGCCGCGGTGATCGAGTGGAAGTCGCGCCCGGAGCGGAACGCCTCGATGAGCAGCTCGTCCTCGGACAGGTGGGCCATGATCCGCATCTCGATCTGCGAATAGTCGGCCGTCATCAAGGACTCGAACCCGCCACCGACGACGAAGCCCTTGCGGATCCCGCGGCCCTCCTCGGTGCGTACCGGGATGTTCTGCAGGTTGGGCTCTGTCGAGGAGAGCCGTCCCGTGGCCGCGATGGTCTGGTTGAAGGTGGTGTGGATCCGGCCGTCGTCCTGCACGGTCTTCAGCAGGCCCTCGATCGTGACCCGCAGCCGGGTGACGTCGCGGTGACGCAGCAGCGCGAGCAGGAACGGGTGCTCGGTCTTCACGTAGAGCTGCTGGAGCGCGTCGGCGTCGGTGGTCCAGCCGGTCTTGGTGCGCTTCGTCTTCGGCATATCGAGCTCGTCGAAGAGCACCACCTGCAGCTGCTTGGGCGAGCCGAGATTGATCTCCTTGCCGATCACGCCGTAGGCCTCGTCGGCCGCCTGCTTCATCTGGCCGGCGAAGTGGCGCTCCAGCGCGTCGAGGTGCTCGGTGTCGACCGCGATGCCGGTCTTCTCCATCCGCGCCAGCAGGTGCAGCAGCGGAAGCTCCACCTCGGAGAGCAGCCGGTGTCCGCCGGCGGCCTCGACCGCCGAGTCGAGCTCAGCGGCCAGGTCGAGCACGGCCCGGGCGTAGAGCATCGAGGTCGTCGCCACCCCGTCACCGCCGACCTCGTCGTCGCCGAAGAGCGACTCCTGGCCGCCGTCGTCCTCCTGCTTGAGCTCACGCTTGAGATAGCGCAGGGTCAGGTCGGCGAGGTCGTAGGAGCGCTGGTCGGGAGCCACGATGTAGGCCGAGAGCGCCGTGTCGGTCACCAGCCCGCGCAGCGACCAGCCGTGGGCGTCGATCGCCAGCTCCGGCCCCTTGGCGTCGTGCATGATCTTGGGCTTCGTGGCGTCGGCGAGCCAGCCGGCCAGCGCCGCCTCGTCCTCGGGGGTGAACCCCTCCACCCCCGCGTACGCCGCACGCTCCTGCGTCGCGAAGCCGAACCCGTCCACGCGGCCGGTGCCGGAACCCCAGGCTCCGCGCACGTGCAGACCGACCGGCGTGGTCCCGAGCTCGGCCAGGAAGGCTCCGACGGCGCCGGGGGCCAGCGTCTCGCCCTCCAGCGCGAACCCGCTCTCGTCGACCGGGACGTCGTCCTCCGGCGCGAGCACGTCGGTGATCCGGGTGCGGATCTCGCCACGGAACTCGAGCTCGTCGAGGAGCTCGAGCGCGGCCGCGCGGTCCCACTCGACCCGGCCGAGATCGGTCGGGCCGACCTCGAGCGGAAGGTCGCGCACCAGCGCGTTGAGCCGCCGGTTGCGCATCACGTCACCGAGGTGGGCACGGAGGTTGTCGCCGGCCTTGCCCTTGATCTGGTCGGCGTGGGTGATCACGTTGTCGAGGCCGTCGTAGGTGTTGATCCACTTGGCGGCGGTCTTCGGCCCCACTCCCGGGATGCCGGGCAGGTTGTCGGAGTCCTCCCCCACCAGCGCGGCCAGCTCGGGATAGCGGTGCGGCGGGACGCCGTACTTCGTCTCGACGGCCTCCGGCGTCATCCGCGCCAGGTCGGAGACGCCGCGCATCGGGTAGAGCACGGTGGAGGACTCGGTGACCAGCTGCAGCGAGTCGCGGTCGCCGGTCAGGATCAGCACCTCCATCCCGGCTTCGAGCCCCTGGGTCACCAGGGTCGCGATGATGTCGTCGGCCTCGTAGCCCGCGACGGACAGGTGGCGGATGTGCAGCACGTCGAGCAGCCGCTGGATCAGCGGCAGCTGGGACTTGAACTCGTCGGGGGTCTTGTTGCGCTTGGCCTTGTATTCGGAGTATTCCTCCAACCGGAACGTCTGCCGCGACAGGTCGAAGGCGACCGCGACGTGGGTCGGGGTCTCGTCGCGCAGCACGTTGACCAGCATCGAGGTGAAGCCGTAGACGGCATTGGTGTTCTGCCCCGTGACGGTCGAGAAGTTCTCCACCGGCAGGGCGAAGAAGGCCCGGTAGGCCAGCGAGTGCCCATCGAGAAGGAGCAGTCGGTCACGCGTCACATCAGCCACGGTCCGACTCTATCCACGACCACCGACAACAGGCTCAACCGCCGCGTGCGAACATGCATCCATGACCGATGCACTCCACACCACCGACCCCGCCGAGATCGCGAAGTTCGTCGGGTCGCTCCCCCAGGGCGCGGGCGCACTCAACGAGAAGATGGGCGTCGAGATCCTCGAGATCTCGGCAGAGAAGGTCGTCGGCACGATGCCGGTCGACGGCAACACCCAGCCCTACGGTCTGCTCCACGGCGGCGCCTCGGTCGTCCTCGCCGAGACCCTCGGCTCGATCGGCTCCGGCATCCACGGCCACTCGCTGAGCAAGATCGCCGTCGGCGTGGACATCAACGCCACCCACCACCGCTCGGCGACATCCGGCGTCGTGACCGGCACCGCGACCGCGATCCACCTGGGGCGGAACTCCGCGGCGTACGAGATCGTGATCACCGACGAGCGCGGCAAGCGGGTCTGCACCTCGCGGATCACCTGCGCGCTGATCGCCGCCCCGCAGATCTCGAACTGATACGCGAAAGAGCCCCGGAGCGTGTCGCTCCGGGGCCCCTCGTCGGCTGGATCAGACCTCGCCAGCGATGTACTTGACGGGCGCGTAGGTCGCCTTGTCGTTGTACTGGTAGATACCGATGGACGCGGCGGTCGGGCTACCGGTCTCGCCGAGCTCGATCGGGCCGGACTTGCCGTCGTAGTCGATGTCCTTGCCGTCCTCGATGAGCTTGACGCAGTCGGCGTACGTCTCGCACTTCTCACCACCGGTGGTGATGTCGACGATCTCCTTGGCGATGGCCTCGCCCGCGTCGCTGTCGGCCTTCACCGCAGCCAGCGCGGAGACGATGGTGGCGTCGTAGGACTCGGCGGCGTAGGAGTAGTCGGCCAGCTTCGGGTCGACCTTGAGGAGCTGCTCCTTGAAGTCACCGGTGGTCTCGGCGCCGGGCAGGGTGCCCTTGACGCCCTTGAGCTCACCCTTGGTGAAGTCCTTGGAGTAGTCCGACAGGTTGCCGTCGACGAAGTAGGTCGGCAGCTTCGAGGGACCGGCACCCGCGGCGATGAGCTGCGGGATGAGCTTCTTGGTCTCCTCGAACGCGATCACGACGACCGCGTCCGCGCCGGCACCGGCGATCTCGTTGATCTGGGCGTCGAACGAGGTGGCGTCCTCGGAGTAGAACGCCGTGGTGGCGACCTTGGAGCCGGCACCCTCGAGGTTGGCCTTGACCTCCTCGGCGAGCGTCTCACCGTAGGCGTCCTGGCGGGCCAGGATCGCGACGTTGGTGCGCTTGTCCTCGAGCAGCAGGTTGGCCATGACGGCGCCCTGCAGGATGTCGGACGGAGCCGTGCGGAAGTAGAGGTCCGGCTTGGCGAAGTCACCCTCGTCGAACTCGGTCGAGGTGTTGGCCGGCGAGAACATCACGGTGCCGGACGACATGATCTTGTCGATCACGGTCATCGACACGCCCGAGGAGGCCGTACCGACGATCACGTCGGACTTGGCGTCGATGAGCTTGTCGGCCTCGGCCGGAGCGATCGCGGAGGTCGTGTCACCGGAGTCGGCCACGACGGACACGACGTCCTTGCCGAGCACACCACCGGCGGCGTTGATGTCCTGGATCGCCAGGTCGGAGCCGGCGAACTCGGGCGGGCCGAGGAACGCGAGGCTTCCGGTCTGCGGGAGGAGCTGCCCGATGGTGAGAGTGCCGTCGCCCTTGGCGGCAGCCTTCTTCTCCGGCTCCTCGGAAGCGGTCTCGCCGCCGCAGGCGGCGAGGGTGAAGCTGAGCGCCAAGGCGCCGGCGCCCGCGGTCAGCTTCATCCAGGTAGAGGATGATGAGTTCACTGCTTTGTCCCTCTTTCGTATGGGCTGGCCCGGCTCACGCCGGACCTTGCGGAGACACATTAGAGACGGTCGGTAGGCGAATCACCCGAGGGACCTGTCTTTTCACCAATCCGTTACATCTCCCCCATGGCATCATTGCCTGGGTTGCCGCCATGATCGGCTCCGTATCATCGGGGCCGAGGTGACCCATGATCACTCGGGGAACCCGATTCCCGCCAGGAACAGGCACGATCGTGGAGGAATTGTGATGATCTGTACGCACGGCGCCCATGGAGGACCGACTCGATGAGCAGGGTGCCCGTGACGGTGCGGGAGGCTCGAGCCGACGACGCGCTCTTCCTCCTCGGCATCTGGCAGGACTCGCTGCGGATGACCGACGCCCAGGAGCAGCTGGGCGACCTCGAGACCATCATCCGTGGCGCCGACGCCTCCCCCGACCAGCGCCTCCTGGTCGCCGAGTGCGGCACCGAGCCCGTCGGCGCGGTCTACCTGTGTGCCACGACCTTCGGTCCGCTCAACCTGGAGCCGACCGTGCAGATCTTCGCGCCCCACGTCGTCCCCAGCTTCCGCCGCCGCGGGGTGGGCCGGATGCTGATGGAGTCGGCCGTCGCCTTCGCGGAAGAGCGCGGGGTCAGGACGATCGCCGCCGCGGCCTCCGCCGGCGGCCGTGACGGCAACCGGTTCCTCGCCCGGCTCGGCCTCGGCGCCCAGGCGGTCATGCGGGTGGCGCCGACCGCGGTCGTACGCTCCCGCCTCAACGTCCTCGGCCGCGCCCTCCCCCACCACGCCCGTCTGCAGCGCAGCCCGAAGCAGTCCAGCGCCGTCGGCGAGCTGCTCGCCGCCCGGCGCTCCCAGCGGCGCTCGCACACCGTCGCCTGAGCCACCCGACGGCAGAAGACGACCGGGGCCCCGGAGCAGCACGCTCCGGGGCCCCGGTCGTTCGGGACGTACGCCCTCAGTCCTCCTTGGCACCCAGGGTGCCGAGGTAGAGCTCGATCACCTTCGGGTCGTCGGCGAGCTCACGGCCGGCGCCGGTGTAGGCGTTGCGGCCCTGGTCGAGCACGTAGCCGCGGTCGCAGATCTGCAGGCAGCGGCGGGCGTTCTGCTCGACCATCACGACCGAGACGCCGGCCTTGTTGATCTTGCGGGTCTGGACGAAGACCTCGTCCTGCATGACCGGCGAGAGCCCCGCGGAGGGCTCGTCCAGCAGCAGGACCGACGGCTCCATCATCAGCGCCCGGCCCATCGCGACCATCTGGCGCTCACCGCCGGAGAGCCCGCCGGCACGCTGCTTGCGCCGCTCCCCGAGCGCCGGGAAGATCGCGGTGACGAAGTCGAACCTCTCCGCGAACTTCTTCGGGGCCTGGTAGCAGCCCATCTCGAGGTTCTCCTCGATGGTCAGGCTCGGGAAGACGTTGTTCGTCTGCGGGACGAACCCGATCCCCCGGCTGACCAGCTCGTCGGCACGCTTGCCGGTGATGTCCTCGCCGTTGAGCTTGACCGTGCCCTCGTGGATCTTGACCAGACCGAAGAGCGCCTTGAGCAGCGTCGACTTGCCGGCACCGTTGGGGCCGATGATGCCGACCAGCTCGCCGGGCTGGCAGTAGAGGTCGGTGTCGTTGAGGATGTTGACCCCGGGCAGGTAGCCGGCGATGAGCCCGTCGGCACGAAGCACCGCACCCTCGGCCTCGCTCAGGTGCTTCTCGCGGAACTGCTCCGCATCGGTGGAAGTCACTTCGCGTCCTCCTCTTGGGCGATCTCGGCCTCGACCTCGGCCTCGAGCCGCTCTTCGTCGAGCTCGCTCAGGTCGGTGTCGTGGTGGGCCCCGAGATAGGCGTCGATGACACGCTGGTCGGCCATGACCGACTCCGGGGTGCCCTCCGCGACGATCTTGCCCTGGGCCATCACGATGACCCAGTCGGAGATGTCACGGACCATGTCCATGTCGTGCTCGACGAAGAGGACCGTGCGGCCCTCGTCGCGCAGCGACTTCACGTGACCCAGCAGCGACTGCTTCAGGGCCGGGTTCACCCCCGCCATCGGCTCGTCGAGCATGACCAGCTCCGGGTCGACCATGAGCGCGCGGGCCATCTCCAGCAGCTTGCGCTGGCCGCCGGAGAGCGACCCGGCGAAGTCCTCACGCTTCTTGTCGAGCAGGAAGCGGGCGAGCAGCTCGTCGGCCTTCGCGGTGACCTCGTCCTCCTGCTTGCCCCACAGGAACTTGAACGGCGCGGTCCAGAACCGCTCGCCCTTCTGTCCGGTGGCGCCCAGGCGCATGTTCTCGATCACGGTGAGCTTCGCCAGCACCTTGGTGAGCTGGAAGGTGCGCACCATCCCGAGACGGGCCACCTTGTAGGGGGCGACGCCCTTGAGCGACTTGCCCTCCAGGCTCCACGAGCCGCTGTTCGGCTGGTCGAAGCCCGTCAGCAGGTTGAAGAAGGTCGTCTTGCCGGCTCCGTTGGGGCCGATCAGCGCGGTGATCGCACCCCGCTGGATCTCGACGTGGTCGACGTCGACGGCGGTGAGTCCCCCGAACGTACGCGTGATGTTGTCGGCGACCACGATCGGGTCGGGCTTCTTGCTGCCCGGCTCGGTGCTCACCCCGACGAGGCCCGCGGGCCCGGTCTTGATCTCGGCGTTCTCTGCGTTATCTGCGTTCGTCTGGTCAGTCATGTCAGCGTCCATCGATCGCGATCTCCCTACGGTCGCCGAAGATCCCCTGGGGTCGGAAGATCATCAGCAGCATGATGGCCAGACCCAGCACGATGTAGCGGATCACGCTGGCCTGGGTGTCGGTCATGATCGCCGACGGGATCCAGCCACCTTCACCGGCCGACTGGCTGAAGAACGAGCCCAGCCCGGCGATCAGGAACCAGAACAGGACCGAACCGACGACGGGACCCATCACCCGGGCGGCACCACCGAGCAGCAGCGCGGCGAAGGCGTAGAAGGTCATCAGCGTCGAGTAGTCGCTCGGCACGACCGAGGCCTGCTTGAGCGCCAGGAACATGCCGCCCAGACCACCGATGACGCCACCGAGCGCGAGCGCCTGCATCTTGTAGGCGAAGACGTTCTTGCCCAGCGAGCGGACCGCGTCCTCGTCCTCACGGATCGAGCGGAGCACGCGTCCCCACGGGCTGCGCATGAGCGCCCACACCAGCACGCAGCACAGGGCGACCAGGATCCAGCCGACGGTCAGGGACCACAGGTCGTTGCGACCGAAGGAGATGATGCCGAGGTCGATGCCGCTGCTGTAGGGGTTGGCCTCCTGGAACGGCCTGGCGAAGCCGTTGAGCCCGTTGGAGCCACCGAAGGTCTCCTTGGTCTCCACGGCGCCGAAGACGAACCGCAGCACCTCGGCCGCGGCGATCGTGACGATCGCCAGATAGTCGGCGCGCAGACGCAGGGTCGGCACACCCAGGATCACGGCGAGCACCAGCGGCGCCACCAGCGCCATGACGATGCCGAGCCAGAACGGGGCATCGAAGGTGACCACCGAGACAGCCAGGCCGTACGCACCCACCGCGACGAACCCGGCCTGGCCGAAGTTGAGCAGCCCGGTGTAGCCGAAGTGGATGTTGAGGCCGATCGCGGCCAGGGCGAAGACGATCGCCTGCGGGCCGAGCGCCTGCTGCAGCGCTGCCCGGAGAATGTCGAGGATATCCATTGTCTCTCCTACCCGAGCCGCTCTTTGCGACCCAGGATGCCCTGGGGCCGCACCAGCAGGATCACGATCATGATCAGCAGCGGGCCGATCTCCTTAATGGAGGTTGGTACGCCGAACAGCGGTCCGAGCTCGTAGACGAGCCCGATCACCATCGAGCCGACCAGAGCGCCCCAGATCGTGCCGAGACCACCCAGGGTCACTGCGGCGAGGATGACCAGCAGGATCCGCATGCCCATGAAGCTGTTGACCTGCAGCTGCATCGCGTAGAGCACACCGGCCAGGGCGGTCAGGGCCCCACCGATCACCCAGGCGTTGGTGATGACGCCGTCGACCCGCAGGCCGGAGGACGCGGCCAGCGCCGGGTTGTCCGAGACCGCGCGCATCGCCTTGCCCATCCGGCTCTTGGCCAGCCACAGGCAGACCGCGGTGATGGTGACGATCGCGATGATGACGATGACCGCCTCGCGGTCGGCGAGCGAGAGACCGAGGTAGTACCAGTGCTGCTCACGCTGCTGGCCGTTGTACTGCGACAGCGAGCGGGTCGAGGAGCCGTAGAAGTACTGGAACAGGTAGCGCAGGAAGATCGCCAGGCCGATCGAGATGATCATCATCGCGATCAGGCCGGTGCCGCGCCGGCGCAGCGGCCCCCACAGGACCTTGTCCTGCACGTAGCCACCGACACCACCGAGGACGACCGCGATGACGCCGGCCACGATCACCGAGACCGAGGCGAGGCCGCCGGTCTTGAAGATCTGGTCGAAGCTCCAGGCCATCACGGCGCCGAAGGTGAGCAGCTCACCGTGGGCGAAGTTGGACAGGCCGGTCGTGCCGAAGATCAGCGAGAAGCCGAGGCCGGCCAGACACAGGATCAGAGCGAAGACGATGCCCGCGCGGAGGTTCTGGGCGAGGTCCTTGGCGAAGTTCGACTGCTCGCCGGCGGTGACACCGATCGGGAAGATGGCTCGATTGTTGGGGCCCTGGAAGCGGACGGTGACGGTGGCCTCGTTCTTGGTGTTCTCGTCGAGGACGGTCCCTTCCGGGAGCGTCTTCTCGTCGAGGGTCACCGTGTACTTGCCGAGCTCGTCGACGACGATGATCGCGACACCCTTGTCGTCGGTGACGCCCTCGCCGGCCTTCTCGCCGTCCTTGCTGACCTCGAGGGTCACTCCCGAGATCGGTTTCGGATTGCCTTGGGCATCCTTGTTGGCCTCGTCCTGAAGCGTCACCTGGATCGCGGTGGCATCCGGCGGTGGGGTGTCGGTTGCCTGTGCGGCACCCGCGCTCCCTACCAACAGCACCATCAGCGCACCGATGAGCGCGACGAGGACTCTGTAGAGCCGCTTGCGCACGTGGGTACTCCTGCCTGTGTGTCCTGAAGACGGATCCTGACACCAGCTGAACTCGCTGGTCCGCCGGATCCGCGCGGGCAGTCTAGGCCGACGTCGCCCACGAACAAGCCACAGGTTGTCCCTCTTCTGAGACCGCAACCGATCTGTGACGTGCCGTTTACACGGATTCAGGTACGCGGTCCGCTGACCCCGTGCTCGATGACTCCCTCGGCGACCTGACGCATCGAGAGCCGCAGGTCCATCGCGGTCTTCTGGATCCAGCGGAACGCCTCGGGCTCGCTCAGGGTGAGACCCTGCTGGAGGATCCCCTTGGCCCGGTCGACGGCCTTGCGGGTCTCCAGCCGGTCGGTCAGACCGGCGACCTCCTTCTCGAGCTGGGCGAGCTCCTGGAAGCGGCTCACCGCCAGCTCGATCGCGGGCACCAGGTCGGTGATGTTGAACGGCTTGACGAGGTAGGCCATCGCACCGGCGTCACGGGCCCGTTCCACCAGGTCACGCTGCGAGAACGCGGTCAGCATGACGACCGGCGCGATCCGGTCGCGGGCGATCGCCTCTGCCGCCGCGATCCCGTCGAGCACCGGCATCTTCACGTCGAGGATCACCAGGTCGGGTCTGTGCTCGGTGGCCAGCTCGATGGCAGCCTTGCCGTCGCCGGCCTCACCGACGACCTCGTAACCCTCCTCGGTGAGCATCTCCTTGAGGTCCATCCTGATCAGGACCTCGTCCTCCGCGATGACGACCGTACGCCGCGCCTGGCTCTCCGGGGTGCTGCTGGGGTTGCTCTCCGTCACGAGCACAGACTAGGCCATCACGGGCACGTCCCGGTGCAGTGATTCCGCCCACGGTCCGGTAAGTTTGGCGAATGCCAGGCCCGCTCGCGGGCCGGAGAGCCCCGGTACTCCAACGGCAGAGAGGGCGGTCTCAAACACCGTATAGTGTCGGTTCGAATCCGACTCGGGGCACCAGATTCGTTCGCACGTTCCATCGTGATGTCGGTGGTCGCAGGCAGACTGCGACCGTGTACACAGCTCGTGTTCGCGCCAATGCGCTCGCACTCCTCCGGCAGGGCGACTCGCTGTCGGCTGTGGCACGCGCGACAGGTGTCGCAAGATCCACCATCCGTGAGTGGAGGGACTGCGAGCCGCGCAACCGACCCGGCGCCTGCCCGCGGTGCGACGACCGTCCGATCGACCAGGAGGCGTACGCCGCGCTTCTCGGTTTCTACCTCGGCGACGGCCACATCGCGAGAGCCGCGCGCTACTACTTCCTCCGGATCACGTGCGACCTAGCCCATCCGCGGATCATCGACGACGTAGTCGACCTGCTCGGCCGAATCAGGCCGGGCGGCAACGTATTCATCGTCAGGAAGCCCGGCTGTGTGGACGTTCAGCTGAATTGGCAGCACTTGCCCTGCCTCTTCCCGCAGCACGGCCCCGGCCGCAAGCACGAACGCAAGATCGTCCTGGAGCCATGGCAGCAGGAGATCGTGTCAGCCCACCCCGGCCCGTTCCTCCGTGGACTGTTCCATTCTGACGGGTGCCGGGTGTCGAACTGGGCGACCCGGATCGTCGCCGGAGAGAAGAAGCGCTACGAGT
Organism: Nocardioides luteus; assembly: GCF_015752315.1. NCBI lineage: Bacteria > Bacillati > Actinomycetota > Actinomycetes > Propionibacteriales > Nocardioidaceae > Nocardioides > Nocardioides luteus. The sequence goes on from NZ_JADOVJ010000001.1 coordinate 3,421,608, forward strand.
ACGGACGCTGGCAGTTCACCAATCACTCCGACGACATCCGCGGCCTGTGCACCTGGGCACTCGATCTGGCCGGCATCCCGTGGCGCCAGTCCTCCTGGAAGACGATCAGCGTCTCGCGCCGCGAGGCGGTCGCGGCGCTCGACGCGTTGATCGGACCGAAGACCTAGCCCTTGCGCTCGTAGGCGGGCGCGACCTCGTTGATCGCGTCGCCGATGCGGTGGATGCGCAGGGCGTTGGTGGAGCCGGGGATGCCGGGAGGCGAGCCGGCGATGATGACGACGAGCTCGCCCTCCTCGACGCGGCCGAGCTTGAGCAGGTTCTCGTCGACCTGGCGGACCATCTCGTCGGTGTGCTCGACCTCGTCGGTGCGGAAGGTCTCGGTGCCCCAGCTGAGCGCGAGCTGGCTGCGTACGGCATCGGAGGGGGTGAAGGCGAGCAGCGGGATCGAGCCGCGCAGCCGGGAGAGGCGGCGGGCGGAGTCGCCGGAGGTGGTGAAGGCGACCAGGTATTTGGCGCCGACCCGGTCGGCGACCTCGGCGGCGGCCTTGGCGATGACGCCGGAGCGGGTGTGCGGGTCCCAGTCGATACGGCTCAGCTCGGCGGCGGCGGAGCCGTCGCGGGAGAAGGCGTGGCGCTCGGTGGCGGCGATGATGCGCGCCATCGTCTCGACCGTGTGGATCGGATAGTCGCCGACGCTCGTCTCGGCGGAGAGCATCACCGCGTCGGCGCCGTCGAGGACGGCGTTGGCGACGTCGTTGGCCTCGGCGCGGGTGGGCGCCGGGTTGGAGATCATCGAGTCGAGCATCTGGGTGGCGACGATGACCGGCTTGGCGTTGAGGCGGGCCAGCTCGATGATCCGCTTCTGCAGGAACGGCACCTCCTCGAGCGGGCACTCCACGCCGAGGTCACCACGGGCGACCATGAACATGTCGAAGGCGGCGATCACCTCGTCGAGGTTGTCGATCGCCTGCGGCTTCTCGATCTTGGCGATGACCGGGACGACACGCCCCTCCTCGTCCATGATCTTGCGAACGTCCTCGTAGTCCTTCGCGTTGCGCACAAAGCTGAGCGCAACCATGTCGACGCCGAGCTTGAGGGCGAAGCGCAGGTCCTCCTCGTCCTTCTCGGACAGGGCCGGGACGGAGACCGCGACGCCGGGCAGGTTGATGCCCTTGTTGTTGGAGACCGGTCCGCCGACCAGGACCTCGGTGTGGACGTCGGTGTCGTCGACGGCGGTGACCCGCAGGCGCAGCTTGCCGTCGTCGATCAGGATCGGGTCGCCTACCTTCACGTCGCCTGGAAGGCCCTTGTAGGTCGTCCCGCAGATCTTGTCGGTGCCGGTCACGTCCCGCGTGGTGATGGTCCAGGCCTGACCCCGGTGCAGGGTGGTCGACCCCTCCTCGAAGCGCTCCAGGCGGATCTTGGGCCCCTGCAGGTCGGCGAAGATGCCGACGCTGTGCCCGCTCGCCGCAGCCGCCTCCCGCACCAGCGCGTAGTTGCTGGAGTGGTCGTCGTGGGACCCATGGCTCATGTTCATCCGGGCCACGTCCATGCCTGCGTAGACGAGCTCGCGGATGCGACGCTCCGTCCCGACGGCGGGTCCCAGGGTGCAGACGATCTTCGCTCTTCTCACGGGAGCCCAGACTACCCCTCTGGATCGTTCAAACCAGCACCCGGACCACGTCCTGATCAGGCCGTTCGTTCAATGTTTACGCCCTGCTCGGAGTCAGGTGTCGTCCCTCCACGCTGGGCCACGCGCGAGGTCGCCGGCAGCTAGCGGTTCACCGCAGACGCGGGCAATGCACGTGTGCCACAAACTCGTCGCCACAAGTGTGTACGAACTCTGTCGGATCATCCGATCCGAGGGCTGAGACCCGACTGGCCCGACACCCCCGAGGTGGGGGTGCCGGGCCAGTGGTCGGCACGCCGTTGTGCCTAGGCCTGTCGGCCTCAGACGGTCAGCTGCCGGTCCGTCGGACGGATCGGCGCCGGCAGGTTGGTCGAGCCGGTCAGGTAGGTGTCGACCGCGGCCGCGGCGGCGCGGCCCTCGGCGATCGCCCACACGATCAGCGACTGCCCGCGACCCGCGTCACCGGCGACGTACACGCCGGGGACGGAGGTGGCGAAGGAGTCGTCGCGGGCGACGTTGCCGCGGGCGTCGTACTCCACACCCAGCTGGGTGAGGAGGCCGTCCTTCTCCGGGCCGGTGAAGCCCATCGCCAGCAGGACCAGGTCGGCGGGGATCTCCTTCTCGGTCCCCTCCTTCTCGGTCAGCTTGCCGTCGATGAACTCGACCTCGACGAGCTTCAGGGCGCGTACGCGGCCGTCCTCGGTGCCGAGGAACTCCTTGGTGGACACCGAGTAGACCCGCTCGCCACCCTCCTCGTGCGCGGAGGCCACCCGATAGGTCATCGGGTAGGTCGGCCACGGCTGGCCGTCGGGGCGCTCCTCCGGCGGACGCGGCATGATCTCCAGCTGGGTGATCGACTCGGCGCCCTGGCGGATCGCGGTGCCGAGGCAGTCGGCGCCGGTGTCACCGCCACCGATGATGACGACGTGCTTGCCCTCGGCCAGGATCTGGTCGGGGACCGCCTCGCCGAGCGAGGCCCGGTTGGACTGCGGGAGGTACTCCATCGCCTGGTGGATCCCGTCGAGCTCGCGCCCGGGGACCGGCAGGTCGCGGCCGACGGTCGAGCCGTTGGCCAGCACGATGGCGTCGTAGCGGTCCCGGAGCTGCGCGCCGGTGATGTCGGTGCCGACGTTCACGCCCGGCCGGAAGACCGTGCCCTCACGGCGCATCTGCGCCAGGCGCTGGTCGACCTGCGACTTCTCCATCTTGAACTCCGGGATGCCGTAGCGCAGCAGCCCGCCGATCTTGTCGGCCCGCTCGTAGACGGCCACGGTGTGGCCCGACCGGGTGAGCTGCTGGGCAGCGGCCAGGCCCGCGGGCCCGGAGCCGATGACGGCGACCGCCTTGCCGGAGAGCCACTCGGGCGGCTGCGGCTTGACGAAGCCCGAGTCCCAGGCCTTGTCGATGATCGAGACCTCGATGTTCTTGATCGTCACCGCGGGCTGGTTGATTCCCAGGACGCAGGCGGCCTCGCACGGAGCCGGGCAGAGCCGGCCGGTGAACTCGGGGAAGTTGTTGGTCGCGTGCAGACGCTCCGAGGCGCCCTCCCAGTCGTTGCGCCAGACCAGGTCGTTCCACTCGGGGATGATGTTGCCGAGCGGGCAGCCCTGGTGGCAGAACGGGATGCCGCAGTCCATGCAGCGCGAGGCCTGGGTGTTGATGATCGGCAGCAGGGTCTTGCCGATCTTGCCCGGGTAGACCTCGTGCCAGTCCTTGACCCGCTCGTCGACGGGACGACGGGTCGCAACCTCGCGACCGTTCTTCAGAAAACCCTTCGGGTCAGCCATGGAGGACCTCCATAATCCGAGCTGCGGCCTCGTCCTCGTCGAGACCCTCCTCGAGGGCCTCCTCCTGGGCTTCGAGCACGCGCTTGTAGTCGCTGGGCATGACCTGCGTGAAGCGGGTCAGAGAGTTCGGCCAGTCGGCCAGGAGCGCCTCGGCGACGGCCGAGCCGGTCTCCTCGAGGTGGTCGCGCACCAGCTGCTCGAGCTCGGCGGCGTACTTCTCCTCGACACCGGTGGCGTCGACCAGCTCGCCGTTGAGCCGCTGCCCCTCGAAGTCGAGGACCCAGGCGATGCCACCGGACATGCCGGCCGCGAAGTTGCGCCCGGTCGGGCCGAGCACGACGACACGACCACCGGTCATGTACTCGCAGCCGTGGTCGCCGACACCCTCGGTGACGATGCTGGCACCGGAGTTGCGGACCGCGGCCCGCTCCCCCACGCCGCCGCGGATGTGGATCCGTCCGCTGGTGGCGCCGTAGGCCAGCGTGTTGCCGGCGATGATGTGCTCCTCGGCCTTGAACCCGGCCGTACGCTCCGGGCGGATGACCACGCGGCCGCCGGAGAGGCCCTTGCCGACGTAGTCGTTGGCGTCGCCCTCCAGGCGCAGCGTCAGCCCCTTGGGGATGAACGCGCCGAAGGACTGGCCCGCGGAGCCGGTGAAGGTGATGTCGATCGTGCCCTCGGGCAGGCCCTCACCGCGGTAGCGCTTGGTGATCTCGTGACCGAGGATCGTGCCGACGGTGCGGTTGACGTTGCGGATCGGCAGCTGGGCGCGCACGGGCTCGCCGCGCTCGAGAGCCGGGGCCGCGAGCGGCAGCAGCTCGTTGACGTCCAGGGACTTCTCCAGGCCGTGGTCCTGGCCCTTGGTGTTGTAGAGGTCCTGGTCGGCGAACTGCTGCGGCGACTCCACCCGGGTGAAGATCGGCGAGAGGTCGAGCCCGGAGGCCTTCCAGTGGTCGATCGCGTCGCGGGCGTCGAGCGCCTCGGCGTGGCCGACGGCCTCGTCGATGCTGCGGAAGCCCAGCTCGGCGAGGAGCTCGCGGACCTCCTCGGCGATGTAGCGCATGAAGTTGACGACGTACTCCGCCTTGCCGGTGAACCGCTCGCGCAGGACCGGGTTCTGGGTGGCGACGCCGACCGGGCAGGTGTCGAGGTGGCAGACCCGCATCATCACGCAGCCGGAGACGACCAGCGGCGCGGTGGCGAAGCCGAACTCCTCGGCGCCGAGCAGCGCGGCGATGACCACGTCACGACCGGTCTTGAGCTGGCCGTCGGTCTGCACCACGATCCGGTCGCGCAGGCCGTTGAGGAGCAGCGTCTGCTGCGCCTCGGCGAGGCCGAGCTCCCACGGGCCACCCGCGTGCTTGAGCGAGGTGAGCGGGGAGGCACCGGTGCCGCCGTCGTGACCGGAGATCAGGACCACGTCGGCGTGGGCCTTGGAGACACCCGCGGCGACGGTGCCGACGCCGACCTCGGCCACGAGCTTCACGTGGACGCGAGCGCTCGGGTTGGCGTTCTTCAGGTCGTGGATCAGCTGGGCGAGATCCTCGATCGAGTAGATGTCGTGGTGCGGCGGCGGGGAGATGAGCCCCACGCCGGGCGTCGAGTGACGGGTCTTGGCCACCCACGGGTAGACCTTGTGACCCGGCAGCTGACCACCCTCACCGGGCTTGGCGCCCTGGGCCATCTTGATCTGGATGTCGTCGGCGTTGGTCAGGTATTCGCTCGTGACGCCGAAGCGACCGGAGGCGACCTGCTTGATCGAGGAGCGCCGCTCGGGGTCGTAGAGGCGCTCGGGGTCCTCGCCGCCCTCGCCGGTGTTGGACTTGCCACCGAGGATGTTCATCGCGATGGCGAGCGTCTCGTGGGCCTCCTTGGAGATCGAGCCGTACGACATCGCGCCGGTGGAGAAGCGCTTGACGATCGACTCGACGGGCTCGACCTCGTCGATCGAGATCTTCTCGCGGCCCAGCTCCTCGGCGCTCTTGAGCTTGAAGAGCCCGCGCAGCGTCATCAGCCGCTCGGACTGCTCGTTGACGCGGTCGGTGTACTGCTTGAACACGTCGTAGCGGCCGCTGCGGGTGGCGTGCTGGAGGCGGAAGACCGTCTCCGGGTCGAACAGGTGCGGCTCACCCTCGCGGCGCCACTGGTACTCGCCGCCGATGGGCAGCGCGCGGTGGGCGTTGGCGACGCCGTCGCGCGGGTAGGCGGTGGCGTGCCGCTTGGCGACCTCCTCGGCGATCACGTCGAGGCCGATGCCGCCGAGCTTGGAGGTGGTGCCGGTGAAGTAGCGGTCCACGACCTCCTTCGAGAGGCCGACGGCCTCGAAGATCTGCGCGCCGGTGTAGGAGGCGACCGTGGAGACGCCGATCTTCGACATCACCTTGAGGACACCCTTGCCGAGCGCCTTGATCGTGTTGGCCATCGCCTTCTCGGCGTCGGCCTTCACGTAGTAGCCCTCGTAGGCGAGGTCCTCGACGGACTCGACCGCCAGGTAGGGGTTGACCGCAGAGGCGCCGTAGCCGATCAGCAGGGCGACGTGGTGGACCTCGCGTACGTCGCCGGCCTCGACCAGCAGGCCGACCTGCGAGCGGGTGCGCTCGCGGACCAGGTGGTGGTGGACGGCGCCGGTGAGCAGCAGCGACGGGATCGGCGCCATCTCCTGGGTGGAGTGGCGGTCGGAGAGGACGATGATCCGGGCGCCGTCCTCGATCGCCTGGGAGACCTCGGCGGAGATCTCGTCCAGACGGGTGCGGAGAGCCTCCGCGCCGCCGTCGACCTCGTAGAGGCCGCGGACGACGTGGACCGCGAAGCCGGGCATGTCGCCGTCACGGTTGATGTGACGGATCTTGGCCAGGTCGTCGTTGGAGATGACCGGGAACGGCAGCACGATCTGGCGGCACGAGGCCGGTCCGGGGCTGAGCAGGTTGGACTCGGCTCCGATGGTGCCGTTGAGGCTGGTGACGAGCTCCTCGCGGATCGCGTCCAGCGGCGGGTTGGTGACCTGCGCGAAGAGCTGGGCGAAGTAGTCGAACAGCATCCGCGGCTTGTCGCTCAGCGCGGCGATCGGGCTGTCGGTGCCCATCGAGCCGATCGGCTCGGCGCCGGTGTTGGCCATCGGCGCGAGCAGGATGCGGAGCTCCTCCTCGGTGTAGCCGAAGACCTGCTGGCGGCGGGTCACGCTCGCGTGCGTGTGGACGATGTGCTCGCGCTCGGGGATGTCCTCGAGGCGTACGAGACCGGCGTGGAGCCACTCGTCGTAGGGGTGCTCCGCGGCGAGCTCGGACTTGATCTCGTCGTCCTCGATGATGCGGTGCTCCGCGGTGTCGACCAGGAACATCTTGCCCGGCTGGACGCGGCCCTTGCGGACCACGGTGGCGGGGTCGATGTCGTCGAGCACTCCGGCCTCGGAGCCGAGCACGACCAGGCCGTCCTCGGTGACCCAGTAGCGGGAGGGACGCAGGCCGTTGCGGTCGAGGACCGCGCCGATCTGGGTGCCGTCGGTGAACACGACGCTCGCCGGGCCGTCCCAGGGCTCCATCAGGCTCGAGTGGAACTCGTAGAAGGCCTTGCGGGCCGGGTCCATCTCCTCGTGCTTCTCCCATGCCTCCGGGATCATCATCAGCATGGCGTGCGGCAGGCTGCGGCCGGCCAGGTGGAGGAGCTCGAGGACCTCGTCGAAGGAGGCCGAGTCGGAGGCGCCCTCGGTGCAGATCGGGAAGAGCCGCTCGAGGTCGCCCGGGATCAGCTCGGACTCGAGCAGCGCCTCGCGCGCCTTCATCCAGTTGCGGTTGCCCATCACGGTGTTGATCTCGCCGTTGTGGGCGATGAACCGGAACGGGTGGCTCAGCGGCCAGCTCGGGAAGGTGTTGGTCGAGAACCGGCTGTGGACGACGGCGATCGCGGAGGCGACCCGCTCGTCGACCAGGTCGGGGAAGACCTCGGCCAGCTGGGGCGTGGTGAGCATGCCCTTGTAGACGATGGTGCGGCTCGACAGCGACGGGAAGTAGACGTCGGTCTCCTTCTCCGCGCGCTTGCGCAGGCAGAAGGCCAGCCGCTCCAGGGCCAGGCCGGTCACGCGCTGCTTGGCACCGGCGACGAAGAGCTGACGGAAGGTCGGCATGACCGCCTTCGCGGTGGCGCCGAGGGAGTCCGGGTTGACCGGTACGTCACGCCAGCCGAGGACCTCGAGGCCCTCCTCGGTCGCGATGTCCTCGACCAGCTTCGTGGTGCGCTCGACCTGGTCGACGTCGCCCGGGATGAAGGCGGTGCCGACGGCGTAGGCACGCTCGGCCGGAAGGTCGAAGTCGACGACCTCACGCAGGAAGGCGTCGGGGACCTGCAGCAGGATCCCTGCGCCGTCGCCAGAGTTGGTCTCGGCGCCGGCGGCGCCGCGGTGGTCGAGATTCACCAGGGCACGGATGCCCTGCTTCACGATGTCGTGGCTGGCCACACCGGTCAGCGTCGCAACCATGGCGACGCCGCAGGCGTCCTTCTCGAACCGAGGGTCATAGAGGCCCTGGGGGGATGGATACGAGTGCTCGTACGGCACCGGGATCTCCCGTCTGTCCGGGCTCGGGCACGCACCATCCGACGCAGCCCAATAGCCCCGGATTTTCGACTCTGCTTCGAGTCGGGTCCGGAGCGGGGGATGTCTGCGACAGGTGCGCGCGCCCTTGCGGGGATGAAACTGGCAATCTGCAGGGGACAGCGTTGGCCCGCGCGAGTGCGGCTAGGTTACCACTGTGTCACGCGTAGGTTGCGAACGAGGGTCCATCGGCGGACACCCTCCCGCGGGGCGCTACTTTGCGCCTAACATCTGCGTCTGATCAGGCCTTTGTCGAGGATTCCTCGTCGTCGGTCCCGTTGTCGGCGTCATCGCCGACGGAGTCGTTCTCGATCTCGGTGTCGATCGCGGTGTCGTTGGCCGGGGCCTTGGCAGGATCGCTGTAGACCTCATCCTCGACCTTACCTCGGCCGGTGAAGGTGGCGTACGCCCACCAGGCCGCGGCCAGCACGAACAGGATGATCGACATCCACTCGCTCCAGCGCAGGCCGAGCACGTTCGCCAGCTGCACGTTGTCGATGCGCAGGGTCTCGATCAGGCCACGGCCGAGGCAGTAGGCCATCACGTAGAGAGCGACCACGCGGCCGCCGCCCAGGCGCAGCTTCTTCTGCAGGTAGACGATCACGAAGAAGAGGGCGATGTCCCAGAGGAACTCGTAGAGGAACGTCGGGTGGAACGTGGTGCCGACCGGGAACTGGCTGGGGCCGTCGGGGTAGCGCGACGGGTCGATCTCCAGGCCCCAGGGCAGGTCGGTCGGCCTGCCGTAGAGCTCCTGGTTGAACCAGTTGCCCCAGCGACCGATGCCCATCGCCAGCAGACAGGTCGGGGCGATGGTGTCGAGCAGGGGCACGATCTTGATGCCCTTGGTGCGGGCGCCGATGATCGCGCCCACGGCGCCGAGCGCGATCGCGCCCCACACGCCGAGGCCGCCGCGCCAGATGTAGAGCGCCTCGATCGGGTGAGCGCCGTCGCCGAAGTAGAGCTGCCAGTCGGTGATGACGTGGTAGATCCGGCCGCCGACGAGACCGAACGGCACCGCCCACAGCGCGATGTCCTGGATGTCGCCGGCCCGGCCGCCGCGGGCCTGCCAGCGCCGCTCCGAGACCCAGACGGCGACGATGATGCCGAGGATGATCGCGAAGGCGTAGCCGCGCAGCGGGATCGGTCCGAGCCAGAGCACACCTTCGGCCGGGCTGGGGATGGACATCGGGAGCATCATGCGGCGCTCTTCCTACTAACTCTGGCGGGCTAGTTCTGACTGAGGAGGTGGTGGATGTCGTCGGCGAACTGCTTGGGCGAGGTGTTCATCGACCAGACCACGCTGGCGCGTCCGTCGGAGACCGCCGAGACGTGGGTGTCGTGGACCCCGAGATCGTAGCCCCCACTGGGTAGCCGGTCGGCCTCCCCTATGTAGAGCCGCATCGACTCGGCCAGCGTCACGATGTCCTTCAGGTCTCCGGTGAGGCCGATGAAGTCGTCGTCGTAGCGCTCGAGGTACTTCTCCAGCACCTTCGTCGTGTCGCGCGCCGGGTCGGTCGTCACGAACACCACGTCGACCTTCTTGCGGTCGGCGTCGTCGAGGCGGGTGAGCCCCGCGGTCAGGCTCGACATCACCAACGGGCACTCGTCGGGGCACTGGGTGTAGCCGTAGAACACCAGCGTCAGCGGCTTGTCGGCGTCGGTCGCCAGCGAGTACGGCTCGCCGTCGGTGTCGGTCAGGGCGGTGTCGGAGAGCTGGTAGGGCGTGTGCTCCTGCCCGGTCATCGCCGAGGCCGGCGCCTGGCCGGTGCCGGCCGCGCCGCAGCCGCTGAGGACTCCGACGAGAGCGAGCAGGACGGGTAGAACGAGAAACCTCAACGCGCGCGGACTCCCGCGGCCAGGTCCTCGGTCAGGCTCGCCAGCGCCTTGAGCGCCGCCTGCTCGTCGGAGCGGTTGTCCAGCAGCGTACGCACGAAGGCGGAGCCGACGATGACGCCGTCGGCGTAGGCCGCCATCTCCGCCGCCTGGGCGCCGTTGCTGACCCCGAGGCCGACGCCGACGGGCAGGTCGGTGGTCTTCTTCGTGCGGGCGACCAGCGGGGCGGCCAGGTCGGAGGTCTTGGCGCGGGCGCCGGTGACGCCCATGACCGCGGTGGCGTAGACGAAGCCGCGGCACTGGGCCGTGGTCATCGCGATCCGCTCGTCGGTGCTGCTCGGCGCGACCAGGAAGACCTTGTCGAGGTCGCGGGCGTCGGCGGCCTCGATCCACTCCGGCGCGAAGTCGGGGGTGATGTCGGGCGTGATCAGGCCCGCGCCGCCGGCGTCCTGCAGCTGCTGGGCGAAGCGGTCGACGCCGCGGCGCTCGATCGGGTTCCAGCTGGTCATCACCAGGGTCGGCACCCCGGTCGCGGCCACGGCCTCGACGACGCGGAACACGTCGTCGACACGTACGCCGCCGTCGAGCGCCTGCTGCACGGCGTCCTGGATCGTGGGACCGTCCATGACCGGGTCGGAGTAGGGCAGGCCGATCTCGATGATGTCGCAGCCGGCCTCGACCATCGTGGTCAGCGCCTCGATCGAGCCCTCGACCGACGGGAAGCCCGCCGGCAGGTAGCCGACCAGGGCGGCGCGGCCCTCGGCCTTCGCCTTCTCGAACGCTGTCGACGTGCTCACTGTGCGTCTCCCAACCCGCTGTACTTGTCGCTTCGGGCCTGGGCTCCTTCGTCGCCCAACCCGAAGTATTCGATGGCCGTGCCCATGTCCTTGTCACCACGACCGGACAGGTTGATCAGGATCGTGGCGCCCTCGCCGTGGCGCTCCTTGATCTCCGGGGCGATCTTGATGGCGCCCGCGATCGCGTGAGCCGACTCGATCGCCGGGATGATGCCCTCGGAGCGCGAGAGCAGCGCGAAGGCATCCATCGCCTCCTTGTCGGTGATGCTCGTGTAGCTCGCCCGGCCGGACTTGGCCAGCCAGGCGTGCTGCGGCCCGACGCCCGGGTAGTCGAGACCGGCGGAGATCGAGTGGGACTCGATCGTCTGACCGTCCTCGTCCTGGAGCACGTAGGTGCGGGCGCCGTGGAGCACGCCCGGGTCGTTGGCCTGGATGGTCGCGGCGTGGCGGCCGGTCTCGAAGCCGTCTCCCCCGGCCTCGAAGCCGTGGATCTCGACGTCCTCGTCGTCCAGGAACGCCGTGAAGAGGCCGATGGCGTTGGAGCCGCCGCCGACCGCGGCGACGACGGCGTTGGGAAGACCGCCGAACTGGTCGATCGACTGCGCCCGCGCCTCGTCGCCGATGCCGCGGACGATGTCGCGGACCAGCGTCGGGAACGGGTGGGGCCCGGCGGCGGTGCCGAACAGGTAGGCGGTGTGGTCGACGCTGGCGACCCAGTCGCGCAGCGCCTCGTTGATCGCGTCCTTGAGGGTGCCGCTGCCGGAGGGCACCGGGACGACCTCCGCGCCGAGTAGCCGCATCCGGGCGACGTTGAGCGCCTGGCGGTCGGTGTCGACCTTGCCCATGTAGACGGTGCAGTCGAGGCCGAAGTAGGCGGCCGCGGTCGCGGAGGCCACGCCGTGCTGGCCGGCACCGGTCTCGGCGATCACCCGGGTCTTGCCCATCCGCTTGGTGAGCAGGGCCTGGCCGAGGACGTTGCGGATCTTGTGGGCGCCGGTGTGGTTGAGGTCCTCGCGCTTGAGGAGGATCCGTACGCCGAGCTGCTCGGAGAGCCGGGTCGCGTGGTAGAGCGGGCTCGGCAGGTTGGCGTAGTCACGCAGGATCGCGTCGAACTCGGCCACGAACTCCGGGTCGGCCTTCGCCTTCTGCCAGGCGTCGTCGAGCTCGATGAGCGCCTTCATTAGCGCCTCGGGCATGAAGCGGCCGCCGAACCCCTCGGCCTCGCCACCAAACCAGCCGAACTCGTCGGCGTCGTAGGAAGTCGTCTCGTGGATGTGAGTTGTCATGGCTGTATCTGCTCTCGGATCTACTCTTGGCCTTAGCCTTGGATTCCGGTGAACTCGGCGACCGTGCCTTGCGGGTCGCCATGCTTGACCAGCGCCTCGCCGACCAGGACCGCGCGGGCCCCTTCGGAGACGTGGCGCTTGACGTCGGTGGCGGTGAAGATGCCCGACTCGGCGACCTTCACCCGGTCCTCGGGGATGAGCGGGGCGACTCGTCCGAAGACGTCCTGGTCGATCTCCAGGGTCTTCAGGTTGCGCGCGTTGACGCCGATCAGCTCGGCGCCGAGGTCGACCGCCCGGGCGACCTCGTCCTCGTCGTGGGTCTCGACCAGCACGGTCAGCCCCAGCTCACCCGCCTGGTCGTAGAGGCGGCGCAGGGTGTCGTCGTCCAGTGCGGCGACGATCAGCAGCGCCAGGTCCGCCCCGGCGGCCCGGGCCTCGAGCAGCTGGTAGGGCTCGACGATGAAGTCCTTGCGCAGGATCGGCGTCTCGACGGCCGCGCGGACCGTGACCAGGTCGGCGAGCGACCCACCGAAACGGCGTTCCTCGGTGAGCACCGAGATCGCGGCGGCGCCGCCGGCGGCGTACTTCTGGGCGAGCTCGGCCGGGTCGGGGATGTCGGCCAGAGCGCCCTTGGAGGGGCTCTTCCGCTTCACCTCGGCGATCACGCTGCTGCCCGGCGCACGGAAGTGCGGCATCGGGTCGCGCGGCGCGTCGACGTCGGCCAGCCGGGCCCGAAGGTCCGCCTCGGACACCGTCTCCTGGCGCTTCGCCAGGTCCAGACGTACGCCGTCGATGATCTTGTCGAGCACCGACATGTTTAAACCTCTCGTTTCTGGGTAAGACCCACGTGCAAAGCCTCTCACCCGAACCGTGACACGCCCGATTTGGCGCCACAGTGCGGGCGGGAAACGTTAAGTTTCTTTCACCTCAACCCAACTCGCCTGACTTTGGAGGTCAGACACATGAGCTACGGAACTCCGCCGCCGCCACCGCCCCCGTACGGTTCGCCGGCACCCGGGCAGCCCGGTCAGCCTGCAGGCAACAACAAGAAGGCGATCTGGGCACTTGTCCTCGGCATTCTCGGTTGTGTCTGCTGTGGTTTCTTCACCGGTATCCCGGCGATCATCCTGGGCAAGATGGCCCAGAACGAGATCGACGCCTCCGGCGGCGCGCAGGGCGGGCGTGGCATGGCCACCGCCGGCTTCATCCTCGGCATCGTCGCCGTCGTCCTCGGCATCATCGGGATCATCCTGAACCTCTCCGGTGCGCTCGACTTCAGCGGCAGCACCTACTGAGCTCGGCTCCAAATCAGCGAGGCCCCCGGCGGATTCCGCCGGGGGCCTCGCTGTCTCACAGGCTCAGTGTGACTCGACGTTGAAGCCGAGCTTGGCGAGCACGATGAAGAGCAGACCACCGCCGACGGTGACGGCCACGCCGATCCAGAAGACGAACCAGCTGATCGGGTCGAGCATCATGGCGACGCTGCCGATGAGGAAGCCGAGGAGGCCGACCGCGACTGCGATCCAGGCTGCCGGGGTGTTGCCGTGGCTGGCGGACATTCGATGCTCCTCTACGAGTTCTCTGTGCTTGGCTGCAGTGTATTCATTGATCCCCGGCTGTCGGGTCCCGACCCTCGTCCAACGACTTCCAGACGTCGATCGTGGACTGCTCCTCCAGCGGTTTCCGTTCCGGCGTGGCATCGGCGGGGGCGTCGTACCGACGGCCCATCTCGGGCCATGAAGGAGCCAGACGTACGGCGGCGACGGCCGCCGCGACGGTCAGGACCGCGCCGAGCAGCGCGAGATAGGGCCAGGGCGTGGTGGCGTGCTCGGTCTCGCCCCAGACGACCTCGGAGTCGATCGCCCGGCCGAGCGCGTCGATGCCGGCGTGGCCGAAGAAGGTGACGACCACCCCGATCCCGGCCAGGCCGGCGAGGGCGGCCACCAGGCGGCGTACGAGACCTCGGGTGACCAGCACGACGCCCCAGGCCGCGAGAGCGACGAGGGCCAGGCCGGTGGTGGCCGGGGAGTCGTTGAGGTCGGCCGGCATCTGGGCCGGCGCGGTCACCTCGACCCACTCGTTGGAGCCCGCCCAGGCGGCCAGGGCCGCGCCGGCGAGGCCGGCGGTGAGGGTGGGGCCGAAGGACCTCACGAGATCAGGCCGGCGTCGAAGCAGGTGTGGTCGCCGGTGTGGCAGGCGGGGCCCTCCTGGTCGACCTTGAGCAGGATCGTGTCGCCGTCGCAGTCGAGGCGGACCTCCTTGACGTACTGCCGGTGGCCGGAGGTCTCCCCCTTGACCCAGTACTCCTGCCGGCTGCGGGACCAGTAGGTCGCCCGGCCCGTCGCGAGCGTGCGCGCCAGGGCCTCGTCGTCCATGTAGCCGAGCATCAGCACCTCGCCGGTGTCATGCTGCTGCACCACCGCGGGCACCAGCCCGTCGGGGTCGCGCTTGAGCCGGTCGGCGATGGCGGGGTCGAGTCCCGCGCTCGTGGGTCCAGTAGTCACGCCTCCAGTATCCCGCTGGGCAACAGTACGGACACAACCGGCATGTCGTGGCGCCAATCGGAGGCCGTCGAGGCGACGGGCTGCCACACTCTCTCGGTCATCTGGGCCGGGTCTCGGTACGGCCCTGTCAGCCGACCCTCAGGGTCGACTATTCAAACTGGAGAACACCGCATCATGGCTAACCCCACCCCGCAGCCGGCACCGGCGAAGCAGACCGACACCAGCGCCCTCGTGATCGGCATCCTGGTCACGATCTTCTGCTGCCTGCCCTTCGGCATCGTCTCGATCGTCAAGGCCGTCCAGGGCGACGCCGAGGGCGCCAAGAAGTGGGGCATCATCGGCGCCGTCACGGGCGTCGTCGTGATCGTCCTCTACATCATCGCCTCGGTCGTCCTCGGGCTCGGTATGGCCGCCCAGTCGGGGAGCATGTGATCACCACACCCTCACGGGTGCGCGCGGGGCTCGTCCCGCTGGCCGTCGTGGCCGGCGGGGCGGGCCTCGCGGCCGTCTTCGCCACCTCCCCCGGGCTCGTCGTCTACGTTCCGCCGTGCCCGATCCACGCGCTCACCGGCATCGACTGCCCCGGCTGCGGGATGACCCGCGGCACGATGTCGCTGCTGTCGGGCGACGTCGCCGGCGCGGTCGGCCACAACGCGCTGATGTTCCTGCTCGGGCTGCCGATGCTCGCCCTGCTCTGGTTCTTCTGGCTGCGCGGCCGCGTCGTCGGCCGCCCCGCTCCCGGCTGGGCCCGCTCCCCCGCCGCCCTCTACACCTGGCTGGCGCTGACCGTCGTCTTCACGGTCGTCCGCAACCTGCCCTGGGGACCGTTCACCGTGCTGGCCGCCTGAGTCTCCGGGCCCGTCAGCTGCCCTGCTGGGCGACCCACGAGGCGTGCAGGCGTGCGTACGTCGAGCCTGCCTGCGCCACCAGATCGCTGTGCGGCCCGCGCTGGGCCAGGCGTCCGGCGTCGACGACGATCACCTCGTCGGCGGCCTCGGCGGTGGAGAGGCGGTGGGCGATGGTGACCGAGGTGCGGCCGCTCATCAGCCGCTCCAGGGCCCGGTTGATCCGCATCTCGAGTCGCGGGTCGACGGCCGAGGTGGCCTCGTCGAGGACCAGCAGGTCGGGGTCGGCGAGCTGGGCGCGGAGCAGCGCCACGAGCTGACGCTCGCCGGCGGAGAGCGACTCGCCGCGCTGGCCGACGTCGGTCCGGACGCCGTCGGGCAGACCGGCGAGCCAGTCGCCCAGGCCGAGCACCCGGGCGGCCTCGACGATCTCCTCGTCGGTGGCGTCCAGGCGGCCGTAGCGGACGTTCTCGGCGAGCGTGGAGTCGAAGAGGAAGCCCTCCTGCGGCACGAGCACGACGCTGGTGCGCAGCGAGGCGTTGCCGACGTCGCGCACGTCGACGCCGTCGAGGCTGACCTTCCCCGACGTCACGTCCATCACCCGGGTGAGCAGCTTGGCGATCGTGGACTTCCCCGACCCGGTCTCGCCGACCACCGCGACCCGGCTGCCGGGAGCGATCTCGAAGGAGATGTCGTGGAGGACCGGCCGGCCGCCGGGGTAGGCGAAGGTGACGTCGTCGAACTCGATCGAGAGCGGGCCGCGGGGCAGGACCGCACCGGCAGGACCCGGGTCGACGAGGTCGGCGGGCGTGTCCAGGATCCCGATCGTGCGCCGCCAGGAGGCGATCGCGTTCTGCGCATCGGTGAGGATCTGCGTACCCATCTGGACGGGGCCCACGAACAGCGTCACCAGGAAGGCGAAGGCGAGGATCTCGCCGACGCTCAGCGCCCCACCGGTTCCGCGGTAGGCCAGGGCCAGCAGCACGCCACCGACGACCACGCCGGCGTTGGCCAGGCCGCCGGAGAGGCCGCCGAGGCTGAAGAAGATCGAGGTGTAGGCCTGGGCCCTGGTCTGGGCGGCGCTGGTGGCGTCGATCTCGCGGTCGATGCGCTGCTGGGTGCGGTCCTCGACGGCGTACGCCTTGACCACCGCGGCCCCGACGACCGGCTCGGAGACCGCGGAGAGCATCTTGGCGACCTGACGGCGGGAGAGCGTGTAGGCCGCGGACAGCTTGCGCTGGAAGAACCGCAGGCTCAGGAAGAGCGGGCCGAAGCAGAGCCACACCAGCAGCGCGAGCTGCCAGGAGTAGACCACCATCACGACGGTGGCGATCAGCATCTGCCCGATGCTGACGATGAAGAGCAGACCGCCGAAGACGATGAACTGGCTGACCTGGTCGACGTCGCTGGTGACCCGCGAGACGAGGGCACCGCGGTGCTCGGTCGACTGGGTGAGCATCGGGAGGTCGTGGACGTGCCGGAAGGCCTTCGTACGCAGCGTCGCCAGGCCCCGCTCGGCGGCGGTGAAGAGCCGGCTGGTCATCAGGTAGGACGCCACGCCGGTGACCGCGATGGCGACGACCGCGATGAGGCCGGCGCGCAGCACGTAGCCGAGGTCGGGTCCGCCCGGACCGCTCAGGCCGTTGTCGAGGGTCTGCTGGACGACGACGGGCACGACGACCTGGCCGACGCTCGCGATCACGGCCAGCGCGAAGGTGCCGCGGATCCCCTCGACCAGCTCCGGTGAGTGCTTGATGCCCCGGCGGATGGTCTCGAAGGCGCCGAGGTCCTCGCCGCTGCCGACCCGGGTCTCTGGCTCGAGTGTGGCCGTCACTGCGCGGTCTCCGGGGTCTCGTAGGCGTTGACGAGGCGGGCGTAGGACTCGTCGCGGGCGAGCAGCTCGGTGTGGGTGCCGCGGTCGCGGATGCGGCCGTTCTCGAGGTGGACGACCTCGTCGGCGAGCGCGATCGTCGCCTTGCGGTAGGCGACCACGACCAGACTGGTGTCACCGGCGCCGTCGCGCAGCGCGGCGAGGATGCGCTGCTCGACCTCGGGGTCGACCGCCGAGGTGGCGTCGTCGAGGATGAGCAGCCGGGGGCGTCGGACCAGGGCTCTCGCGAGCGCGAGCCGCTGACGCTGCCCGCCGGAGAGGCTCGCGCCACGCTCACCGAGGGTGGTGTCGAGGCCGTTCGGCAGCGCGGCGACGAACCCGTCGGCCTGGGCCGACTTCAGAGCTGACCAGACCTCGTCGTCGGTGAGGTCGGCGCCGAGGGTGACGTTGCCGCGCACGGAGTCGTCGAAGACGAAGGCGGTCTGCGGCACCAGCGCCGCCACCCGGGCCCACTCCCCCGGGCCGAGGTCGCGCAGATCGGTGCCGTCGAGGGTGATCCGGCCCGTCGCCGGGTCGACCAGCCGGGCCAGCAGCATCGTCAGCGTGCTCTTGCCGGAGGCCGTCTCGCCGACGATCGCGACCGTACGACCCGGCTCGACCTCGAAGTCGACGCCGTCGAGGAGGGTCGGGCCGCCGGCGTAGGCGTAGGAGACGCCCTCGACCCGCACGCGCGCGCCGGTCGGCTCGCGGCTCGTGCGCGCCGTCCCGTAGGCGAGACGGCCGGTCGCGTCCAGGACCCGCCGCACCCGCCGGTAGCCGACGACGCTGCGCGGGAACTCCCCCAGCAGCCACCCGAAGGAGCGGATCGGGAAGGCGACGATGGTGAGCAGGAAGCCGATCTGGACGACGTCGCCGGGCGCGGCACCGCCGCTCGAGACGCGGCCGACGCCGACGGCCAGCACCGCCAGGACGCCGATGCTCGGAAGGGCGGCCAGGATCGGGTCGAACGCAGCCCGGAGCCGGCCGGCGCGGATGTTGACGTCGCGCAGCTCCTGCGCCTTGTCGCGGAACCGGGTGGTCTCCTCGGCCTCGCGTCCCAGCGTCTTGACCACGAGGGCGCCGTCGAAGGACTCGTGGGCGATCCCGGAGAGCTCCGCGCGCAGCTGCTGGGCGCGGGTCATCAGCGGCGAGGAGAAGCGCTGGAAGACGAGGTTGGCGACCACGACCGCAGGGAAGACGAGGATCGCGACCGAGGCGAGGACGACGTCGGTCCAGAACATCTGCCCGACCGCGATCACCATCATCGCGAGCGTGCCGACGGCCATCGGCAGCGGCGCGATCGGCGACCAGGACGCCTCGACGTCGGAGTTGGCGTTGGAGAGCAGCTGACCGGTCGGGTGCCGGTGGTGCCAGGCGAGCGGGAGCGCCAGATACTGCCGGGTGACCGCGCGTCGCGAGTGTGCCTGCATCCGGAACTGCATCACTCCGGCGCCCAGCCGGCGCGCCACCACCCCGACCGCTCGCAGGATCGCGACGCCGACGAAGAGTCCGACCACGGCCCACAGCCAGCCGGCGCCGATCTCGCCGTCGCGCAGCGCCGGGACCAGGACATGGTCGGTGGACCAGCCCAGCACCCAGGCGTCGGCGACCGTCAGCGCACCGAAGAGCGCGGACCCGAGGGTCGAGAGCGTGAAGACCGCCCATTCGCGGCGGATGGCGACTCCGAGAACCTTGAACCCGTCGGTCGTCGTCGCCCGCTGGGGTGTTGGATCATCGTCGCTCATCTCGGGTAAAGCCTAGGTCAGTGCGGTGCATGCGACGAATTTTTTTGAACCACCGACCCTGGGTAGGGGTCGATAGGGTGCAGGCCGTGGTCTCCTTCGCGCGCTCCGAGCGCCTCGCCCTGTGTGACACCGCCGTCTCGCTGGGGCCGTCAGCCCCGACGCTCTGCGAGGGTTGGCAGGTCAAGGACCTGCTGGTGCACCTGCTCGTGCGCGAGCGTCGCCCGTGGGCCGCCGCGGGCATCCTCGTGCCGGCGCTCGCGCCCGTGCTGCGGCAGGCCGAGGCTGCGTACGCCACCCAGTCGCTCGACTCGCTCGCGGCCCGTCTCCGCGATCCCAAGGGCACGCCCTTCGCGCTCGGCCCCGTCGAGAAGGCCGTGAACACCGTGGAGTTCTTCGTCCACCACGAGGACCTCCGCCGCGCCCAGCCGGGTTGGGAGCCGCGTACGCTCCCCGCCGCTGTCGAGCGCGACCTCTGGCGCACCCTGAAGCTCCTCGGCAAGGGCCTGGTCCGCTCCGCCGGCACCCCGGTGGTGATCAGCAACGGAACCGACACCGCCACGCTGCGCGCCGGCGACGAGCCCGTCACCGTCACCGGTCCGGTCGGCGAGCTCATGCTCTTCTGCTTCGGGCGTCATGCGGTGCGCGGCTTGTCCTTCGACGGACCGGCCGAGCGGATCACCCAGCTGGAGAACGCCAGTCTCGGGTTCTGAGGGTCCGTGCAGCCAGCCTCAGAGGATCTTGTGAAGATCGATCCGCACCGAGCCGTACCCCTCGACGAGGACCGACCCGACGGGATCGGAGTCGTGCAGCTCGAGCGTGACGTCCCAGCCGGTCTCGGCGTTGCTGAGCACGGTGAGCGAGCGGAGCTCGCGGTCGACGATCCAGTACTGCTCGACGCCGGCGACGCGATACTCCTCCGGTTTGCGGAAGAGGTCCTCGGAGCGGGTCGAGGGTGAGAGCACCTCGACGACGATGAGCGGGGGCTGCTCGGCCCACTGCCCCTTCTCCTCGGCGCGGAGGACGAGCACGTCCGGGATCCGGCGGCTCATGCCGGTGCGGATCCCGCCTTCGGCGATGACGGTCAGGTCCGGGAAGGTGTTGGCGAGCAGCACGAGGATGCGGCTGCCCGTGGCCTGGTGCGGGATCTCGCCCGGCGGACTCACGATGACCTCGCCGTTGACCCATTCGGCGTGGAGGGTGTCGGGGAGGGTCTCGAACTCCGCGAGCGACATGCGTCGTCGCTGCACTCTGTCTCCCACCCCCGTGTCGGCTTGCACCGGCACACCACCCCATCGGACCTCGACACCAGGATTACACCTCCATTGTGACCTCCCCGCCCGGATCGGGAAAGGCTCTTGGTCACAAGGCTCCGGCGCAGTTCGCACATCGTCGCGCAACTGAGGTGAACAGCGGCAACGTTTTGCGACGCCAGCGAAAGAAGAGACGCAGGTACGGCCCCTGGGTGCCGCTCCACGGAACGGCCCGCTCAGGGTGTGACGCCCGTAACCTCCCGGCCTCCCACGACGTTGTGTCACAGATAACCGAATCCCCCAGGAGGTCCCGCGATGCGTCGTGCGGCAGCAGTCACCGTCGCCATGCTCTTCGTCTTCTCGCTCACCGCAGCCGCCCCAGCACTGAGCGCGAGCGCGACCCCGGAGCTGCGGGACGTGATGGTCGTGGGCAACAACTGGGACGGGACCGCCTCGATCGTCGATGCCCGCAGCCTCCAGGTGCTGCGCAAGGGCGTCGACCTGGTGCCGGACAAGGACGAGGAGATCGCCGAGATCCACCGGGATCCCGAGCGGCTGGCCTACTACTACCTGGTCCGCTACGGCCCCGGTGAAGGCAACGACCAGCTCGTCGACGACATGTTCACCACCCGGGACGGCAGGCTGCTGGCGGTCTCGCGCCCCAGCCTGGCCGACGTGGTCTGGATCGACATCGAGAAGGCGCTCGCGGGCTCACCGGACTCCGTCGTGGTCGAGCAGCAGATGGATGGCCACCGCACCGACCACATGGGCCTCTCCCCCGACGGCACCAAGCTGCTGGTCTCCGACTCGACCTCGCGCACGGTGCACGAGTACTGGATGGGTGGTGCGGGTGACCCGCGGACCGGTGAGCGGCTGCGTACGTTCGAGTCAGGTGAGACGCCGCACGAGAACAACTACTCCGAGGACGGCTCGCGCATCTTCCACGCTTCCATCGGCCGCGTCTACCTGCCCGGCGACCAGAAGGAGATCTCCCTCGACTCGCTGCCGCTGATCAACCTCGACCAGCTCGGCCTCGGCACCATCCCCGGCACCGACCTGCTCCCGCCGATCAAGATCGGCCCGGTCCACGACGCGATCAAGGGCGACCGCTGGTTCGAGATCGTCGACGAGTCCTCCTTCGCGATCTCCCAGCGCTGGGAGATGGGCAAGGAGCTGGAGGAGGCCGGCTACCCCTCGGTCTCCTCGGCCGTACGTCCCATGGCGGTCGCCCCCGGCGAGCGGTTCATCTACTTCCAGATGTCGTTCCTGCACGGCCTGGTCGAGTTCGACACCCAGGCGGCCGACATCGACGGGAAGGTCGGCTACTCCACCGGCTCGATCGAGGAGCCGCGCACCGGTGCCGTCACGCGCGTCATCCCGCTCCCCAAGCGCACCCAGCTGCCGCGCGAGCTCTACGTCAACGACTCCGCCCACCACGGTCTCTCGATCGACGCCAAGGGCGAGACGCTGTGTGCGGCGGGCACGATGGACGACTATGTCGCGATGGTCGACCGCGCGACGGGTGACTACACGACCCTCGACGAGGAGACGACCGGCCACTACTACGGCAAGCCCTACTGGACCACCGAGGGCCTCGGCAACACCTGCTGGGCGTCGTTGTCGGACGCCGACGCGGTCGCGGTCATCGACTTCCGCACCGGTGAGGAGCTCGCCTACCTAGACGTCGGCAACCACCCCCAGCGCGTACGCCACGGGCAGATCCCCAGCTCGCTGCTCGGCTAGGCACCCGGGAGCCCGGTCCCGGCCTCGGGACCGGGCTCCTCGCTTCGCGGCGGCTGTGCGATGGCGGCCCCGGCGACGAGGTTGTGCGATAGCGCGCCGGGATATACAGGGCTGAGGAGTCAGTTACCCGCCATGGCGGGAAACTGCCCGACCGTCAGCGAACCGGCGCGCCGGCGCCGGAGAGCGCCTGCTTGACCTCGCCGATCCGCACCTTGCCGAAGTGGAAGATGGTGGCCGCCAGGACGGCATCCGCGCCGGCCTCGACCGCGGGCGGGAAGTGCTCGGCCTTCCCCGCGCCACCGGAGGCGATGACCGGGACGGTCACCTCGCTGCGTACGGCCTTGATGAGGTCGATGTCGAAGCCGTCCTCGGTGCCGTCGGCGTCCATGGCGTTGAGCAGGATCTCGCCGGCGCCGAGCTCGACCGCCTTCGCGGCCCACTCGATCGCGTCGATCCCGGCCGACTTGCGCCCACCGTGGGTGGTCACCTCGAACCCGGAGTCGGTCCCCGGCGCCCGCCGGGCGTCGACGGAGAGCACCAGGACCTGGTTGCCGAAGCGGTCGGCGATCTCGGCGATCAGCTCGGGGCGGACGATCGCCGCGGTGTTGACCGCGATCTTGTCCGCGCCGGCGCGGAGCATCCGGTCGACGTCGTCGACGCTGCGGATCCCGCCGCCGACAGTGAGCGGGATGAAGACCTGCTCGGCGGTGCGGGTGACGATCTCGAGCGTCGTCGCCCGCCCCTCGTGGGAGGCGGAGATGTCGAGGAAGGTGAGCTCGTCGGCGCCTTCCTTGTCGTACGTCGCCGCCAGCTCCACCGGATCGCCGGCGTCGCGCAGTTCCTTGAAGTTGATCCCCTTGACGACGCGACCGGCGTCGACGTCGAGGCACGGGATGACGCGCACGGCAATACTCATGAAAGGTCTCCGCGCGGTCGGCCGAGAGTGAGGTCGAGCGCCTCGGCGAGGTCCAGGGACCCGGTGTAGAGCGCCGTGCCGGCGATCGCGCCCTCCACGCCGATCTCGACCAGGCCCATCAGCGCCTCGATGTCGTCGATGGTGGTCACTCCCCCGCTCGCCACGACCGGCCGGTCGGTGGCCTCGCAGACCGCGCGGAGCAGGTCGAGGTTGGGGCCCTGGAGCATGCCGTCCTTGTTGACGTCGGTGACGACGTAGCGGGCGCAGCCCTCGGAGTCGAGCCGGGCGAGGGTCTCGTAGAGGTCGCCGCCGTCCTTGGTCCAGCCGCGTGCGGCGAGGGTGCGGCCGCGTACGTCCAGGCCCACCGCGACCCGGTCGCCGTAGGTCGCGATCGCCTTCCGGGTCCACTCCGGGTTCTCCAGCGCGGCGGTGCCGATGTTGACCCGGCGGCAGCCGGTCGCCATCGCGGCCTCGAGCGACTCGTCGTCACGGATCCCGCCGCTCATCTCGACCTTGATGTCGAGCTTGCCGACGATCCCGGCGAGGATCTCGCGGTTGTTGCCGTGACCGAACGCGGCGTCGAGGTCGACCAGATGGATCCACTCGGCGCCGGTCTCCTGCCACCTCAGCGCCGCTTGATACGGATCGCCGAACCGCTTCTCCGACCCGTCCACGCCCTGGACCAGCTGTACCGCCTGCCCGCCCTTCACATCGACGGCCGGCAGGAGCTCGAGGTAGTCACCCATGGGGACGATCCTATGTTCTGTACGCCGCCACCCCCGCCCCGCCGTCCGGTTGCGAGACGGTCCGGCCTCAGCGGGGCGCCAGCACCTCGAACTCGTACGCATCGGGGTCGGTCATCCGCGCCCACCGCCGCTCACCGTCGCTCTCGGCGACCAGCGTCGCGCCGAGCTCTTCGAGGCGGCGGATCTCAGCGGCAGGGTCGGTGTCCTCGGGTGCGATCAGGTCGAAGCGGAACCGGTCACGCGGACCGCGCGGCACCGGCGGCGGCCCGCCCCAGGCGACCTTGGCGCTGCCGGACGGGGTCGCGACCGCGGTCTCGCCGTCCTGGTCCCAGACCAGCGGCCAGCCGAGCGCCGCGCTCCAGAACACCCCGTTCTCGCGGGATCCGTCCGCAGCGACCTCGCCGAGGAACCCGGTCCCGGCCAGCCAGCTGTTGCCGGCCGGGATCACGCACAGCTCGTTGCCCTCCGGGTCGCCGAGCACGATGTGGTCCTCCTCCGGCAGCTGGCCGACGTCGAGGTGGGTGGCGCCGAGGCCGAGCAGCCGGTCGACCGTCCGCTGCTGGTCGTCGGGCAGGTTGCTGGTCAGATGGAGATGGTGCGGGTTCGCGAGCGTCTTCGGCGCGTCCGTGGGTAGGAACCGGATCCGGAAATCGTCCTCGGTCCGTGGAGACAACCTGATCTCGTCGCCGGTGTTCTCGATCTCACGCCCCAGCACCGCGGCCCAGAATCCCGCGACGCGCTCCGGATCGTTGGCATCGATGCAGATCCCGAACCGCCGAGGTGTCATGACCGGCAACGTAGGACCTGACCGGTCCCTTGCACAACCGGATTCGGGAGCCACTCGGGAGCCACGTGAATGCCGGGAAAGTCCGCGGCGCGGGACTAGGTTGATGGATGTGACGGACGAGTTCGAGGTGTTTCAGCCGCGGCCCGAGGAGATCAACGACTGGTCCGGGCACCAGCTGGATCCCGAGATCAGGCGGTCGATCGGGCCGGGAAACATCGTGCGCATCCAGATCCAGGCGACCTCGCCTGATGGAGCACCGGCCGCACCGTCCGACCCGGTCGACGCATGGCACAGTGACACTCCCTATCTGAAGATCGTCGAGGTGGACGGCGATCGGCTGACCGGCGAGGTCGACGACCCGTACCGGTCGGACTACAGCTGGATGAAGAACGGCCGCATCATCGAGTTCGACCGCTCGGCCGTCACCGAGATCCCGCTCCAATGGGACGGCAACGAGAAGCTGGCCGAGCAGGCCGAGCTCACCGGACTCGCCCGTCAGATCACGGGCGCGATCGACCCGGACGACCGGGACAGCTGGGCCGACGAGATCGAGTCCTGAGGCAGATCACTCGGCCTCGGAACGGTCCGCACTCACGATCGCGAGCTTGGCCAGCCCCTTCTCCATGTCGGGCGCGATCGCCTTCTCCATCGAGTAGAACTTGAGCATCAGGCCCATCACGCCGCTCACCGTCCCGGTGTGCGTCCAGGTCAGCCGGGTGCCGTCGGCGACAGGGGCCAGGTCGAAGGTCACCGTGCTCTGGCTCTTGAACGGCTTCAGGAACTCCAGTGCGACCTCGATGTGGTCGGGCCTCGACTCGATGATCTCCATCGCGCCGGCGCCCGCCCGCTTGTTGCCCGACCAGGCATAGCGCGCGCCGACACCGGAGTCCGCACCCGAGTAGGTGCGCGTCATGTCCGGGTCGAGCTCCTCCCACGGCGACCACGACGGCCACTCGTGAAAGTCGTCGAGCAGCGCGTGTGCGCGTCCGATGTCGCACGGCAGGACGCCGGACCGGGAGACCTCGTAGTCGGTCATGTGACGACAGTACGCCCGAACCGACGAACGGCGTGGGATCCTGCGAACATTGCAATGGGCCGGCCCATCACCGAGCACTTGGAGAAGCGATGACCGACATCGTCACCGAGAGGGGCGGTTGACGCCGACCGAGCCGTCGATCGTCTCGCGGAGGATGTCGGCTCGGCTCTCGTGCTCCGTGGCCCGGTGGATGTCGTCCCACCACCCGGGGCTGTCCCAGGGCGGGAGGTCGATGGGCGGCGTACGGTCGAAGACCTCGCCGGAGTAGCGGGCGTCGGAGAGGGCGTTGTGCTTGACCAGGCCGAGCAGGTTGGTGCCGCTGGGCGTCATCGGGCGGCGGACCTCATGCTCCGAGAGCCCCTCGAGCTTCCACACCAGCGCGTCCCGGACGCCGCGGAGCTTGTCGTGCAGATGGGCCTTGGCGAGGTCGTCGATCACGGACGCTCATCCCTCCGCGGCGCGCCGACCGTAGGTGTCGCTGGTCAGCGTTGCGTAGGAGCGTCGGACGATCTCCTCGAGAACCTCCAGATCGACCGCATCCAGGTCCTTGAGGTAGAGGCAGCCGACGCCGGTCCGGTGCGGTCCGAGGCGGCCGAGGAGTTCCTCGTGGGCGGCGATCCCGTCGTTGAGGTAGACGACCGAGGCTGCCTTGCGGGGCGCGAAGGCGGCGGCCGGCGCGTCGCCCTCGGTGCCGCTGGCGTACTTGTAGTGATACTCGCCGAAGCCCACGATCGAGGTCCCGAACATCCGTGGCTCGGCGCCGGTGATGCGTCGCATCAGCTCCAGCAGCGTAACTGCGTCCCGACGACGCGGTTCAGGCGAGACGGCCTCGACGAAACCCACCGGGTCCGCGTCGGTCCAGGTCGTCTTGGCCGCCATCCCGCCACTCTAGCGACGGAAGAGCAGCGTGTAGACCACCGGCGCGGCCAGCACCGACGCGATGGCCGCGAAGACCGTCGTGCCGACGTCTTCGGTGACCAGGTAGACCAGCGCGTCGAGGAGAAGAAGGACGACCACCAGGATCCGTACGTTGCGCCGCCGGCGCTCCGCGAGCGCGCTGGTCGGCCGGTTCCGGCGAGCCGGGACCCACCCGAGGAGCCGCTCCCGCCGAGCCCGCCGCGCGGCCACCTTGGCCTGGCGCGCGGCCCGGGACTCGGCGGCGGCCGCGGCGAGCCGCTCACGCTCGGCACGCGCCTTCGCGCGGGCCCCGGTCTGGGCCACCTACGCCGCCTTCAGGGACTGCACCCAGTTCCCCAGCACCGCGGCGCCGGCGTCGCCGGACTTCTCCGGGTGGAACTGGGTGGCGCTCAGCGGCCCGTTCTCGACGGCCGCCACGAACCGGTCACCACCGTGCTCGGCCCAAGTGACCAGCGGGGCGACGGTGCGGTCGTTGGTGACCAGGGTCCAGTCGCGCACGCCGTAGGAGTGCACGAAGTAGAACCGCTCCTTCTCGACGCCGGCGAACAGCGACGAGCCCGCGGGGACATCGAGCGTGTTCCAGCCCATGTGAGGCACGATCGGCGCCTGGATGCGCTCGACGACGCCCGGCCACTCACCGCACCCCTCGGTCTCGACACCGTGCTCGATGCCCGTCTCGAAGAGGATCTGCATGCCGACGCAGATGCCCATCACGGGGCGCCCGCCGGCCAGCCGCCGAGCGATGATCCGTTCGCCGCGGATCGCCCGCAGGCCCTTCATGCAGGCCTCGAACGCACCCACGCCGGGCACCAGCAGCCCGTCGGCCGCCATCGCGGCGTCGAGGTCACCGGTCAGCTCGACGGTGGCACCGGCACGTTCGACGGCGCGCACGGCGGAGCGTACGTTGCCCGATCCGTAGTCGAGCACGACCACCGAAGGAGCACTCACAGCGCACCCTTCGTCGACGGGATCCCGGTCTCGCGCGGGTCGTAGGCGATCGCGTCGCGGAAGGCCCGCGCGAACGCCTTGAACTGCGTCTCCACGATGTGGTGCGGCTCGCGCCCGGCGAGCACGTTGACGTGCATCGTCAGGTGGGCGTGGTGGGCGATGGAGTCGAAGACGTGCTGGGTCAGGGAGCCGAGGTAGGGCACCCCGGAGCCACCGAGCAGCACGTACTGCTGGCCCTCCGGCTCGCCGGTGTGGACCGAGTAGGGACGCCCGGAGACGTCCACGACGCAGCGTACGAGAGCCTCGTCGAGCGGAACCGTGGCGTCGCCGTAGCGGCGGATGCCCTTCTTGTCACCGAGCGCCTCGCGCAGCGCCTGGCCGAGCACGATCGCGGTGTCCTCGACGGTGTGGTGGGCGTCGATGTGCACGTCACCCTCGGAGTGGACGGTCAGGTCGACCAGCGAGTGACGCCCGAACGCGGTCAGCATGTGGTCGTAGAACCCGACTCCCGTCGAGACGTCCACCCGTCCGGTGCCGTCGAGGTCGACCTCGACGACGACCTTGGACTCCGAGGTCTCCCGGTCGATCCGGGCGGTCCTTGCCGAACTCATGCGCGTGCTCCGTTCACATCGGTCAAAGCTTGTCTGAAAGCGTTCATCTCGCGGGGTGTGCCGACCGAGACGCGCAGCCACCCCTCGGGCCCGGTCTCGCGGATCAGCACGCCGTGGTCGAGCAGCCCCTGCCACACCGCGTGCCGGTCGGCGTAGCGCCCGAAGAGGACGAAGTTGGCGTCCGAGTCGGCCACCTCCAGGCCCTCCGCGCGCAGCCAGGTCACGAGCGCGTCCCGCTCCTCACGGAGCGAGGCGACGTAGCCGAGCAGCTCCGGCGCGTGCCGCAGGGCGGCGCTCGCCGCCGCCTGGGTCACTGCGGAGAGGTGGTAGGGCAGGCGTACGACGCGGATCGCGTCGCAGATCGCCGGGTCGGCCGCCAGGTAGCCGAGCCGGAGCCCGGCCCCGGCGAACGCCTTCGACATGGTGCGGGTGACCACCAGGTTGCGGTGGCGGCCGAGCAGCTCGAGCGCCGAGGGCACCCCGGTCCGGCGGAACTCGCCGTAGGCCTCGTCGACCACGACGATCCCCGCGTCACCGACCGCCTCGCACAGTGCGGTGACTGCCTCCGGCGGCAGCGCGGTGCCGGTGGGGTTGTTGGGACTCGGCAGCAGCACGACGTGGGGCCGGGTCTCCTCGACCAGCGCCCGCGCCTTCTCCAGGTCGATCGCGAAGTCGGTCTCGCGGTGTCCGACGACCCACTCGGTGTTGGTGTCGCGGGCGTACTCCGGATACATCGAGTAGGTCGGCGCGAAGCTGATCGCGGTGCGTCCCGGACCACCGAAGGCCTGCAGCAGCTGCAGCATCACCTCGTTGGACCCGTTGGCCGCCCACACCTGGTCGGGTGTGATCTGCGCCTTCGGCACATCCGCCCGCAGGTACGCAGCCAGCCCCTCCCTCAGCGCGACGAACTCGCGGTCGGGATAGCGGTTGAGGTTGCGCGCCGCCGCGCCGACGCTCGCCGCGATGTCGGCGACCGTCTCCGCGGAGGGCTGGTAGGGGTTCTCGTTGACGTTGAGCTGGACCGGGACGTCCAGCTGCGGCGCGCCGTAGGGCTCGATCCCGGCGAGCTCTTCTCGGATCGGCGGCCAGCTCATGAGGAGAACCTCACCGACACGGCGGCACCGTGGCCCGGCAGATCCTCGGCCTCGGCGAGCGTGACGACGTGGTCCTTGACCGCCGCCAGGCCCTCGCGGGAGTAGTCGACGACGTGGACCGACTTGGTGAAGGCCCGCACGGAGAGACCCGAGGAGTGGCAGGCGCAGCCGCCGGTGGGCAGCACGTGGTTGGACCCGGCGCAGTAGTCGCCCAGCGAGACCGGCGCGAACGGGCCCACGAAGATCGCCCCGGCGTTGCGGATCCGCCCGGCCACCGTCAGCGCGTCGGCGGTGTGGATCTCGAGGTGCTCGGCGGCGTAGGCGTTCACGACGTCGACGCCCTGGTCGACGTCGTCGACGAGCACGATGCCCGACTGGGGGCCGCTCAGCGACGTACGGATCCGCTCGATGTGCTTGGTCGCGGCGACCTGCTTCTCGAGCTCGGCCTCGACGTCGGCGGCGAGCGTCTCGGAGTCGGTGACCAGCACCGAGGCCGCGAGGGGGTCGTGCTCGGCCTGGGAGATCAGGTCGGCGGCGACGTAGGCCGCTTCGGCGGTCTCGTCGGCGAGGATCGCGATCTCGGTCGGACCGGCCTCGGAGTCGATCCCGACCTGGCCCTTGAGCAGGCGCTTCGCGGTGACGACGTAGATGTTGCCGGGCCCGGTGACCATGTCGACGCGCTCACAGGGGTCGACGCCGTAGGCGAACATCGCGATCGCCTGGGCGCCACCGACGGCGTAGACCTCGTCGACGCCGAGCAGCGCGCACGCGGCCAGGATGGTGGGCTGCGGCAGCCCACCGAACTCCTTCTGCGGCGGCGAGGCCAGCGCGATCGAGGGCACTCCGGCGACCTGGGCCGGGACGACGTTCATCAGCACCGAGGAGACCAGCGGAGCCAGGCCGCCGGGCACATAGAGCCCCACGCGTCCCACCGGCACCTTGCGGTGCGTCACCCGGGCGCCGGGCGCCAGGTCGGTGACCGCGTCCTCTTCGAGCTCGGCGGCACAGGTCGTACGCAGGCGCGCGATCGACTCCTCCAGCCCGGCGCGGATGTCGGGGTCGAGCTCGTCGAGGGCCTTGGTCAGCGCCGCGGCCGGGACCCGGATGTCGTCGACGCGTACGCCGTCGAACTTCTCGGAGAACTCGGCGATCGCCTCCTGTCCGCGCTCGCGGACCGCGTCGATGATCGGCTGCACCGCATGAGTGGCCGCCTCGATGTCGAACTCGGCGCGCGGCACGGCGGCGCGGTAGTCGACGGTGCCTCTGTCGGCACCCCTCAGGTCGATGCGGCGGATCATGCCTCAAGTCTACGAGTCAGCAGGGTCGGGAGCCGATCTGCCGACGCCACGTGGACGCGGCCGGGAGGCGCATACGGCGGCCCGATCCGGGTACCCGGACGACTGACCCACCAAAGGAGGATCGCCATGGCACGCCCTGGACTTTTCCACCGCGAAGACAAGCATGCCAACGAGAGCTACCCCGAGACCGACGTCAACCACGCGGAGACCCGTGATCCGTATCCCGGAGGTCCCGCGGTCGTCGGCCACGACGACAACGTCGAGCGCCCGCACCAGGCGAACGAGCCGGTCGGCCACGTACGCGACACGAACCGCGACACCTACCGCGACACGGGCTACGACAGGGGTTCCGAGGCGGCCGGCGTCGAGCACTACCGTCACGCCGAAGACAGCCGCCGCGCCGCCCTTCACGACACTTACGGCGGCATCAACTGGGGCGCCTGCTTCTTCGGCTGGCTCGTCGCAGTCGGCGTCACCGTCCTGCTCGCAGCCATCATCAGCGCAGTCGCCTCCGCGGTCGGCCTCAACCAGAACCTCACCCGGACCGACCTGGAGTCGATGGCCGACTCGGCAGGCATCGCGGCCGCGATCACGCTCGCCGTGGTGATGTTCGTCGGCTACTACGCCGGCGGGTACGTCGCCGCCCGGATGTCCCGATTCGACGCGCGTAGGCAGGGCTTGGGCGTGTGGATCGTCGCCATCGTGGTGATGATCATCGCCGCCGTCGCGGGCGCGCTGTTCGGCTCGAGCTACGACATCGTGCGGCAGCTGGACCTGCCCAACGTGGGGCTGAGCGCCGATCAGCTCGGCTGGGGCGCGCTGGTCGCCGGCGTCGTACTCCTGGTCGTGATGCTCGTCGGGGCACTCCTCGGCGCCGCCACGGGCCAGCGCTACCACACCAAGATCGACCGCGCGGCCTACCAGGACTGACAGCTCGGGCCAGGCCCGGAGCGGGAACAGAAGGAGACACGGGGCGGGGGTTCGCGGGCGAACACCCCCGCGGCACCCATAGGTTGGTCCCGTGAATGAGCGACTCCCGATGTTCCCGCTCAATGCGGTCCTGTTCCCCGGCGTGACGCTGCCGCTGCGCGTCTTCGAGGACCGCTACCGCGCGATGGTGCACCACCTGCTCCGCCAGGAAGAGGAGGAGCGCCACTTCGGCTCGGTGGCGATCCGCGAGGGCTACGAGGTCGGCGAGACCGGCGCCCAGTCGCTCTACCGGGTCGGCGTGAGGCTGCTGATCACGGAGGTGGAACAGCACAAGGACGGCTCCTTCGACCTCGAGGTGCTCGCCGTCGACCGGATCCGGATGGACAGCCTGGTCAGCTCGGGCGACTTCCCCGTCGCCGACGTCGAGGATCTCCCCGAGGACCATGTCACCGTCCCGAGCAGCGTCGTCGACACCGCACGCGCGACCTTCACCGCCTACCGGGCCGCGCTGCTGGAGTTCCGTGAGGACCCGTTCACCGGCTCGCTCCCCAAGGACCCGGAGTTCCTCTCCTGGACCATCTCGGCCACCACTCCCCTGCCGATGCCCGACCGGCAGGCTCTGCTGGAGGCGCCCGACGCCGCCCTGCGCCTGGGCATGGCCACCGACCTGCTCCGCGCCGAGCTGAGGGCGATGAACGTCATTCCCTCGCTGCCCGCGACCGAGGTCGCCCGCACGAAGTGGTCGCCCAACTGATGCCGAAGAAAGGTACCGGGAAGAAGGCCGGCGGAGGAACCCCGGCGACCGTCGCGCTCACCGCGGCCGGCATCGACTTCACCCTCCATCCCTACGAGCACGACCCGCGGGCCGAGTCCTACGGTCTGGAGGCCGCCGAGGCCCTCGGCGTCGAGCCCGCGCGGGTCTTCAAGACGCTGATGGCCTCGCTGGACGGGAAGCTCGTCGTCGGCATCGTCCCCGTCACCGGCCAGCTCGACCTCAAGGCCCTGGCCCGTGCGCTGGGCGGCTCCAAGGCGCAGATGGCCGAGGTCTCCGCGGCCGAGCGCGCCACCGGGTACGTCGCCGGCGGGATCTCCCCCGTCGGCCAGAAGCGACCGCATCCGACCGTCGTGGACGAGTCGGCCACGACGTACGAGTCCGTCTATGTCTCCGGCGGCCGCCGCGGCCTCGACATCGAGCTCTCCCCCACGGACCTGATCAAGATGACCAGCGCCACCACAGCCCCGATCGCGAGATAATCCGCCGAGTCGGCTCAGGAGCGGGGCAGATGCGCCGGGTCGGCGTCCTCGTGGGGCGCCCACATCAGGAAGATCACCATCAGCGCGAGCATCGCCGAGCCCGGGACGAGCAGGATGAGCCACGGCGAGGCCAGCTGGAAGCTGTCCTGGAGCACGGTGCCGTCGGCGGCACCCTTGGCGAGACCGTGGGGGTCCTCGGGTGAGAGCAGCGAGGTGACCAGGAGCATCAGGCCGCCACCGACCGCACCCCCGAGCGTCACCGCAGCGAGGGTGACGAGCTCGGAGCGGTTGAGCCAGACCGCGGCCGCGATGCCGACCAGCAGGCCGAGCACGATCGCGCAGACCGAGAACCAGGCGGTCGCCGCGAACACCCCCTGGTCGATGTTCTGCGCGATGGTGGGCGGGTCGACCGAGATGAGCCCTCGGTACCACTTGTCATCGAGCACCATCCCGGTCGGCGGGGTCCACAGCGTCGCCGCGGCGAGACCAGCGGCG
Source organism: Nocardioides luteus (assembly GCF_015752315.1). Lineage (NCBI taxonomy): Bacteria > Bacillati > Actinomycetota > Actinomycetes > Propionibacteriales > Nocardioidaceae > Nocardioides > Nocardioides luteus. The sequence goes on from NZ_JADOVJ010000001.1 coordinate 3,454,516, forward strand.
AGACCGCCGACGACGAAGGCGACGGCGATGATCGCCACCTGCACCAGCACCGGGCGGGACAGGTCGGGACGGGCGGAGCGGCGGCCGGTCACGTAGAGACTGGGCGGCGGCGGCACGATCAGATTGTCAGGCATCCTGGTCCGAGGAGGTGTTTGAGGTCGGCGAACAGCTCGGGAGTCGGCGTGACCCGCAGCCGGTCATCGAGCTTCATGACCCGGGTCGCGTCCCGTGTCATCAACCGTAGCCTGACCTCGGCAACTCCGGGGTAGGTGGTCAGTACGTCCCGCAGCGACGCGATCACCGGCGGCGTGCACCGCGTCGACGGCAGCGTGATCACCACCGGTCCCCCGGCCGCACCCGGCCCGCCGGTCAGGTCGGGGACGGTGACCTCCTGGCCGCGCAGCTCGGGCTGGTCCTTGTCACGGGAGAGCTGGCCCTTGACCCGGATGATCGAGTCCTCGACCAGGTGCGGCGCGGCCAGCTGGTAGGACGACGGGAAGAGCAGCACCTCGACCGAGCCCTCCAGGTCCTCCAGGGTGACCGTCGCCCAGGCGTCGCCCTTCTTGGTGATGCGCCGGTTGACGTTGGTGACCAGGCCGGAGACCGTGACGGTGGAGTTGTGGGGCCGCGACTCGTCGGTCATCAGCTGGCCGATGGTGCAGTCGGTGCCGTTGGCCAGGACGTGCTCCAGGCCCATCAGCGGGTGGTCGGAGACGTAGAGGCCGAGCATCTCGCGCTCGTGGCCGAGCAGGGTCATCTTGTCCCACTCGTCCATCTCGGGGATGGCGACCGAGACCCCGAACTCGACCCCGTCGCCGTCGTCGAGGCCGCCGAAGAGGGAGTCCTGGCCGATCGCCTCGTTGCGCTTGATGTCGACGTACTGGTCCACCGCGGTCTCGTGGATCGCCACCAGCGAGCGGCGCAGGTGCTTCATGTCGTCGAAGGCGCCCGCCTTGATCAGCGACTCGATCACGCGCTTGTTGCAGACCCGGTCGGGCACCTTGGCGAGGAAGTCGTTGAAGTCCTCGAAGCGGCCCTTGCTGGTGCGCGCCTCCACGATCCCGTCGACCACCTGGGCACCGACGTTGCGGACGGCGGTCAGACCGAAGCGGATGTCGGTGCCGACCGCGGTGAAGTCGTGGGAGGACTCGTTGACGTCGGGCGGCAGGACCGCGATCTTCATCCGGCGACACTCGTTGAGGTAGATCGCCATCTTGTCCTTGTCGTTCTTGACCGAGGTCAAGAGCGCCGCCATGTATTCGGTCGGGTAGTTGGCCTTCAGGTAGGCGGTCCAGTAGGTGACCACGCCGTAGGCCGCCGAGTGCGACTTGTTGAACGCGTAGTCGGAGAACGGGAGCAGGATCTCCCAGATGGTGTCGATCGCACTCTGGGAGTAGCCGCGCTCGAGCATGCCGGCCTGGAACCCGGCGTACTGCTTGTCGAGCTCGGCCTTCTTCTTCTTGCCCATCGCGCGACGCAGGTTGTCCGCCTGTCCCAGCGAGAACCCCGCCAGGACCTGGGCGATCGACATCACCTGCTCCTGGTAGACGATCAGGCCGTACGTCTCCCCCAGCACCTCCGCGAGCGGCTCCTCGAGCTCGGGGTGGATCGGCACGATCGGCTCGCGGCCGTTCTTGCGGTGCGCGTACTTGTTGTGGGAGTCGGCACCCATCGGGCCGGGCCGGTAGAGCGCGGAGACCGCGGTGATGTCGGCGAAACGGTCGGGAAGCATCGACCGCAGCAGGGCGCGCATGCCGCCACCATCGAGCTGGAAGACGCCGAGCGTGTCGCCGCGCTGCATCAGCTCGTAGGTCGGCTTGTCGTCGAAGGGCACTTCCTCGAGCACCAGGTCGATGTCGCGGTTGGCCCGGATGTTGGCGAGCGCGTCCTCGAGGGTGTGGAGGTTGGAGAGGCCCAGGAAGTCCATCTTGACCAGGCCGAGCGACTCACAGGTCGGATACTCGAACTGGGTGACGACCTGGCCGTCCTGCTTGGGCTCCATCAGCGGGACGATGTCGATGATCGGCTCGGAGGCCATGATCACGCCCGCCGCGTGGATACCGGTCTGCCGGATCTGGCCCTCGAGACCGAGGGCGGTCTCATAGATCTTGCGGACGTCGGGGTCGGTGTCGTGCAGGGCGCGGAAGTCGCCGCCCTCGCCGTAGCGCTTGTGGTCGGGGTTGAACAGATCCTTGAGCGGGACACCCTTGCCCATCACGTCGGGCGGCAGCGCCTTGGTGATCCGGTCGCCGATCGCGAAGCCGTGGTCGAGGATGCGGGCGGCGTCCTTGATCGCCTGCTTGGCCTTGATCCGTCCGAAGGTGGCGATCTGGGCGACCTTCTCCGCGCCGTACTTCTCCGTGACGTACTTGATCGTCTCGCCGCGGCGGTGGTCGTCGAAGTCGATGTCGAAGTCGGGCATCGAGGGACGCTCGGGGTTGAGGAACCGCTCGAAGAAGAGGCCGTGCTCGAGGGGATCGAGGTCGGTGATCTTCAACGCGTACGCCACGATCGAGCCCGCACCAGAACCACGGCCCGGGCCGATCCGGATGCCGTTGTTCTTCGACCACTGGATGAAGTCGGCGACCACGAGGAAGTAGCCCGGGTAACCCTTCTGCAGGATGACGTCGATCTCGAACTCGACGCGGTCCTTGACCTCCTGGGTCAGCTTCTCGCCCGGGTAGCGGAGCTCGATGCCGCGCCAGGTCTCCTTGCGCAGCCAGGACTCCTCGGTCTCGCCCTCGGGGATGTCGGCGCGCGCCATGTAGCCACCGGTCGACTCGGTGAACTCGACGTCGCAGCGCTCGGCGATCAGCAGGGTGTTGTCGCAGGCGTCGATCAGGTCCTGACGACCCCACAGCTCGCGCATCTCGGCAGCGGACTTGATGTAGTAGCCGCTGCCCTCGAACGCGAACCGCTTGCCACCCTTGGAGTAGGGCGGCTCGGTCATCCGGCTGCCCGACTGGACGCACAGCAGCGCCTCATGGGCCCCCGCGTCCTCGGGGTTGTTGTAGTGGGAGTCGTTGGTGGCGACCGGGCGGATGCCCATGGTCTTGCCCAGCTTGAGCAGGTCGTCGCGGACCCGCTTCTCGATGGAGATGCCGTGGTCCATCAGCTCCAGGAAGACGTTGTCCTTCCCGAAGATGTCCTGCAGCTCCCCGGCCTCCTTGAGCGCCTCCTCCCACTGGCCCAGCCGCAGCCGGGTCTGGATCGCACCCGAGGGGCAGCCGGTGGAGACGATGATCCCCTTGGAGTGCTCGGCGAGGATCTCCTTGTCCATCCGCGGCTTGAAGTAGTAGCCCTCGAGGCTGGACCGGCTGGAGAGCCGGAAGAGGTTGTGCATCCCCTCGGTGTTCTCGGCCCACATCGTCATGTGGGTGTAGGCGCCACCACCCGAGACGTCGTCGCCGCCCTCCTGGGCCGCGTCGCCCTTGCCCCACCGCACCCGCTTGCGCTCCGAGCGCGGGGTGTTGGGGGTGATGTAGGCCTCGATGCCGATGATCGGCTTGACGTCGTGGGCCTTCGCCTTCTTCCAGAAGTCATAGGCCCCGTGCATGTTGCCGTGGTCGGTCATCGCGATCGCCGGCATCTCGAGCTCGCTGGTCCGCTTGAACAGACCGTCGAGGAGCGAGGCACCATCCAGCATCGAGTATTCGGTGTGGACGTGCAGGTGGACGAATGAGTCCTTGGAGCCGGCCGCCATTGGCGTGGAGCCCTCCTCGAGGTCGAACGGATGGAGCGGGCGCAGGAGCCCGTGCAGACGGACGACCTGGGGGAAGGACTACAGACTATCGGGGACCACCGACAGGATTGGTAGGCGGGCCGAGGGTCTCGAAAGGATATGTTTGAGATGTGGTGACGATCCTCGACGGCGGCCTGTCCAACGCGCTCGAAGCACGCGGTCACGATGTCTCAGGCGCCCTGTGGACCGCCCGGCTTCTCGACGAGTCCCCGGCGGAGATCGCCGCCGTCCACCGCGCCTACTACGCCGCCGGCGCCGACGTCGCGACCACCGCCAGCTACCAGGCCAGCGTGCCCGGTTTCGTCGAGGCCGGGATGACCGAGACGTACGCCACCGAGCTGCTGCGCCGCAGCGTACGCATCGCGCGCGAGGTCGCCGCCGAGGCGCCCGGTCGCCTGGTCGCCGCCTCGGTCGGGCCCTACGGCGCCTACCTGGCCGACGGGTCGGAGTACCGCGGCCGCTACGGGGTCTCCGCGGCGACGCTGCGTGACTTCCACGCGCCCCGGCTGGCGCTGCTGGAGACCGAGGGCCCCGACCTCATCGCGGTCGAGACCATCCCGGACATCGAGGAGGCCGAGGTGCTCGTCGACCTCCTCGACGACATCGGTCTCCCGGTCTGGTTCTCCTACTCCTGCGCCGGCACGCGCACCCGGGCCGGCCAGCCGCTGGCCGACGCCCTGGCGCTGGCCGCCGGGATCCGCTCCGTGGTCGCCGTCGGCGTCAACTGCTGCGACCCGGCCGACGTCCCCGCCGCCGTCCAGCTGGCCACCGCCACCGGCGAGCCGGCGGTCGTCTACCCCAACACCGGCGAGACCTACGCCGACGGCGCCTGGTCCGGCACCCCTCACTTCCGCCCCGGCGAGGCCCTCTCCTGGGTGAGCTCCGGGGCTGCGTACGTCGGTGGCTGCTGCCGCGTCGGCCCCGCCGAGATCGCCCTCATCGCCGCCGAGTTCTCTCACCTGCAGGGCGAGTAGGCCCAGGTCAGGGCCAAGCCATCCGTACGTCGGGGGCCTTCTCCTGGTTGGCGGAGCCGTCGGTGCGCTCGACCTCACGCAGGCCGTGGCGGGCGTAGAAGGCTCGCGCGGGGGTGTTCATCTCGAAGACCCACAGGCCGAAGCCGTCGGGGGTCAACGACTTCACGAGGTCGAGCAGCATGGTGCCGATGCCGGTGCCCTGGGCACGGGGGTGGACGAAGAGGTCGTCGAGCCAGGTCGGGGTGAAGGCGACGAACGCGGAGACCTCGCCGGCGACCTCCGCGACCCAGACCTGCGACCCCTTCTGCGGAGCGAGGACCTTGACCGCGAGCCACTCCCGGATGTCGGAGGCCGGGTAGATCGGCGGCGGCATCGGCGCGGCGGCACGGGCCTCGACGTAGGTGCTGACTATCTCGGCGATGTCCTCGGGCTCGGCCGGACGGAGCACCGCCTCAGTGGGAGTCGCGGATTCAGTGCTGTTCACGAATCCAGGCGAGCGCATGCTGGAGATCGTCGGGATAGGTCGACTCGAACGTGACGTACTCACCGGTCTCCGGGTGATCGAAGCCGAGCTGCACCGCGTGCAGCCACTGCCGCTCGAGCCCGACGCGGCGGGCGAGGGCCGGGTCGGCACCGTAGGTGAGGTCGCCGACGCACGGGTGCTTCAGCGCCGACATGTGGACCCGGATCTGGTGGGTGCGCCCGGTCTCGAGGTGGATCTTCAGCAGCGAGGCGAAGCGGTGCGCCTCGAGCGTCTCGTAGTGGGTCACCGAGTGGCGGCCGTCGGCGCGGACGGCGAACTTGTAGTCGTACTTCGGGTTGCGCCCGATCGGGGCGTCGATCGTCCCCTCGAGCGGGTCCGGGTGGCCCTGGACCAGCGCGTGGTAGGTCTTGTCGACCGTACGCTGCCGGAAGGCGTTCTTGAGGACGGAGTAGGCGTGCTCGGACTTGGCGATCACCATCACGCCCGAGGTGCCGACGTCGAGGCGCTGGACGATGCCCTCGCGCTCCTTGGCCCCCGAGGTGGAGATCCGGAAGCCAGCCGCGGCGAGGTGGCCGACGACGGTCTGGCCCTGCCAGCCCGGCGAGGGGTGCACCGCCACGCCGACGGGCTTGTCGATCACCACGAAGGCGTCGTCGTCGTAGATGATCTTGATGCCCTCGACGATCTCGGGCTTGATCTCGAGCGGGTCGGCCTGGGACGGGATGGTGGCGTCGAGCATCGACCCGGCGCTGACCCGGTCGCTCTTGGCCACCGCCGAGCCGTCCACGGTCACCAGCCCGTCGGCGATCAGCTCCGCGGCCCGGGTGCGGGACAGGCCGAACAGCCGCGCCATGGCGGCATCCACCCGCTCCCCCTCCAGGCCGTCGGGGACGAGCAGCGTGCGCTGGTCGGCGTGACCGAAGTTCACTTCGCCTCGCCCTCGGAGGTGTCCTCGGTCTTGCCGTCGGTCTTCTCCTCGGCGCCGCGGTCGACGGTCCCGTCGAGCCCGATCCCCTTGAACGAGAGGATCACGATCATCACCGCAGCGACGTTGATGCACATGTCGGCGACGTTGAAGATCGGCCAGTTGGGCAGCTGCAGGAAGTCGACGACGTGGCCGACGTAGAACCCGGGCTCACGCAGCAGCCGGTCGATCAGGTTGCCGCTGATGCCGGCGACGAGGATGCCGAGCGCGAACGCCCAGCCCCGGTGGCGCGCCCGGCGCGCGAACCAGAGCACACCGATCGTGGCCACGATCGAGAGCGTCGTGAAGAACCAGGTGAACCCGGTCCCCGTCGAGAACGCCGCACCCGGGTTGCGGATGATGTTGAGCTGCAGCACGGAGCCGATCAGCTCCTGCGGCTGCCCGGGAACGAGCGTCGCGACCGCCCAGAGCTTCGTCAGCTGGTCGATGACCAGCAGAAGCACTGCGACGGTCGCGAACTCTGCCCATCGAACAGGGCGCACGTCGGACTCTGGACCGGTGTGTGCGTCGCTCAGCGACGCTCCTCGCGCTGCTTGCATGTCATGCACAGTGTGGCACGGGGGAACGCCATGAGCCGCATCTTGCCGATCGGCTCACCGCAGGACTCACAGATGCCGTACGTGCCGTCCTCGAGGTATCCCAGGACGCGCTCGATCTGGGCCAGCTTGTCCTTCTCGCTGTTGACCACGGTCAGCTCGTGGTCACGCTCGAAGCTGGTCGCCCCCATGTCGGCCTGGTCCTGGCCGGCGCCGTCGCCGGAGTCCTTCATCAGCCCGGAGAGCTCGGTCTCGAGAGCGGTCAGCACCTCGAGGCTGTGAGCCCTCATCTCGTGGAGCTCGTCGACGACCTCGTTGAGCTCGTCCTTGGTCCACGGGTCCTCGCCGTCCTTGACCTTCAGCTGGTCAGGAGAGACGACGGTCTTGGTTGCTTTCTTAGGCACGGCACTCGCTTTCTGGTGTGATACACGGCCCCCCGGGCCGCACGGTGGTCAAGGTTTGGCTAGGCGCTCGCCGTGGCCACCGACGTGGAAGCCATGACTGCGAGGCTGGTATTCCCAGAAAGCTCGGACGGCATCACGTGGATGCGTCCGACGGTCGCTACGACGCGACCGCTCATCGGTACGGACATGGAGTCCCCTTTCTCCTGCCATCACTCCGCGCCGCCGAGTCGGTGCGGAGTGCGTGCCCGGAATGTAGCCCGGGATCGTGCTCCACTCAACTAACACACCGAAACTCCACTCATATTGGTCCGCAGCGCGGAAAAACCGCACAATCCACGTACAGGACCCACCTCACCTGCTACAACGCGTTTCTGCGCCGTACCCGTCAGAGAGGGCGCGGACATGCGCATCGGCCGGTCCCGCGTCGCGGGACCGGCCGATGGAAGCCTGACTACGAGGGACTCAGCCCTCGTCCTCCCCCAGGATGGAACGCAGGCGCTTCGGCGCCGGGCCCGACTCGTTGACGGCGGCCGCCATGACGGGCGCCTGCGACTCAGCCGAGTTGTTCAGCGCGTCGAGCTGCTGCGTGAAGTAGCTCTTCAGGCGCGAACGGTACTCACGCTCGAAGTTGCGCAGCGTGTCGACCTCGGTGGTCAGGTTGTCCTTCTCACGCTCCAGCTCGCCGAAGAGCTGCTGACGACGCTCGGCGGTCTCGCTGTCGAGCATCTGCGCACGGGTGCGCGCGTCCGCCTCCATGCGGTCGGCCTTCGCCTTCGACTCGGCCTCGAGGCGCTCGGCCTTGGTGCGGGCCTCCCCGACGATCTTGTCGGCGTCGTTCTTCGCCGTGTCGATGAGCGCGTCGTGGTTGCGCGTGGCCAGCTCGAGCAGTCGCGCCGCCGCGTTGGAGGCCTCCGGCACGGTCTCGACCCTGATCGTCTCGATGCCGCCGGTCTGCGGTGCCTCCTGGTACATCGGCATCTGGTGCGAGACCGGCTCGGGGGCCGGCATCGGCTCAGGCGCAGGCGGCTCGGGAGCCATCGGGAAGGACGGACCCCCACCCGACTGCGCAGATGCCAACTTCCCGCGAAGGTCGTCGTTCTCCCGGGTGAGACGTGCCAGTTCGGCCTCGACCTCGTCGAGGAACTGGTCCACCTCGCCCATGTCGTAGCCCTCGCGGAGCCGGACGGGAGTAAAGCGCTTGTTGCTCACGTCCTCTGGCGTCAGCGGCATGACCTCACCCATTCATTACTCGGTTGACTCAGACGTACGGACTGCACCGCCGGGGGGCGGCATCAGGTTAATGCTGTCGAAACTCTAGCGCCTGTCCGTAGACATGCCAGATGCGGACCGCATCCAGGCACCCACAGGCAGGTGTCGAAGGCCTCAGCTCTGGTTGAAGAAGCCGCCCTCAACGATCCTCTGCTTGGCCTCAGCCGTGACCGAAACGTTCGCAGGTGAGATAAGAAACACCTTGTTGGTGACCCTCTCGATGTTCCCATAGGTAGCAAAGATCAAGCCGGCCGCAAAGTCGACAAGCCGTTTTGCGTCCGCATCATTCATCTCGGTGAGGTTCATGATCACCGGCGTGCCGTCGCGGTAGTTCTCGCCGACCTGACGTGCTTCGTTGTAGGACGTCGGAGTCAGCGTGATGATCTTGGAAAGCTCTGCCACTGCAGGCACCACCGTTGCTCGTCGCCGCTCGGAAAGGTCAGCCACCGGGGCGGGACGAGACTGCTTCGACCGCACCGGCGCCTTGACGGCCTGGTGGGAGCGGGTCTCGTCGTCATCACCCTCGTAGACGTCGTCGTCGTACCCGGTGTCTTCCAACAGGCCGAGGTATTCACCGAACCTGCGCATCGCGCCGCTCATGCTGCCACCTTCCCCAAAGTATTGCTGACCGAGACATTACTTGACAGTTGGCCTCTCTCCGAGGACCGCAGACCCGACACGTACGTGTGTCGCGCCATGGGCAATCGCCTGTTCCAGGTCTCCGCTCATCCCTGCCGACAGCACCGTCGCCTCGGGATACTCGACCAGGAAGTCCTCCCGGATCCGCGCCAGCCGGACGAATGCCGGGTCCGGATCCTCGCCGAGGGGCGCCACCGCCATCAAGCCCCGGAGGCGGAGACCGTCGGTCTCCATGACCTCCGCCGCGAGGTCGCGTACGTCACCGGGGTCCGCCCCGGCGCGCCCCTCGCGCCCGGGCGGGTCGAGCGAGACCTGCAGGAGGACGTCGAGGATCTGGCCGCGCTCGCCCGCGCCACGGCTGAGCCGGGACAGCAGCGAGGAACGGTCGACGGACTCGACCACGTCGGCATAGCTCGCCACGGCGGCCGCCTTGTTGGACTGGAGCCCGCCGATGTAGTGCCAGCGCAGCCCCAGGTCGGCGCACTCGGCCGCCTTGGCCGCCGCCTCCTGGTGCCGGTTCTCGCCGACGTCGGTGACACCGAGACCGGCCAGGATGCGTACGTCGGAGGCGGGGAAGAACTTGGTGACCACGACCAGGTGGACGTCCTCGGCGGGGCGACCGGCGGCCTTGGCCGCCACGGCGATCCGCTCGCGGGTCTCGGCGAGGCCGGCGGCGATCTCAGCGACGCGGTCCGCCATCAGGCACCCCGCAGCCGGATCAGCGCGCCCAGCGACATGCCGGCGCCGTCGCGGCGGTAGGAGTAGAGGTCTTCGGACTCGCGGGTGCAGCGGCTGGCGTCGACCGCCTCGACACCCTCGCGGGCCAGCTGCGCGAGCACTCCGGCGCCGACGTCAAGGCTGGGGGTGCCCCAGCTCGTGGTGGCGCGCGTGGCCGGCTCGACCGCGGCGATCTCCTCCTGCATCTCGGCAGGCACCTCGTAGCACTTGCCGCACACGTGCGGTCCGACCCAGGCCTTGATCCGGGTCGCGCCCAGGGCACGCATCCGGGCGATGGTCGCGGGCACGACCCCGACCGCCATCCCCTTGCGTCCGGCGTGGGCGGCGCCGATGACACCGGCCGCCTCGTCCGCGAACAGCACGGGTACGCAGTCGGCGGTGCGGACCAGCAGCACCAGGTCACGCTCCGTGGTGACGATGCCGTCCGCCTCGGGGCGGGCGCCGCACTCCGCGTCGACGACCGCGTTGCCGTGGACCTGGTAGAGGTCGGCGTAGGGCGCGCCGTCGGCGAAGTCGGCCAGCAGCAGCCGGTGGTTCTCGGCCTTGGCCTCCGGCGAGTCCGAGCCGTTGACCGCCAGGTTGAGCTCGGCGTAGGGAGCACGGCTGACCCCGCCGTACCTGTCGGTGAACGCCAGGTCGACGAGGCCTGCGGAGGCTCGGAAGGAGTACAAGCGGGCGCCTTACTTCAAGAAGTCGGGAACGTCGAGCTCATCATCGCTGAACTGGACGCTCGGAGCGGGCTTCTTGGCGACCGGAGCGGGCTCGGCCGGCGGCGTCGCCGGCGGAGGCGTCGCGGGCGCGACCGGAGCGGGCTTGGCGGGCTTGGCCGGCTCGGCCGGGGTCTCCTCGGCCTCCTCGGCGCGCCGGGTCGCGACCGCGGCGGCCACGGGGGCGGTCTCGCCGTTGTTGGCGGACTGCGAGCTGGTGGAGCGGCCCTGCACGCTGCCGAGCGCCGAGGCGCCCTCGCGGCGCTTGGGCATGCCGCCGTCGAAGCCGGCCGCGATCACGGTGACCCGGACCTCGTCGCCGAGCGCGTCGTCGATGGTCGCGCCGAAGATGATGTTGGCCTCCTGGTGGACCGCGTCGGCGACCAGCGCGGCGGCCTCGTTGATCTCGAACAGACCGAGGTCGGACCCGCCCGCGATCGAGAGCAGGACACCGTGGGCACCGTCGATGGACGCCTCCAGCAGCGGCGAGGAGACGGCCATCTCGGCGGCCTCGACGCTGCGGTTGTCACCGCGCGCGGACCCGATGCCCATCAGCGCCGAGCCGGCGTTGGACATGACCGACTTCACGTCGGCGAAGTCGAGGTTGATCAGGCCGGGGGTGGTGATCAGGTCGGTGATGCCGGAGACACCCTGCAGCAGCACCTGGTCCGCCTGGCGGAACGCGTCCATCACCGAGACGTTGCGGTCCGAGATCGACAGCAGCCGGTCGTTGGGGATGACGATGAGGGTGTCGACCTCCTCGCGGAGCTTGCTGATCCCCTCCTCGGCGGAGTTGGCGCGACGGCGGCCCTCGAAGGCGAACGGGCGGGTCACCACACCGATGGTCAGCGCACCGAGGCTGCGGGCGATGCGGGCCACGACCGGGGCACCACCCGTGCCGGTGCCGCCACCCTCGCCGGCGGTCACGAAGACCATGTCGGCGCCCTTGATGACCTCTTCGATCTCGTCGGCGTGGTCCTCGGCGGCGCTCTCCCCCACGCTCGGGTTGGCGCCGGCACCGAGACCGCGGGTCAGCTCACGACCGATGTCGAGCTTGACGTCGGCGTCGCTCATCAGCAGCGCCTGGGCGTCGGTGTTGATGGCGATGAACTCGACCCCCTTGAGGCCGACCTCGATCATCCGGTTGACAGCGTTGACGCCGCCGCCACCGATGCCGACGACCTTGATGATCGCCAGATAGTTCTGTGCAGCTCCCACGGTGGTCGCCCCTTCGATCGCTGGTTGGTCCTTACGGCGGGTTTCTCAACCCTTACCCTCAGGCTGAGGGTTATAGTTATGTCAACCTCGCCGTTCTCAGAACAGTAGGCAGACGTACGTGCTCGAACTGGCGCGACACGCGGGTGCGGATCAGTTGTGCCGATCTCGTGCCGTCCGGTAGGGGCAATGTGGCAAAGCCGTCCGGTAGAGAATGCGCGCTCCGGATCAGCCGACGCTCTTGCTGGTGACCGGCTGGCCGGGCACGGAGACGTCGTAGCGGGCCACGTCGGGCTCCGCCTTCATCAGGGCGACCAGCACGTCGGCCTTGGTGTCGGACTGGGCGCTGCTCCCCCACACCACGCGCTTGTCGTTGCGCAGCTCCAGCGAGATCGAGTCGACGGTGGTCACCTCGACGTGGTCGACCCGCTTGGCCAGGTCGGCCGGGAGCGCCGAGGCCACCGCGGCGGCCTCGCGCAGCGCATCGGAGTTGGTGCCGGTCACGGTGTTCACCATCGGCAGGCCGCGCGGCGCCTTCTCGTAGTCCCAGAAGACGGTGCCGGTCTCGTCCAGGGCCCGCAGCCGGCCGCCGATGGAGACGACCGCCACCGGCGTACGTTCGGTGACGTCGACGCGGATCTTGTCGGGCCACTCGCGGGAGACGTTGACCGAGCGCACCATCGGCAGCCCGTTGAGCACCCGCACCTGCACGGCCTCCAGGTCGGCGGTGGCCAGCGGCTCACCGACCGGTGCCGCGGCGAACTCAACGACCTGCTTGGCGCTGGTCATCTTCATCGTGCCGTGCACCGAGGTGCCCTTCACCTGCAGCCAGGTGGAGAAGTAGACCGCCCAGATCCCGCCGATCAGGAGGGCGATGACCAGGGTGCCGACGATGAGGTAGCGCCAGGCGAGCCAGCGCCGGCGCCACTGGCGACGGGCGAAGGCCTTGCGGCTCTTGAGCGTCGCGGCGTCGACCGCCGGACGCTCCGCGTCAGCCGCCGGATCCAGATCCGGCCGCGGCTCCTCGGTCGACCCGGTCGACTCGGTGCTCTCGTCCGCGCCTGACCCGGAGCCGGCCCTGGCCTCCTCCGAGCCGAGGTCGATCTCCCGCTCCCCGGACGCCGACTGGGCGATCTCCAGGGCCTCGGCGATCTCGGTGTCGACGCCCGACCCCTCCTCCGGCATGCTCGCCTCCCCCAGCGTTACTGCTCAGCCTTACGTAGCCTGGCAAGCACCATCGGGCCCACCTCCGTCACGGTACCCGCTCCGAGAGTCAGAACCAGGTCACCCGGACGGGCGCGGCGGGCCAGCTCGACGGCGGCCTCCTCGAGCCCGGCGACGCTGACCACCCGGTCGGGCGGCAGCGGCACCGCGTCGGCGACGAGCTTGCCGGTGACCTCGGGGTCGTAGTCCTCGCGGGCCAGGTAGACGTCGAGGACGACGACCTCGTCGGCCGCGCCGAGCACGCGGCCCATCTCCTCGCCGAAGATCCGGGTGCGCGAGACCATGTGGGGCTGGAAGGCCACGATCAGCCGCCCCTCCCCCGCCACCGACCGGCCGGAGACCAGGTCGCCGGCGATCTCGGAGGGGTGGTGGGCGTAGGAGTCGTAGACGCGTACGCCTGCGGCCTCTCCCTTGCGCTCCATCCGCCGCCGGGTGCCGGTGAACGACTCCAGGCCCGCCTTGAGCAGGTCGAAGGAGTGGCCGAGGCGCAGGCCCACCGTGAGCGCGGCGAGCGCGTCGGCGACGTAGTGGCGCCCGGGGATCTGCAGCGTGATCCGGCCGAGCTCGTCGAGCCCGTCGACGACGGTGAACGAGGAGGTGGTGCCCTCCAGGACGATGTCGACGGCGCGTACGTCGGCCAGCTCCGACTCACCGACGCCGATGAAGCGGCGGCCCAGGGAGTGGGCGACGTGGCGCAGGTCGGCGGCGCCGGGGTCGTCGATGACCGCGACCAGGAACCCGTCGGGGGCCAGTCGCCCGACGAACTGGGCGAAGCCCTCGCGGTAGGCCTCCTCGGTGCCCCACTGGTCGAGGTGGTCGGCCTCGACGTTGGTGACGACCGCGGCGTAGGGCTTGTAGACCAAGAAGGCGCCGTCGGACTCGTCGGCCTCGGCGACGAACAGGTCGCTGGAGCCCTCGGCGGCGTTGGTGCCCGAGGCGGCCAGCTCACCACCGACCGTGTAGGTCGGAGCGGCGCCGGCGGCCTGCAGGGAGACGGTCAGCAGCGAGGTGGTGGTGGTCTTGCCGTGGGTGCCGGCGACGGCGAGGACGCGGCGGCCCTCCATCACCGAGGCCAGCCCGGCCGATCGCGGGTAGATCCGCAGGCCCTTCTCGACGGCCGCCACGTACTCCGGGTTGTCCTCGCGGATCGCCGTGGAGACGATCAGCGTGTCGACGCCGTCGACCTGGGAGGCGTCGTGGCCGACGAAGACGGTCGCGCCCTCCTCACGCAGCGCCGCGACCATCGAGGAGTCGGCGCCGTCGCTGCCGGAGACCTCGATCCCGCGGGCCAGCATGACCCGGGCGATCGCGGACAGGCCGGCACCACCGATGCCGATGAAGTGGACCCTGCCCAGCCGCTCGGCGGGCAGGATCTGCTCGGGAACCGGAACCCTCATGACTTACCTCCTGCGACGACCTCGAAGATCATCCGCGCCAGCCGCTCGTCGGCGTCGCGCGGGACCAGGTCGCTGGCCGCCTTCGACATGGCCTCGAGCCGGGCACGGTCCGTGACGATCGGGGGTACGTGGCTGGTGACCCACGCGGCGTTCATCTCGGCGTCGGGGACCAGCACCGCGCCACCGGCGTCGACGACCGCCCGGGCGTTGAGCGACTGCTCGCCGTTGCCGATCGGGAGAGGTACGTAGACCGCCGGGACGCCCACCGCGCTCGCCTCGATCACCGAGTTGGCGCCGGAGCGGCAGATCATCAGGTCGGCGGCGGCCAGCGCGAGATCCATCCGGTCGACGTAGTTGAGCACGTGGTAGCCGGGGCCGGGCGAGGCCAGCTCGTTCTTCGGGCCGATCACGTGGAGCACCTGGATCCCGTTGCTGGCCAGGGCCGGGTAGGCGCCGGAGACCGCCTCGTTGATGGTCCGGGCGCCCTGCGAGCCGCCGGTGACCACGATCGTGGGACGGTGCTGGTCGAGCCCGAAGAAGCTGCGCGCCTCGGCACGCAGCGCCCAGCGGTCGAGCGTCGAGATCATCCGGCGGATCGGCAGGCCGATGTACTCGGCCTTCGGGAGCTTGGTGTCCGGGAAGCTCACCGCGACCCGGTCGGCGACCCGGGCGCCGGCCTTGTTGGCGAGCCCCGGCATCGCGTTGCCCTCGTGCACGACGATCGGGATGCGCCTCCGCTTCGCGGCGAGGTAGGCGGGCATCGAGACGTACCCGCCGTAGCCGACGACGACGTCGGGACGGACCCGGTCGAGGACCTCGTAGGTCGCGTCGACCGCGCCCTTGAGGTTGGCCGGCACCTTGAGCAGGTCGCTGCTGAGCTGGCGCGGCATCGGGACCGGCGGGATCAGCTCGAGCGGGTAACCCGCGGCGGGAACCACCTGGTTCTCCAGGCCGCGAGGCGTGCCGAGGCAGGTCACCTCCACGCTGGGGTCGAGACGGCGCAGGGCATCAGCCGTGGCGAGCAGGGGGGATGTGTGTCCAGCGGTGCCACCGCCGGCGAGGAGGGCCTTCATGATGCGTCAGAACTTATCGGTTGCGTTGTGCGGATCGGTAGGCGGCTGCCTGGCGCGCCCGATCCTTTGCCAAGGCTTTACGCTGCTTCAGCGCCGCCGCCGCTGCCGGTTCACGACGGGCGAAGCCGATCACGACGCCGAGCGCGACCATCGACGGGATCAGCGCCGAGCCACCGTAGGAGACCAGCGGCAGCGGGATCCCGATGACCGGCAGCAGCGCGAGCACCATGCCGACGTTGATGATCATCTGGCCGAGCAGCCAGACCAGCACACCGAAGCTGAAGTAGCGTACGAACGGCCGGTCGGTCTGGCGCGCGACCTTGATCAGCGCGAAGGCGAGGGTCAGGAAGAGGCCGACGACGAGCAGGGTGCCGACCAGGCCGAGCTCCTCGCCCAGCACCGCGAAGATGTAGTCGGTGTGGGCCTCGGGCAGGTCGCCCCACTTCTGCTGGGAGGCCCCGATCCCCTGCCCCAGCACGCCGCCCGAGCTGAGCGCGTAGAGACCGTGGGAGGGCTGCCAGCCCTGTCCGTGGTAGTCCTTGAACGGG
Source organism: Nocardioides luteus (assembly GCF_015752315.1). Classification (NCBI taxonomy): domain Bacteria; kingdom Bacillati; phylum Actinomycetota; class Actinomycetes; order Propionibacteriales; family Nocardioidaceae; genus Nocardioides; species Nocardioides luteus. The sequence continues at coordinate 3,470,451 of NZ_JADOVJ010000001.1, forward strand.
TCCGCGAAGCTGGTCAGCCGGGCGAGCCGCTCGGTGTCGGTGCTGATCAGGAACAGCACCGAGACGCCGATGATCGAGATCGCTATCCCGAAGAGCCTGCCCGGTGCGCCCACGACCCAGAGCATCCCGAGCGCGATCGCGAAGAAGACCAGGGCGGTGCCGAGGTCCCGGCCGGCGAGGACCAGCCCCGTGGCCACCGCGATGCCGGGCAGGACCGGCATCAGCACCTCGTGGAGGCTGTCGAGACGGCGCTCCTTGAGCGCGTAGACGTGGGCCGACCACAGCACGATCGCCAGCTTGGCGATCTCGGACGGTTGGATCTTGACCGGGCCGGCACCGATCCAGTTCTGCTGCCCGTTGACGTCGTGGCCCAGGAAGATCGTCAGGAAGAGCAGCACGCAGGCCACGACGTATCCCGGCCACGCCAGCCGGCGCAGGTCCTTGGGGCGGATCCGCGAGGCGATGAACGCGCACGGGATGCCGATGATCACCCAGAGCACCTGCCGCCCGACGATCGCGTAGGAGTTGTCCATCTGGGTGTAGGCCCACACGCTCGAGGCGCTCAGCACCATGATCAGCCCGATGGTCAGCAGCAGCGAGGTGCTGGTGAGCAGCAGGTAGTAGGCGGCCAGGGGCCGGTTCAGGGCCACCCGCAGCGCATGGAACCAGGCCTTGAGGTAGCCGAGGACCGACTTCGGGTACGCCTTGGCCTGCTCGGCCGAGCCGGCACCGGTCTGGTCGGGGCTGGTGGTCGTCACGGTCCTACCTCCCCGTTCCTGTCCCAGTACGTCCGTTACATTCTCGCCGCCGTCGCGGCGCTCCCGGCGCATCTCCCCCCGCGTGTCGGCTCCCGGCCGGGCGGCGGTCAGACGGTGCGGCGTACGGCGTCGGCGAACGCGTCGCCGCGGGCCTTGTAGTCGCGGAACTGGTCCTGGCTGGCGCAGCCGGGGGCGAGCAGCACGGTGTCGCCGGGCTTGGCCAGCGCGGCGGCGATCTCGACGGCCTCGGCCAGGGCGGCCTCGCCGTCGGGGTCGTCGAGCTCGACGATCTCCAGGTCACCGGCGTGGGCGGCGAGGGCCGAGGCGATCACGTCGCGGTCCTGGCCGATCAGGATGACGGCCCGCAGCCGCTCGTGGATGGAGGCGACCAGGTCGTCGAAGCGGGCGCCCTTGGCCAGCCCGCCGGCGATCCAGATCACCGGGTCGTAGGCCTGCAGCGAGGCCTGGGCCGCGTGCGGGTTGGTGGCCTTGGAGTCGTCGACCCAGGTGACGCCGCCGACCTCGGCGACGACCTCGATGCGGTGGCCGTCGGGGCGGAAGGACTTCAGCCCGTCGCGTACGGCGGCCTGGGAGACCCCGTGGGCACGCGCGAGCGCGGCCGCGGCCAGCGCGTTCTGGACGTAGTGGGGCGCGGAGGAGGCCAGGTCGGAGATCTGGCACAGCTCGGCGGCGGAGGTCTGGCGCTCCTCGATGAAGGCCCGGTCGACCAGGATGTCCTCGACGACCCCCACCTGACCGACGGCCGGGGTGCCGAGCGTGAAGCCGATCGCGCGAGCACCCTCGACGACGTCGGCCTCCTCGACCAGGTGCATGGTGGCCTCGTCGGCGACGTTGTAGACGCAGGCCCGCTCGACGCCCTCGTAGACGCGGCCCTTGTCGGCGGCGTACTCCTCCATCGAGGGGTACCAGTCGAGGTGGTCCTCGGCGATGTTGAGGACGACGGCGGCCTCGGCGGCCATCGAGGAGGTGTAGTGCAGCTGGAAGGAGGAGAGCTCGACGGCGAAGACGTCGTAGGGCTCGGGGTCCATCACGGCCTCGACGATCGGCAGGCCGACGTTGCCGACGGCCACGGACCGCAGCCCTGCCGTACGCAGGATGTTGTCGAGCATCTGCACGGTCGTGGTCTTGCCGTTGGTGCCGGTGACCGCCAGCCAGGGCGCGGCGTTGTCGGGGTCGCGCAGCCGCCAGGCCAGCTCGACCTCGCCCCAGATCGGGATCCCGCGCTCGCGCGCCTGCGCGAGCAGCGGCGCCGTCGGCCGCCAGCCGGGAGAGGTGACCACGACGTCGACGTCGTCGGGCAGCACGTGGGTGGCACCCTCGCCGAGGCGTACGTCGGCACCCAGGATGCCGAGGAGCTTGGCCTTCTCCTGCCGCTCCTCGTCGCCCGGGGACTCGTCGAGCGCGATCACCGAGGCACCCAGGTGGGTCAGGTTGTCGGCGGCGGCGAAACCGGAGACGCCGAAGCCGGCCACGACCGCCTTCACGCCCTCCCAGGAGTCGTTGCGGCCGAGCTTGTCGAGCTTTTCAAGGTCCATCAGATGGTCGCCACCCATTCGGCGTAGAAGATTCCGAGGCCGGCCGCCACGAACAGGCCGGTGATGATCCAGAACCGGATCACCACGGTGACCTGTTCCCAGCCGAGGAGCTCGAAGTGGTGATGGATCGGTGTCATCCGGAAGATCCGCTTCGGAGTTCCCGTCAGGCGGCGGGAGAGCTTGAACCAGCCCACCTGCAGCATGACCGCCGAGGTCTCCATGACGAAGAGGCCGCCGAGGATGATCAGCAGGAACTCGGTGTGGGACAGGATCGCGAAGCCGGCGAGCACGGAGCCGAGCGCGAGCGAGCCGGTGTCGCCCATGAAGATCTTCGCGGGGCTGGCGTTCCACCACAGGAAGCCGATGCAGGCGCCGCTGATCGCGGCGCCGAGGATCGCCATGTCGAGCGGGTCGCGGACCTCGTAACAGGTGCCGATCTCCACGCTCGGCCGGCCGCAGCGCTGGTTGTTCTGCCAGATCGAGATGATCGTGTAGGCGGCGAAGACGATCGCCGAGGACGCGGCCAGCAGGCCGTCCAGCCCGTCGGTGAGGTTGGTGGCGTTCGAGGTGCCGGTGACCATCACCCAGAAGATCGCCAGCAGCAGCGCGCCGCCGAGCCAGAAGAGCAGGCCGTCGCCACCGAGGAAGTGGGGACCGAAGTCACGGATGAAGGAGAGCTGGTCGGCGGCCGGCGTGATGCCGTCCTCGTTCTCCATCGCCGGATGGATCGCCACCACGCCGAAGCCCACCGCGACCAGCGTCTGCCCGACCATCTTGGACCACGCGCGCAGACCGAGGTTGCGCTGCATGAAGACCTTGATGAAGTCGTCGACGAAGCCGACGGCGGCCATGCCCACCAGGAGGAAGAGCAGCAGGTAGGCCGTCGCGCTCGGGGCGTCGCCGGTCAGCAGCTTGGCCGCGATGAAGCCCACGAGGACCGAGATCACGATCGCGACGCCACCCATGGTCGGGGTGCCGCGCTTGGTGCGGTGGGTCGTCGGCCCGTCCTCGCGGATCTCCTGGCCGTAGCCCAACTTCGTGAACTGTACGATCGCAAATCGGGTGCCGAGCAGCGAGAACAGAAGCGCAATCGCTCCGCTCAGCAAGATCGCTCTCATGTCAGCCGGGTGCCTTCCTTGCCATGCCGTTCGTGGTCCTTGCCCCCGGGCCGGTGTGCATAGCGAAGACACCGGCCCCGGGCATTCTTCCCTACGGGTTCGCCGGCTCTGCGGCACCCCGCCGTATCAGCCCATCGGTCAGTGTGTCGTCAACGCCTCGCGGACGACCTGACGGTCGTCGAACGGGTGGGTGACGCCGTTGATCTCCTGACCCGTCTCATGCCCCTTACCTGCGACGACGACGATATCGCCGGGCTGGGCGAGGCCGATCGCGCGCTCGATCGCGGCCCGCCGGTCGCCGATCTCCTCGACGCTCGCGGAGCCGCCGGTGGTGCCCGCGAGCACCTGCCGCCGGATGCTCGCCGGGTCCTCGGTGCGGGGGTTGTCGTCGGTGACGATGACGTGGTCGGCCAGACGGGCGCTGATCTCGCCCATGATCGGCCGCTTGCCGGTGTCGCGGTCTCCCCCGGCCCCGATCACCACGATCAGCCGGGACTCGGTCAGCGGGCGCAGCGTGCCGAGCGCCGCCTCGACCGCGTCCGGCTTGTGCGCGTAGTCGACCACGACGGTGAACGGCTGGCCCTCGTCGATCCGCTCGAGGCGTCCCGGCACGCCGGAGCCCTTGGCGAGGGCGGTGGCGACCTCGCGCACCACGGTCTCGTCGCCGTAGGCATGGTGGATGCTGGCCAGGGCGGCGAGGGTGTTGCTCACGTTGTAGTCGCCGGCCAGCGGGCTCGCGGCCGGGAACGAGAGCCCGTCGGGGCCGTGGACGGTGAAGCTGGAGCCGTCGGGGCGCAGCTCGATGTCGGTGGCGCGCCAGTCGGCGGTGTCGTCGTGCAGGGCGTAGGTCAGGATCGGGATGGTCGCCTCGGCCGCGAGCCGCCGGCCGTGCTCGTCGTCGATGTTGACGATGCCCAGCTCGGCCCGCTCGGGGGTGAACAGGTCGGCCTTCGCGGCGTAGTAGTCCTCGACCGTCTCGTGGAAGTCGAGGTGGTCGCGACCGAGGTTGAGGAAGACGGCCACGTCGAAGACGACCCCGTCGACCCGTCCCATCACGAGGGCGTGGGAGGAGACCTCCATCGCGCATGCCTCGGTGCCCTCCTCCACCATCCGGGCGAAGAGACCGTGCAGGTCGGGCGCCTCGGGGGTGGTGAGCGGCGTCTTCACGTCGCGCCCGCCGATCCGGGTGCCGACCGTGCCGATCACGCCGGCACGGTGGCCGGAGTCGAGCAGCGCGCTCTCGGCCAGCCGGGTGGTCGTCGTCTTGCCCTGGGTGCCGGTCACGCCGATCAGCCGCAGCCTGCCCGACGGGTTGCCGTAGACGCGGGCCGAGAGGGCGCCGAGCACCTTGCGCGGCTGCTCCACGAGCAGCACCGGCAGCTCGCCGAGGCCCTGGGACTCCAGCAGGGCGGCACCGGCCGCGTCGGTGAGCACCGCCACCGCTCCGGCCTCGACGGCACCGGCGGCGTAGCCGGCTCCGTGGGCCCGGCTGCCGGGGAGCGCGGCGTAGAGGTCACCCGGGAGCACCCGTTGGGAGCTCAGCGAGACCCCGGTGACACGGGCCTCGCCGCGTACGTCCAGGCCGAACTCGCCGGCCAGCTCGGCCAGCGTCACCGGCTCGGTCACTCGCGGGCGGGTCGGGCTCTGTGGATCCGCCGTCTCGTACGCACTGCTCACCTGCGAAGGTTATCCGCCCGGCGGGACGAGGTCCCGCCGGGCCGACCTCAGGCGTGGCGCTCAGGCGTGGCGCAGCTGGGCCAGCGCCGCGGCGCTGAGCTCGTGCGGCTCCTCGCCGGGGACGACGAGCACGACAGGTACGCCGGCGGTGCGCACGACCGCGGAGGTGATCGAGCCGTCGGCGAGCTGGGCGGCGCGGCCCCGGGGTGAGGAGCCGAGCGCGAGGGTGCGGACCCGGGCCTCGGTGGCGTACCGGGCCAGCACCATCCCGGCGCTGGCGTGGTCGCCGACGCTGTGCAGGACCAGGCCGGTCGCGGTCACGCCGCGGGCGGCGAGGCGGTCGAGGTGGGCGCGGACGGTCGCGGCGGCCGTCTCGGGCTCCTCGGCGTCGATCGCGAACTCCTCGACGACCTCGGTCTCGCGGACGTGGACGACCTCCAGCGGGGCGCCCTCGGCCGCGGCCATCTCGGCGGCCCGGTCGACGACCGCGTCGGCGTCGAGGGTGGCGCCGACGGCGACCAGCACCGGCCGGCCCTCACCGCGGACCGGGCCGACGGGCTCCAGCGTCGGCGCGACCGGCTCGGCGGTCTCGGCCGACTCGGCGGCCGTGATCAGCCTGTGGCCGCTGGCCAGGACCGGGATCGCGATCAGGAACGCGGCGGCCCCGACGTAGAAGGCCACCGACTGGTCGGTCGCCTCGGCGATCTTGCCCGCGGCGAACGGCGCCAGGCCACCGCCGATGAAGCGTACGAAGCCGTAGGCCGAGGACGCGATCGGCCGCTCCACCGGCGAGACCAGCATGACCGCCTGCGTGGTCAGGGTGTTGTTGAGGCCGACGAAGATGCCGGACAGGACCACGGCCACGATCACCACGGTCGGCGAGGAGACGCCCAGGCCGATGACGGCGAGCAGGACGCCGAGGCCGAGCAGGTTGACGTAGAGGGTCGGCGCGGTGCCGAAGCGGCGCTGCGCCCACGGCGCGCCCCACACGGCGAAGATCGCGACCAGGATGCCCCAGGCGAAGAAGACCCAGCCGAGCTGCAGCGGGTCGTGCAGCCCCATCGGGTAGGGCGCGTAGCCGAGCAGGGTGAAGAAGCCCCAGTTGTAGAGCAGGGCCATGATGCCCATGGTCAGCAGGCCGCGGTGCCGCAGCGCGGCGATCGGGGCGAGCAGCGAGACCTTCTTCTCGGGCTTCGGCGTGGGCGGCAGGAAGACCAGCGTCGCGACCAGCGCGATCGCCATCAGCGCGGAGACGCCGAAGAACGGTCCACGCCAGGAGATGCCGCCGAGCACACCACCGAGGAGCGGTCCGACCGCGATGCCGAGGCCGAGCGCAGTCTCGTAGAGGATGATCGCCCCCGCGAATCCGCCTGTCGCGGAGCCGACGATGACGGCGAGGCTGGTGGAGATGAACAGCGCGTTGCCCAGGCCCCAGCCGGCGCGGAAGCCGACGATGCCGTCCACGCCGTCGACGGTCCCGGCCAGCCCGGCGAACACGACGATCAGGACCAGACCGAGGATCAGCGTCCACTTCGCGCCGATCCGGCTGGAGACCCAGCCGACGCCGATCATCGCCACGGCGGTCACCACCAGATAGCTGGTGAACAGCAGCGACACCTGTGCGGGCGTCGCCCTCAGCTCCTCCGCCAGCACCGGCAGGATCGGGTCGACGAGCCCGATGCCCATGAAGGACACCACGCACGCGAACGCGACCGCCCACACGGCGCGAGGTTGCTTGAACGGACTTGCGGCAGCTGCCCCTTGGTGGGAGCTCATACTTCTTGCCTCTTCTCAGACGTTGTTTCGTACGCGTCGCCGGCTGGCCGGCGCGTCAGGAATCGAGCACGGCGTCGATGAGCCGGTCGAGCGCGGGCAGCGCCGCCGCGATGGCGGCACGGTCCTCGGCCGAGACCCGGGCCAGGGCGGCGTCGAGCACACCGGCTCGCTGGCCCCTCCTCGCCTCGAGCACCTCTCGCCCGGCGTCGGTGATCTCGACCAGGACCGCCCTGCGGTCGGCGTCGTCGGCGACGCGGGCGAGCATCCCCTGCCGGGTGAGCCGGTTGACCAGCTGCGTCATCGCGGGCTGGGAAACCCCGGCGGTCCTGGCCAGGTCGGTGACCCGCTGCGCCCCGGTCCGGGCCAGCACGCCGAGCACCGTCGCCGCGGTCGGCGAGATGTCTCCTGCGGTCGACACCTCGCGCACCAGCCGCACCACCTTCTCGAGGGAGAGCGACAGGTCACGGCCGGAGGCTGGAGTCGTACTCACCAGAGAAACATAACATATCTATGTTATGTTTTCGGCCTGGAACGTCTGTCTCATCCGTCACAGCGCACAGGCAATGCCTGCACCTAGCCCCTCACCAACCAGTGGGCATCTTCGACGGCTCGGTGCCGGTCGGCGGGACGCCGTAGCGGCGCAGGGCGAAGGACATGATCTGGGAGAAGACCGGACCGGCGACGGAGCCACCACCGCCGCCGTTGCCGGGGTTGTGGATCGCCACGTAGACCGTGAAGCGGGGGTCGTCGGTCGGGGCGAAGCCGCCGAAGGAGACGGTGTTGGTGCCGTCGTAGCACTTGCACTCGGAGTTGACCCGCTGGGCGGTGCCGGTCTTGCCGGAGACGCGGTAGCCGGGCACGGCGGCCTGCTTGGCGGTGCCGTTGACCGGGTCGTTGATGACGCGCTCCATCATCTCCGCGGTCTGGGAGGCGGCCTCCTGCGACACCACGCGGTTGCGCGCGGCGGTGTCGGTGCCGACCTCGGCGCCGGAGTTGTTGGTGGCGCTCCCGACGATCAGGCTCGGGTCGATGTGCACGCCGCCGTTGGCGATCGTGTTGAGCGCCGCGGTCATCTGCACGGCGTTGACCGAGATGGACTGACCGAAGTCGATGCGGTCCTCGTTGGCGTCGTTCCAGGCCTCCGGCGAGGCCAGCAGGCCCGCCGACTCGGTGTCCAGGCCCAGCCCGGTGCGCCGGCCCAGACCGAACGCCGACAGGTACTCGCGCAGCTGGCCGTCGGCGTACTTGTCCGCGGCCATCACGGTGCCGATGTTGGACGACTTCGCGATCACGCCGGCGAGGGTGAGCTTCTCGACGCCGTGGGGATACCAGTCACGGATCGGGGCGCCGCCGGACATGTAGGACTCCGGCACGCGGATCCGGGTCGAGGGCGAGACGAGCCCCTGGTCGAGCAGACCGGCGACGGTGAGCACCTTCTGGACCGAGCCCGGCTCGTAGACGTTGGAGAGCGCGTTGCTCCCCCGCAGCGCCTTGGGCGAGGCCGCCGGGTCGCGGGCGTCGAAGGTCGGGTAGTCGGCCAGGCTGAGGATCTCGCCGGTCTGGGTGTCCATGACGACGGCCATACCCGACTCCGCGCGCGAGCTCTGCACGGCGTCCATCAGGGTCTGCTGCACGTAGTACTGCAGGTCGCGGTCGATGGTGAGGGTCAGGTCGTGGCCGTCGACGGGGTCGACACGGTTGTTGGTGCCCAGCGGCATCCGGGTGCCGCTGACCGGGCTGGTCGCGTCGTACTCGGCATGGCCGTCCTTGCCGGCCAGGTGCTTGTCGAAGGCGGCCTCGAGACCGGCGAGGGGGCCGTCGTTGCCGAGGAAGCCGACCAGGTTGGCCGCGACGTCGCCGTTGGGGTAGTTGCGCAGCGGGTCGCGGCTGGTCCACAGCCCCTGGTAGCCCTCCTTGGAGGCCTTCTCCACCGCCGCGGTCGCCTGCGTCGCGGGCACCTGACGCTTGATGTACTGGAACCGGCTGCCGTCCTTGCGCAGCTTGGCGAGCGCGGAGGCGTAGTCGACCCCGAGCTCCTTGGCCAGGAACGCGGCGATCGCCGGGGCGTCCTTCTTCGTCTGCTTGGGGTCGGCCAGCACCATCAGCCCGTCGGAGGAGTCGGCCAGCGCCTCGCCGTCCCGGTCGAGGATCTCGCCACGCTCGGCCGGCAGCACGACGTCGACGACGTTCTCGGCGGCCGCCATCGCGGCGTACGAGTGCGGGTCGATGCCCTGCAGCTGCACCAGCCGGCCGCCGAAGACCGAGAGCACCATCGCCACCAGGATGAAGCCGACGCGGAGCCGGATGTGCACCGGCCCGCGCCGCCGGGTCGAGGCGGACGCGGGCCGCGGGGCAGGCCGTCGCGCCGGCCGGCGGACCTTGCGCTGGACCTGTCGGCTGGCCATCGCTCTCCTCCCCTACCGAGCGTCGCCCGAAGACGTACGCTGCTGCTCCTCGGCCGCCTGCTTCTCCGCCGCCTCCTGGGCGCGCTTCTTCTCGGCGAGCTCGGCAGCCTTCTTCTTGGCCGCGGCCGCCTCGGCCGCCTTCTGCTCGGCGACCAGCACGCTGTAGGGCTTGGCGACCTTCGGGTGCAGCGGCGGCGTCGCGGACCGGTCGGCCGGGGCCGCCTCGCCCTCGATCTTGGCCTCGGGGACCCGCAGCATGGCCGCGTTCTGCGGCACGACCATGCCGAGGTTCTTCGCCTTGGCGGCGATCTTGTGCGGGTCCTCCATCTTCTTCAGCTCACCGTCGAGCGCCTGCTCGCGGGCGGCCAGGGTGGTCGCCTGCTCCTGGAGACGCTGCTCCTGGAAGGCCGACTGCTGCATGGAGGTGTTGAAGACGAGCAGGCCCACGACGCCACCGACGAGCAGCATCGAGACGAGCACGACGAACGGCAGCCGCGGCGCCATCGGCGCCGGCAGCGGCGCCGGGACGGCGGCGAGCCGTGGCTGGGTCGTCTCGGCCGCCCGGTCCGGGCGGCGCGCAGGCGCCTGTGGCGCGGCGGCGATGCTCATCTGGTTGCTCCAGGGGTTGGCTTGGCTGTCTTGTCTCTGGGGTTGGATCGGGGCTTGACGCGCTCCACCGCGCGCAGCCTCACCGAGGCGGCGCGCGGGTTCTCCTCGATCTCCGCCTCGGTCGCCTGCTCGGCACCACGGGTGAGCAGGCGGAAGGACGGCTCCGCGTCGGGCGGCACGAACGGCAGGTCCGGGGGTACGTCCAGCTTCGTCGCCTCGGCGAAGGCCCGCTTGGTGAGCCGGTCCTCGAGCGAGTGGTAGGACTCCACCACCACCCGGCCACCGACGCCGACGGCCTCGAGCGATGCCGGCAGTGCCGTACGCAGCGCCCCGAGCTCGTCGTTGACCTCCATCCGCAGCGCCTGGAAGGTGCGCTTGGCCGGATGTCCGCCGGTGCGACGGGCTGGTGCCGGGATCTCCGCGTAGAGGAGCTCCACGAGCGGGCCCGAGGTCGTGAACGGCTGCTTCTCGCGACGCTTGACCACGGCATGGGCGATCTTCTTGGCGAACTTCTCCTCGCCGTAGTCCCGCAGGATCCGGGTCAGGTCCGCCGCCGAGTAGGTGTTGAGGACGTCGGCCGCGGTCTGGCCACGGGTGGCGTCCATCCGCATGTCGAGCGGCGCGTCCTCGGCGTAGGCGAACCCACGCTCACGCTGGTCGAGCTGCATCGAGGAGACACCGAGGTCGAAGAGCACCGCCTGGACCTCGTCCAGCCCCTGCTCGGCGACCACGTCGAGGATCTCGTCGTAGACCGCGTGCACACCGGTCCACCGGTCGCCGAAGCGCGCCAGCCGCTCCCCCGCGATGCCGAGGGCGTAGGTGTCGCGGTCGATGCCGATCACGCGCGACCCGGGGATCCGCTCGAGGACCGCCTCGGTGTGACCGCCGTGGCCGGTCGTGCAGTCGACCAGGACGCCGCCGTCGGCGAGCGCGGGTGCGAGCAGGTCGACGATGCGGTCGAGCATCACCGGCACGTGCTTCTGGTTCGTCACCGCCTCGACCCCCATCGCACGGCTTCGTCTGGTGTGTGTTCTCGCCCGCCTCTTCGGCAGAGCCACGGGCTGACAACGCCACGGATCCGCAGAGCCAGGTCTCATGCCCGCTCCGTCACCACCAAGTGCCGTCCGGAACCGGGGAAGGTGCCCCGGATGGCTGGATGAGTGGAGCGGGACTGAGACCTCGTCCTGCGGATCCGCTGTTGACTTGTCTTGTTCTTGTCGCTTTGTCGATCTGTCCCTTTATCAGTCCGTCGACTCGTCGAGGTCTGCGAACTTGGCCTGTGCACCCGCGGAGTACTCCGCCCACTTGGCCGGGTCCCAGATCTCGATCCGGTCCATCACACCGATCACGACGACGTCCTTGACGATCCCGGCGTAGTCGCGCAGGAGCGGCGGGATGCCGATCCGGCCCTGCTTGTCCGGTGTCGTCTGCTCGGCCCCCGCAAAGAGGACACGGGCGTAGTCGCGTGCGTCCCGAGAGGTGAGCGGCGTCTGCTGGGCCCGCTGCGCCTCCTGCATGAAGACGTCCTCGGGCCACACCACGAGGCAGTTCTCCTGACCTTGCGTCACGACAACCCCCTCCGCCAGTCGATCTCGGAACTTTGCGGGAAGGAAGATCCGGCCCTTCTCGTCGAGCTTCGGCGTGTACGTGCCCATGAAGAACATGTGCTCGCCCCCGCGGTCAGCTCAACGTGGATCGTTCCTCCACTTTGCCCCACCGTACCCCACAATCCCCCACATTCAAACCACCTTCCTCCCCCACGGGGTCATTTCCCACCACCGGCCGCTCCCCGCAGCCCGATGCGGCCAGGTCGTCGACCGCCGGCCGCGCGTCCCCCAGGCAGGTCACAGTCGGGTCAATGGCGCAGACGCCCGTAGGCGCTACCCCGTACGGTGTTCCCATAAGCAGGTGTGAGTCGGAAGGACGCGACGTGACGACGCCGTTGGAGGCCCCAGGATCGGGACCGGTGCATGGGGCAGAGATCGAGACATTGGTGCGGGTCGCGGGCCGCATTCGCGACAGCATCGAGAAGGTGATCGAAGGAAAGACCGACGTCGTCGACTCCACGCTCACCGTGCTCCTCGCCGAGGGGCACCTCTTGATCGAGGACGTGCCCGGAGTCGGCAAGACCCAGCTCGCGAAGGCGCTGGCGCGCTCGATCGACTGCTCGGTGCGCCGCATCCAGTTCACGCCCGACCTGCTCCCGAGCGACGTCACCGGGGTGTCGATCTTCAACCAGAACACCCGGGAGTTCGAGTTCCGCCCGGGTGGCATCTTCGCCAACATCGTGGTCGGCGACGAGATCAACCGTGCCTCCCCCAAGACCCAGTCGGCGCTGCTGGAGTGCATGGAGGAGCACCAGGTCACCGTCGACAACGTGACCTACCAGCTGGAGTCGCCGTTCATGGTGATCGCGACCCAGAACCCGATCGAGATGGAGGGGACGTACGCCCTCCCCGAGGCGCAGCGCGACCGGTTCATGGCGCGGGTCTCGATCGGCTATCCCCCGGTCGGCTCGGAGATCGCGATGCTGGCCAGCCACAGCGCATCCAACCCGCTCGACGACCTCGACCCGGTGACCGACGCCGCGGAGATCCGCAAGCTCGTCGGCGTCGTGAACCAGATCTACGTCGCCGACTCCGTGCGCCGCTACACCGTCGCCCTCACCGCGGCGACCCGCGCCAACAACGAGCTCGCCCTCGGTGCCTCGCCCCGGGCCAGCCTGCACCTGCTGCGGGCCGCGAAGGCTCATGCCGCTCTGCACGGACGCGAGTTCGTCCTTCCCGATGACGTACGCAGGCTGACCGGCCCGGTCCTTGCCCACCGTCTCCTCCCCAGCGCCTCCGCGGCGATGCACGGCCGGTCGGTCACCGACATCCTCGAGACCGTCGTGTCCGCCGTGCCGGTGCCGCAGTCCTGATCCACCAAGGAGTCATCCGATGCGTGAGGCGCTGTCCGGACTGACCGTCCGGGGCCGGGCGTTCCTGGCCGCCGGGATCACCGCGATCGTCTGCGGGATCCTGCTGGACCAGTCCACGCTGTCCAGGATCGGGATGCTGCTGGTCGCGCTGCCGCTGGTCACCGCGGTGGTCGCGGCCTGGGGCCGCTACCGGCTCGCCCTCGTGCGCCACATCGAGCCGCACCTGACCGAGGCCGGCCAGCCCGCCAGGGTCGAGCTGACCATCGCCAACGAGGGCCGGATCCCCACCGGCACCCTGCTGCTGGAGGAGACGGTCCCCTACGCGCTGGGCGGGCGCCCGCGCTTCGTGGTCGACCGGATCGGCTTCGGCTGGCGCCACAAGCTCGGCTATCAGATCCGCTCGGAGATCCGGGGCCGCTTCGACATCGGCCCGATGCGGGTGACGGTGGCCGACCCGTTCGGCCTGGTGGAGCTCAACCGCGCCTTCCACTCCACGCTCCCGTTCACGGTCACGCCGCGGGTGATCCCGCTGCCGTCCACCCCGCTGACCGGTAACGCGACCGCGTCCGGCGACTCCCGGCCGCGAGCCTTCCTCGGCGGCAGCGCGGAGGACGTCACGGTGCGGGAGTACCGCCGCGGCGACGAGCTGCGGCGGGTGCACTGGCGCAGCTCGGCCCGTCTCGGCGAGCTGATGGTGCGCCGCGAGGAGCAGCCCTGGCAGGCCCGGGCCACCGTCTTCCTCGACAACCGGCGCTCGGTCCACCGGGGCCAGGGCGCCGGCTCCTCCTTCGAGCAGGCCGTCGTGGTCGCCGCCTCGGTCGCGGTGCACCTGGTCGAGGCCGGCTACTCCGTACGCCTGGTGACCTCCGGCGGCGCCACCCCCGGGACCAACGCGGCCGGCGAGATCAACGCCGGCTGGCACGACCGCGAGGGCCAGGCCGACGCGGCCGCGCTGCTGGAGGCGCTCGCCGTGGTCGAGACCGTTCAGCACCACCACATCGACGCCTCCTGGATCGGCGAGGCCGGGCAGGGCGGCATCACCGTCGCGGTGCTCGGCTCCCTCGACGAGGAGGACGCCCGCGTCCTTCGCCGGGTGCGGCACCACACCGGGGCCGCCCTCGCCTTCTCGCTCGCCGTGGACGGCTGGAGCGCGGTGCACCTGGCCCCCGAGCAGCGGCGGCCCAGCGGCGTACCTCTGCTCATCCAGCACGGCTGGAAGGCGGTCGAGCTCGGCATCGGTGACTCGGTGGCCACGCGCTGGCGCGAGCTCGGCACCCGGGGTGCGGCCGCGGGAGCGGGGGCGGCACGATGATGACCTCCTCCGACGTACGCGGCGTCGTGCCCGCGATGGCGGTGCCGGTGACGTGCTTCGTGACCGTCCTGTTCGCGCTGTCCTCGTGGGGCTCGTTCACCAACACCCGCTTCCCCTACCTCGGCCCGATCCTGGTCGCCGGCCTGCTCGTGGTCGGCACCGGCATCTCCGCGCGGCTGCTGCGCGTGCACGGAGCGGTCGTGGTGCTGCTGCAGCTGCTCCTCGGCACGATCGCGACCAGCCTGCTGGTCGTCCAGCACCCCTTCCCCGTCACCGCCGGCGGCAGGGCGCGGGTCTCGGCCGCGATGACCGAGGCCTATGCCGCCTTCAACCCCTTCGACCTGCCGATGTCCGCCCCGGAGGTGGCCGCCTACCTCGTCCCGGGCGGTGTCGCGGCCGTGTTCCTGGCCGACGTCCTGGCGGTCTCGCTGCGGCGGCCGCCGATGATGGGGCTCGTCGTGCTGGGCGTGTTCACGGTGCCGTTCAGCATCATCGGCGCCGGTGGCTGGGGTGGGGTCTCCTGGGTCGTCTTCGTGCTCACCGCGACCGCGTTCCTGGTGATGCTGCGCTTCGATCGTGCCCAGCAGCTCGGCCGCTGGGGGCGGCGTCTCGACGAGGACCTCCCCGTGGTGCCGGCCGCCGGGCCGGCGGTCATCGGCGTCTCCGCGGTGGCGATCGCGCTCCTCACCCCGGCCTGGATGCCCAGCCCGAGCATCACCCTCCCCGGCCTGGGGCCGGGAGACGGCAGCGGCCAGCTGCGCGTGATCAACCCGACCGTCGGGCTCTACGGCGACCTGCGCAGGCAGTCCGACGAGGTGATGGTCACCGCCACCCCGGTCTACGACCAACCCGTCTCGTCGCCCTCCTACCTGCGGATCCTCACGCTCACGAAGTTCACCGGCACCGAGTGGACGCCTGGCAACCGCGACGTACCCTCCGACCAGACCGGCGTGGCCTCCTTCGATCCGCCGATGTCCGACGAGACGTTGCTGGGCGAGCCCACGACCTACCAGATGCGGGCCAGCGACAAGTTCGAGTCGACCTGGCTCCCGGTCTTCACCCATCCGCTGGAGATCACTGCCAGGGGTCCGTGGCGCTATGACGAGGACACCCTCGACTTCATGTCGACCGAGGGCCGGGACCACACCGTCGCCGGCGAGAGCTGGCGGATGACCGCCGCACCGGTCGAGCCGTCCCAGGCGCGGCTGCTGGCCGCGGGCGAGCCCGGGATCGGGGCGCCGACAGGGATGACCGACCTGCCGCTGCTCCCCGAGAAGATCGAGGAGATCGCCCTGGAGCGCACGGCCGGCCAGGACCGGCCCTTCGCCAAGGCCGTCGCCCTGCAGAACTGGTTCCGTCACAGCGGCGAGTTCGTCTACAGCCTGGAGCGCGACGTCGGCACCGACGGCGCGGCTCTGCTGGAGTTCCTGACGACCAACAAGGTCGGCTACTGCCAGCAGTACGCCACGGCCATGGCCGTGCTCGCCCGCGAGCTCGACATCCCGGCCCGGGTCGCCGTCGGCTTCCTCGACGGAGACCAGGACGAGGACGGCGTCTGGCGGTTCCGCGGCCGCGATCTCCACGCCTGGCCCGAGCTGTGGTTCGAGGACATCGGCTGGGTTCGCTTCGAGCCGACGCCCGCGGCTGCCGACACCAGGGAGCCGGGCTACACCGCCGGTGCGCTGGGCAATGCCCGCAACGAGCCGGAGGCGCCCGCGCCCAGCGCCGGCACGAGCGTGGCTCCGGTGCCCAACCGGCCGCAGCGCGAGGAGCCCGACCTGCCCGAGGTCGCCGACACCGGCACCGAGGAGTCCAACGCGGGGGCGATCTGGACCGGTCTGGGCATCGTGGCCCTGCTCGGAGCGGTCGCGCTCGCTGCGCCTGCGGTGATCCGTCGCCGGCGCCGGAAGTCCCGGCTGGCCGGCGACGCGGAGGCCGGCTGGACCGAGCTCGGCGACACCGCGATCGACCTGGGCCTGCCCTGGACCGGCACCCGCTCACCGCGGGAGGAGGCCACCAGCCTGGCCCCGCACCTGCAGAGCCGCGAGCCGATGCTCGCGCTGCAGCGCATCGTGGCCGCCGTCGAGCGCAACCGCTATGCGGAGCATCGCGACACCGCGGCGGTCGGGGACGACGTACGCCTGGTCTCGGTCGCGCTCAGGGCGCAGGCCGACCGGCGGGCGCGGAGGCGGGCACGACTGTGGCCGGCGTCGGTCTTCCGACGCCCGGCGGCATCGGCCACCGACGGACCGGCGGTGCGGTCCGAGCGGGAGCTGATCTCGTCCTAGAGGCCTCCTTGAGGCCCTAAGCCTCTACAGGTCGGCCTCTACAGGTCGTTGTCGCCGCGGCGGCGTTGCTTCCAGCGCTCGCTGGCCCGGTCGAGGAACGAGCTGCGTGGAGTGTGGTCCCCGTCGTCCTCCTCCACCGCAGCCGCACCGCGCAGGGCGGTGAGCAGCACGGAGGTCGAGGCCAGCATCACCAGGAAGCCGACCACTCCGACGATCCACATCCGTGAGATCACACCGGTCATCAGCAACGCGACTCCACCGGCGAGCACGATGCCCGCGATGACCGCGTGTCGACGTTGGGCACGGCGCAGGGCCGTGCCTCGGAGGGCGGAGGCGAACTTCGGGTCCTCCGCCGAGAGCGCGCGCTCCATCTGCTCGAGCAGGCGAAGCTCCTCTTCCGAGAGTGGCACCGTACCTCCCATGTCCTGTTGGGGCATCTCCAAGTCTAGGCACGCCATCCTGAAGGCGGTAGTGAGCCCGGAAAATTCTTGCCCCTCGACGTTCTGCCACATGGCACAACCACCACCGATTGTGTCAAGCGGATGGGCAGTTGCGTCAACCCCGGCCATGGTCGAGCAGGCTCGCCGGGCGCACCAGGCTGGACCCGAAGCGTTCGGCGACCTGATCGACGGCACGATCGGCCTCGGACCAGCCGCGTTCCCGCTCCCCCAGGACGAGCTGTCGGTCGGTGCCCTCGCGCGCGATCAGGTGCTCGACCCGCACGCCGACCAGGCGCAGCGCCCGGCCACGGAGGTTCAGCTCGTCGTAGAGCCGGACCGCCGTGGCGTGCACCTCCTGGGTGACGTCTGTGGGGTCGGGCAGCGTGCGGGAGCGCGAGATGGTCTTGAAGTCGGTGAACCGGACCGTCAGCGCGACCGTGCGGCCGACCGTGCCGGCCCTCCTCATCCGCCGGGTGACGCGGGCCGAGAGCCGCAGCAGCTCGCGCACGATGTCCTCGCGGTCGCTCAGGTCGTGGCCGAAGGTCTCCTGGGCGCCGGTCGACCGGTCGGGCAGGTCGGGGCCGAGCCTTCCGGTCAGCTCGCGCCGGTCGGTGCCGGTGGCGAGCCGGTGCAGGTGGCCGCCGAGGCGGGGACCGAGGATCTGATGGAGGGTCGGGACCGGGGTGCGGGCGATGTCACCGACCGTCTCGAAGCCGAGCCGGCGAAGCCGCTTGCGCGTGCTCGGCCCGACGCCGTAGAGCTCACCGACGTCGAGAGGATGGAGGAAGCCGGGGACGTCCTCCGGCCGGACGACCACGACGCCGTCGGGCTTCGCCTTGCGGCTGCCGACCTTGGCCACGCTCGGGGTCGGCGCGACACCGACCGAGCAGGTGATGCTCAGCTCCTCGGCGATCTGGCGACGGATCCGCTGCGCGATCTGCTCGGGGCTCCCGAACAGCCTGGTCGCCCCGCTGACGTCGAGGAACGCCTCGTCGACGCTGACCACCTCCACCAGCGGGGTGGCTCGGCGGAAGATCTCCCGGACCTGCTTGGAGACCTCGGCGACCTCGCCGAAGTCGAGGCGGACCGAGACCAGCTGCGGGCACAGTCGCCTCGCCATCGAGCCCGGCATCGCCGCCCGCACGCCGTAGGCCCGGGCCGGATAGTTGGCGCAGGTCACCACGCCGCGGGCGTGTCCCCCGACGACCACCGGCTGGTCCCACAGCTCGGGCTGATGCCTGATCGCCACCGAGACGAAGAAGGCGTCCATGTCGACATGGAGGATCGGGGTGACCTCCGGAGCGCCAGCGGAGGAGGTCACCCCGATCCTCCGAGGACGCGGACCAGCGCTGACTCGGCGCAAATGTCACGCCGGAGCGCTAGCGGAGGTGGGACCTTTGCGCCGCGTCGGCGCCCGTGGGCGAAGCGAAGCGAGCCGAATGCGAAGCGAAGCGAGCCCTCAGCGAAGCGAACCGAGCAAATGCAGCTGCGAAGCGAACGGCAGGTAATCCGGCCGCGTGGAGACAGCCTGCTCGAGATCGACCAGCGCACTGGTCGCCCCCGGCTCGACGTCGAGCAGCGACCCCGGCACATGATCGACGAACACACGTACGCCACGGACGTCCGTGACCTCGAACCCCGCCGCGTCCAGCAGCCCGGTGACCTCGTCGAGGGCGAACCGGCGACCGGAGCGGCCCTGCGGAGCGGTGTCGTCGAGGAGCTCGACGGCCTGCGCGAAGTGGCCGGCCAGGGCTCGGGAGAGGACGGCGGCGGTGCGCTGGGCGACCAGCAGGCTGAGGGTGCCACCGGGGCGGAGCACCTCGCGGATCCCCGCCAGTGCGGCTGCCGGATCGGGGACGACCTCGAGGACGCCGTGGCAGAGGACCAGATCGGCTCCGCCGGGGTCGGCGACGTCGGAGAGGGCGGCCAGGTCACCCTGGCGGGCGTCGACGGAGACACCGGCCTCGCGGGCGCGCCGGTCGAGCGCTGCCAGCGCGTCCGGGCTGGGGTCGACGACGGTGACCCGGTGACCGAGTCCGGCGATGCGTACGGCTGAGGTGCCGGTGCCGCCGCCGATGTCGAGGACGTCGAGCGAGCCGGAGGCCAGGACCGGGTCGAGCGCGTCCCAGACGGCGACGGTCCGGGCGCCTGCCCGACGACTGGTTGATGCGGAGCCAGCTGCCATGGGGCCAAGCGTAGGCCCTGTGCCCACCTCACCTGAATCAGCCCACGAGGCGGTCGTGACGGAGGCGGGTGACGTGGGAGGTGTGGGCCATCAGCCCGAGCGACTCCTCGACGACGGCGAGGAAACGGTCGGCGTCGCGCACCTGGTCGTCGGCCTCCTCGGCGGTGACAGCCCGGATCGAGCCGGCCTCCGCGGCGGCGCGCTTGGCGGCGCCCGCGGCGAAGTAGTCGGCCCACTCGGAGAGCTCGGGCGCGACCTTCTTGAGGCGGACCCAGGCGTTCCACGGACGGCGGCGGCCGGCGCGGCTCGCCGCCTCGACGGGATCGGTGCGGGCGGCGATCAGCGCCGCGGCGGCCTGGAGGGCGGCGACGTGCGCCATGGCGTACCTGCTCGGCACGTCGTCGGCCACGATGGCCTCCGAGAGGGACTCGGTGGCGCGGAAGAGGTAGCTGTGAGTCGTCGCCGGGAGCAGATGCATCGGGTCGTCCTTCTCGCTCAAGGTCGACCCCGCAGTGGACGGCTCCGGCGGGCGTCGGGGGTCGAGGACGACGCCCGCCAGAGCCTGGTTGTTCGAACATTTGTTCGAACACGAGATCAAACTACACCCCGCCACCGACAGTCACAAGACGTTTCGGTGACGGGGCGTGTCGAGGTGGTGCCGGGGGTCGCTCAGTCGTCGGCGACGGCGCCGCGGATCCGGTGCGGCGGGTGGATGTAGCGGGTGTTCGCCGGCAGCCACATGACCGCCAGCAGCCCGGCGGCGATGACGATCGCGATCCCGGTGAGCACGCTGATGGTCACCGGCGGGCCGGTCAGGATGCCGCCGATGCTGGCGACCGCGGAGATGAACACCAGGAACGTGATCACGATCCGGGCCCACTCGAATCCGTTGCGGAGGAAGACCGCGAGCACGCCGAGCATGCCCGCCATCACCCCGAACAGCGTGATCGCGGGGGCGATGAACGCCGGCGCACTGACCCGGTTGTCGGTCGGCGGGTTGATCAGGGCCTCGAGGCCCTCGGTCTCCAGGATGCGCTTGGCCGAGGGGTTGCCCTCCGCCCAGGCACGCACGAGGTCGTCGGAGCGCAGCACCATCACCACGACCACGACCGCGCTGAAGGCGATCAGGCCGACGATGAGCCGGATCGCCCACGTCATCTCGCGCGGCACGGGCTCGGCAGCGAGCGCTGCCACCTCGAAAGCGACCTCCGGGCCCTCGCTCACGACCACACCTTCGTTCTCGTCGGGTGTCGTCATGGTCATCCGGTCTCCTTGCGACGTGGGGGTTCAGTCTCCGTTGATCAGCCCATTCTGCCGTACGGGGTCCAACGTAGGTAAATACGCGAACGCGTGCTCTTGGTCTCGGGCTGGGGCCGAGTTGTCGGCGGCGTAGGCCAAGATGTCCTCATGGAATCTCTAGCGCTGACCTTCTCCAGTGGGTGGGCCAGTGGCATCAACGCCTACCTGGTCGTGCTGGTGCTCGGCGTCGTGCAGCGTACGACGGGGGCAGAGGCGATCCCGGACGTGCTCGGCACGTGGCCGGTGCTGGCTGCCGCGGGGCTGATGTACGCGATCGAGTTCGTCGCCGACAAGGTGCCCTACATCGACTCGACCTGGGACTCGATCTCCACGGTGATCCGCCCCACCATCGGCGCGGTCATCGGCGTCCTGCTCGCCGGTGAGGCCGACTCGCTCAACGAGGCCGTCGGCGGCGTGGTGGGCGGCACGACGGCGCTGATGTCCCATCTGATCAAGGCCAGCGAGCGGCTCGCGGTCAACACCTCCCCCGAGCCGGTCTCCAACTCGGTCGTCAGCGTGGCCGAGGACGGCCTCGTCCTCGGCGTGGTCTGGTTCGCGACCGAGCACCCGCTGGCCGCGGCGGGCGTCGCCGCGGTGCTGCTGGTGGCCGGGCTGGTGCTGGTCTACCTCCTCGTCCGGGCCGTTCGCGGAGGCTGGCGCAAGCTGACCCGGCGCGGACGACGCGGCGCCCCACCCCCTGACGGGCCCTCCGGCGGCGACACCTTGCCCTACCCCGTCCAGTGACGAGCGTCGTCGTCCTCGGGGGCGGGTACGCCGGGATGGCCAGCGCCGCCAGGCTGGCCAAGCTCGGCCACTCGGTGACCCTCCTCGAGGCCTCCGGACAGCTCGGCGGCGCCCTGGTGCCGGTGCGCGAGGAAGGGTTCACCTGGGACGCCTCGGCGACCTCGACGCTGCTGCCCGCGGTGATGCGCGACCTGTTCCGCAAGTCCGGGCGGCCCGCGGAGCGTGAGCTCGAGCTGGTGCCGATGGACGTGGTCCGCGAGCACCGCTTCGCCGACAAGACGTCGGTCTCGGTGCCCGGCGGCACCCGCGGCGCCCAGCTGGCGGCCTTCGACGAGCTGGGTCCGGGCATGGGCCGGCTGTGGACCGACTACGTGGCCCGGTTCAGCGAGGACTGGGAGGTGCTGCGCCAGCACTACTTCGAGGTGCCGTGGGAGCCCTCGGCGCTGCCGTCGGCGGTCGCGGAGCGGTTCCGGTCGCGCGAGACCCTCCACAAGCGGCTGCGCAAGACGTTCAAGGACGAGCGCCTCCGGCTGGTCGCGGCGCACCCGTTCGTCGCCGCGGGGCAGGAGCTGCGTGACGTACCTGCCTGGGCGGGGCTCACCGCCTACCTGGAGCAGCGGTTCGGCGCCTGGCGCGTCGAGGGCGGGATGGGCGTGGTCGCCGAGGTGCTCACCGCCCGGATGGCCACCCGCCGGGTCTCGGTGCAGACCGCGACCCGGGTGGAGGACATCGTCGTACGCGACGGCCGGGCGGTCGCGGTCAGCACCGCCGCCGGCGAAATCGACCTCGGCGCGGACGGAGCGGTCGTGGTCGCCTTCGACCCGCGCTCGCTGCCGGCCCTGCGGCCGCTGGTGGAGCGCACCCTGCCGGCGATCCCGCCGATGACGTTCCACCTCGGGCTCGAGTCGCTGCCCGAGCACCTCACCGACCTGCCCGACGAGCTGGTGCTCCACGGCGAGCCCACCCTGGTCGTACGCACCCGCGGGCTCGCCCCCGAGGGGCAGCACGCCTGGACGATCCACTCCCACGGCAAGCTGATGGAGGACGTCCTGCTGGCGCTGGCGCGCCACAAGATCGACGTCCGCGAGCACGTCGTGCACCGGGTCGACCTGGGCGCCGCCGAGCTCGTACGCCGCTGGCGCGGGTCCCCGCTGGGCGTGAAGTGGGCGGGGCGCGGCACGGTGTTCCAGCGCCTCGGGCCGCGCACCCCGATCCCGAACGTCTACGCCGCCGGCGCCCATGCGACGCCAGGTGCCGGGCTGCCGTTCGCCGGCCTCTCGGCCGCGCTGGTCGCGCAGTCGATCGGGCCCGCCGAGAGGTGAGCGCGGCCTAGACCGTGACGTTGAGCTTCGCGAAGATCTCCAGCGTCGCCTTGGACCGGTTGAGCGTGTAGAAGTGCAGTCCGGGCGCGCCTCCGTCGAGGAGCTCCTGGCACAGCTCGGCGGCGACCGCGATGCCCTCGGCGCGGATGTCGGCGGGGTCCGGACCGGCCGCGGTGATGCGCTCGACGATCTCGTCGGGGACCTCGGCGCCGATCAGCTCGCTCTGGCGGCGGATGGCGGCGAGGTTCAGGATCGGCATGATCCCGGGCAGGATCGGGATGTCGACGCCGCGAGCGCGCACCCGGTCGACGAGGCCGAAGTAGTCCGCGGCCCGGAAGAACATCTGGGTGACCGCGAACTCCGCGCCGGCCCTCGCCTTGGCGACCAGCACGTCGGCGTCGGCCTCGATCGACTCCGCGCTCGGGTGGCCCTCGGGGAAGGCGGCGACGCCGATCCGGAAGTCACCGCGCTCCTTGGCCAGCCGCACCACGTCGATGGCGTAGTCGAGACCGCCGGGGGTCGGGGTCCACGCGGCCCGCGGGCCCTCGGCGGGGTCGCCGCGCAGCGCCATCACGTGGGCGACGCCCTGGGCGGCGTAGGAGTCCAGGATCGCGGCGACCTCGTCGCGGGTGTGGCCGACGCAGGTCAGGTGGGCGACGGGCAGCAGCTCGGTCTCGGCGGCGATCCGGCCGGTGATGGCGACGGTCTTGTCACGGGTCGAGCCGCCGGCGCCGTAGGTGACGCTCACGAAGGTCGGGCGGTA
The DNA here is from genome assembly GCF_015752315.1 of Nocardioides luteus. Lineage (NCBI taxonomy): Bacteria > Bacillati > Actinomycetota > Actinomycetes > Propionibacteriales > Nocardioidaceae > Nocardioides > Nocardioides luteus. The sequence goes on from NZ_JADOVJ010000001.1 coordinate 3,493,623, forward strand.
GGGCTCCAGGGCACGGACGGCGTTCCACAGCTGCTCCTCGCCGGCCTCGTCCTTCGGCGGGAAGAACTCGAAGGAGAAGGACCGCTCGCCCTCGTTGATCAGCTCCGCGAGGGAGCGTCCACGTCCAGTCACCATCGGGCCATCCTAGGCAGTGCCCTAGGCTCGGAGAGTGAATGAAACGTGGGGCGCCGATGAATTCCGCAGTCGCGTCCAGGGGGCACTGGACACCTTCCTCGAGACGCAGTCCGAGCGGCTGGCTCCGCTCGGCGACGAGGTCGAACCGCTGCTGCGCCGGGCCCGCGAGTCGATGTCCGGGGGCAAGCGGCTGCGGGCGGCGTTCTGCTACTGGGGCTTCCACGCGGTCCGCCCCTCCCCCTCGCCCGCCGAGGAGGAGTCGCTCGTGCGTGCGGCCGCCGCGCTCGAGCTGCTCCAGGCCTCGGCGCTCGTCCACGACGACGTCATCGACGACTCCGACACTCGGCGCGGCGCACCCGCCGCACACCGCGCGTTCGAGGCCGACCATGCCGCCGCGGGCTGGCCGGGCCGGTCCCGCGCCTACGGCGATGCCGCTGCCGTGCTCCTCGGAGACCTGCTGCTGACCTGGGCGGACGAGCTGCTGCGTACCTCTGGGTTCGGGGAAGCCGAGACCTCCGCCGCGCTGTCGGTCTTCGACCACACCCGCAGCGAGGTCATCGCCGGGCAGTTCCTCGACATCACCGTCCAAGCGCGCGGCGCCGCGGACGTCGAGGCCGCGATGAAGGTGGTGCGCTACAAGGCGGCCAAGTACTCCGTCGAGCGTCCCCTCCATGTCGGCGCCGCCCTGGCCGGAGCCTCCCCCGAGCAGATCGCGGCCCTGTCGGCCTACGGCCTTCCGGTCGGCGAGGCCTTCCAGCTCCGCGACGACCTCCTCGGCGTCTTCGGCGACCCCTCGGTCACCGGCAAGCCCGCCGGCGACGACCTCGTCGAGGGCAAGCGCACCGTCCTGGTCGCCCTGGCCCTGACGGGCTCGGCCCCCGCCGACGCCGACCGCCTCGACCGCGCGCTGGGCCAGCCGCTCACCGAGGAGCAGGTCGCCGAGCTGCGCACCATCATCACCTCCTCCGGCGCCGAGCAGCAGGTCGAGAAGACCATCACCGAGCTCGCCGACCAGGGCCTCACCGCGCTGGACGACGCCAGGTCCGCCGGCACCCTCGACGCGGGCGCCGCCGGCACCCTCCGCGCGCTGGCCACCGCCGCCACCCAGCGCACCGTCTGAGCTCGCCGGCTCGGCCTCTCAGAGGCGCTCGGCGGGCATCTGGAAGAGGACCTTCTCGGACGGCTGGTCGGAGCCGCCCAGGGGCTCCATGGTGACCATCAGCTCGCCGTCCTCGACGGGTACGGCGACGGCCATCTCCTCGTCGAGGACGCCGGCGGACTCCATGCCGGTGTCGGTGTGCCACCAGACCTGGTAGGTCATCCCGTCGGGACGCGAGAGGTGGGCGGTGTCGACGGCCACCATGTGCATCTCGTGGGACATCGCGACCATCAGCTCGCCGTCGGAGGTCTCCTCCTTGTGCATCCTCGCGTCGGGGGCCGACATCACCTGGGCCGCGGTCATCGGCGGCGGGTCGTCCTCGCGTACCACGACTCCGACCGTCACCCCGACACCGACGATCACCGCAGCCGCTGCGGCGACGATGCCCATCAGCCGGCGGCGGCGGGGCCTGCCCGTGGCGACGACGGGCCGCAGCTGCAGCGTCTCCGATGCCGTACGCAGCACCCGGCCGCGCAGCGCCACCGGCGGTGTCGCGGCGACCTCGGTGGCGAGGGAGGCGGTCGCCGACCGCAGCGAGTCGACCTCCTCGCGGCACTCCGGGCACACCGCCAGATGAGCCTCGAACTCCGCCCGCTCCCCGGGCACCAGCGCGTCGAGGAGGTAGGCCCCGACCAGTCCGTGCACATCAGGCGCCATCGCGATCCCCTCCACCCGGTGTCTCGAGCTCCGCTTCGGCCAGACAGTCGCGCAGCCGGATCAGGCCGTCCCGCATCCGCGTCTTCACCGTCGGCAGCGGCCGGCCGAGCAGCTCGGCGACCTCGGGATAGGTGAAGCCCTGGTAGTAGGCCAGCCGGACGGCCTGAGACTGCAGCGGCGTGAGCGAGTCCAGGCAGCGGCGTACGCCCTCGTGCTCGGCCGCGGTGACCACCGCGTCCTCCGGGCCGGCGACCTCCACCGGCTCACGCCGGGCGACGTGCTCCTCCCGCGCACGCGATGCCTGCGAGGAGCGCACCGTGTCGACCGCCCGACGGTGCGCGATCGTCAGCACCCACGTCCGCACCGAGCCGCGCGACGGGTCGAACCGGGCGGCCTGGCGCCACACCTCGGTGAACACCTCCTGGGTCACCTCCTCCGCACGCGAGGGATCGCGCACCACCCGCCGAGCGACACCGAAGACGAGCGGAGCCATCGCGTCGTAGAGGGCTCCGAAGGCGTCCAGGTCGCCACCGGCGACGGCGGCGAGCACCGTCCCCGGGTCCCGGTCGTCCTCGGGGTCCGGCGACGACGAATCGCCCACCACCCGCAGCGCTCGGCGCACACGCACCCCTTCCGACGAATGACAGATCTCACCCCGGGTTCGCAGCCGAGAAGTGGGAGGATTGGTCCCATCCGACCACCGATCGGCCACGAACTCACAGCATGACATCCCGCACCTTCCTCGGACGTCTCCCGAGCGGTCCCGTCGCGGGCATCGCCGCGGGCGTGCTCGGCCTCGGCGTCGCCGAGCTCATAGCCGCCCTCGCGCGCGGCGCCTCTCCCCTGCTCGCGCTCGGCGACCGGGTCATCGACCTCACGCCGCGCTGGCTCAAGGAGGCGGCGGTCGCCACCTTCGGCACCGCCGACAAGCCGATCCTGCTGGCCAGCGTCGCGCTGGTCACGCTGGTGCTCCTCGGTGTGGCCGGTGCCCTGGCCGTACGCCGCCCCGCGCTCGGCGCGGGCATGCTGCTGCTCCTCGGGGCCGTCGACATCGCCGCCCTGCTGGCCGACCGGGCCGGCAACGGCACCATGGGCGTCGTCGCGCTGGTGATCGGCCTGGCGGTCGGCATCGCGGCGCTGGTCCTGCTGACGCGGCGTCTTCGGGAGTCCGGCGAGACACCCACCGAGGCGGTGGCGCCCGACGGCTTCGACCGGCGCCGGTTCCTCGTCGCCGCGGCGGCCGTGACCGCGGTCGGAGCGGCCGGCGGCGTCGGCGCGAAGGTGGTCACCGCCCGCCGTCGCCCGGCGACGAGGTTGGCCATCCCGGCTGCCGTCTCCCCCGCCGCGCCCCTCCCGGCGGGCGCAGAGCTCCGGATCGACGGGCTGACGCCCCACCTGACCCCCGTCGACGACTTCTATCGCATCGACATCGCCCTGCTCACCCCACGCGTCGACATCGCCGACTACCGGCTCAAGATCCACGGCCTGGTCGACAACCCGGTCGAGCTGACCTACGAGGACCTGCTCGCGATGCCGCTCTACGAGCGCCGCGTCACGATCTGCTGCGTCTCCAACGAGGTCGGCGGCGACCTGATCGGCAACGCGACCTGGACCGGCGTACGCATCCGCGACGTCCTCAAGCGCGCTGGCCTCGACCCCGACGCCGATGCGGTGAAGTCCACCGGCGCCGACGGCATCACCATCGGCACCCCGCTCGAGGCGCTCACCGACGGGCGGGACTCCCTCCTCGCGATTGCCCAGGACGGCGAGCCGCTGACGCAGGACCACGGCTTCCCCGTACGCATGGTCGTCCCCGGCCTCTACGGCTACGTCTCGGCGACCAAGTGGCTCACCGAGCTCGAGGTCACCCGCTTCGCCGACTTCCGTGCCTACTGGACCGACCGCGGCTGGTCCGCCGAAGGTCCGATCAAGACCCAGTGCCGCATCGACCTGCCCGGCGAGGACCCGGACTCCGCGGGCGAGGTGACCGTCGCCGGCGTCGCCTGGGCGCAGCACCGCGGCGTGAGCAAGGTCGAGGTACGCATCGACGACGGCCCCTGGCAGCCCGCCACGCTCGCCGCCGAGGACAGCATCGACACCTGGCGGCAGTGGACCTACCGCTGGGACGCGACCGAGGGCGAGCACCGGATCCAGGCGCGGGCCTTCGACCGCACGGGCACCCCGCAGACCGGCAACGAGGTGCCGCCCGCTCCCGACGGAGCCACCGGCTACCCCACCCGCACCGTCACGGTCGGGTGATCAGCCCAGGTCGGCCAGGTCCGTGTCCGGGCCGTCACCGCGCAGCAGCACGGTGAACGCGGGCCGGTCCTCGGAGATCTCCGCCGCGCGTTCCTGCAGGACCCGGACGATCTTGTCGAACCCGGCGCGGTCGGCATAGGCGGCGCACCCCCACGTCTCCCACAGCAGCACCGTGGGTGCGGAGAGGTCGCGCAGCGAGTCCCACAGCGCGTCGAGGTTGCGGCCGAAGTGGGCCGGGAACCCGAGCGCGGCGCCGATGGCGCCCAGCACCTCGTCCTTGGTCTCGGCGACCTCGGCGATCTGCTTCAGCGACCAGCCCGCGCCGGTCACCGACTCGTCGAGGTCGGCGGCCGCCAGCTCCGTGTGCCAGCGGTAGACGCCGGGATCGACCTTCCCGGCCAGGAGACCTGCCAGTCCACTCATCTGCCTCATCACCCCCGGTCGATCCGTGCGAACGACTCGTAGTGGTCCTCGGTGTAGTAGAACTCCCCACCCTCGCCTGTGACGATACGCCGCGCACCCCGGTCATCGGAGCCGGGCGTGGGCACGGTGTACTCGGCGTAGTAGCCCGAGGGCTCCTCGGGCAGGATCCCCTCGCGGTTGCCGAAGGTGCTGCCGTCCTTGCCCGGGTAGGGGAACGGGCCGCCGGCGTCGATCAGCTCGAGCGTCTCCACCCCCTCGGGCGGCAGGTCGGACTCCGCGATCCAGGTGAGCCCGCTGTCGGGATCGGTGCCGGTCTTCCCGCCACCCGCGCCTGCGCCTCCGCCCGATCCGGGATCGCCTCCGCAGCCGGCGAGCAGCGCCATCACCACGGCGAGCAGCAGGGCGACCAGGGCAGACTTCGACCTCACGACGGTCCTCCGAGACGTACGGACTTGGTCGTCTAGAGTGCCATGGCCTGGGCCCGGCGCTTGACCTCCGACCCGCGGTTCTCCCGAAGCGCGTCGATCGGGCGACCCGGGAGGTCGTCGTCGAGGAAGAGCCAGGCGATGATCTCGCGGTCGTCGTAGCCACCGTCGTGGAGCACGTGGAGCAGCCCGCCCAGGCCCTTGACCGGCAGGCCGTCCTGGATGAACAGGGCCGGGATGTGCTGGCCCTTGATGCCCGGAGGCACCGCCGCCGCGAGCTCGTGCTCGCGGATCATGGTGCGCACCTTCCCCACCGTCACGCCGAGCAACGACGCAGCGGTGGCCCAGTCGATCCACTCCTCCACCAGGACACCCAGATCCTGCTCCGCCAACCGCATCTCGCTCATAACGATCACATTACCGGCCCGGGTAGCCGGGCCGGAAAGTCGTGAGTGGGACCCGCTGGTCCGTACCATTGCCCGGTCCGGAATACTTCTCCAACCGGAGACAGGAGGATCGCGTGGCTAGTGAGGCGGACCCCCGCGAGGGCGTGATCGGGCGCCACGGCGGAGGCTCGGCTACCGCATCCGACCCCCTGCTGGGCAAGGTCTTGGGGATGCGTTACCGGATCGTCGAGAAGGTCGCGAAGGGCGGCATGGCGACGGTCTACGTCGCCCACGACATGCGTCTGGACCGCATCGTCGCCGTCAAGGTCATGCACCGGGACCTCGACGAGGAGGGCAACTTCGCCGAGCGGTTCGTCCGCGAGGGCAGGTCGGCCGCGAAGCTGTCCCACCCCAACGTCGTCGCCGTCTACGACCAGGACGAGGACGACGGCGTCGCCTTCCTCGCGATGGAGTACATCGAGGGCCACACCCTGCGCGACACGATCGCCTCGCAGGCCCCGCTGGGCGCGGCGAAGGCGCTCGCCTACATCGAGCCGATCCTGAGCGCGATGTCCGCGGCGCACGCGATCGGCATCGTGCACCGCGACATCAAGCCGGAGAACGTGCTCATCACCACCGGCGCCGCCTCGATCTCGCAGCGGGTCAAGGTCGCCGACTTCGGTCTGGCCCGGGTGATGACCAACAACTCCAACGACGCCACCACCGGCAACCTGGTCGGCACCGTCTCCTATCTCGCGCCCGAGCTGGTCACCGAGTCGAAGTCCGGGCCGCGCACCGACGTCTACGCCGCCGGCGTCGTCCTCTACGAGCTGCTCACCGGCCGCAAGCCCCACAGCGGCCCCTCGCCGGTCGACATCGCCTACAAGCACGTGCACGAGGACGTACCGCCGCCCTCGAAGGCCGCTCCCGGGATCCCGCGCTACGTCGACGCCCTGGTCGCCCGCGCGACCGCCCGCGACCCCGAGCTGCGCCCGGCCGACGCCGGCGTGCTCCTGCGGATGGTCACCCGCGTCATGGCCACCCTGTCCGCGGGCATCTTCGACGACCCCGACCTCACCGCAGACCTGGCGCTCCCGACCGCCGGCGCGCCCGACAGGGGTGCCGCGGCCGGCAACGCCACCGATGCCCCTGTGCGCGCCCACGACGAGTCCGGCGCGGAGTCGACGGCCGTCCTGCCCGCCCTCGGTCTTCCGGCCTCCGGCCCCTCCGGTCCCCCGCCGGGCCGGCCCGCGGGCCCGCCGGGACCGCCTCCCGGTGTCGGCCTCCCCGCGGGCGCGCGGCTCTCGCTCAGCGAGCCCGAGGAGAAGGTACGCATCGCCCCGACCCCCACGCAGCCGAAGCAGCGCTGGAGCATGCCGGCGACGTGGCGGGGCCCGATCGCGATCAGCGCCGCCGTGGTGGCCGTCGCGCTGGTGGCGACCGGGATGTGGTGGTTCGTCGACGGCCGCTACGAGCGGGTGCCCTCGGTGGCCGGTCTGACCAAGGCCGCGGCGACCACGCAGCTGCAGGAAGCGGGCTTCGAGGTCTCGGCCAACACCGAGTTCTCCGACACCGTCGAGGAGGGCGTCGTGATCGACTCCGACCCCGGCCGCGACGACAAGGCGCTGCCCGGCTCGACCGTGGAGATCAGCGTGAGCAAGGGCGTCGAGGAATACTCGGTGCCGAAGGTCAAGGGCCTGGTCGCCGACGAGGCCCAGGACAAGATCCAGGACCTCGGCCTCACCGTCGGTGACCCGATCGAGAAGTTCAACGACAACGTCCCCGAGGGCTTCGTCATCAACTCCCAGCCCCGCGCCGGCACGCTGGTGCGGCCCGGCAAGACCGTGGTGCTGGTGATCAGCAAGGGTCCCGCTCCCGTCGACATCGTCGACTGGACGGGTCGCAACGCCGAGCGCGCCAAGAAGTCGCTGGAGGCCGACGGCCTGGAGGTCGAGATCGAGGAGGAGGAGAACCAGGAGGCCCGGCCGGGCACCGTGCTCAGCCAGAGCCCCAACTCCGGCACCCTCCCCAAGGGCGAGACCGTGACCCTCGTCGTCGCCAAGGGTCCCGCTGCCGTCGCGGTCCCCAACGTCGTCGGCAGCAGCAAGGACGCCGCCAAGCAGACGCTCGAGGCAGCCGGGTTCAAGGTCAAGGAGGAGAAGGACGACTTCCACCTCGGCCTCGACTTCGTGACCCGGCAGGAGCCCGCCGGCGGTGAGGCCCCCTACGGCTCCGAGATCACGATCTGGCTGAACTGACCTTGACCACTTCTCGGACCTCTCTTCGCAACCCGATCGGCACCCACGTACAGGTCGGCAAAGGTCTCGTCGCAGGTGCTCTCGCCAACACCGATGCGGTCGGCGGCGAGACGCTGCAGATCTTCGTCGGCAACCCGCGTGGCTGGGCGCTGTCGGCCGGCAAGCCGGCCGAGGACAAGGCGTTCCGGGCCGAGCTCGAACGGCGCGGGATGCGCGCCTTCGTCCACGCTCCCTACCTGGTCAACCTGGGGTCGCCGACCCCGGCGACCTACGAGAGGTCGGCCGCCCTGGTCGCCCACAACCTCCGCCGCGCCGCCGACATCGGGGCCGAGGGCGTCGTGATCCACACCGGGTCGTTCGTCTCTCCCGAGGGCGACGCCCGGGAGAAGTACGCCGCCGCGATGAAGCAGGTGCGCGAGGCGCTGCTGCCCGTGCTCGACGAGATCTCCGCCGAGGACGCGCCCTGGCTGCTGCTGGAGCCGACCGCGGGCCAGGGCCGGTCGCTGTGCGCCGGCGTGGAGGACCTCCCTGCCTATCTCGAGGCGCTCGACTTCCATCCCAAGGCCGGGATCTGCCTGGACACCTGCCACGTCTTCGCCGCCGGCGCCCCGCTCGACGAGCCCGGTGGCGCCACCGCCTGTGTCGACCGGATCGTCGAGATCGGCGGCGCCGGGCGGCTGCGGCTGATCCATGCCAACGACTCCAAGGACGTACGCGGCAAGAACCTCGACCGCCACGAGCAGATCGGCCGCGGCCACATCGGCACGACGGCTTTCGAGGAGCTCTTCGCCCATCCGGCGACCGCTGGGGTGCCCTTCATCCTCGAGACCCCCGGCTCCCGCGACGCGGAGAACCGCGATATCCCCCTGCTCCGCGATCTGCGGGCTTCGGCGCACCGTCAAGGCGTGTGACCTAGGCTTGTTGACGCACGGGAGTGATCTTCGACGCCATGGGGGTGGCATGACCAGCTGCGCACAGTGTGGACACCGGCTGTCCGATGAGCCGACCTGTCCGGTGTGTGGTCTCGAGGTAGCCACGGAGCCCGACCGAGCAGCCGAGGCTGACTCCATCGATGTAGAGGAAAGGACGCCACCCGTGTCCAGTGCTGAAGCGAAGCCCGAGGCAACGCACGCTGCTGAAGCGGAGCCCGAAGCCATCGACCCCGCTGCGGACGACCTCGACGAGCCCAACGAGGCCACCGTGATCCGCAAGCCCGTCGAGTCGACCGCCCCGGAGGCCGTCGAGGACGTGCCCGACGCGGAGCAGACCTCGCTGAGCCTGCCCCGGATCAGCGCCTACGGCGACGAGGACCGGCCGGGACCGGCGTCGTCGATCGCCGGCACCGACGACGAGCCCGTCGAGCGCACCTCGAGGCGTCAGTCGCCCGATGTCGAGGAGAAGCTCGACACCGACGAGCCCGACGGTTCCACCGCGATCCGCGTGTCCTACGCACCACCGACCGCCCCGCCGCCGACCACTCCCCCGTCGGCGCAGGCGCCGGCCGCCGAGGAGGCGGCCGCCGAGGTCGCGGTGATCCCCGAGCCGGAGCCGAAGCCCATCCCGGACCCCTCGCCCATCCCGGACCCCTCGCCCTTCCCGGAGCCCGAGCCCGTCCCGGGGCCTGACCCTGTCCCCGACCCGGAGCCGACGCCCACCCCGATCCCCGAGCCGGGGCCGATCCCGGAGCCCGAGCCTGTCCCCGGGCCCGATCCTGTCCCCGACCCCGAGCCCGAGCCGGTCTCCGAGGCCACGGTGGAGGCTGCGTACCACCCCTTCGTGCAGCCGTCGGGGAAGCTCGTCCAGGAGCAGCGGAACGGTCAGGCCCGCCGCTGGGCGCCGCAGGAGACGGTCGTGGAGGAGACCGCGGCCGACCAGGTCTACGAGACCGAGCCCGCCTACGCGGCCGGCTACGCCGAGGGGGCCTACGCCACCGACGAGGCGGCCGACTGGCAGAACGGCTACGGATACGCCGGCGAGCAGGAGCCGATCGAGCAGGACTTCGGCGACTACGGCGTCCAGCAGGAGTACGTCTCCTCGCTGATGGCCGCCGAGCCCGAGGACAACCCCTCGACCTGGATCGTGCTGCTGTGGGTCGGAGCGATCTTCATGATCGTGATGTTCGTGCTCGGTGTCTGGCTGATGACGCTGTAACGCCTGTATGCCGAGAATCATCGTCGCCGAGATCGACAGCGACGAGCAGCGCGCCCTTGCCCTCGACGTATGGCGAGCGGCCAACGCCGCTCGCCGCCGCACCGCCACGGAGGCCCGCGTCCGCCGGGTCCGCGAGAAGCTGGCCGGCGCCGAGCTCGCGCTGCTCGCCCACTACGGCACCCGGCCGGCGGGCATGCTGGTCGCCGAGACCTATCTGGTCGACGGCGTGCCCCTGCCCGGCTACGGCCACATCTCGATGGTCTTCGTGGACCCCGCCGTCTGGGGCTCCCACGTCGGCACCGAGATGATCCGCGACCTCCAGGCACGCGGCTGGGAGGGCCTCAGCGTCTGGACCCGCACCGACAACCGCCGCGCCCAGCGCCTCTACGAGCGCACCGGGTTCACCGACACCAACAACCGCAGCACCCTCCACGACGGCGACGAGATCATGCAGCTCGCCTGGGCGAGGAGCTGATGCCCCGGCCCAGAATTAATTTGTTGAGCGAATTTACGAAAACCCCGTCGGGTGCGCGAGCGCGTCACTACGCTCGCCGGGAGCAGCACAACTTCTTGATACTCGCCGCGTCTTCGCGGCAGAGAGGAATGTTGAATGTCTCGCTCGATACTCGCCGCAGCCGCCGCTCTGACCCTCGCCGGCTGCCTGGTCACCATGGCGGCCCCGTCGGCCACCGCTTCCACCCCCACCTCCGCTCCCGACACCCCCGTCCCGGGTCTGGTCCCCCTCCCGGTGCAGGTCACCGAGCAGTCCGGCCCCGACTTCGTCCTCACCCCCGGCGCGCGCATCGTCGCCCGCGGTGCGGCCGCATCGGTCGGGCGCCTGCTCGCCACCACGCTCCGTGCGTCGACCGGCTATGCCCTCCCCGTCATCTCCGCACACCCGAAGCCCACCGATCTGCAGCTGGTCATCGACCCCGGCGCCGACTACGGCCAGGTGGCGGGCAACCCCGAGGCGTACACCCTCTCCTCCGGCCGCTCAGGCCTGCGGATCAGCGGGGCGACCCGGCACGGGCTCTTCAACGGCACCCAGACGCTGCGCCAGCTGCTCCCGGCCTTCGCCGGTTCGTCCGTACGCGTGCACCAAACCTGGAGCGTGCCGGCCGTGAAGGTCCTCGACGCGCCGCGGTTCGGCTATCGCGGGATCATGCTCGACGTCGCCCGGTCATTCCAGACCGTCGACGAGGTCAAGCAGATCATCGACGCCGCCGCCTCCGCCAAGCTGTCGGTGCTGCACATCCATCTCGCCGATGACCAGGGCTGGCGCATCCAGATCACCAACGACGGACGCGCGGCCGGCGACGACATCGACTACACGGCGCTGACACGAGAGTCGGGCGGAACAGCGGTCACCTCCAACTCCTACCAGGCCCTGGACGGCCACACCGGCTACTACACCCAGGCCCAGTTCCGCGACCTGGTCGCCTACGCCGCCGAGCGCGAGATCGAGGTCGTCCCGGAGGTCGACATCCCGGGCCACACCAACGCGGCGCTGCACGCAATCCCGCAGCTCAACACCGCGGGATCGAGCCACACCGGCACCGCCGCGGAGCCGGTGGCGCCGGTCAACAGCACGATCGACGTCGGCTACTCCTATCTCGACCCGTACGCCGAGGTCAGCTACACCTTCGTCCAGCACGTCTTCGCGCAGCTGGCCGAGATGACACCCGGCGATTACCTGCACATCGGTGGCGACGAGTCGCACGCCATGACCGCCCGCTACGGGCACCAGGGCTACGTCGACTTCGAGAAGCGGGCCGTGGACATCGTGCACGACCTGGGGAAGAAGACGCTGGGCTGGAACGAATACTCGGAGACGACCCTCACTCCCGGCGACGGGGTGCAGTACTGGGCCGGCTCGACCGACTTCGCCAAGCGCGCCATCACCGAGGACGGCGCCAAGCTGCTGGTCTCACCGGGCAACAAGTCCTATCTCGACATGAAGTACAACCCCAAGACGCCGATCGGGCTGTCCTGGGCGTGCTCGGGCTCGTGCGACTTCCCCGACTACTACGCCTGGAGCCCCGAGAACGTCGTCCCCGGGGTCGGTGACGCCGACATCCTGGGCACCGAGGCGCCGCTGTGGTCGGAGACCGTCCGTGGCGTGAGCAACGCGGAGTTCATGATGTTCCCGCGGGCCCTCGCGCACGGCGAGGTCGGCTGGACCCAGGAGTCGCTGCGCGACGGGGCCGACTTCGCCCGCCGGGTCGCCGACGTCGGCATCCGGCTCAACACCGCCGACACCAACTTCTACGACGGCCCCCACGCCGCCTGGTCCACCGCCGTGACCGGCACCGATGCAGTCGTACGCCGCGGCTCCTCCGCCACCATCGCGGTCGGTCTGCTCGCCGCACCGGGCACGAAGACGGACGGATCCACGGTCGCCGTCGACGCGGTCGACGACGCCGATGGCCTGGGCGGCTCCGCGCTCACGGGCGCGCTCGGGGCGACGGTCCGCTTCGGTGACGGCACCGCCGGCGTACCCGCGACCTTCACCACGGCCACCCCACGCGACGGGCTCCACGCGGCGGGTGTCTACCGGATCAGCGCGTCGCACCGCTACGCGCGCCCGGGCACCTATCACGGGACGGTGACGACCTCGGACGGACGCACGGCCACATTCACGGTCAGGGTTCGCTGACCAGTCGCCGCAGTCGGCGCGTCCTGCTCCGCAGGGCGCGCCGACTCTGCGTCCGGCGGGCTACTTGTTACGGAGCATCTCGGCGACCTGGAACGCCATCTCGAGCGACTGGACGCGGTTGAGGCGCGGGTCGACCACGGACTCGTAGCGGTGCACGAGGCCGGCCTCATCGAGCTCCTCGCCGCCGCCGATGATCTCGGTGACGTCGTCACCGGTGTTCTCCACGAGGATGCCGCCGGGGACGGTGCCGAGGGAGTGGTGGACGTCGAAGAAGCCCTGGACCTCGTCGAGGACGTCCTCGAAGCGGCGCGTCTTGTAGCCGTTGGAGGTGGAGAAGGTGTTGCCGTGCATCGGGTCGGAGATCCAGGTGACGTTGACGCCCTCGGCAGTGATCTTCTCGACCAGACCGGGCAGCCCGTCGCGCACCTTGTCCGCACCGAAGCGGGTGATGAAGGTGAGCCGGCCCTCCTCGTTCTTCGGGTTGAGCTTGGCGGCCAGCGCGAGCGCGTCGTCGGGGGTCGCGGTGGGGCCGAGCTTGCAGCCGATCGGGTTGTTGAGGTGGCGGAAGTACTCCACGTGGGCGCCGTCGAGCTGACGGGTGCGCTCACCGATCCAGACGAAGTGGCCCGAGACGTTGTAGGGCGTCTCGGTGCGCGAGTCGATGCGGGTCATCGCGTGCTCGTACTCGAGCAGCAGCGCCTCGTGCGAGGAGTAGAAGTCGACCCGGTGGAACTCCTCCGGGTCGGCGCCGATGGCCTCCATGAAGGCGATCGCACGCTCGATCTCGGAGCCCATCGCCTCGTACTTCGCACCGACGGGCGAGTTGCGCACGAACTCGGAGTTCCAGGTGTGCACCTGGCGCAGATCGGCGTAGCCACCGGTGGTGAAGGCGCGCACGAGGTTCAGGGTCGAGGAGGAGGCGTGGTAGACGTCCAGCAGCCGCTGCGGGTCGGGGATGCGGGACTCCTCGGTGAACTCGAAGCCGTTGACCGCGTCGCCGCGGTAGGCCGGCAGGGTCACCCCGTCGCGGGTCTCGGTGTCGGAGGAGCGCGGCTTGGCGTACTGCCCGGCGAGACGGCCGATCTTCACGACCGGGACGGAGGCTGCGTACGTCAGGACCACGGCCATCTGCAGCAGCACCCGGAGCTTGTTGCGGGTGTTGTCGGCGGTCGCCTCGGCGAAGACCTCGGCGCAGTCGCCGCCCTGCAGGATGAACGCCTCGCCGCGGCCGGCGGCGGCGATCGAGCTCTTGAGCTGGTCGCACTCCCCCGCAAAGACGAGCGGCGGCTGCTTCCTCAGCTTCTCGACCGCCGCGGCCAGCGCGGCCGGGTCGGAATAGGTCGGCTGCTGGAGGGCTCCGATGGCGTGCAGCTGCTCGAGGGAGGGGAAGGCGTCGTTCACGTGCCTCAGGGTACGCGGATCGAGCGATTGTTACGAAGTCATCTCAGACACGGCGAGGCCGGCGTACGCCCTGTGCAGAACGTGCGCCGGCCCCGACCGGTTTCACCTCGCTACTGGTCGTCCTCGGGGTTGACGTCCATGTGCTCGATGTCGGTGAAGTGGGGCGGCTCGTCGTCCTTGTTGGCGAACTTGTTGACCAGCCAGGTGATCGCCCACAGGATCACGCCGATGACCATCAGGCCGCCGGCAATCTCATAGACGATCCCGTCGCGGTCGACCCAGGGGCCGGCCAGGTAGATGCACAGGATCGCGGCGATCGGCGGCAGCCACCTCGGCGCGGTGAAGAACGTCTTCTCGGTGTCGGGGCGCCGGTTGCGGAGCACCACGCAGGCGATGTTCACGATCGCGAACACGCACAGCAGGAGCAGCGCGGTCGTCGAGCCGAGGTTGGAGACGATGTTGCTGTCGGGGTCGCTGGAGACGTACCAGATCAGCAGCAGGGCCAGCAGGGTGGTGAAGACGATCGCGATGTAGGGCGTGCGCCGGCCGGGCAGGACCGCGCCCAGCTGCTTGGGCAGCACCCGCTGCTTGGCCATGCCGTAGACCAGCCGGCTGGCCATCAGCATGTTGATCAGCGCCGTGTTGGCCACGGCGAAGACCGCCAGGAACGGGAACACCTTGTCGATCGGGAAGTCGGGAGCGCCCTTGCCGACCACCTCGAGCAGAGCCCGGCCCTCGGACTCGCGGATCGTCTCGAGCTCACCCGGCGTCAGCACGCTGACGACCGAGATCGCCACCAGGATGTAGAGCAGCGCCGCCGCGCCCAGGCCCATCAGCATGGTGCGCGGGAAGATCCGCTCGGGCTCCTTGGTCTCCTCGACCATGTTGACGGCGTCCTCGAACCCGACCATCGCGAAAAACGCGACCGAGGTCGCGGCCGTGACCGCGAAGACCACGCCCATGTTGGAGTAGTCGTCGAAGGAGACCAGCTCCGACATGTCCGCCTTGCCCTGGGCGATCACGTAGAAGCCGACGCCGATGACGATGCACAGCGCGACCATCTCGACGACGGTGAGGATGATGTTGAACTTCACGCTCTCGCCCACGCCGCGCAGGTTGATCAGCGCGAGCAGGACCATGAAGCCCAACGCCAGGAGGGTGACGACGCCCTCGCTGGGCGCATCCATCCAGCCGTTGATCTCCAGGCCGCCGAAGAAGTTCTGCGCCAGCGTGTTGGCCGAGGTCGAGGCGCTGGTGATGCCCGAGCAGGCGACCGCGAAGGTCACCATGAAGGTGAGGAAGTGGAAGCCGAACGCCTTGTGCGTGTAGAGCGCGGCACCGGCGGCGCTGGGGTACTTCGTCACCAGCTCGAGGTAGGAGTACGCCGTCATGGTGGCCACCACGAAGGCGAGCAGGAACGGCAGCCACAGGATGCCGCCGACGTAGCCGGCCATGGTGCCGGTCACGGCATAGACGCCGGCTCCCAGGATGTCACCGACGATGAAGAGCAGCAGGAGCCACGGCCCCATCACTCTCTTCAACTCGGGTGTTTCTTCTTTCGCCAGGGTTGTCATGATGTCCTTCCTGGTCACGATCGAAACTCAGTTCCGAAATTGGGATGAAGGGATCCCTCAATCAAAGCCCAACCACGCCGTCAGGTGTACGACAATTCGTAAACACGCCGTAGCCGGACGAAATTTCGTGGATAGGGTCGCTGCCATGACCTTCTCCATCGTCGCCAGAGCTGTTGATCCAGGCACCGGGGAGCCCACCTGGGGTGTGGCCGTCGCTTCGAAGTTCCTCGCCGTCGGATCGGCCGTCCCGGCCGCCGTCGCGGGGGTCGGCGCGATCGCCACCCAGGCCGAGGCCAACGTCGCCTACAAGGGTCTCGCGCTCGCCCACCTCGACGAGGGTGCGACCGCCGCTGTCGCCCTCGAGAGGCTGCTGGAGGAGGACGAGCGCCGTGACCACCGCCAGGTCGGCATCGTCGACGTCGACGGCAACGCCGTCTCCCACACCGGACCGTCCTGCTTCGACTGGGCGGGCGGCCGCACCGGCGACGGCTACGCGATCCAGGGCAACATCCTCACCGGCCCCGAGGTGGTCGACGCGATGGAGGCCGCCTGGCTCGCCTCCTCCCCCGAGGAGCCGCTGCAGCACCGGCTCTTGGCGGCCCTGGCCGCGGGCGACGAGGCCGGCGGCGACAGCCGTGGGCGGCAGAGCGCAGCCCTCCTGGTCGTGCGCGAGGACGCCGGCTACGGCGGCAACGACGACATCGCGGCCGACCTCCGCGTCGACGACCACGCGGCGCCGATCACCGAGCTCAAGCGACTCCTCGACCTCAGCGACTTCTACCTGACCGCGTCCACCGAGGCCGAGAAGGTGCCGGTCACGCCCGAGATCGAGGCCGAGCTGGAGACGTACGCCGCGGCGCAGGGCGCCACCGGCTTCCTCGCCTGGGTGGCCACCGAGAACTACGAGATGCGGGTGGCCGAGGACCTGTCCTGGCTCGACCGGCGCATCCTCGACATCGTCAGGACGCCCAAGTGAGCTCGATCCTCGCCATCGACGCCGGCACCACCGGCGTCACCGCGCTGATCGTCACCGACAAGGGCGAGGTCGCGGCTCGGGGGTATGAGGAGTTCGACCAGCACTTCCCCAGGCCGGGCTGGGTCGAGCACGTGCCCGAGGGGATCTGGCAGGCCACCCTGGAGGCGTGTCGTACGGTGCTCGCGGCCCACGGCCGCGACGACCTCGTCGGCATCGGGATCACCAACCAGCGCGAGACGGTCGTGCTGTGGGACCGGGAGACGCTGGGCTCGCCGCGGCGCGCAATCGTGTGGCAGGACCGGCGTACGACGGCGATGTGCTCCGCGATGGCATCCCACGACGCCCGGGTCCGCGAGCTGACCGGCCTGCGCATGGACCCCTACTTCACGGCCACCAAGCTGGCCTGGATCCGCGAGAACGAGCCGCACACCTGGACCCATGTGGAGTCGGGGCGCTACGCGATCGGCACCGTCGACTCCTACCTCATCGCCCGGATGACCCGGGGTCTGCACCATGTCACCGACGTCTCCAACGCGTCGCGGACGATGCTGTTCGACCTCGGCGCCAACGACTGGTCCGACGAGCTGTGCGACCTGTTCGGGGTGCCGCGGGACGCGCTGCCGGAGATCGGGCCCAACTGGGGTGAGGGCGTGGTCACCGACCCGCGCTCGTTCCTCGACCTCTCGCTGCCGATCGCCGGTGTGGCCGGCGACCAGCAGGCCGCGCTGTTCGGGCAGGCGGCCTTCGAGGTGGGTGACTCCAAGTGCACCTACGGCACCGGCTCGTTCGTGCTGACCAACACCGGCTCGGAGGCGAAGCGGTCGGACTCCGGGCTGCTCACCTCGCCCGGCTGGATGTCGCCGTCGGGAGAGGTCACCTACGTGCTCGAGGGCTCGATCTTCGTGACCGGCGCCGCGGTGCAGTGGCTGCGTGACGGCCTCCAGATCATCGGCTCGGCCGCGGAGACCGAGGCCCTGGCGAGCACGGTCACCTCGTCCGAGGGCGTCGTGTTCGTGCCCGCCCTGACCGGTCTCGGAGCGCCCCACTGGGACCCCGACGCCCGCGGCACCATCATCGGCATCACCCGCGGCACCACCCGTGCCCACATCGTGCGGGCGACCCTGGAGGCGATCGCCTTCGAGGTACGCGACGTGATGGCCACCATGCCGACGCCGGTCGCCTCCCTCAACGTCGACGGCGGCGCGGCCGCCAACAACCTGCTGTGCCAGCTCCAGGCGGACCAGCTCGGCGTCGACGTCTCCCGCCCTCGCTACGTCGAGACCACCGGCCTCGGCGCCGCGTTCCTCGCCGGCCTCGGGGTGGGCGTGTGGTCGTCCTTCGACCAGATCCGCGAGACCTGGGCCCTGGACCGCACCTTCTCCCCCGACGCGTCGCGCCGGGATGCGGCCGACGAGGCGTACGCGTCGTGGGCAAGGGCCGTCGAACGATCCCGGCAGTGGGCGTGAGCAGTTCCCGGCGCGGGCTTCCGTGGTGGGCGTGGGCGCTGATGGCGGGCGCGGCGGGGCTCCTCGTCGCGGCACTGGCCGGGGGCGTCACGTTCGTCGCCTGGGCGGACACCGACCTGCGCGAGGCGGCCGACGATGTGCCGGCAGACTGCGTCGACCTCGCGCACGCGGTCGGGGCGCCGGGCCTGCCGGAGGGCACCTCGGCCGCGACCTGCACCTACATCGAGTTCCAGGACTGGCAGTACGAGGGCATGATGACGGTCCCCCGAGCCGAGCTCGACGCCTGGCTCGCCGAGCTGCCCGGTTCGCCTGCGCTGGCCGGATCCGGCTGCACCGATGCGATCGCCTGTGTCCAGGTCGACCTCACCCAGGCCGGGGACGAGGTCGACGCCCGCTACCTCGATGTCGCCGTGCGGAGCGAGAAGGACGGCATCGCCGAGGTCCTCATGTCAGCCTTCACGACATGACCCGGATCCTGCATCTCTCCGACACCCATGTCACCGGCAGCGGTCTCGACATGGACGGCGTCGACGCCGTGGCCGCGCTCGACGCGATCCTGCGCGACGCCCGCCACGTGCCCGGCCTGGATGCGGTCGTGGTCAGTGGTGACATCGCCGACGACGGCTCGACCGAGGGCTGCCTGGCAGTCCTGGAGCGGGTCGGGGCGTTCGCTGCCGAGCGCGGCATCCCCCACATCTACTCGACGGGCAACCACGACACCCGCGGACCGTTCCGCGAGGTGCTCGGCAGCGGGCACCTCGATGCCGACGGCAGCGACCGCGGGCGGCTGCTAGACCCGGAGTCGGACCTCTGCGCGTCGGTCAGCTACCTCGGCGAGCTCCGGGTCGTCACCGTCGACAGCCTCGTCCCGGGCAAGACCCACGGCTTCCTGGACGAGGCCCAGCTCGCCCGTCTCGCCGCCGAGCTGGCCACCCCGACGCGCGACGGGACGGTCCTCGTCCTTCACCATCCGCCACTCCACCTCGCCTCCCTCCCCTGGGTCGCCGACGTCGTCCTCCACAACATCTCCGCCCTCGGCCGCGTAGTGCGGAGCAGCGACGTACGTGCGATCCTCGCCGGCCACCTCCACTTCCAGGTCAGCGGCTTCCTCGCCGGCATCCCGGTCTGGGTGACCCCCGGCGTCGTGACCCGCATCGACACCACCGCACCCCCACATCTCGTACGCGGCGTGCTCGGTGCCGGCGCCTCCGTCGTCGACCTCGCCGACCCGGCCTCCCCCACCTTCCACGTGATCACCGCCCGCGACCCCCGAGCGGGCGAGCAGGTCTACGTCTACGATCCCGTCTCCGGAGAAGACACCCTCGAGCCGCTCTGAAGCGCGGGCCCTGCTCCGGAAAACTGTTTGTCACGCTCCCGCAGGCACACCACCCTGTGCGCATGACCCTGCCCACGACAGACGGTGCGAACGCGCCCGCGGACGAGGCCGTCCTGCGTCCGCTCAGCGCCTACGTATCCGGCCACGCCACCGGTGACCCCACCCATTTCCGCGACGCGTTCCTCCCCTCTGCCCACATCGAAGGCATCCGCGACGGCGTCTTCGTCTCCTGGCCGCTCGAGGACTACTGCGCCCTGTTCACCGGCTCCCCCGCACCCGATGAGGAGGAGCGCGTACGTCGCCTCGACTCCGTCGCGGTCCACGGCACCGTCGCCACCGCGACCATGACCCTCATCCACGGCTCCGACACGTTCACCGACGTCTTCCTGCTCGTGCTCGTCGACGGAGCCTGGAAGATCGCGAACAAGGTCTACCACCGGCACGCTCAAGCCGCGGCCGCATAGTCGAGGAGTACGTCGCGCAGTGTGAGCTCTGCCCGGGACAAAGGTGGGTCTTGTGCCCAGGTGTCGGGTGGTGGGCTGGTGTAGGTGTGGCCGGTGGGTGTGATGGTGGTGATGCTGCCGTCAGGCCCGGGTCTGGCTTGCCAGCCGATCGCTTCTTTCGCTTGATTGCAGCGTTCGCACAGCCCTTGGAGGTTCTCGGCGCTGGTGGTGCCGCCGTCGGTGTGGCGTTGGATGTGGTCGATGTTGCGGATCGGGGCGTCGCAGCCGTTGGTGCGGCAGATCCCGCCGTCGCGGGTGGTGATGAACTCGGCGAGTCCGTCGGGTGCCTTCCGCGACCGTGACTCCATCGCCACCAACTGGCCGGCGGGGTCTGCAAACAGGCGCCGGACGAAGACCTCGGCGTCGGTGAGCGCGTCCCGGGCCCAGGCGGCCGGGACAGGGCCGTAGCCCTCCACCAGGGCGGGCTGATCGGCGTCGTTGGTGAGCGAGTCGGCGGTCATCACGATCTTGACCTCGATCCGCGGCTTCGCCCCGGCGCTACTGCGCCCGGTGACCCGGTCGACCAGAGTGTCGGCCATGACCTGACCCCGGGTCCGTTCATCCCCGGCAGCACGGGCGGCGTTCGCCGCCTGGTCCAGGACCGCGAACACAGCGACGCCGTCCTTGACCGGCAACAGCGCACCGAGCCAGGTCATCGTTTCCGGTGCCGGCCGCAGGCTGACGCGCCGGTCTTTCTCGGCGTTGGCGGCGCGGGCGACGACGGAGGCCTGGTCGAGGGTGATGGCGAGTTTCTTGGCGGCGTTCTCGAGCTGGCGGAGCCCCATCGAGACCGCTCGGGCGGGTTCACCGTTCGGCCTGGTGGCGCAGAGTTCGTGGTCGACGACCCGGCGGTCCTCGCGTGAGAGGCAGGCGGTCTCGCGGGCGAGGACGGTGGCCTGCCACTGCGAGAACTGCCCGGTCTTCATCAGGGCGAAGGTGTGGGGCATCTCGGAGAGGAGGATCTTGGCCAGCCCGAGCAGCTTCGCACTCCGATCGGGTGAGATTCGTCGCGCGAGCGCGATCTGGGAGGCCACGCCTTCGCCGAGCTTGCGGGCACCGGCCTCGGCCTGTCGGGCGCGGGCGGCTTCCTCGAGACGTACGGCTGCTTCTGCTTGGACGGCCTCCGCGGCGCACTTCACCTGTTCGAGGCGAGCGATCCAATCAACCAACTCCCGCTCGGACGCACCCGGAGGTGGCCCGTCGAGGAAGCGGTCGATGGTCTCGTACATAGTGCTTATTATATGCGTTCGAGCATCATTCTGCTACTCATTTATGCTGTTCAGAGGCCAGTTACGCAGTCCGCGAACAAGTCACGTAAGCGCTGCGCCACACCCTCGCCGCCGCCCCGATACAGGCGAAATCTTTCTCGATCGGGTGCCGAGTCAAGGATGGCCGAAGGCCACCGGCGAAGCCGGCGGGCGAAGCCCGTCCTTGACGCGGCGCGCGATCGAGAAACACTCAAAGAACGGGTCGGCGGCGAACCCCTGAAACGAGGAGCAGTCGCCAAGCGAGCTCTCCTGATGACGAGAACTGTGTTGGTCTCGACACGCCTCCGCCTAGCGGCTCCGGCGGCTCGACCAGCGGGGACAAGCGGCTCGCCCAGCGGAACAAGCGGCGCGAGCGGGGCCTCGGCCACACGACCGAGACCCCGCCCATTCAAGATCAGACCGCCGTACAGCTAGCAGTCGGAGTCGACGTGTTCCCGCCCGAGTAGAGCGTGATCCCGAACTGGTTCCCGTTGCCGTTGGGCGTGGCAGTGAGAGTCCCCGAGGTCCCCGAGACGGTGGCGTTCCACGAGTTCTGCAGACTCTGCCCCGACCCGGTGCTGATCCGGACGACCCAGTTGTTGGTCCCGCTGACGGCGAACACCGTGTTGAACCGGTCTCCCCACGACTCGGTCCGGGTGACGGTCACCGTGCAGCTCCCCTGTGGCGGCGTGGTGGTCCCACCATCTGCAGTGTTGAGCTGGTTGAGCACGTAGGTGTAGGCCAGCTTCTTGTTGCCGGAGCCGTCGAAGAGCAGCGGCGTGTCGGAGGCACGCCATGAGTCGGTGTCACGGACGCCCCAGACCGTGATGCCCGTGCAGCGAGTGACCGCCATGCAGGCCTGGGTGACACCACGGAACTGCTCGGCCTGCGAGGTGCCGGACCCGGCGATGTCGAGCTCGGTGATCTGCACGTCGACACCCAGATCGGCGAAGTTCTGCAGGGTGACGTGGTAGTTGCTCGGCACCGGGTTGCCGGAGTTGAAATGGGCCTGGAAGCCGACGCAGTCGATGGGTACGCCGCGCGACTTGAAGTCGCGGACCATGTTGTAGACGGCCTGCGTCTTCGCGTGGCTCCAGTTGTCGGTGTTGTAGTCGTTGTAGCAGAGCTTCGCGTTGGGGTCGGCGGAGCGGGCGGCCCGGAAGGCGGCCTCGATCCAGTCGTTGCCGGTGCGCTGCAGGTTGGAGTTGCGGCGAGCCCCCGAGGAGCCGTCCTCGAAGGCCTCGTTCACGACGTCCCAGGCGTAGATCTTGCCCCGGTAGTGTCCCGCGACGCCGGCGATGTGGTTGAGCATCGCGTTGCGGAGCGAGCTGCCCTCCATGTTCTGCATCCAGCCCGGCTGCTGGGAGTGCCAGGCCAGCGCGTGCCCGCGGACTCGCTTGCCGTTCTGGAGGGCCCAGTTGGCGATCTGGTCTCCCGAGGAGAAGCTGAACTGGTTCGGCGACGGCTCGGTCGCGTCCATCTTCATCTCGTTCTCGGCGGTGATCATGTTGAACTCGCGGTTCGCGATGGTCGTGTACTGCGAATCCGACATCCGGCTGGCCGCGATGGCGGTGCCGAAGTAGCGGCCGGACTCGGCAGCAGCGGCCTGCAGGGTGGAGCCGTCGGCCTGGGCCGGAGCGGCCGCAGAGACGACAGCGATGCCACTGGCGATCAGCATGGCGGCGACGTCGGCCCCTCGGGCCATCCGGGCACGCACGGGTCTAACTCGAACTCGGGTCATCATCGATCCTGTTCTCTCGATTGAACGGCGGTCGGTGGTACCTCAGAGCTCGCGCGAACTCGGTCGAAAACGTTATCGACATCGTTTTACAGCGTCAATAGATTGAAGCCGATTTGCGTGACATTCCTCACACAGGAATCCTGTCGGCACAAAACCCGTACGACCCGCAGGCGCCGACATGACAGGCTCACCCGCGTGCCCTTCACCCACCGCGTCGCGACACCAGACGACATCCCGGTCCTGACTGCGATCATGGACGCCTCGATCGCGGAGCTCCAGAAGACGTTCCTGACCGAGGCCCAGATCGCCTCGAGCCGGATGGTGATGGGCATCGACACCCAGCTGATCGAGGACGGCACCTACTTCGTGGTCGAGGAGGGCGACGAGATCGCCGGCTGTGGCGGCTGGAGCAGGCGGGCGACCCTCTACGGCGGTGACCACACCCCCGGCCGGGAGCCGACGCTGCTGGACCCGGCGAAGGACCCGGCCAGGGTGCGAGCGATGTACACCAACCCCGCCTTCGCCAGGCGCGGCGTGGGAAGGCTGATCCTGGAGCTGTGCGAGCGGGCGGCGTCGGAAGAGGGCTTCACCACCCTCGAGCTGATGGGCACGCTGTCCGGCGAGCCGCTCTACCGGTCCTACGGCTTCGAGCCGGTCGAGCGGATCACCGACGACCGCGGCGGCGCACCGGTCCCGCTGGTCCGGATGCGGAAGCCCGTCACCCTCTGAGGCTCAACGCGCGAAGGAGAACAGCCTCTCCGGCAGCGCCGCGTGCGAAGCACCACCGGTAAACCGATGGACCCCGACCCGGAATCCGGCGTCGGCGGGACGTACGAGCCTCTCCTCGGTGAAACCGTGACGAGCGAAGACCTCACGGACAAGGTCTGCCGGGTCTCCGGCGTAGGCGCTCAGCTCTCCGTCGCCGACGCTCGCGCCCCGGGTCCAGATCACGGCACCGCCCGGCACCACGAATGCGGGTAGCGCACCGATCGTCGTCTCGAGGTCCGCGTCGGCGATGTTGCCGAAGACGCCACAGGCGAGGAAGACGTCGGCCGGCGGCAGATCGGCCAGCGTGCTCGAGAGGCCGGCATCTGCGGTATGCACCCGGACCCGGCCCAGGCCGGACGCCGCGGCGGCGGCCCGAGCACGCTCCGCGAGGTCGGCGTCGATCTCGAGAAGGACCGCATCGACATCGCCCTCCGACGACGCCAGGATCGGCAGCAGGTCGCGTCCGTCGCCGGCACAGATGCTGGTGACCCGGATCGGAGCGCCCTGGCGCTCGGCCAGGAGACGCCGGACCTCGTCGCGCACCGTCCCCAGGCGCCGTACGAGATCGGAGTCGGGGTCGTCGTAGTGCTCGTGCCACTGCTGCCAGTCGGTGCCCACGGCGTCGGAGTCTCCCACGTCAGCGACCGGCGAACCCGAGACGCTCGATCTGGGCACGGAGCCGGTGGCGACCGGACATGCTGACGGGCCCGGCGAGGCGGGCCAGGACACGCTCGGACCATCCGCCGCCGAGACCGTAGGTGGCGTTGTAACCGCCGAGCCGGTCGTCGTACGCGGCGAGATCGTCGGCGCTCGGGGGCGAGTAGGTCTCGTGGTGGAGGACGACGGACTGAGGGAGCCGCGGCTTGACCCCGGCAGGCTCGGCAGGGTCGGGTACGCCGACGGCGAGGCCGAAGACGACGAACGCCCCCGACGGCAGGCCGAGCTCGGCCGCGATCTCCTCGGGGTGGTTGCGGGCGCCGCCGACACAGACGGTGCCCAGGCCGAGCGAGGAGGCGGCGACGATGGCGTTCTGGGCAGCGAGGGTGGCGTCGATGACGCCGAGGAGCGTGGTCTCCAGATACTCGGAAGCCTCGACCCTGGTCCCCGCGGCGGCCGCGAGGCCGCGGGCACGGCTGAGGTCGGCGACCCAGAGCAGGAGGAGCGGCGCCGCCTCGATGAACGCCTGGTCACCGGCGAGCTTCGCCAGCCGCGCCTTGCGGGCCGGCTCCCGGACCGCCACGACACTCCAGGTCTGCAGGTTGGACGAGGTCGGCGCCGAGGAGGCAGCCGCGACGATCGCGGTGAGCTGGTCGTCGGTCACCGGGTCACTCAGGAACGAGCGGACCGACCGGTGCCGGAGCTGGTGCTCGATCACCGCACTGGTCGTCGCAAGGGTGGCGAGCGCGGGGTCGCGGTAGCGGGCGGCGACGGCGGCGTCGGTGGCAGTGTCGGTCACCCGACCAGAATAGTCTACTGAACGACTCGACATTGAGGTCGTCCGTGGACGCCGCTCAGGTCTACCCGCCGAGCCGCTCCACCTCCGCGGCCGCCGAGTCCCGGGCTGCAGCCGCCTCCGAGACCGCCGCCTCGGCGGACTCACGCTCCTCCTCCGCCTCGGTGAGCTCGTCCTCGACCCCGAGCGCCGTCTCCTCCAGATCGGCCAGGCGACGGCGGAGCTCCTCGATCTCGGACTTCACCTGGAGCGACCGCGCCTCGATGTCCTTGAACGCCGAGACGGTCTTGTCCCGCTGAGCCTCGGCACCGGACAGCGCCGACTCCGCCTCCTCGAGCGCCTCGCGGGCCTCGTCGAGCGCCGCCGTGTCGGGCAGGTCCGGGACCGCCCGCAGAGGCTCGGGAGGCGGCGGGACGACCTCGGGCACCTCGAAGCCCAACGCGTCCGGCAGTGCGACGGCGGAGGCCGCGTCCACGGCGTCGACGCCGGTGGCCGACAGCGGTGAGACGAGCAGGCCGCTGCGTACGGCCTGGGCGGCGGACCCGTCGATCATCGCCGCGGTCAGCGTCGCCTCGACCTGGGTCGCCACCGCCTCGGTCACCCGGAGGCCGTGCTCGCGCGCCAGGCCGCGGGCACGGGTCGTCACCGCCGCGGTCAGCTGCCGCCGCTGCTTGGTGAGCTCACGCAGCTGGGCGGCGTCCATCCCGGTCTGCGCCTCACGCAGCAGGGCACCGACCGAGATCACCTGCTCCACCTGCTCGGTCTCGTAGCGCACCAGCAGGTTGACCACCCACGCCGCGGTCGAAGGCTTCTTGAGCGCCTTGACCGGGCCGGCGAGCGGCGTGCCCTTCAGCCCCTTGGCACGGGCGTCGCGCTCGGGGGTGAAGTCGCCCAGCGGAAGCCCGTAGAGCTCGGCCGCGATGTCGAGCAGGTCGGGGGCAGGTGCGTCGTCGCTCATGTCCGCCATCTCAGCACGTCGCCGACTATCGCGTCAGCAACCACTCGTCGTACTCGGCGGCCTGTCGCTTGTGGAGCTCGCGCAGCGCGTCGTCCTCGATGCCCCGGAACGACAGCCCGATCCCGGCAAGAGCCGTGCGCCACTGCTCGAAGTCGCGCAGCTCGCGCTCGAAGGCTCCCTCGCCGCTGCGCGCGTGCCGGATCGAGCGGATCGTCTCGGCTCCGGACGCGTCCCGCCGCTGCACCACGAGCTTGCGCGTGAAGTCACCGTCGGGCGGGGTGGAGAGACGCACGTGGGAGGTCTCGATCTCCTCCTGCGTCACGCTCCCGCGCACGAACGAGCCGTTGAAGGAGCCGTGCGGGTCATGGTGGAAGGTCCATCCCGACTCCCCCACACGGGCCAGCCGGTAGACGAACCCGGACTGCCGGAAATGCCCCTCGACCAGCGGCAACGGGTCACGGAAGCCGTCCCCGTAGCCGACGTCGACCACCCATTGGCCGCCAGGGTTGGCCGCGGTCGGCAGACCGCGGATCTCCAGCGCCAGATGGTCCAGGGTCCCCGAGGGACCGGTCGCCTCGAGCATCTGGCCGGTGCGGCGTACGACGTCGAAGCCCAGCTCGGCGAGCGCCAGCGAGAAGACGCCGTTGTTGTGGAAGCAGTAGCCGGCGTTGCCCCCGGCCGCCACCCGCTCGAGCGTCTCCGCCGGGTCGACGGCGTCGGGCATCCCCGTGGCTCCGATGGCGGCGAGCATGATCGAGAGATTCTCGTAGGGCAGCGTGTCGAGATGACGGTGGTGAAGATCGACAAGCGTCTCGTACGTCGCCTCCGGCCGCCCCTCGATACCGAGCCGTCGCAGGTAGCCGTCGATCATCGTTCGTACCTCCCGTGCCGGTGGACCAGCGGGTCGGTGTCGTCACCGACCTCGAGCGACACGATCTCGCACGTCGCCAGGGCCGACCAACCGATTTCCGTCATCGAGACCAGGCGTACGCCGGCCCAGGTCGGGGCGTCGGTGAGGCGGCGGCCGAACTCGGTCGTCTCCCACGACCCCAGCCGGAACGCGCCGCCAGGAGCGGGAGCGGTGCCGCCGAACGCCTCGGCCAGGTCGCGGTGGCGCCAGTGGAGCAGCGAGACGACGCCGACGCCGGTCTCCTCGAGCTCGTCCCGCAGGTCTGAGTCGGGGTCGAGCAGCCCGAGCACGGCTCCCGGCGACCCGTTGGCCATCATCAGCGAGGAGACCGTGAGCCCGGCCGAGCCCGACGTCCACAGCGAGACCCGCCCACCCAGACGACCGCGCCACCGGCGTACCGGATCCTCCGGCGTCGGGAACGGGTGGGACGAGTGGATCGTCAGGCTACGTCCTTGGTCGGCCGCGAAGACTTCGAAGACTTCTTCGCCGGCTTCTCACCGCTGGCCAGCTTCTTGGCGTCGGTGGCGTACATGTCGACGTACTCCTGGCCGGACAGCTTCAGGATCTCGTAGACGATCTCGTCGGTGATCGCGCGCAGGATGTAGCGGTCGTTGGCCATGCCCTCGTAGCGCGAGAAGTCCAGCGGCTTGCCGAAGACGATCCGCGGCCGGACGATCTTGCCGAGCTTCTTGCCCGGGGGCGCGATCACGTCGGTGCCGATCACGGCGACCGGGATCACCGGAGCGCCGGTGTCCAGAGCCAGCCGGGCGATGCCGGTGCGGCCGCGGTAGAGCTTGCCGTCGTGGGAACGGGTGCCCTCGGGATAGATCCCGAAGAGCTCGCCGTCGCCGAGCACCCGCTTCGCGGCGATCAGGGCACCCTCGGCCGCGGTCGCCCCCGACCGGTCGATCGGCACGTTGCCGGTGCCGCTGAAGAACGTACGCTGCAGGAAACCCTTCACGCCCGTGCCGGTGAAGTACTCCGCCTTGGCCACGAACCGCACCATCCGCGGTGAGCCGAGCGGCATGAAGAGCCAGTCGGCGTAGGAGAGATGGTTGCCGGCCAGGATCGCCGGACCCTTGCGCGGGATGTTCTCCACACCCTCCCAGGTCGGACGGAAAACCGCCCGGAGCAGAGGACCGACAGCGACCCACTTCAAGAACGAGTAGAAGAGCTTCGTCGACACCCCATCGCCTTCCCAAATTGCCTTCGACCGATGAGCCTATAACGAGACAGGTACTTCTACTCCCGCACCCTGTCATGAGATCCGGCTAGGCTGGAAGAGTGAGTGACCGAGACGACCGGCCCGAGGACACGACCGGGGCCTCCGACGACGCCTCCGTGCCTGCCGACGGACCGCCGTCGGACGAGGAAGTCTGGCGCGAGATCGTCGAGAACTACGGCGACCGCCCCGCCCTCGAGGAGGAGCCGGTCTCCCGTGGACTCTTCGACAAGAAGGTCGACATCGTCGAGCCCGTCGACGAGCCGGACCCCTACGAGGACATGTGGCGCGACGACGAGGAGGGCTACGTCCCGCCGCCTCCGCCGCCCCTGCCGAAGCCGACTCCGGCGCGTCTGCTGGCGTGGATCGGCGTGCTCGGTGCACCGGTCGCCGTGCTCGTGCTGATCGTGGTCACCCAGGTCACCGACCGGCACTTCGACAGCTGGGTCATCGGCGGGCTGGTCGCAGCCTTCATCGCCGGGTTCGTCTACCTGCTGATCACGATGCCGTCCGAGCCCCGTGACCCCTGGGACGACGGCGCCCGCGTCTAGATCTCGCCGGTGGCCCGGCGGGCCAGGATGCTCGCCCCCACGACCCCTGCCTCGGCCCCGAAAGCGGCCTCCACGATCGCCGGCACCTCGCGGTGGAGGCGTCCGACGAGCGAGGCCTCCAGGGCCGTCCGAGCAGGCGCCAGCAGCAGGTCGCCCGCTGTCGAGACTCCCCCGCCGACGACCAGGAGCTCGGGGTCGAAGGCGGCCACCAGGCCGGCCATCCCGACCCCCAGCCACGACCCCACCGACTCGTACGCAGCCAGCGCGAGCGCATCGCCGTCGGCCGCAGCTGCGGTGATGGCCGGGCCGGTGATCTTGAGCGGGTCGCCCGCGGCCAGCTCGTCGAGCGCGCCGCCGGCGTACTCCTCGGTCTCCACGCGGGCGCGCACGAAGGCGACCAGCGCGTTGCCGGAGGAGTACTGCTCCCAGCAGCCGGTGAGGCCGCACTCGCAGGGCAGCCCGCCGGGCACGACCTGCATGTGGCCGAACTCCCCGGCCATGCCGTTGCGGCCCCGCACCACCCGGCCGTCGAGGATCACGGCACCGCCGATGCCGGTGCCGAGGGTGATGAGCAGGGCCGAGTCGACGCCGCGGGCCGCACCGAGCTCCAGCTCGGCCAGGGCGGCGCAGTTGGCGTCGTTGTCGAGCGCCACCCGGGTGCCCCAGCGGGAGGACAGCCGGGTCAAGGTCGGCTCGCCGCGCCAGGGCAGGTGAGGAGCGAACATGACCCGCTCCCCCGCTGCGTCGACGAACCCCGCGGCGGCCAGCCCGACGCCGGCGACGGGCCGGCCGGCGGCCACCTCGGTGACCGCCTCGGTCAGCGCGTCCTCCACCAGCTCGAGTTCGACCCGGCGCCCGGGTGTGCTGCGGTGAGCGGTGCGGAGCACCTCACCGGACGGCGAGACCTCCGCCGCGAGCACCTTGGTGCCGCCGATGTCGACACCGATGTGCAGGCTCACTGGACCCGGCTCATCGGACGTGGCTCACCTGCGGGCCAGGTCGGCCGCGCCGATCAGGCCCGCCTCGTTGCCCAGCGTCGCCTTGCGGATGTCGAGCATCGGGCGGTGTCCGCGGCCGGTCAGCTGCGCCAGGAAGGCACGCCGGGCAGGCCCGAGCAGCAGGTCGTCGGCCTCGGCCACGCCGCCGCCGATGGCCACCACGGCCGGGTCGAGCACGGCGGCGATCGAGGC
This sequence comes from Nocardioides luteus, assembly GCF_015752315.1. NCBI lineage: Bacteria > Bacillati > Actinomycetota > Actinomycetes > Propionibacteriales > Nocardioidaceae > Nocardioides > Nocardioides luteus. The sequence goes on from NZ_JADOVJ010000001.1 coordinate 3,523,428, forward strand.
GATCCCCTCGCCCAGCCAGATGCCGAGGTCGGTCAGCGCCTCGATCGCGAAGGCGTCCCCGTCGCGGGCCGCCTCGGTGATCAGCGGACCCTTGATCTTGTCGAGGTCACCCTCGGCGCGGTCCAGGACCTCGCGGGCCAGCAGCGACCCGCCGCGCGCCGCGGCGCGGACGTTGCGCACCAGGGCCGACCCCGAGGCGTACTGCTCCCAGCAGCCGCGGTTGCCGCAGCCGCACAGGTGGCCGTTGGGCACGACCCGCATGTGGCCGATCTCGGCGCCGACGCCGAAGGCGCCGCGGTAGAGGTCGCCCTCGAGCACCAGGCCGCCGCCGACACCGGTGCCGACGGTCACCAACATCATGTTGTCGACCTCGGCACCCGCGCCGTACTCGAACTCGCCCCACGCAGCGGCGTTGGCGTCGTTCTCGATCACGACCGGCAGCTCGAGGACCTTCTCCAGGCGCTCCTTGAGCGGCACGTCGCGCCAGGCGATGTTGGGGGCGAAGAGGACCGTCGAGCGGCCCTTGTCGATGTAGCCCGCAGCGCCGATGCCGACGCACTCGATCGGGTGCTTGGTCTTGAGCTCCTGGACCACCTCGACGATGGCGGCCTCGATGGCCTCCGGGCTCTTCGCCGGCGACTCGACCCGGTGGTCCTCGATGATGTTGCCGTCGTGGTCGACGACTCCGCCGAGGATCTTGGTGCCACCCACGTCGACACCGCAGGCCAGCTTCTTCGTCGTCGTCATGCCTCAGCTCCAGCCGTCGAGATCGATCCGTTCGACCTTCTCCGAGCGTCGCGCCCAGTCCCGGGTCGCATCTTCCTCAGCCCGCACGCCATCACTGTGAGCATCCTCGCCTTCACTAGGGCCAGCACCCGGACTCGTGGCCGCCGCGTTGAGCACCGTGGCCGCGGCCTGCATCAACGATGCGGCAGCGCTGGCCAGATGCACCTTGACCTCCGGGCTCGACTCCCGGAGGACATGAACGGTACGGCACAGCGGGCAGTAGGTGCATTCCGGTGCCCCCGTTCCGAGATGGTCTCCGAGCCCTTCGGCGAGGTGGCCGATCCGGGAGTCCTTGGCCCACTCGCCGATGGCCTCCATCAGCCGGCCGAGCTCCTCGGCGGTCGACCCCAACGGCTCGTCCGCCCACTCGTGGCGCTGCTCGCTCACGATTACTCGCTCTCGATGTTCGTCGTCTGCCGAGAAAACGTTACTCGCAGCTCCCCACCCTCGACGCGCGCCCCGCTGACGCGCATCCGGGCGAGTGCGGCGGGCAGGGTCAGCAGCCGCCGGTAGGACCCCACGGTGATCGCCAGCTCGTCGCCGTTGCGGCCCAGCTGGACCTGGTCACGCTCGACCCACTGGGCCAGCCCGGGCAGCGCCAGGTGGACGACGGTGGTCTCGCCGCCGTCGTCGCTCGCCGTCCGGAACGGCGCCGGGGTCTCGGGGACGGCCAGCGGGTCGACGCTGCCGGTCCAGGCGTACGCGGCCTCGGCGACCTCGCGCAGATCCTCGACGCCCACCGGCTCGGAGGGCCGGTAGAACGAGCGCCACACCGGCAGCCCCTCGAAGGAGGCGCCGACGTCGCCGAGCACGTCGTCCTGGGCCTTGACCCAGCCGGCCCGCCAGTCGTCGGAGCCGCCCGCCGGGAAGATCCGGTTGGCGACGACACCGTCGACGCGGTAGCCGTAGAGGGAGAGCGTCGTCCACGACCGTCGCGCCTCGGCGAGCACGACCCGCTCGGGGGTCAGCACGATGCGTACGGACGCCTCGGGGCCGGACAGCAGGGCGCGGACGTCGGCGAGCTCGTCGTGGAGCCGGACGAGCGCGTCGAAGACGGAGTCGCCGGGCATCGGCACCCCGGCAGCCTTGGTGAGCACCGGCTTGAGCGCCTTCACCATCGTGCGCTGGACCGGGAGGATGCGCTCCAGATACCAGCCCAGGGCCTCGGGAAGGGCGAGCAGGCGCAGCGTCTCGGCGGTCGGGGCGCAGTCGACCACGATCGTGTCCCACTCCCCCGAGACGGCCATCCGGCGCAGCTCCAGGAGCGCGAAGACCTCCTCCGCGCCGGGGATGACGGTCAGCTCCTCGGCCGCGATCCGGTCCACCCCGATGGTGTCCAGGACGCTCAGCAGATAGCCCTGCACCTCGGCCCAGGACTCCTCGAAGCGGCGCTGGGCGTCGACGTGCTGGACGTAGAGGTGGTCGGAGACCTGGACGGGCTCCGAGCCGAGCGCCGACTCGAGGCCGAAGGCGTCGCCCAGCGAGTGGGCGGCATCGGTCGAGAGGACCAGCGTGCGCAGCCCGCGGGCCGCGGACATCGCCGCGGTGCCGGCCGAGACGGTGGACTTGCCGACGCCGCCCTTGCCGGTGAAGAGAAGGATTCTCACGAAGGCATGTCCTACTTCTCCACCCGCTGCTTGAGGCCGCGCAGGGCGGTGTCGATCAGGACCTTTTCACCCTTGCGCTTGAGCATGCCGATCAGCGGGATGCTCAGGTCGAGCGCGAGCCGGTAGGTGACCTCGGTGCGGCCGCCGAGGTCGCGCAGCACGTAGGCGCCGTCCATCGACCGCAGCAGGTTGCCCTTCACCAGCGACCAGGTCACCTGACGGTCGTCGTCCCAGTCGTACGCCAGGGTGTATTCGTCCTTGATCGGCGCGACGTCGAGCACGAACCGGACCTGCTCGGCGCGCCCGTCGACGCCGGTCTCGAGGACGCTGACCTCCTGCATGCCCTTGGCCCAGGCTGGATAGGACTTGAAGTCCGCGATCACCGCCATCACTGCCGAGGGCGCGGCCTCGATCACGATCGTCGAGGTGGTCTGATCGGCCATCGGTGGTGTCCTCACTCCCTGACTTGCTAGGTGGCATGGAGCGTACCGGATAGCATCCCGGTGAAATGGTCGGGCTGTGACGGGGGTAACCTCCGGTTCGTACCCACCTACCATCAGTATGCGGAGGCCCTTGTGCGCGAGTTCTCCACGCCCGCGACGTACGTCGTTCCCCCCACCGGCAACCTGAGCGACGATGTCGTCCGCAACGCCGCCGAGGCGCCCGATGTGGCCGTCCTCAGCCGGCCAGGTCCTGACGGCACCTGGGTCGACGTGACGTCCGCGGAGTTCCTCGCCGAGGTCTCCGCGGTCGCCAAGGGTCTGATCGCGGCGGGTGTCGGCGCTGGGGACCGGGTCGCGCTGCTCTCCAAGACTCGCTACGAGTGGACCCTGATCGACTACGCGATCTGGTTCGCCGGCGCGGCGACGGTGCCGATCTACGAGACCTCCTCCGCCGAGCAGATCGAGTGGATCCTGCAGGACTCCGCCGCCGTCGCGATCGTCGCCGAGGACGCCGGGCACATCGGCCGGATCAGCGAGGTCCGCGCGAGCTGCACCGCTCTCAACAACGTCTGGTCGATCAACGACAACGCCGTCGACCTGCTGGTCAAGCTCGGCACCGACATCACCGACGAGCAGCTCGAGGCCCGCCGCAGCGCGGTCACCCCCGAGGACGCCGCGACCCTGATCTACACCTCCGGCACCACCGGGCGCCCGAAGGGCTGCGTGCTCACCCACGGCAACTTCATGTTCGAGCTCGGCGTCGCGGTCGACTCCCTCGACGGCCTGTTCAACATCGAGGGCCGCAGCACGCTGCTGTTCCTGCCGCTCGCGCACGTCTTCGCGCGGATCATCCAGATCGGCTGCATCAAGTCGCGCACCCGCCTGGGCCACACCCCCGACATCAAGAACCTCGTCGCCGACCTCGGCACCTTCCAGCCGACCTTCGTGCTGGCGGTGCCGCGGGTCTTCGAGAAGGTCTACAACACCGCCTCGCAGAAGGCCGTCGCCGACGGCAAGGGCCGCATCTTCGACATGGCGACCGAGGTCGCGATCGACTACTCGCGGGCCACCGAGACCGGCAAGGCCCCGCTTCTCCTCACCGCCAAGCACAAGCTGTTCTCCAAGCTCGTCTACGGCAAGCTGCTCGCCGCCCTCGGCGGCAACTGCTCCTACGCCATCTCCGGCGGCGCGCCGCTCGGCGACCGCCTCGGCCACTTCTACCGCGGCATCGGCGTCACCGTCCTGGAGGGCTACGGCCTCACCGAGACGACCGCCGCGCTGACCGTCAACCTGCCCGAGGCGTTCAAGATCGGCACCGTCGGGCGGCCGCTCCCCGGCACCTCGGTCCGCGTCGCCGACGACGGCGAGCTGCTCTTCAAGGGCGGCCAGGTGCTCAAGGAGTACTGGCAGAACCCGACGGCCACCGCCGAGGCCAAGACCGACGACGGATGGTTCCACTCCGGCGACCTCGGTGAGGTCGACGACGAGGGCTTCGTCAAGATCACCGGCCGCAAGAAGGAGATCCTGGTCACCGCCGGCGGCAAGAACGTCGCCCCGGCCGTCCTCGAGGACCGCCTCCGCGCCCACGTGCTCGTCGACCAGTGCATCGTCGTCGGCGACGGCCAGCCGTTCATCGGCGCGATCGTCACCATCGACCCCGAGGCGCTGCCCACCTGGGCCGAGGCCAACGGCAAGTCGGCCAACATCGACGACCTGGTCGACGACGAGGACCTGCGCGCAGTGATCCAGAGCGCCGTCGACGACGCCAACAAGGCGGTCTCCAAGGCCGAATCGATCCGCAAGTTCGTGATCATCCCCGACTCCTGGACCGAGGAGGGTGGCCAGCTCACCCCCAGCCTCAAGCTCAAGCGCAACGTGGTCATGCGCGAGTTCAGCCACGAGGTCGAGGCGCTCTACGCGAAGTAAAAGCTGTTCCAGTGGCGCCGAGTCGGCGCATCTGACCCCGTGCCTGGCGAAGCGAAGCGAGCCAGAGGGGTCGGATGCGCCGACTCGGCCTTTATCTCAGTCGAGAACGCGATGCGCGATCGCGATCCGCTGCAGCGTCGTCGGGTGGGACCCGAACCACCACTGCGACCAGGCCTGGGGCGACGGGTCGGAGAGCGAGCGTACGCCGAGGGCGTGCTGCAGCCGCGTGAACGACTCCAGGTCGCCGGTGGCGTGGAGCGCGTCGACATCGGCGCGGGCCTCGACGTGCCGGCTGAGCCCGTTCTGGACGGGCATCGCCAACACGCTCGCCAGGGCGAAGACCGCCAGCAGCATCGGGATGCCTTCGGGGGTGGCGTACTGGTCCTGGCGGCGGTAGGAGAGCAGCAGCCCCAGCAGCCCGACGCCGGCGACCGCGCCGGCGGCGCCGATGACGGTGCCGACCAGGACGTCGTCGTGCTTGGCATGGGCGAGCTCGTGGGCGACGACGGAGAGGACCGCCCCGTGCGCCGCCGCATCGCGCTGCGAGTCGACGAGGTTGTCGTAGAGGACGACCCGGCGGGTGGAGCCGAAGCCGGTGACGTACGCGTTGAGCGAGGTCGTGCGCCGGGAGGCATCGACCACCAGGACATCGTCGAGATCGACGCCCTCGCGCTCGGCGATCGCCATCACCTCGGTGCGGAGCTGGCCGCGCGGCAGCGGCTCGAAGTCGTTGAACAGCGGGTCGATGACGACCGGGTAGACGAACGATCCGAGCATCACCAGGGCCGCGACCAGGCCGGCGGCGACGGCCGGCCACCACCGACGGCCGAGGCGGATGCAGGCGAAGAGCGCGAGCAGCGCCAGGGAGGTGATCACGATGCCGACGACCTGGTTGAGCAGCGAGTCGGTCAGCCAGGGCGTCCACCCCTGCCTGGAGAGCCCGTAGCGCACCTGCAGGCGGTGGATCGCCACCCCGAACGGCAGCGTCGCGATCCAGCCGAAGAGCGTGACCACGGCGACCGCGAGCACCACCCGGAGCAGCCACGGCCCCCGCAGCCGGGCCACCAGGCGCCTCCCGAGCGAGGCGAACCCGAGCACGCAGGCGACGACCAGTGAGACGAGCAGCGAGGCCCGGCTGAGCCAGCGTGCGGTGCCGGAGTAGGCCAGCATCCGCTCCAGCTCCTCGGGGGTGAACACGTCACGCTCGTCGGGCAGGTCGAGCGGGCCGCCCGGGTAGGGATGCCACGGGATCAGCGTCCAGGCGAGCACCACGAATGCGACCGCCCCGAGGACGAGAACCACCCAGGACGTACGCCGCATGCCGATCACGACGCAGAGTGTGACAGACGGGCCCGCCAGCGGGCAGTCAGCTCGTCCTCCCCGAAGCCGAAGCTCGCCTGCAATGCCTTCTCCAGCGGAATGCCGCGGCCGGTCTCTTCGTAGAGGTCGACCAGGGCCTGCTCGCCGCCGGCCTCGGCGAGCACCTCGCAGGCCAGCCAGGCGGCCTCGTACTCGGCGCCGAAATGCTCCGAGCGGGTGTTGAACTCGGCCTTGCCCGGCAGGTGGTCGGGGGCCCCGTTCTCGCGGACCTGGGCCAGGATCTGGCCGGCGGTCTTGCTCAGCGGGAGCTTGGTGTCGCGCAGCGCGACGTAGTCGGCGAAGCCCTCGACCAGCCACATCGGCCGGTTGACGTTGGTCGCCGCGTCGGTGGCCGCATGGGTGGCCTCGTGGGTGATGACCACCTGGGCGCCGGGCGCGTCCAGGTCGCCGATGACGCCCTGGTTGACCCACACGTGGAGGGGTGTCCCGGGCTTCGTGGAGCCGTCGACGGTCGCGGTCACGGCGGCGACGGCGGTGTAGGTGCCCTGCTGGGCGCCGAGCGCGGAGTCGAGGCCGGTGGCCGGCACCTCGAGGACCAGGCGCGGCCGGTCCCACGGGATCACCTTGCGGACCTGGGCGACCGCGGTGGCGGCCAGCTCGGCGTAGCGGTCGGCGACCTCCGCGGAGGCCTGGACGATCACGAGGCTGGAACCGGCACGTCGCACCTCGACGGGGCCGCTCAGCCACAGCGGCATCCGGGTGCCCTCGGACGCCGAGAAGCCGGTGATCGCCCCCTGCGCGTCGAAGCCGACCCTGAGCTCCTCGGTCAGCGCCGGGTCGCCCGGGGTGCGCCACGACATCTCCACGTCGGCGGTGAAGGAGCCGTCCTGCTCCACGTTGCCCGCCTCGGCGACGTACCTCGCGGTCACGTCCTCGAGGCCGATGGCGTGCGCGTTGCGCACCGCGACCGAGGCGGCGTCCTCGCCGTCGGGCTCCGCCCCCTCACGTACGCCGCCGACCAGCTGCTCCAGCGAGGCCCGGGCGCCTTCGGTGTCGGCGCGCACGACCGGCGCGGTGGACGGTGTCGGCGCGACGTACTCGCCACCGCCGGTGAGCCGCCACCCGACGAACCCGGCGAGCAGCATCACCAGCACCAGCGCGGCCCCGATCACGGCGGGGTGCGCCTGCAGGCGGGAAAGAAGAGAGCCGACCGTTCGCACCTGCGAACGATCGGCCTCTTCGGGGTCCTGGGTCAACTCAGCCCGGGCGGACGGCGCCCGTGTAGGGCATCTCGTCGATCGGCGAGACCTTCACGCCGGTGCTCGGGTTGGCGGCGTGCACGATCTGGCCGTTGCCGATGTACATACCGACGTGGCTGATCGGGCTGTAGTAGAAGACCAGGTCGCCGGGGGCGAGCTGGTCGCGCGAGACCTGCGGACCGCTGCTGTACTGCGCCGAGGAGGAGTGGGGCAGCGAGACACCGGCCTGGCCCCAGGCACCCATGGTGAGACCGGAGCAGTCCCACGACTCGGTGCCGGTGGCGCCGTAGACGTAGGAGTCGCCGACCTGGGCCAGGGCGTAGTCCACGGCCGCCTTGGCGCGGCCCGAGGGCGGCGGCAGGTTGGACGGGATGCTGGTGTCGGTGGACTGGATCTTCGCGAGCTCATCGGCCTCGAGCTCGTCGAGCTCGGACTGGGCCGCCTCGAACTTCTTGTCGATCTCGCTCTTCTTCTGCTGCATGGTCGTCTTGACCTTGGCCATCTGCGCCTTGGCGTCCTCGGTGGCCTCGCGGCGCACCTGGAGGGCCTCGGCCTCGGTGTTGTACCGAGCCAGCAGGTCGGCCTGCAGCGCGTTGTAGGACGAGACGGTGGCGAGACCGGCGAGGAACTCCTGCGGGTCCTCGGAGGTGATCACCTGGCCGACGGCGGAGACGTCGGAGCCCTCGAACTGCCGCAGCACGGAGTCGCGGAGCTCGGCGCGGATCTTGTCCAGCTCCTTGCTCTGGCGCTTCTCGTCGGCGTTGAGGTCCTCGAGCTGGTCCTTGAGGTCCTGCAGCCGCAGCTTGGCGTTGCTGTAGTCCTCGTTGGCCGCCTCGGCCTGCGTGTAGAGCTTGTCGACCTTCTTGCGAACGTCGTCGATGTCTGGTTCGGCCTGGGCGGGGGTCGCTGCGGGAATGATCCCGGCGACACCGATGGCGGCGATGCCGGCTGCACCGGCAATGAGTCGCTTCCGGTCGCGTGTCACGAGCGGACGGTCTCCTTGTGTAGTCGTTGAACGCCTACCGGGTGAGCTGACGGGTTCAGGCACGACCTGCCCTACCACCGCTCCTCGACCTGGTCTCCCAGATCGACCTTGCGGCGGATGCACCCCAGGTGATCGCACTCCGTCTTGCGGCGTACGACCGGTGTGGTTCCCCGGCTCCTGGCCCGCCCCGAAGCGGGCCTGGACTAAGCGCGACACTCGCGTGAGCCGGTTGACTCACTTCCACGAGCGCCAAGTTCCTGCGCACATTAGCCGACGGGATCCCCCACCTGCCAACCACCCACGCCCAAAAGTTCGGCTACATACCTTCCACTAGTGGCAGAGCCACCATCCGCAGCGGCGGGACGAGCCCGCCGTCGGCGAGCACGTCGAGCGCCCGGCGCTCCTCGTCCTCGATGGTCAGCTCCGGCGGCGGGCCCAGCAGCACGGTGACCACGCAGTCGTGGCACGCCAGTCCGCGCACGAGGCAGGTGTCACAGTCGATTCTCGTCGTCATGATGCGACGGTCTCACCGACCACCGACATTTTTGCTTTCGTACGGTTGCGTGCGGCGTGTCATCGCCATCGCAGCGCGGTATTCGAGGCGGCGATCGCTGGGGTGGTCCCTACACTTGGAACATGGAGGTCTCCGCGTACGCGACGCTCCCCGACACGGTCCGGGGGCGCATCGTCGCGCTCACGGCCGGGGTGCTTCCCGACGTGGTGCGGCTCCCGCCCGCGCTCAAGCGGATCGCCGACTTCGCGCCCGCCCGGCGCGCCAAGGCCGGCGGCGCGATGATCGCCTCGGTGCTCGAGACCGACGACGAGGTGCGGGAGAAGGTCGGGAGCCAGCTGCGCCCGGCGTACGTCTCCGAGGGCTCCGGCGAGGACGTCACGCTGCCGGAGGATCCGGCCGAGGCGGCCGCCGTCGTGTGGCTCGTCCGCCCCGACGGCTGGGAGGTCTCGCTCAAGGAGGCCCTGGACCGGCTGGACGCCGCCGCGGTCCCGGTGGTCGATGCCGAGGTCGCTCGCCTTCGCGGCAAGCTCGCCGCGGCGGAGGACGAGATCCGCGAGGTGCGTGCCGACCGCAAGGCGCGGCTCGACGAGCTCAAGGCCGACAACACTGCGCTGCGCCGCAAGCTCGGCGAGGCGCGGGCCGCCGCCCGCGAGGCCGGCACCGGCCTGGACGAGGCTCTGACCGAGGCACGCGAGGCGCTCGCCCGCGCCCAGGAGGAGCTCGCCTCCCGTGACCGCCAGCTGCGCCAGCTCCGCGGCCAGATCGACAAGCTCGAGCGCGAGGCGGCCGCCGAGCGGCGTACGTCGAAGACGGACCGCGAGGACGCCTCGCTGCGGGCCCGGTTCCTGCTCGACACCCTGCTCGACGCGGCCGGCGGGCTCCGCCGCGAGCTCGCGCTGCCGCCGGTCACCGGCACCCCGGGCGAGCGGGTCGAGGCCGAGCTGGCCTCCGCCGACGCCGCCGCGGGCGTCGGCGTCACCAGCAGCGCCCACCTCGAGCAGTTCCTGGCGATGCCCAGGGTCCGGCTGATCGTGGACGGCTACAACGTCTCCAAGGCCCTGTGGCCCGACTCCGCGCTCGATGCCCAGCGGCTGCGGCTGCTGCGCGCGATCGCCCCGATCGCGGCCCGCACCGGCGCCGAGACGACCGTCGTCTTCGACGCCCACTCCGCATCCGTACGTCCCACCGCCGTGCCCCCTCGTGGCGTCAAGGTCATCTTCTCCCCCGAGGGCGTCATCGCCGACGACGTCATCCGCGACCTCGTCGACGCCGAGCCCGCCGGCCGTGTCGTCCTCGTCGCCACCGACGACGCCGAGGTCATCAAGGACGTACGCCGCGCCGGCGCCCGCACCGTCCCGCTCTCCTCGCTCTCGCCCCTTCTCGGCTGACGGCGCGCTCTCGGGCAACGCGAATTGCGAAGCGATCCCCGACGACCAGCGCCGGAGCGCTCCTCGTCTGGACGCAGCGCAGTGAGGAGCGAAGCGACGAACGGAGCGGAGGAAGACGAGGATCAAGCGCAGGCGCTGCGCGAATTGCGAAGCAATCGCATCGAACACTGTCGGTGGCGCCCGCTAGTGTGTTCGAACATGAGCACGATGGCGGTTCGTGAGGCGCGGAAGGAGATGCGCGCCCGAGCCGTGGCACGCCGGCACCAGGAGACCGCCGGCCGCTGGGAGGCGCAGCGCGGCTTCGACGAGCTCGGCCGACCGCTGCGCGACCTCACCTTCTGCGTGGTCGACCTGGAGACTACCGGCAACAGCCCCGACAACGGCGGCATGATCACCGAGATCGGCGCGGTGAAGGTGCGCGGCGGCGAGGTGCTGGGTGAGTTCCAGACGCTGGTCAACCCGCACACCGGCATCCCGCCGTCGATCGCCGTCCTGACCGGCATCACCAACTCGATGGTCGCCTCCTCCCCCACGATCGAGTCGGTGCTGCCGGCGTTCCTCGAGTTCGCCGAGGGCTGCGTGCTGGTCGCCCACAACGCTCCGTTCGACGTGGGCTTCCTCAAGCACTTCGCGGCGAAGCAGGAGCGGCCCTGGCCGCGTTTCGAGGTGCTCGACACGGTGAAGATCGCCCGGCGGGTGATCACCCGCGACGAGGCGCCCAACCACAAGCTCGGCTCGCTCGCGCGGGTCTTCGGCTCCCCCACGACCCCCAACCACCGTGCGCTCCAGGACGCACGGGCCACCGTCGACGTCCTCCACGGGATGATGGAGCGCCTCGGCAACCTCGGTGTGCTGACCCTCGAGGACCTGGCCGCGTTCTCGACCAAGGTCACCACCGCCCAGCGCAAGAAGCGCCATCTGGCCGAGGACCTGCCGCACGCGCCCGGCGTCTATCTGTTCAAGGACAGCCAGGACCGGGTGCTCTACATCGGCACCTCGAAGGACCTGCGCACGCGCGTACGCACCTACTTCACCGCCTCCGAGACCCGCTCCCGGATGGGCGAGATGGTCGGGCTGGCGGCGACCGTGCAGGGCATCGAGTGCGCCACGGCGCTGGAGGCGGGGGTGCGCGAGCTGCGGCTCATCGGTGAGCACAAGCCGCCCTACAACCGTCGCTCGCGACGACCGGAGAAGATGCACTTCGTCAAGCTCACCCAGGAGCCGTGGCCCAGGCTCTCGCTGGTCAAGCGGGTGCTCGACGACGACGCGGACTACCTCGGGCCGTTCGGCTCCAAGAAGGTCGCCGAGAAGGCGCTCCAGGCCCTCCACGACACGTTCCCGATCCGGCAGTGCTCCGACCGGCTCCCGCTGCTCCCGCGCAAGACCCCGTGCGTCCTCGCCGAGCTCCACCGCTGCCTGAGCCCGTGCGACCAGAGCGTCCCGGCCGAAACGTACGCGACCTTGGTGTCCCGGGTCCGCGAGTCGATCCTCCACCGGCCCGACGAGGTCGTCGAGACGATCACCGAGCGGCTCACCGGCCTGGCCGAGCAGGAGCGGTTCGAGGAGGCGGCCGTCCACCGCGACCGGCTCACCTCCTACCTGCGCGCCGCGGCCCGCACCCAGCGGCTCAGCGCCCTGACCCGGCTGCCCGACCTCACCGCGATCCGGCGGGAGGACGACGGCCGCTGGGCGGTCCACGTCGTCCGCCACGGGCGGCTCGCCGCGGCCGGGGTGATCCCCCGGGAGGCGAATGCGCACGCCTACGTCGCCGACCTCCAGCTCAGCGCGGAGACGGTCCTGGACGCACCGGGACCGGTGCCGGCCGCGAGTGCCGAGGAGACCGAGCTGGTGCTGCGCTGGCTGGAGTCCCCGGGCGTACGCCTCGCCCACATCGAGGGCGAGTGGACCTGCCCGATCGACGGTGCGGGCCGGCGGGCAGCGAGCCTCTAGACCGATCGGCTAACGTGACCTGCGTGATCACAGCGATCGTCTTCATCAATGCCGAGGTCTCCCAGATCCCCGAGGTGGCAGAGGCCGTGGCCGCCATCGACGGCGTCAGCGAGGTCTACTCCGTGACCGGCCAGATCGACCTGATCGCCCTGGTGCGCGTCCGTGCCCACGAGGACGTGGCCACGGTGGTCGCCGACAAGGTCAACAAGGTCCCCGGCGTCCTCGAGACCGAGACCCACATCGCCTTCCGCACCTACTCCCAGGTCGACCTGGAAGCCGCCTTCTCCATCGGCCTGGACTGACTGACGGGCGCGCTCGGTGTGTGATCCGCTACATCAACGCGATGTAGCCGCGACCCACCGGTCGAGCACCGCCTGAGCAGCCCCCGAGTCGATGGCGTCAGCTGCCCGGGCGATACCACCGGAGAGCCGCTCGTCGACACTGCCGGAGCCGGCGTCGTGGACCGCGAGGGCGGCGCCGGCGTTGAGCAGCACCGCGTCGCGTACGGCGCCCTTCTCCCCCGCCAGCAGGCGGCGGACGACAGCGGCGTTGTAGGCGGCGTCGTCGCCGCGCAGGTCCTCGGCGGTGGCGCGGGCGATGCCGTGGTCGAGCGGCTCGACGCTCGCCTCGGTCACGACGCCCTGCGAAACCATCCACACGTGGGACGTCGTGGTGGTGGTGAGCTCGTCGAGGCCGTCGTCGCCGCGGAAGACCCAGGCGTCGACGCCACGGCGGGCGAAGACGCCGGCCATGACCGGCGCAGCGGCGGCATCGGCGCAGCCGATCGCGGAGGACGCGGGTCGCGCCGGGTTGGTCAGTGGGCCGAGCAGGTTGAAGACGGTGGCGATGCCGATCTCCCGCCGGGCGGCGGCGGCATGACGCATCGCGGGGTGGAAGGCAGCGGCGAACAGGAAGGTGATCCCGGCCTCCTCGGCCACCTCGCCGACACGCGAGACGTCGAGGTCGAGCCGGATCCCGAGCGCCTCGAGCACGTCGGCCGACCCCGACTTGGAGGAGGCGGACCGGTTGCCGTGCTTGACGATCTTGGCGCCGGCACCGGCCGCGACGATCGCCGACATGGTGGAGATGTTGACCGAGAACGACCGGTCACCACCGGTGCCGACGATGTCGAGCACGCGCCCGGGCACGAAGATCGGGTTGGCCTTGGCCAGCATCCCGTCGGCGACCCCGGCGAGCTCGTCGACGGTCTCGCCCTTGGCGCGCAACCCCACCGCGAAGGCGGCGATCTGCGCGCTCGTCGCCTCGCCCGAGAGGATCTCCCCCATCGCCCACGCCGACTGGTGCGCGGACAGGGACTGTCCCGCGACCAGCGTGGTGAGGACCTCAGGCCAGGAGTTGGGGGCGGACGTCATGCGCCAACGTTAACGGGCCGCAGCAGTCCCACCACCGTCCGGGCCAGCTCGAACGGGTCGAGCGGGTGGGCGACGGTTGCCTCCGCACGCGACCAGGTGCCGAGCCAAGCGTCCTGGGGACGACCGATGAGGACCACGATCGGCGGAGCGCCCGGCACCTCGTCCTTGACCGCCTTGGCGATCCCCAGCCCGCCGGCCGGCGCGGCCTCCCCGTCGAGCACCGCCAGCGCCAGCCCACCGGCGTCGAGCTGCGCGCGCACGGCGGGCTCGGTCGCCACCTCGACGTACTCCACCTCCGGAAGGGACGGGTGCGGACGGCGCCCCAGAGCGAGGATCACCTGCTTGCGTACGTCGATGTCGTCGCTGTAGACGAGGATCTTCAAGGAATTCGGGGTGGTGTCGGTCACACCCCGATGCTAGCGCCAACACCAGGGTCCGCGGCCATATGTCACACACCGAACCTGAGCGGTGTCCAAGGGATGTGAGAGCACCCTCGAACACGACACACAGGGTCCCAAGAAGACTCTGGGAAAGGGGCAGGACATAATGGCGGGCGTGGCGACAGTATCGACTCTTCCAACAGCCCGCCTGCACGGGCATCACGACCGTCCGAGCATGGTCAGCGTGGGGACGATCATCTGGCTCGCAAGCGAGCTGATGTTCTTCGCGGCGCTGTTCGCGGCCTACTTCACGATCCGCGCGGTCAGCCCCGAGGTGTGGGAGGCAAACACCGAGGGACTCAACATCCCGTTCGCGGCGGTCAACACGACCATCCTCGTGCTGTCGTCGTTCACCTGCCAGTTCGGCGTCTTCGCCGCCGAGCGCGGCCAGGTCGGACGTAAGGGCTCCCTGCTCGCGATCCGTCTGTGGGGTCTGCGTGAGTGGTTCATCCTCACCTACCTCATGGGTGCGATCTTCATCGCCGGTCAGGCGACGGAGTACGCGGCCCTGGTGCAGGAAGGCATCGCCCTCAACCGGGGCATCACCGGTCCCGACGACCCCTACGGCTCTGTCTTCTACCTGACCACCGGCTTCCACGGCCTGCACGTCACCGGCGGTCTGATCGCCTTCCTCTTCGTGCTCGGCCGGACCTACGTCGCCAAGCGCTTCACCCACGAGCAGGCCGTCTCCGCGATCGTCGTGTCCTACTACTGGCACTTCGTCGACGTGGTGTGGATCGGCCTGTTCGCGACCATCTACCTCCTCAAGTGACCAAGGACTGAATGTGCGTCTACTGAACCGCTCCGTCGGTCGACTGTCGCGGCACCGTCGCCGCCCGTTGGCCGGTGCCGCCGTGCTCCTGGTCGCCCTGTTGAGCACCGGCGGTGCGTACGCCGCTCTCGCCCCGGCCTCCCAGGCCGAGCAGGAGAAGGACAACGCCGCCCTCGTCGCCGAGGGCAAAGAGCTCTTCATGATCAACTGCTCCACCTGCCACGGCTCCAACGGTGAGGGCATCACCACCCAGAACGGGAAGCTCTACGGCCCCTCCCTGATCGGTGTCGGTGCCGCCTCCGTCGACTTCCAGGTCGGCACCGGCCGGATGCCGATGGCCCAGCCCGGTGCGCAGGTCGAGGTCAAGGACCCGAGCTTCAACCAGGACGAGATCGACGCCATGGCCGCGTACGTCGCCAGCCTCGGCCCCGGCCCGGCGATCCCGGACGAGGAGCAGTACGACCCGGAGACCTACGCCTCCGAGAAGGAGAAGGAGGAGGCGGTCACCCTCGGTGGCCAGATCTTCCTGACCAACTGCACCGCCTGCCACAACTTCACCGGTGCCGGCGGCGCGATGCCGCGCGGCGGCGAGGCTCCGAGCATCCTCAACACCGACCCGAAGCACATCTACGAGGCGATGCTGACCGGTCCGCAGTCCATGGACACCTTCTCCGACGGCAACATCAGCCCGGAGGAGAAGAAGGCGGTCATCTCCTACGTCGAGTCGATGAAGGAGCAGCCCGACTACGGCGGCTTCAACAACGGTTCGCTCGGTCCTGTGACCGAGGGCATCGTCGCCTGGATCGTCGGTCTCGGCGTCCTGGTGGCCTTCGCCGTGTGGATCGCCTCGCACACCACGCGCACCAACCAGACCAAGAAGGGATCTGCCAAGTGAGCAGCGATCTCAGCGAGATCGAGAAGCACGACGACTCGCACCCCGAGCTCAACGCGCACACGGACGCGCTGCTGCCCGACCCGGGCATGCACGAGCATCACTGGCGTCCTACCGACGTCGACCCGAAGGCGGAGAAGCGCGCCGAGCGTCAGGTGAGCCTCTTCTTCGGTCTCTCCGCGCTGTGCTCGGTGCTGTTCGTGGTCGCCTACTTCACCATCAAGCCGGGCTACGACGGTGACGTCTGGGCCGGTTACGGCGCCTCCAACCTGGCGCTGGGCTCGACCCTCGGACTCGCGCTCCTCTTCCTCGGTATCGGTGTCATCCAGTGGGCCCGCAAGCTCGTCGTCGACATCGAGCACGCCGAGGACCGCCACCCGGCCGCCTCCTCCCCCGCCACCCGCGAGGTGGCCGTCGCCGAGCTCAAGGCCGCGCTCCACGAGTCCGGCATGGCTCGCCGCCCGTTCATCCGCAACGCGATGATCGGCTCGGCCGCCCTGCTGGGTCTGCCCGCGATCGTGATGCTCAAGGACCTGGGCCAGACCAACGCCCAGATCACCGAGGAGCAGCCCTACCCCGGTGCCGGCCTCGAGCACACCGTCTGGGACGCCGGCGTGCGCGTCGTGCGCGACGTGGTCGGCACCCCGATCCGCCCGGGCGACCTGGAGGTCGGTGACCTGGTCAACGCCGAGCCGGCGACGATCTTCGACGGCAGCCTGCACGGTGCGCCGCTGCAGATCGCCAAGTCGAAGGCGGCCACCATCCTGCTCCGCATGGACCCCAACGACATCGCCAACGACGTGACCCGCAACTGGTCGGTCAACGGCATCGTGGCCTACTCCAAGATCTGCACCCACGTCGGTTGCCCGATCTCGCTGAACGAGCGCACCACGCACCACCTGCTGTGCCCGTGCCACCAGTCGACCTTCGACCTCGCCGACCACGGCAAGGTCATCTTCGGTCCGGCCGGCCGTCACCTGCCGCAGCTGCCGCTGGGCGTCGACGCGGACGGCTTCCTCGTTGCCCTCTCCGACTACCCTGAGCCTGTGGGCGTCAGCTACTGGGAGCGCAACACCTACGACATCGACGAGATCTTCGACGACTGGTCAAAGGACCACGCCGCCGATGCTGAGCAGTACGGCTACAAGGAGGGCGGACAGTGAGCACCGACACGTCCAAGGTTGCCGCCAGTAACGGCACCAATCCCGCTGCCCCGGCGGGCAAGCCGACCAAGGCAGGTGCGGCGGCCAACTGGGCCGACGAGCGCCTCGGCCTCGGCGGCCTGAGCAAGTTCCTCTCCCGCAAGATCTTCCCCGACCACTGGTCGTTCATGCTGGGTGAGATCGCGCTGTGGAGCTTCGTGGTCCTGCTGGTCACCGGTGTCTTCCTGACCCTGTGGTTCAAGCCGTCGATGGCCGAGATCACCTACCAGGGCTCCTACGCGCCGCTCCGCGGCATCGACATGTCCGAGGCGATGGCCTCGACGCTGGACATCTCCTTCGACGTACGCGGCGGTCTGCTGCTGCGCCAGGTCCACCACTGGGCGGCGATGCTGTTCATCGCCTCGATGATGATCCACATGATGCGCGTCTTCTTCACCGGCGCGCACCGCAAGCCGCGTGAGATCAACTGGGTCATCGGCGCCACGCTGCTGCTCCTCGGCACGCTCGAGGGCTTCACCGGCTACTCGCTCCCCGACGACCTGCTCTCCGGCACCGGTATCCGGGCCGCGGACGGGTTCATGATGGCGATCCCGATCGTGGGGACCTACATCTCGTTCTTCCTGTTCGGAGGCGAGTTCCCAGGCGATGACATCATCCCGCGCCTGTTCACGATCCACGTGCTGTTGATCCCGGCGCTGCTGCTGGCGCTGATCGGTGCCCACCTGATCCTGCTGATCTACCACAAGCACACCCAGTGGCCTGGACCCGGCCGCACCGAGAAGAACGTCGTCGGCTACCCGATGGTGCCGAACTACATCTCCAAGATGACCGGCTTCTTCTTCATCACCTTCGGTGTGACCGCCCTGCTCGGTGCCTTCTTCTCGCTCAACCCGGTGTGGAAGTTCGGGCCGTACGACCCGACCAAGGTCACCGCCGGCTCGCAGCCCGACTGGTACATGGGCTGGCCCGACGGCGCGCTGCGCATCATGCCGGGCTGGGAGTCGCACTTCTGGGGCTCGACCTGGTCGTGGAACATCTTCTTCCCGGTCATCGTGCTGCCGATGGCGGCCTGGATGGTCGTGCTGATGCTCCCGTTCATCGAGGCCTGGATCACCGGTGACAAGCGCGAGCACCACCTGCTCCAGCGCCCGCGCAACGCTCCGACCCGCACCGCCACGTTCGTCGCGCTGATGACGTTCTACGCGGGCTTCTGGGCCGCGGGCGGCAACGACATCATCGCGATCAAGTTCGACCTCTCGATCAACCAGATCACCTACTTCCTGCGGGCGTTCGTGTTCCTGGGTCCGATCGTGGCGTTCATCATCACGCGTCGTTGGTGCATCTCGCTGCAGCGTCACGACAACGAGAAGCTGCTGCACGGCTACGAGACCGGCACGGTCATCCGTACGCCGGAGGGCGCCTACCACGAGAAGCACCTGCCGCTTCCCGAGGACGAGGCCTTCGCCATGACCGTCCGCGACCGCGGCCGGGCCGGCGAGGAGCCGGAGCTGAAGAAGAACGGCAAGCAGTCGTTCCGCGCCAAGCTCCGCGCCTTCTACTACGACCACGACGTGGACAAGCCCACCGCCCAGGAGCTCAGCGAGGCGCACCACCACGCCGAGCACGAGGCTCACGAGCTGGCCGCCCACGAGGGTCACCAGGTCGACGGTCACGACTTCGACGATCACCGCCACTCGGCGATCGAGGAGCCCCTCAGCCACTGACGCTGAAGCCGTACGCCACGTGGCGCCGTTCCCTCCGGGGGACGGCGCCACGTGCGTTTTCCCGGGCCGAAACCCGGTTGCCCCTCCCCCGGCCGGAAACCTAGGGTCCAGCACATGACCGGCCTCCAGGCTCGCCTCCGAGCCGACCTCCTCACCGCCCGTAAGGCCCGCGACACCACGGCGACGGCCGTGCTGCGCTCGACGCTGGCCGCCATCGCCAACGCCGAGGCGCTCCCGGTGACGGAGACTGCCCTGGCCACGGACGGGACCGCCTCGAGCTCCACGTCGGCACAGGGACCGATCGCCGGCGCCGCGACCGGCGTCGGTGCGACCGAGGCCGCCAGGCGCGACCTGAGCGACAAGGACATCCGCGAGATCATCTCGGCCGAGCAGACCGAGCGTCGGGCCGCCGCGGCAGACATGGAGAGCCACGGAGCGGGCGAAAAAGCGGAGCAGCTCCGCGCGGAGGCGGAGCTGCTCGGGGCCTATCTCTAGAGGATCAGCCCTGCGGGTCGAGCTCGCCGCCGACGACCTCGAGCACCCGGGCGCGTACGTTGGCCGCGGCCTCGGGGTCGCGGGCCGCCACGGCGGCGACGAGAGCGTTGCCGAGGATCAGCTGCGGGATCCGGATGATCGAGTCGAGCTCCTGACGGAACCCGGCCCGGCCGCCCTGCGGGGTGACCAGCTCGACCTCGGCCAGCTTGGTCAGCTGGGTGCCGGTGAAGGAGGTCAGCGCGATCACGGCCGCTCCCCCGGCGACGGCCGCCTGGGCGACCTGGATCGTGGGCGCGGTGGCGCCGGTGCCGCTGACGACGACGCAGACGTCGCCGGGCTGGAGCAGCCGAGCCCGGATGAGCTGGTCGAGGTGGTCGCTGGGCGCGACGGTGCTGAGGCCCTGGGAGCCCAGCCGCATCGCGATGTCCTGGGCCACCGGGGAGGAGACCCCGGTGCCGGCGACGAGGATCGAACGGGCCTCGGCGAGCAGCTCGACGGCCCGGCTGACCTGCTCCTCGGAGAGGAGGCCGACCATGTCGGAGGCGGAGTCGGCGATGTCGGCGAAGAAGGAGCGCACCACCGTCAGCGGGCTGCCCCCCTCGGTCGTCTCGGTCTTGGCCGAACCCAGGTCGCGGGCCAGCAGCACCTTGAGGTGCGGGAAGCCGCGGAACCCGAGTCTCTGCGCGGCACGAACCACGGTCGCGGTCGAGACGGAGGCCTCGGCGGCGATCTCGGCGGTGGTCGCTTCGATGGCCCACTCCGAGCGGGTCAGCACGACCTCGGCGACCGCGCGCTCGGAAGGGTTGAGCCGCGGCATGGCGGCCCGGATGGCGGGAAGAACCGGCGCACTCGTCATGCCGCCACCGCAGTGGCCTCGGCGCCGTGCAGGATCCGGTGACGCAGCGCTGCAGACAGCTGGTCCACCAGGATCGTCACGATGATGATCACAGCTAGCATGATTCCACCCCACTCCCATTCTCTGCCCCGAAGGACACGGTTTAAAAGCGCTCCAATTCCACCGGCGCTCACGACGCCGAGGATTGCGCTTGCCCTGATGTTCACCTCGAAGCGGTATAGCCAGAACGCCACGGTCTCGGGAAGCATCTGCGGGATCACCGCAGCCCGGATGCGCTGCCACCACGACGCGCCGGCGGCGGCGACCGCCTCGACCGGGCGCGGATCGACGGCCTCGATGTTCTCCAGCGTCA
Source organism: Nocardioides luteus (assembly GCF_015752315.1). Lineage (NCBI taxonomy): Bacteria > Bacillati > Actinomycetota > Actinomycetes > Propionibacteriales > Nocardioidaceae > Nocardioides > Nocardioides luteus. The sequence continues at coordinate 3,543,673 of NZ_JADOVJ010000001.1, forward strand.
GCTTGCCCAGCGAGCCGATCGAGTGGACGCCGATCGCCATCGCTCCCGCCATCGGGTTGAGCCCGAACAGGGGCAGCATGACGATCACCGCGAGCAGGATCTCCGGGACCGCGCGGATGGCGTTGAAGAAGAGCCGCACCGGGACGCGTACGACCAGCGGCGAGGTGTTGGAGGCGGCCAGGAACGCCAGCGGGAAGGAGAACAGCGCTCCGACGCAGGTGCCGATCCAGGCGAGCGCGACCGACTCCCCCATCAGCTTCAAGGACTGCAGCCACCAGTCTCCGTAGGTGAGCTCCGGGTCGGCCTGACCCTCGGGATGGGCTCCCGGCCAGGTCAGCAAGCCGTCGAGCATCTGGCCGGCGTACTGCAGGATCTCTCCCGGGAACTGCGGCAGCCGCTCCCACTTGGCGTCGTCCAGGGACCAACCGGCGATCAGCACGATGCCGATCAGCGTCAGCCCGGCCACGGTGTAGGGCCACTTCGGCGGTGGCTTGGGCCGCGTGGCGGTCGCCTCGGTCACACCAGCCTCCTGCGCAGGATCTGGGAGAGCAGGTCGATCGCGACGACGACCACGAAGATGACGATGACGACCGCCGCGAGCCGCGCGTAGTCGGCCCGGTTGAAGTAGAGCATGATCAGCTGCCCGATCCCGCCGGCCCCGACCGCGCCCAGCACCACCGAGGCGCGGACGTTGAGCTCGAAGACGTACAGGACGTACGAGGCGTAGTTGGGCAGGATCTGCGGCACGATCGCCGCACGGGCCCGCTGCCAGCGGGTCGCCCCGGCCGCGTCGAGCGCCTCCAGGGGCCCCGGGTCGACGGCGTCGATGCTCTCCGCGGTCAGCTTGGCGACGATGCCGATGTTGAAGATGGTCAGCGCCAGGATCCCGGGAAGCGGACCGGTGACGACGGCGACGAACACGAGCGCGTAGGCCATGTCGGGCAGCGACCGGATCACCGACATCACCGGCTTGATGACCCGGTAGACCGCAGGTGGCGCGCTGACCTTGGAGCCCAGCAGAGCCACGCCGAGGGCGATCAGGGAGCCGACGAACGTCGCGATGACCGCGATGGCGGCCGTCTCCATGAGGGCGGTCCACAGCCGCGAGGAGGGATCGGTGATCTCCTGCCACTCGGGACGGACCACCTCCGCGAGGATCGAGGTCAGCATCGGCCACTGCTCGATCACCGGGGCGAGCGAGAAGTCGATCGCCCAGCCCGCCACCACCGTGATCGCGACGGCACCGAGAACGCCGCCGACGAGCAGCGGGCTCGGCGGCGGCTGCTCCGGGCGGACCGGGCGCTGGCCGCCCGGGCGCTCGAGGGTGGCCTGACTCATGCAGATACGTCCTCGGCGGTCAGCGAGCGGCCGTAGATCTTCTCGAAGACCGCGTCGTCGGCCGCGGCAGCGGGGCCGTCGAACACCACCTGTCCCGCGCGCATGCCGATGATGCGGTCGGCGTAGCGCCGGGCGAGATCGAGGAAGTGCAGGTTGACCACGGTAGTGATACCTAGATCCCGGTTGATCCGTTGCAGGTCGCGCATCACCAGGTTGGCTGTGGGCGGGTCGAGCGAGGCGACCGGCTCGTCGGCGAGCACCACGGAGGGCTGCTGCGCGAGCGCCCGAGCGATCGCGACCCGCTGCTGCTGTCCGCCGGAGAGCTCGGAGGCGCGTACCCATGCCTTCTCGACGATCCCGACGCGCTCGAGCGCCTCGAAGGCGATCTCCTTGTCGGCCTTCGTGTGCACGCCGAGAGCCGACCGCAGCCACGACTGGGCGTGCAGCCGGCCGGTGAGCACGTTGCCCATCACCGAGCGACGGGTCACCAGGTTGAACCCCTGGAAGATCATCCCGATCTCGGCGCGCAGCCGCCGCAGCCGGCGGCCGCGGGCCGTGGCCACCTCGGTCCCGCCCACCGAGAGCGAGCCCGACGTGACCGGCACCAGGCCGTTGATCGTGCGGATGAGCGTCGACTTGCCCGCCCCGGAGAGCCCGACGACCACGACGAACTCCCCTGCCGGGATGGTCAGGGAGACCCCGTCCAGGCCCCGGGTGCCGTTCGGGTAGACCACCGAGACATCGTCGAAGACGATGCGGTGACCACCAGCGGGCCCGCCTCCGGGGTTCGAGCCGCTCATTCGCCGAAGTTCTCCTCCACGGACTTCGCCTTCTTCAGGGCTGCCGTGTCGACCTTCTCGAGGCCCTCGATCTCGTAGACCGCCTCCAGCGTCTTGAGCCCCTTGGGGTCCTTCGCCATCGCGGTGAACGCGTCGGTCACCTTCGTACGCAGCTCCTTGGAGAGCCCGCCGGCGACGACGATGCCGTCGTTGGGGATCTCGGTGGAGTAGGCGAAGACCACGACCTCGGAGGCGACCTTCGGCTCGTCGGCCGCGACCTCCTCGCGGGCGTCGTCGAAGCTCACGCCGATCGGGTAGTCGCCGCGCGCCACCGCCAGCACCGCGGCGTCGTGGTCGCCGGCGAACTGCGCGTCGAGGTCGACCAGCGCGTCGCCGCCGGTGACCTGGCTCCACTGGGTGGCCGGGTAGTAGTAGCCCGAGGCGGAGCCCTGGTCGACGAAGGCGATCGAGGTGCCGGGCTTGATCTTGGCGATCGCCTCCTCGCCAGCGGGGCCGGTCTTGGCGGCATCGGTGCCGTTGCAGTACTTGAAGCCCTCGACCACCTTGACCTCGTCGGCGCAGTAGGTCTCGGGGTCGTTGGTGAACCACTGGGTGTGGTAGGTCCCCGAGCCGTAGCGCACCGACTGCAGGACCGGCACCGCGCCAGCCTGGTCCTCGGCCTGGACCATGCCGATCGGGCCGAGCATCGCGACCTGCGCCTGGTCGGACTTCATCGCCACGATCGCGGCGGCGTAGCTCTCGGTGACCTCGGCGCGTACCGGGATCCCGATCTTGTCGCTGAGGAACGACTCCAGGCCCTTCGCGCTCTGCGTGATCGAGTCGACGTCGCCCGAGGGCACCAGCGAGAGCACGATCTCCTCGGGATCCTCCGCGGGCGCGGCGCTGTCCTCACCACTGCCACAGGCGGCGAGCGAGAGGGCGAGCGATGCGGCGGCACCGACCGCCAGCAACCGGTTCCTGGGGGTTCTCAACATTGGACAGACTCCTTGAGGGGGTGAGCTGCGATGAAGGATGACGGGTCACTCGACCAGTCCGAGACTGCGGGGTACAGGTCCACGAGTGATCCTGCACGAACATGAGCTGGTCCTTGCCGGCGGTCGAAGGCATCAACGTACGCAGCAACACAACCACGCTCGACGGCGGGAGCCAGGTCATTGCGCCAGATGTCGCCGACCGACATCAACCACTCGGGGGCGTCGGCGGCGCCCGCGGCATCGAGGAAGGCATCCAGGTGCCCCTTCATCCGGGTCGGCTTGAGCGCGTCGGTGCGCACCTCGTCGACCACGCCGCCCAGGCCGAGGTGCTCCAGGATCGCGTCCAGCCCGCTGCCGGGCGAGTTGGTCAGGATCACCCGGTGCGCGTCGATCCCGGCGAGCAGATCGGTCAGCCCGTCGGGTGTGTGGATGTCCCCCGGGCACTCGCTCATCTCCGCCCTGCTCAGGACGTACGCAGCGCTCAACTGTTCCTCGGTGACCCCGGCGGCCAGGCCCAGGATCTTGACCGCCTCATAGCCGTCCTGAGCGCCTGTGAGCGTCTTCGGGGCACTCTCGGGCAGCCGCTTCCCCAGGAAGGCCTCAGCGGCCTCCAGGAGCGCCTCAGGGACGGCGGTGAGGGCCGCCACCCTCTCGGCGTAGAGAAGCACCGGAGTGTCTCCGAGACACACCGTGCCGTCCAGGTCCAGTACCAGCACCGGCCGAGGCAACGCATCCACCTTCCAGGGGCGCGGGCCGTCGGGGTCAGCCCTGCGCAACGCGATTACGTGATAACTGGAACGTAGGTAAAGACGCTTCAGGACGCAAGCAGCAAACGCTTGATGTCACACGCTATTTACTGCAATGCACGATATCGACTCGGGCCGCCTCACAGGCCCAAGCCGGCTTCGGCGCGCCGCGGGTCAGGCGAGGGCAGACCCGGCCCGGTATTCCTCGTAGGGGGTGTTCCAGTCGCCCCAGCCGTTGCTGAAGGTCATCTCGCGGTTGGTCCCGACGGTCTCGACGACGTCGCCGCGACGGGTCATGTCGTAGAGGAACTTGGCGTTCTCGTCGCTCATCCCGGTGCAGCCGTGGGAGACGTTGGCGTTGCCCTGCTGCGCGACCGACCAGGGCGCGCCGTGGATGAACTCACCGGAGAACGTGAGCCGCATGGCCCACTTCACGCCCTCCATGTTGTAGTACTCCCGGTCGCCCTCGTTGATCCCGATGGTCTCGGAGTTCATGGTCTTGCGCTTGAACTTCTCGATGATCACCTTCACGCCGCTTCGGGTGATGAACCCTTCCTTGCCGGTCGTGATCGGGATGGTCTTGATCTTCTGCCCGTTCTTGAAGACGTCCATCTGGTGGGTCTGCGCGTTGGCCCGGTAGATGTGCGCGTCGCCGGTCTTGAAGGTGATCTCACGGTTCTTCTGGCCGAAGATGCCGCCGCCCGCGGGGACCGAGTTGATGTTGAGCTTCACGTTGATCGTGGAGTTCGCCTGCCAATAGGTGCGCGGACGGTAGTGGACCTCCTTGTCGCTCACCCAGTACCAGGACCCCTCCTGCTCGGGCGTCGACTCGACCAGCATCTTCTTCTCGAAGGCGGCCTTGTTCTTCACCGGCAGGTCGTACGTCACGATGATCGGCATCCCGACGCCGACGGTCTCCCCGTTGAGCGGTGCGATCGACGGGTAGGTCTGGCGGTCCAGGCCGAGGTCCTCGGTGGAGAAGGTGATCTGGCTCTTCTTCTGCAGACCGTCGTCACCGGTCGCGGTGACCGCGAGCGTGTAGGAGGCGGTCGGCTCGAGCACCTCACCTGCGCTCCAGCTCAGGCCGTCCTCGGTGATCGTGCCACGCACCTTGGTGCCCTTGGCCCCGGTCAGCATCACCTCGTCGAGCCGCCCCTTGGCCACGTCGACCTTGACCACCTTGTCGACCGCGACCCCGGTGGCCTCGTTCTCGACGTTGGGCGTGATCTGCACCGTCGGCTCGGCGGGCTTCTTCGGCTCCTTCGACGCCGGGTCGGCCCCGCACGCGGCGAGCACGGGGGTCAGGACCGCGGTCGCGGTGGTCAACAGCACCCCCCGACGGGCCAGCAGGGACGGGCGGCGAAACGGTGACTGCGTTGACACGGTGAGACTGCTCCAGACCTGAAATTGTGAACCCAGCGCTCTGAACCGGGAGGCGGGCGCGATAACCCTATCGGGCATTGCCAAGAGCCGCCCAAGAACGGCAGCGGGGCCCGATCCGTGGTGGATCGGGCCCCGCTGTATAGGCGTCGTCCGGCGCGTGCGATCGCAAGGCGTGGGTGCGAAGGCGACCTTCAGGGCGAAGCCGGTCGTCGAGCGCCCACAACGCAGCGAGCGTGCGTGCCGGGCGGCGCCTAGTGCTTGAACTCGCCTCGGTAGTACTCAAAGTTCCAGCCGGCGGTGGCCAGCATGCCGAGCACGGCGGCGATGATGACCAGCCACCAGGCGGCCATCGCGACGGCCAGGACGACCAGACCGAAGGTGAGGCCGGCCCACAGCGGCCACCAGGAGAACGGCGGGAAGAAGCCGTACTCGCCGGCGCCCTCGGCGATGTCCCCGTCCTCGCGGTCCTCGGGACGCGGATCCATCCGGATGGCGTGGAAGCCGAGGTAGATCCAGATCATGGTGAACAGCAGCGTGCACATGACCAGCGCCGAGGTGCCGGTCCAGTCACCACCCTCAGAGGAGGCCGCAGTGACGAACCAGTAGGCCGGGGTGACCAGCACCATGAAGGCGGTGCAGACCCCGAAGATCCAGGCTTCAGACTTCATCGGGCTCAGCCTTCCTTGTTGGAGCTGGTGGAGACGAGATCGTCCTCATCGTGCTCCAGCGCGGCGATCTCCGGATGGTGGAGGTCGAAGGCCGGGGACTCCGAGCGGATCTTCGGGATGGAGACGAAGTTGTGGCGCGGCGCCGGGCAGGCGGTGGCCCACTCCAGCGAACGGCCCCAGCCCCACGGGTCGTCGACCTCGACGATCGGCGCGTGACGCGAGACGTAGAGGTTGTAGAAGAACGGCAGCATCGACAGGCTGAGCAGGAACGCGCCCACGGTCGAGAACTGGTTGAGGAAGGTGAAGCCGTCGCTGGGCAGGTAGTCGGAGATACGCCGCTGCATGCCCTCGACACCGAGCCAGTGCTGGACCAGGAAGGTCGCGTGGAAGCCGACGAACAGCAGCCAGAAGTGGACCTTGCCCAGGCGCTCGTCGAGCATCCGGCCGGTCATCTTCGGCCACCAGAAGTAGAAGCCGGCGAACATCGCGAACACCACGGTGCCGAAGACGACGTAGTGGAAGTGCGCGACCACGAAGTAGGAGTCGGAGACCTGGAAGTCGAGCGGCGGGCTCGCCAGGATGATGCCGGTCAGACCACCGAAGAGGAAGGTCGTCAGGAAGCCGATCGACCACAGCATCGGGGTGTCGAAACTGACCGATCCGCCCCACATCGTGCCGATCCAGTTGAAGAACTTCACCCCTGTCGGCACCGCGATCAGGAACGTCATGCCGGAGAAGAACGGCAGGTTGACCGCGCCGGTGACGAACATGTGGTGCGCCCACACCGCCACCGAGAGGATCGCGATACCGAGGGTCGCGGCCACCAGGCCGATGTAGCCGAAGATCGGCTTGCGGCTGAAGACCGGGAGGATCTCGGAGATGATGCCGAAGAACGGCAGCGCGATGATGTAGACCTCGGGGTGGCCGAAGAACCAGAACAGGTGCTGCCACAGGATCGGGCCGCCGTGGGCGGCGTCGAAGACGTGGGAGCCGAACTGGCGGTCGGACTCGAGCATCAGCAGCGCGGCGGCCAGGATCGGGAACGCGATCAGCGCGAGCAGGGCGGTGATCAGCACGTTCCACGTGAAGATCGGCATCCGGAACATGGTCATGCCCGGCGCACGCATGCAGATGATCGTGGTGATGAAGTTGACCGAGCCCAGGATGGTGCCCAGACCACCCATGTAGAGACCCATGATCCACAGGTCGCCACCGACACCCGGCGAGTACTGCGCGCTGGACAGCGGCGTGTAGGCGAACCAGCCGAAGTCGGCCGCGCCCGTCGGGGTGAAGAAGCCGCTGCCCGCGATCAGACCACCGAAGAGGTAGAGCCAGTAGCTGAACATGTTGAGTCGCGGGAACGCGACGTCAGGGGCGCCGATCTGCAGCGGCATGATGACGTTGGCGAAGCCGAAGAACAGCGGCGTCGCGAACAGCAGCAGCATGATCGTGCCGTGCATGGTGAACAGCTGGTTGAACAGCTCGTCGTTGACGACCTGCTGACCCGGGAAGGCCAGCTCTGAGCGCATCAGCAGCGCCATCAGGCCGCCGACGAGGAACCAGGCGAACGACGTGACCAGGTACATCTTGCCGATCAGCTTGTGATCGGTGGTGGTCAGCAGCTGGTAGATGTGCTTACCGAGCGGCTTGGGGCCCCCGGTGACCGGGCGCGCAGCTGTGGCGGTCACTCGCCCTCCTCCTCGTTGTGGCTGGCGATGTCGTCGGTGGTGCGGGTGGACTTGCCACCACCGAGCAGCGGGCGCTCGGCCTCGAAGCCCTTCTGCGCCAGCGCGTCGACGTAAGACTTGTAGTCGCTCTCGGAGAGGATCGCGACCTTGAAGATCATCCGGGCGTGGTAGACGCCGCAGAGCTCGTAGCAGGCGCCGCGGAAGGTCTTGCCCTCGATGAGGTCGTTGGCACCCGGGTTGAAGGTGGCCGTGGCCTCCTTCGTGGTGATCGAGTAGTGGTTGACCCGACCCGGGACGACGTCCATCTTCATGCCGAACTCCGGCACGCCGAAGTTGTGGATGACGTCCGCCGAGCGCAGGTTGAAGCGCGTGGTGGTCTTCTCCGGGAGGACCAGCGTCGGGATGTGCGAGCCGGTGCCCACGACATAGCCGTAGCTGTCGTAGGGGAACTCGTCGTCGACGAGGTTGTCGTCCGCGCTGGCGTCCAGCTCGCCGATGCCGTGGTTGAAGGTCCACTGCCACTGCTGGCCGGTGACCTCGATCACGTTGGTCGGCGACCCGTCGTCCAGCATCTCGTTCTGGACCTTGACGGTGTGGTCGAAGAACACGATCACCATCAGGACCGGAGCGATCGTGTAGAAGATCTCCAGCGGCAGGTTGTAACGCGTCTGGACCGGGATGTCGGCGTCGCTGCGGCGCCGGTAGCGCCAGATCGCCCAGAAGATGAGCCCCCAGGTCAGGATGCCGGTCAGCAGCGCGGCGATCCATGCGCCCTGCCACAGGGCGAGGTTGTGCTCCCCCTGCTCAGAACGTGGCTCGGGGAAGCCGAAACGCGCCGCCTCGTCCGAACAACCACTCAGCAGGAGGGCGCCGGCCGTCAGCGTCGCCACCAGCGCACCACGTCGGGCGCGGGCGTGGGACGGAGTCGATCCGGCCCCTGGCAAGTGCAGACCCACTACGAGCCTCTCTCTCATGCGAACACTCAGATGTCGGCAGACTACCGCGAGCGCCTCTGGATTCATCTTCAGGGGTTCCCCATGTCGCGTATGGCTACCGTTGGGTTCTGTGACCGACAGCTTCACCTACCTGGACGCCGCATCGGCCGAACCGCTCCATCCGGCGGCCCGCGACGTGCTTCTCGCCGCGGCCGAGCAGGGGTACGCCGACCCCCGCCGCCTCCACCGGCCGGCCCGTAACGCGGGGCTGCTGCTCGAGAACGCCCGCGAGGTCGTGGCCGAGGCGCTGGGCGTACGTCGCGATGAGGTGCTTTTCACATCGTCGGGCTCCACCGCCGTGCACGCGGGCCTGCTGGGGCTCGGATCACGTGGTATCGGTCACAGTGCCGTCGAGCACCAGGCCGTCATCGACGCCGCGCGCTGGTCGCAACGCTCTCCCGTCACCGAGCTGGCCGTCGACGGCGAGGCGCGGGTCGAGGTCGCCGCCGTACGTGACGCCGTCGCGGCCGGAGAGGTCGACGTGGTCGCCGTCCAGCAGGCCAACCACGAGGTCGGCACGCTGCAGCCGCTCGACGACGTCGCCTCCGCCGCCGGCCCGGCCTCCCTCTTCGTCGACGCGGGCGCGTCGATGGGACGGCTGCCCCTGCCCTCGGTCGGCGACGCGATCGCCGGCTCCGCCCGCAAGTGGGGTGGCCCCGGCGGCGTGGGAGTGCTGGTCGTGCGCAGGTCGGCGCGGTGGCGCTGGCCGTTCCCGGGCGATGAGTGGTCGCGTACGGATCAGGGGTTCACGAACATCCCCGGGGCCCTGGCCGCCGCGGCTGCGCTCCAGGCGGTCGTCGCCGAGCGGGAGGAGGTCAACGCCCGCCAGCACGAGCTGATCTCGCTTGTCCGGGAACGGGTCGGGGCGGAGATCCCGGACGTCGACGTCGCCGGCCCCGCGGAGGACCGGCTCCCCCACCTGGTGACGTTCTCGGCTCTGTACGTCGACGGCGAGGCGCTGGTGACCGCGCTGGACCGCCTCGGCGCCGGTGTCGCGAGCGGCTCCGCCTGCACCTCCGACACCCGCGAGCCGTCTCGTGTGCTTGCTGCCATGGGAGCGCTCACACACGGTAACGTTCGGCTGTCGCTGACCCGCGACACGACGCGAGAGGATGTGGAGCGCGTGCTCGACGCACTGCCCGGGATCGTCAAGGACCTACGCGCCGAGGCCGGGCTGTGAGCGCGCCGGTCGTCACCCTCGACTGCCGGGGCCAGGCCTGCCCCCGGCCCATCATCGAGCTCGGCCGCCACCTCGGCGACGTCGAGGTCGGCGAGGTCATCGCCGTCGCGGCCGACGACGTCGCCGCCCACCACGACGTGCCCGCCTGGGCCCGCATGCGCGGCCAGGAGTTCGTCGGCGAGGTGGAAGCAGAAGACGGCGTACCCGTGTATCGGATACGCCGTCTCAGCTGAGCGGAGGAGGATTCAGGCCTTGATGTGCGAGGCGATCTGGTCGGCGGCGGTGTCGCCGTAGGACTCGCGGACGCGGGCGACGAACTCCTCGGCGGTGAAGGAGTACTCCTGCGGGCCGACGGTCTCGACGCAGTAGGCGGCCAAGACGCAGCCGACCTCCGCGGCCTGCTCCAGCTCGCAGTCCCAGGCCAGCGCGGCCAGGAAGCCGGCGCGGAAGGCGTCGCCGACGCCGGTGGGCTCGACCGCGTTCACGTTCTTCGCCGCGGGCAGCTGGATCGGCTCCTCGCCCTTGCGCTGGATGCGTACGCCGTCCTTGCCGAGCGTGGTGACCTGGGTGCCGACGCGCGCCAGGACCTCCTCGGCCGACCAGCCGGTCTTCTGCTCGAGGACGTGGGACTCGTACTCGTTGGTGAACAGGTAGGCGGCGCCGTCGACGAGATCGCGGATCAGCTCACCGTCGCCGAAGGCGAGCTGCTGGCTCGGGTCGGAGATGAAGGTGTAGCCGCGCTGGCGGGCCTCCTCGGTGTGGCGCCTCATCGCGTCGGGGTCGTCGGGAGCGACCAGGACGAAGGACGGCTCGCCGACCTTCTCCGCGATCGGGCCGAGCTCGATCTCGCGGGCCTCGGCCATCGCGCCCGGGTAGAAGCTGGCGAACTGCGCCATCGCGGTGTCGGTGGTGCACACGAACCGCGCGGTGTGCAGCGTCTCGGAGACGCGCAGGTGGTCGCAGTTGACGCCGTGGCGCTCGAGCCAGGAGCGGTAGTCGGCGAAGTCCTCGCCGACCGCCCCCACGAGCACCGGCGAGAGGCCGAGGTTGGCCAGGCCGAAGGAGATGTTGGCGCCGACGCCACCGCGGCGGATCTCGAGGTCGTTGACCAGGAAGCTCACCGAGAGCTTGTCGAGCTGGTCGGCGACCAGCGAGTCGGCGAACTTTCCACCGAAGCTCATCAGGTGGTCAGTGGCGATGGAGCCTGCGATCAGGAGTGAACCGGACATGCGCGGAACCCTACCGGCGAGACCTCGGGCGACGTTAAGGCTCGACCGTTGCCAGGAGATGAAATGTTACCGCTGAGTCGGCCTTCAACTACCGGTTGGTAGTGCTTACCGTCGTTTGCATGACAGATATGCGCGTTCCGTACGACGACCTCGACAGCCCCGCGCAGCTCTGCGCCGACTGCGCCGCCGCCGACAGCGCGCTGCGCCTGCCCGCACCACGGGTGCGCGAGACGGCCCGCCCCGCTCCGGCGGTGCGGATGCAGTCCCGCGAGCCGCGCGACGCCGCCATGCTCGAGACCTGCGGCCACGTCGCCGACGGCCTCGCCCTGACCTGAGCCGGCGACGCCGCCGCCCTGGTGCGTCGCGGCGACCGGAAGACATGAGAGCCCCTGTCACGGACAGGGGCTCTTGTCATGTCCGCGCCAGGCTCAGCCCCGCGCGATCATCCCGGTCAGCGCGAGGTCGAGGAGCCGGCCGGCGCGGGCGGTGTCGGCGGCACTGTCCCGGCTGATCACCCAGGCGATCCCAGCGGCGAGGTCGAAGAGCTCCTCCATGCGTACGTCCGGCTTGATCTCGCCGGCTTCCTGCGCCCTGGCGAGCAGCTCCTTGGTCGTCTCCTGCATGTGCGCACAGGTCACGCCGAGCAGCGACCCCTCCCGGCCGGCCGCGTCGAGCACGCTGTCCGGGAGTCCGCCGTAGGTCCCGATCTGCGCGATCGTCGCCAGCAGCCACTCCCGCAGAGCGACCAGCGGCTCCTCGGTCTCGGCGAGCTCGGTGCCGCGCTTGTGCACGGCTGCCATGTTCTCCGCGAGCGCCACCGCGATGAGCTCGTCGCGCGTCGGGAAGTGCCGGTAGAGCGTCGCGTTACCGACACCCGCGGAACGGGCGATCTCGTCGATCGAGGTGTCGACGCCGTCGCGCGCGAAGGCCGCGCGGGCCGCCTCGACGACGGCGTCGTAGTTGCGGCGCGCGTCGGCCCGCTTCGGCCGCCTGCTCTCCCAGTCGGTGATCTCGGTGCCGGTGATCTCGGTCGCAGTCATCCCATACCCCTTGACAATAACCGGGGACTGTCCCCACATTTGAACCGGGGAGTCTCCCTGGTTCCGATGATAGCGAGGTACGCAGACATGACAGAGCTTCACGAGGCACGGACCGACAGGGGGGCCGGTGCCCGCGGCGGAGGGTGGGCGGTGGCGGCGGTGGTGACCTGCCAGCTGATGCTGATGGTCGACGGCGTGATCGTCACCGTCGCGCTGCCCTACATCCGCGACGAGTTCAGGCTCGGCGCGGTCGGCCTGTCGTGGGTCGTCTCCGCCTACGCGCTGGCGTTCGCGGGCTTCCTCCTGGTCAGCGGGCGGCTCGGGATGATGTTCGGCCCCCGCCGCGTGCTCCTGGTGGGCGCGGCGATCTTCGTGATCGCCTCGGCAGCCGGCGGGCTGGCCCCCTCCGGTGAGCTGCTGATCGCGGCGCGGGCCGTGCAGGGCATCGGCGCGGCGCTCGCCGGGCCGGCGATCATGGTGCTGCTCGTTGCGAACACCGACGAAGGCCCACAACGGCTGCGCGGGATGTCGTGGTTCATCATCGGCTCCAGCCTCGGCAGCTGCCTGGGCCTGGTCGCCGGTGGCGTACTGACCGTGCTCCTGGACTGGCGCTGGGTGATGCTGATCAACGTGCCCGTCGGGGTCGCGGTCATCGCGGGCACCATGGCCTTCGTACGGGAGGCCGACCGGATGCCCGGGCGCCTGGACATCCCCGGTGCGATCACCTCCGCCGTCACGATGGTCTCCCTGGTGCACGGGCTCACCCGAGCGGGCCAAGAGGGCTGGGACGACCCGGTCGTGCTCGGCTCCCTGGCTCTCGCGCTGCTCGCGCTTGTCGCGCTGATCGCCGTGGAGTCGCGCGCAGCGCACCCGGTCGTGCCGCTGCGCCTGCTCGCGGGCACCCGCCGCGCCGTCCCGTATGCGGGCATGCTCCTGGTCCCGGCGATGATGATCGGGTTCTTCACCTTCTCGGTGCTCTTCCTGCAGGACGTACGTCACTTCGACGCGCTCGAGGCAGGGCTGGCCTAACTGCCGTGGGGAGCATCGGTGATCCTCGGCGCCCGCCTCGTGCCGGCCCTGGTGGCCCGCATCGGGGACCGCGGGACGATCACCCTCGGAATCCTCCTCGGCTTGGCGGGGCTGGTCGCCTTCGCGCTGCTGGCCGCCGATGCGCCGCTGTGGGCCGGCGTCCTGGTGCCGTGCTTCGTCTTCGGCTTCACCGCGCCGTTCTTCTTCACCCCGGCCAGCGCCGCGATCATGGCGGCGGGAGGCGAGGACTCCGGTGCCGCGGCGGGGCTGTTCCAGTCGATGCAACAGCTCGGTGGCGCGATCGGCGTCGCGACGCTCACCGCCGTGTTCACCAGTCGCGCCGGGGACGGCATCGAGCCGGCGATGGAGGCCGCGATGCTCGCCTCCACGGCCTTCGGGCTCGTGCTCCTCCTGCTGGCGCTGACGACGCCGGCGTTCGCCGGCCGCCGGCCGGCGCCGGTGACCACCTGAGCGTCATCCCGAGCGTCGTAGAACGCACGAGCGCCCCCGTCCGAACCGGACGGGGGCGCTCGCGTCGATGCTCAGTGGTGCTGACTCAGTGGAACGAGTCACCACAGGCGCAGGAGCCGGTGGCGTTGGGGTTGTCGATGGTGAACCCCTGCTTCTCGATGCTGTCCACGAAGTCGATCATCGCGCCGTTGAGGTAAGGGACGCTCATCCGGTCGACGACGACGGAGACACCGTCGAAGTCGGTGACGACGTCACCGTCGAGGGTGCGCTCGTCGAAGAAGAGCTGGTAGCGCAGGCCGGAGCAGCCACCAGGCTGCACGGAGATGCGCAGGCTCAGGTCGTCGCGGCCTTCCTGCTCCAGGAGGCTCTTCACCTTCGCGGCGGCAACGTCGCTCAGGTTGATGGAGTCGGCGCGGCGTTCGGTCGTCTGCTCGGTCATGTAGCTGGGCTCCCTGTGCGTGGGTGCGGGTTGTGTCTCTGGGTCAATCGTCGCACATCCTCGGTTATTCCCGGTGGTCGGCGGACCACGTCCGGGCGACCCTGGCGGCGACCTGGACCAGGGATTCGTACGCCTGGCCCAGCGCGCGCTCCTCGCCGACGCTGTCGACGAGCGAGTAGGCGGCGTCGATGCCGAGCGTACGCATCTCCCGACCGCTCATGCTGACCTTCCCGGCCAGCACGATGCAGGGCCGCAGCGCCTGCTCGGCGAGCCTGGCCACCCCGGCCGGCACCTTTCCGGCGGCACTCTGCGGGTCGAAGGACCCCTCGCCGGTGATCACCAGGTCGGCCCGCGAGGCCAGCTCGGGCAGCCCCAGCAGGTCGGCGACGACGTCGAACCCCGGCCGGCGGGTGGCGCCGAGAAGCAGCAGCGCGAACCCCATCCCGCCGGCCGCGCCCGCACCCTTCTCGGTCGCGGTCTTGCGGGAGGTCGCGGCGGCCAGGTCCTGCAGCGCTCCGTCCCAACGGGGCATGGTCTCCTCGGCCAGCCCCTTCTGCGCGCCGTAGACCTTGACCGCGCCGAAGAGCCCGGTCAGCGGATTGTCCACGTCGCTGGCGATGACGATGTCGAGGCCGAGCGGCTCGGGCAGCGTGACCTCGGTGATGCCCTCCAGCCCGGCGACACCGGCATCGAGCGGCCGGTCGGCGGTGGCGCCCAGCGCGGCCAGCAGCCCCGCTCCCCCGTCGCTGGTGCCCGAGCCGCCGAGCCCGACCACGACGGTGCTCGCCCCGGCGTCGCGGGCGGCGAGGAGCAGCTGCCCCACGCCGTACGAGGTCGCCTGCTCGGCCCCCTTCCCGCCGGTCAGGTGCAGGCCGGCGGCCTGGGCCGACTCGACGTAGGCGGTCTCGCCCACGACCAGGACCTGCGCCGACACCGACTCGCCGTGCGGCCCCCTGACCTCGACCTCGCGCAGGTCACCGCCGAGGACGTCGCGGAGCAGCTCGAGGAATCCCGGTCCTCCGTCGGCCATCGGAGCCAGCGAGAGCTCGTCTCGCGGGGCCGTACGCCGCCACCCCTCCGCGATCGCGGAGGCCGCCTGGGAGGCGGTGAGCGTGCCGGCGTACTTGTCGGGGGCGATCAGCACTCGCATGGCCGAAACCTACCCGCGGCCGGACGTCGCCGGGTGCCCGAGGACCGTTATCGATGTCGTAACCAATGCGCATGCGTCGCGTTAAGGTCGTTTCGTGCGGATCTTCGGGCGACGCGAGGCCAGGGACTCAGAGAGCAGGCGGATCAGCGCCTTCTGGACCTGGTGGGCGCAGAAGGGTGCGCTGGCGTGCGGCGCCGCGCTCGACGCCGACGACCAGGACGCCCTGGTGGCCCTGCTGGCCCGGCGGGTCGACGCGATGGAGGCGGGCCTGAGCTGGGAGGTCGGCCCCGGACCCCTGGGCGGACGGCTGCTGGTCGTCTCGGCGGGAGGCAACCCGGACCATCGCGCGCTCGCGCGCCGCTGGCTGCTTGCCGCACCCGAGCCCGACGGCGTCTCGCCCTGGGAGTTCAGCGACCAGCGCCCACCGGTCGACGATCCGGTCGAGGCCGTGCTCACCACCCCCGGTGGCGACGCGATCCGGCTCGCCGACGTGCTGGTCGGTGCCCGGCAGAAGGGCGCCCACTTCGACCTCACGCTCTTCCACCCGGCCTTCCCCGACCTCACCGAGGAAGCCCGTCTCCAGGTCGCCTTCCACGCCCTGGACACCACACTGGGCGAGTCCAGCACCGAGCTGTGGATCGGTGAGGTCGAGACCACCACCGCCCGCCCCCGTGACGGCTTCGGCCTCGACGGGCTGCGCGCCGCGGTGAGGAACCTCCGCAAGGAGTACGTCGACCCCGACGGCAACCCGGCCTGGGTGCTGCTCCACGGGGAGAGCCCCCAGGGTCCGGTGATCGCGAGCGCGGTGGTGCCGCTGCACCCGGTGACGGCACCCAACCTGACCCACCACGTCGGCGTGATGGTGCCCTACATCGGCTTCGCCGAGCGGGGCCTCCCCTCCGCCGACGCCCTGTGCGAGCTCGGGCAGCTCGAGGACCGGCTCGCCTCGACCCTCGGCCCCGACGGCCGGGTCGTGGCCCACGAGACCACCAACGGCGTACGCCTCCTCCACGCCTACGTCGATCCCACCACCTCGGCCCCGCAGCGGCTGGAGGAGACGGTCGACGGCTGGGCCCACGGCGACGTCGTCACCCGGGTCGACACCGACCCGGCCTGGGACGCCGTCCGGCCGCTGCGCGCCTGAGCCGGGCCCGCGGCGAGTACCACCATGTGACCCACGCCACCGGGCCATCGAACCCTCGACATGTATTATCGTCATCATGACGACTGTCGACCTCCCGCTGCTCCCCCTGGGGCGCGGCACCGACCTGAACTCCGAGCGTGGCGTCGAGTGCCCCGGCGACCTGCCGGCCGCCTCCGACCCCGACCTGGTCAAGCGCGCTCTCGCCGCCAAGGAGAAGCTGGGCGAGAAGGTGTTCGTCCTCGGACACCACTACCAGCGCGACGAGGTCATCCAGTTCGCTGACGTGACCGGGGACTCCTTCAAGCTCGCGCGCGACGCGGCCGCCCGGCCGGACGCGGAGTACATCGTCTTCTGCGGTGTGCACTTCATGGCCGAGTCGGCCGACATCCTGACCTCACCGTCGCAGGCGGTCATCCTCCCCGACCTCGCCGCCGGCTGCTCGATGGCCGACATGGCGCGGCTGGGCCAGGTCGAGAAGGCCTGGGAGGCCCTCTCGGAGGCGGGTGTGGCCGAGCAGGTCGTGCCGGTGACCTACATGAACTCCTCGGCCGACATCAAGGCGTTCTGCGGCCGCCACGACGGCGTCGTGTGCACCTCCTCCAACGCGCAGGCCGTCCTGGAGTGGGCCTTCGAGCAGAAGGACGACGCCAAGGTCCTCTTCTTCCCCGACCAGCACCTCGGCCGCAACACCGCGGTCCTGAAGCTCGGTATGTCGCTGGACGACTGCGTGGTCTGGGACCCGCTCAAGCCCGGCGGCGGCGTATCTGCCGAGGAGCTGCGGGCGGCGAAGGTGATCCTGTGGAAGGGCCACTGCTCGGTCCACGGCCGCTTCTCCCCCGACACCATCGACGACCTGCGCGCCGAGATCCCGGGTGTGCAGATCCTGGTCCACCCGGAGTGCCAGCACGAGGTCGTCCTCAAGGCCGACCTGGTCGGCTCGACCGAGTTCATCATCAACACCATCGAGGCCGCTCCTGCCGGCTCCGCCTGGGCGATCGGCACCGAGCTCAACCTGGTCAAGCGCCTGGCCGCCGCCCACCCCGACAAGCGGATCGTCTTCCTCGACCGCACCGTCTGCTACTGCTCGACGATGAACCGCATCGACCTCCCCCACTTCGTCTGGGCGCTCGAGTCGCTCGTCGAGGGACAGGTCGTCAACCGGATCGAGGTCGACGCCGAGACCGAGCACTACGCCAAGCTCGCCCTCCAGCGGATGCTCGATCTCCCGGGCAAGACTCAGGACGACTGACCCCTTCCAGCCGAGGCGTCGGCTACGTCGGCCGAGGTGGCACCGGTGTGCCACCTCGGCCGACGTGCGTGACGCCTCGGCTGCGGTCAGCTGACGGGGAGACGTACGGCGATGGTGGTGTCGCCGGGGACGCTGGTCAGTCTCACGGTGCCGCCGTGGGAGGTGACGATCGCGTGGACGAGGGCCAGCCCGAGCCCGGCGCCACCGTCGCGCTGGCGAGCCTCGTCGGCCCGGGTGAAGCGCTCGAAGGCGTGCGGGGCCAGGGCGGGCGGGAAGCCGGGGCCGTCGTCGTGGACGTCGAAACCATCAGGACGTACGCGGACCGTGACCGTGGTGCCGGCCGGCGTGTGCCGCCGCTCGTTGGTGAGCAGGTTGCTGATCACCTGGTGGAGCCGCTGGGCGTCGCCGGTGACGATCACCTCGGCCTCGCCGGAGTCGGCGTCGGCGGGCAGCTCGAGCCGCCAGGTGTGTGACGGGTCGACGACCCGGGCGTCGTCGACGGCCTCCAGGAGCAGCCGGGTCAGGTCGACGGAGTCGCGCGCCAACGGGCGGCCCTGGTCGAGACGCGCGAGCAGGAGCAGGTCCTCGACCAGCGCGGTCATCCGCAGCGACTCCTCCTCCACTTTGCCGAGCGCCGTCGGGACCGCCTCGGGCCGCTGCTGGGCGAGCTCGGTGTAGCCGCGGATGGTGGTCAGCGGCGTGCGCAGCTCGTGGGAGGCGTCGGCGACGAACTGGCGTACCTGCTGCTCGCTGCGGTGACGCTCGGCCAGCGAGGTCTCGACGTGGTCGAGCAGCGAGTTGAGCGCGGCGCCGACCTGGCCGACCTCGGTGTCCTCGTCGGTGAGCCGCTCGGGGACCCGCTCGGTCACCGAGACCTCGCCCGAGGAGAGCGGGAGCCTGGCGACGGTGTGCGCGGTGGCGGCGACCTCGCGCAGCGGGCTGAGCTGGCGGCGTACGACGAGGTAGCCCGCGCCCGCGGCGCCCAGGACACCCAGCAGGGTCAGCAGGGCCTCCCAGTAGACCAGGCTGTCGATGGTGTTCTCGACCTCGTTGGTCGAACGTCCGGTGACGACGACCACCGTCTGGCCCAGGTTGCGGTTGAACCCTGATTGGGCGATCACGCGGTAGGTGCCGCGATCGGGCAGCTCGACGTCATGGGGGCGTGCGTCGACACGTACCTCGGCCAGCAGATCCAGGTCGGCGGAGCTGAGGGACTCCATCTGGTCGGGGTTGAAGTTGCCGAGGTTGCCTTGGGGCTGACCGTTCTCGGGAAAGGCCGCCAGGACCGAGTCCGGCCCGAAGTTGAGGTCGGTGCCGGGGCCTGGGCCCGGGCCCGCGACGCCGCGCGCCATGTCGTGCACGTCCCGGTCGAGACGCTCCATCAGCGTCTGGCGCAGCGCGATCGTGGCGAAGGTGGCGATCAGCAGCGAGACGACCAGCACCAGGGCGACCGCGGTGATGACCAGCCGCGAGATGAGCGGCGCGACCAGCCGCTTCAGCCGGCTCACTCAGCGGCCTTCAGCACATAGCCCGCGCCCCGCATGGTGTGGATCATCGGCTCCCGGCCGGCGTCGATCTTCTTGCGCAGGTAGGAGATGTAGAGCTCGACGACGTTGGCCTGACCGCCGAAGTCGTAGGACCAGACCCGGTCGAGGATCTGGGCCTTGGACAGCACCCGGCGCGGGTTGCGCATCAGGAAGCGGAGCAGCTCGAACTCCGTCGCGGTGAGGCTGATCTCCTCCCCCGCCCGGCGCACCTCCCGGGAGTCCTCGTCCATCGTCAGGTCCCCGACGTGGATCACGGAGTGCTCCTCGATCCGGGTCGCGCCGGCCCGACGCATCAGGGCGCGCAGGCGCGCGACGAGCTCCTCCAGCGAGAACGGCTTGGTCACGTAGTCGTCGCCGCCCGCGGTCAGCCCGGCCACCCGGTCCTCGACGGCGTCCTTGGCGGTGAGGAAGAGGACGGGTACGGCCGGATTGGTGGACCGTACGCGGCGCAGGACCTCGAGGCCGTCGAAGTCGGGCAGCATCCAGTCGAGCACGATCGCGTCGGGAGTGAAGTCGCGGGCGGCGCTGACCGCCTTGGTGCCGGTGTGTGCCGCCGCCACCTCCCAGCCCTCGTAGCGCAGCGCCATCATGATCAGCTCGGCGATGTTGACCTCGTCGTCCACGACGAGAACACGAAGGGGCGACCCGTCGAGGCGGGTCATGTCGGAGGCGGCAGCGGTCATGTCACTCATGGTGCCCCGAGAGGCTGTGTGAATCCTGTGTGGCTCCTGTGCGTGTCATCTGGACGGAGGACCGCCGGCCGGGAACCCACCTCCCCCGCCGCCTGGGAATCCACCGGAACCGCCCACGTTGGTGAACGCACCATCACCGCCGTCGGAGGAGTCGTCGGTGGTCGGCAGCGCGGTCGAGAGGTCGGCCAGCACGATCTCGTCGCCCGCGTCGATCCCTTCGGTCACCTCGACCGTGGTCCTGCCCGTGAGCCCGGTGGTGACGCGTACCCTCTGCGGGTTCCCGTCCTTGTCGAGAACGGTCACGGTTCCGTCGGAGACGGCGGAGGCCGGAACGGTGAGTACGTCCTCGGCGGACCCCAGGACGACCTCCACCGTCGCGGTGTTGCCGGCGAGCAGATCCAGTCCCTCCTCGTCGAGCGTCACGGTCACCGAGAAGGTGCTGCTGCCCGAGGACGTGTCCGGCACCTTGCCGAGCAGGGTGACCTTGCCGGGCAGGTCCTTGTCGGCACCGGCCGGCGAGACCGTGGCCGTCTGCCCCGCCTGCAGCTTGCTCAGCTGCGCGCTCGTGACCTCGAGCTCGACGCTCGTCAGGCCTGCGGCGATCACGGTGACCGCGGCGGCACCGGCGCTCACCGAGGACCCTTCGGTGACGTCCACAGCGGCGACCGTGCCGGCCGCGGGCGCCTTGATCACGGCGGCCGCCAGCGCTGCCTTGGCGTCGATGACGTCGACCTTTGCCCGGTCGATCTCGGCCTGGTCCTGGGCGATCGTCGCCGCCGTGACCGACTGGCCGGCGCCGCCCACGGCGCCACCGGAGCCGCTCTCCGCGCTGCCCTGACCCGTCATGCCCTCCGGCTGCGTACCCGCGCCGCTCTGACCTTCGATGCTGCCGCCGCCGGCGCCTTCGGGCATCTCCCCTCCGGAGCCGCCTGGCGATCCACCCGGCTTGCCACCTCCCTCGGGGGTTCCGCCGGTGCCGCCTCCGGTGCCGCCGCCCGAGGACCCTCCGGCCGAGGCCGAGGCGAGCAAGGCGTCGAGATCATCGATCGCGGTGGAGAGTGTTCCCTTCGCGCCCGAGAGCGCCTCCTTGGCGCGGCCGACGGCTTCCTGCGCGGAGCTGAGCTGACCGATCGCATCCTGCACGCTGCCCTTGGCCGAACCCTGGGCGGCGAGCGCGTCGTCCAGGTTGCCGGTGCACCTCTCCGAGGAGCCTTCGTCGGTCGAGGTGCAGCTGGCCTTGGCATCGTTCAGCGCTTGGGCGAGGGCGCCACCGTCGTCGAGCGTGCCGCCACCCGAGACGAGCGCGGAGAGCTTGTCGATGGCGGCGGACAGGTCGGTCTGCGCGTCCTCGAGCTCGCCCTCGGCCGTGGAGACCGAGGTCTGGGCGTCGGTGACCTCGGTCTGCAGCGCCTTGATCTGCGTGACGACGTCGCTGTCGCTGACCGCCGTCACGGTGCCGGTGGTGCCGGTGAAGACGGCCGCGATCACACCGCCCGACGAGTCGGACGTCGTGGTGCTCGACTCGGTGGCCGTGCTCGAGGATGAGGACGACGTGGAGCCGGAGGCCTGGGCCTCCTTGTCGGACTCCAGCTGCGCCTTGGCGGAGGCGAGGGAGGCCTTGGCCGTCTTGAGGCTCTTCTTCAGCGAGCTCGTGTCGAGCATGGCCAGGACCTGTCCCTTCTTGACCGTGGTGCCCTCCTCGACGACCGAGGCCACGGTGCCACTGGTACCGAAGCTGAGATCAGCACGGCCGTTCGGCGCGACCGTCCCGGTGAGCGAGAGGGTCTGCTCGACGTCGCCGGTCGAGGCCGACGCGAGACGGTAGCCGTCGGCGGGGTCCGTCGAGGCGGCGTACGCCACGTAGCCGCAGCCGGCGAGGACGGCCAGGGTCGCCACCCCCGACGTGGCTCTGACCCAGCGTGCAGCCGGCCGCCTCACGACGACGCCCCGTCCTGCGAGCCGCCGCCCGGGAACCCACCGCGCCCGAAGCCGGGGGAACACTCCCCGTCGACCGCGTCGGAGACCTCGATCCGCTCGGCGCTCACCGCGCCGGTGTCATCGGCGGTGCCGCTGGCCGTGACGCAGCGGCCGATGCTCAGCGCGGTGGCGTCGGCCGTCTCGGTGGCCGTCACCGTGGTCTCGCCGGTGGTGGTCACGGTCACCGTCGTGGTCTCGGGGTCAACACCCTCCTCGGCCTGCGGGTCGAACCTCGTCGCGGCGACCGTGATCGTGTCGCCGGAGACGGCGGTCACCTCACCCGAGGTGCCGAACCCGCCACCGCCTCCCGGGCCGCCTGAGGGCATCCCGCCCTCCGGCGCACCCGAGGGCATCTCCCCCTCGGGGATGCCAGACGGCATCCCCGACGGACGGCCGCCGCCGAAGCCGCCCTGGCAGGATCCGTCGGTCTTCTCCGTGACCCGGATCGAGCCCGCGGTCACGGCGGTCTCGGAGCTCTCCGAACCGTCGGCCGGGGTGACCACCACGCACACTCCGGCCCTGACGTCGGCGACGCTTCCGGTGACCTGCTGACTGATCGCGGTCTTGTCGGTGTAGGTCACCGCGGTCTGGCTGTCGCTGCCCTGGACCTGGATGGTGGAGCCGTCGGCCGCAGCGATCTTCCCGGTGGCTCCTGGCATGCCGCCGCGCTGTCCGCCGCCCTGCTGACCGGCCCCCTGGCTGTCGCCCGCGGGAGCGTCCTGAGCCGTGTCGTCGGAGCCGCAGGCGGTGAACATGAACAGCCCGCCCACGGCGATGGCTGCCAAACAGATGCGCTTCACAAGAGTTCCTTCGTACGTCGAGACGGGTGCGTCACTCGCTGCGGAGTGCGTCGATCGGGGTCAGGCGAGCGGCACGGGTCGCGGGGTAGACCCCGAAGCCGATGCCGAGCGCGAGGGAGGTGGCCAAGGCGGCCGCGGTGGCCACCAGGGAGAGCGAGACCGGCTGGTCGATCAGGTCCGGCAGACCCCACGCGCCGAGGGAGGCGATGATGATGCCGACCACGCCACCTGCCAGGCCGAGAAGGGACGCCTCGACCAGGAACTGGTTGCGGATCACCGCCGGCGTGGCGCCGAGCGCCTTGCGCAACCCGATCTCGCGGATCCGCTCGGTGACGGAGACGAGCATGATGTTCATGACGCCGATGCCACCGACGAGGAGCGAGATCGCCGCGATGCCGCCGAGCAGGACCGTGAGGGTCTCGTTGGTCGCGTTGGCGGTCTCGACCAGCGAGTCCTGCGACGAGATCGTGAAGTCGGCGTCGGCCGCGCTCACGTCGTGCAGGTTGAGCAACAGCGCGTTGATCTCCTGGTACGCAGCCGAGAGGCCGTCCTCCGAGGCGGCCTCCACATAGATCGTCGAGACGCTCGAGCTGGAGGAGCCGGTCAGGGCCTTCGCGGTGCTGATGGGGGTGACGGCGGTGTCGTCCTCGGTCGAACCCGACGAGGAGGATCCGCTCGAGGCGAGCACG
Source organism: Nocardioides luteus (assembly GCF_015752315.1). Lineage (NCBI taxonomy): Bacteria > Bacillati > Actinomycetota > Actinomycetes > Propionibacteriales > Nocardioidaceae > Nocardioides > Nocardioides luteus. The sequence goes on from NZ_JADOVJ010000001.1 coordinate 3,566,901, forward strand.
CCGATCACGGTCAGCTGGGTGCCGCCGACGCTCACGGTCTGTCCGACCGGGTTGGCCGGCCCGCTGAACAGCTCCGAGGCGGTGTCGGGCCCGAGCACGACCACCTTCGCGCCCTGAGCGACCTCCTGGGAGGTGAAGAAGCGTCCCGAGGAGAGCTCCCGCTTGCGCACCTCTGGCCAGGAGGTCGTCGCCCCCACGAGCGAGGTGGTCCAGTTGGTCGTGCTGGTGTCGAGCTGGGCGTTGGAGGAGGTCACCGGCGCGACCCCCTTCACGTCCGGTGCGGCCTCGTCGTCCGCGATGGCATCAGCGTCCTGGAGGGTCAGCGTGGACGCCGACCCGAACCCACCGCGTACGCCCTCGGAGCTGGTCGTGCTGCCCGGGGAGACGATCAGCAGATTGCTGCCCAGTGCGCTGATCTGCGACTTCACCTGGTCCTGGGCACCCTGGCCCAGGCCGACGGTGAGGATGACCGAGGCGATGCCGATCACGATGCCGAGCATGGTCAGCACCGACCGCAGCCGGTGGGAGCGGACCGCGTCCCAGGCCGTGCGGAAGGTCTCGGCCCAGCTCATCCCCGTCGCCGCGCGCGCAGTGCCCGACGCGTCGCGACGTCGCCTAGCCGCCCTCATCACGCCCCCACCAGGTCGTCGGCGGTGATCAGGCCGTCACGGATGGTCAGGTTGCGGCTCGCCCGGGCCGCGACGTCGTGCTCGTGAGTGATGAGCACGATCGTGCGGCCGCTGTCGTGGAGCTCGTCGAGCAGCCCGAGCACGGCCGTGGTCGAGCCCGAGTCGAGGTTTCCGGTGGGCTCGTCGGCCAGGATGATGTCCGGCTCGGTGACCAGCGCCCGGGCCACCGCGACCCGCTGCTGCTGGCCTCCGGAGAGCTCACCGGGCCGGTTGTCGACCCGGTCGCCGAGGCCGACCCTCGTCAGTGCCTCGACGGCGCGCTCGTGCCGCTCGGCCCTGCCCATGCCGGCGTACACCAGCGGCAGCTCGACGTTGCGCCAGGCCGCAAGGCTCGGCAGCAGGTTGAACTGCTGGAACACGAAGCCGATCCGGCGGTTGCGGACATGGGCGAGCTCGGTCTCCGACATCGTGGAGACGTCCTCGCCGCCGAGGTGGTAGCTCCCCTGCGTCGGTACGTCGAGGCAGCCGAGGATGTTCATCAGGGTCGACTTTCCCGAGCCTGACGGCCCGACCACGGCGACGTACTCCCCTGCCGTGATCCGCATGTCGACCCCGCGCAGGGCCTCGAACTCGATCGACCCGGAGTGGTAGGTCTTGCGTACGCCGTCCAGCGACACCACGGCGCCGGTGGTCTCGGAGAGCGTGCTCACTGGCCACCGCCGCCCGGGAAGCCGCCACCGGGAAAGGCGCCGCCGCCCTGGAAGCCCTCAGGGAGCTCTCCGCCACCCGGGAAGCCGCCCTGGCCACGCTGGCCACCCTCGTCACCGCCACCACCGCCGGTGGGCCTGGTGAACCCCTGCATCTCGACGCTGTCGCCGTCCTCGAGGCCCTTGGTGATCTCGGTCGTGGCGCCGTACACCTCGCCGATCGTCACCTCGGTCCTGACCGCCTTCCCGTCGACGACCTTGTCGACGTACGTCTTGTCGCCCTCGGTCTGGATGGCCGCGCTGTTGACGGTGAGCACGTTCTCGCGCTGCTTGACCGTGATCGCGGCGGTGACGCTGGTGCCGGGATAGACGTCCTCGACCTCGCCGGTGACCGCGATGGTCACCGGGAAGACCGCGGCGCCGGTCGAGCTCGACTCGGCCACCTTCCCGACGGTGGAGACGGTGCCGAAGATGTCCTCCTCGGCTCCGTTGAGGGTGAGCGTGGCCTGGAGACCCTTCTTCACCTTCGCCGCGTCATCGGCGCTCACGGTCGCCTCGACCACGAACGAGTCGGTGGACACGACCGTGACGGTGCCGCTGGAGTCGCTTGAGCTGGAGTCGCTCGAGGAGTCCGATCCCGAGTCTCCGGGCATGCTCCCGCCGCCTCCCGCAGCGCTGTCGCCCGAGCCTGAGCTGCTGCTGGAGGATGAGGAGCCGGAGCCGACGGTGTCGCCGACCTCGATGTCGAACGCCGTCACGGTGCCGGAGATGGTGGAGCGCAGCACGGCGTCCTCCACCGCCTCGCGGGCGCTGTCCAGATCGGCCTCGGCAGAGACCACGGCGGCCTCGTCGGCGGCGAGCTGTACGTCGGAGGCACCCGAGTCCTGGTCGGTCTCGTACTGTTCCTCGGCGGCGGCCAGCGCGGACTTCGCCGCGGTGCGGGAGGCGATCAGCGACTCGTCGTCGACCTCGGCGAGCGCCTGACCCTTCTTGACCACGTCGCCCTCCGCGACGTGCACCTTCGTCACGGTGCCCGAGACCTGGAAGGTCAGGTCGGCGGTCTCGGCCGCCTCCACGGTGCCGCTGGCCGACACCGTCTCCTTCACCGTTCCCGACGTGGCCTGGACCTGCATCGACTGCGTCTGCCCGGTGTCCTCGCGGGTGAGCGCCCAGGCGCCCGCTCCGCCACCGACCACCACTGCCGCCACCCCGGCGGCGAGCAGGATCCGGGCCGTCCGCCCCAGCCTCCGCCACCGCTCCGTGAGTCTCTTGCGCACCACACTGCCTCTCTCGTACGCCCCGGCGGGGCGCCGGAGGGTCTGACGAGAGGACTGTGGTGAACCCGGCTATGCGGGAGGTCGGCCCCGGCTGTGGGGAGACTGTGAATCCCGTACGTCGCCGACCCGACGGGCGGTGTGGAGCATCAGGTCCGCACGCACCTCCACCCTCTCGGGAAGGCCTCGGGCCAGGTCGGCGAAGAGCGCGGCCCGGTCGTCGGCCGGGAGGATCCGGATCGCGGAGATGGTGTCGAGGTGGCGCACGTAGTCGTCGCGGGCGAGGCTGAACCGGCGCGGCACCTCCCGCTGGCGTACGTCGCTCAGCCGGTCGTCGGCCAGCATCTCGTCCCCGGGGAACAGCATCGGCGCATCCGCCGGGGACGGCGGCGGCAGGTGACGGCCCTCCGGGGCGTACGCCGCGATCAGCTCCTTCTCGATGCCCGCGACCTCGTCGTCGGCGAGCTCGAAGGGACCGCCGAAGAAGGCCACCGCTCCCCCGGCGCGGACCAGCGCGGTGGCAAGGTCCCACCGGGTCACCGGCGCGGTCCAGTGCCAGGCCGCGGCCGCGTAGAGAAGGTCGAACGGTTGGTGGTCGGCCGGGTCGAGGTCCTCCAGAGCGGCCCGCGCGGTGGTCACCGGCAGGCCGGCGCACTCGCGGCGGAGGACGGCGAGCATCTCGGCGTCGGGGTCGGTCGCGAGCACCTCGATCCCGGCGCCCGCGAACGTCCGGGTGGCCTTCCCGGTGCCGGCACCGATCTCGATCGCCCGGCGCACCGGCCCGTCGGCGACCTCGGTCACCAGCGCGACCAGGCTCTCGGGGTAGCCGGGACGGTAGCGCTCGTAGTCCTCCGCGACCGCGCCGAAGCTCCGTGCCCGTTCCATGTCGACCTCCGGTCGGTCAGAGCCCGGGGGCGCCCCAGACGGCGAGCCAGCGGGACAGATCCTTCTCGACCGGGAGGTCGCCCTCGATCGCGGTGCGGACGTTGATCTCGAGGAGGTTGTCGCGCTGCTGCGGACCGGTCGGGACGAAGGGGTAGAAAGTGCCCTGCTTGTAGAGGTAGATCAGGCCGACGCGGCGCCCGTCGGCGCCTTCGAAGGTGATCAGGGAGCACAGCAGTCCGGGGCCGAAGCCGTTCATCTCCAGCGTCGTGTTGACCGCGTGCAGGTCGGTGACCAGGCCGGTGATGTCGGGGTTGTCCGGGTCCAGCGGCTCGCGGTCGACACTGAGCCAGGTGAAGCCGAACTCGTCGACGCTCGTGGTCACCTTCGGCGCGTTCTCGGAGGCGCCGAGCAGCTCCACGACGTCGTTCTGGGTGCCGGCGAACCCGGCCCCGGCGGCGGCCCGGTAGCAGACCGCGCCGTCGCCGGTCGGGACCAGCCCGAGCGAGGTCTGCATGGTGAGCGCGGCCGTCGGCACCGCGAACAGCGCGTCGAGGTTGGCCTGCTTCGGTCGCGTACGACCTGTGATGACGTCCCAGAAGCCCACGAGGGCGACCCTACTGCGCCGGACGGCCCAGCTCGGCCTCGATCCGGGCGAGTTGCTCCAGCCGCTGCTCCAGCGACGGATGCGTCGAGGTCAGCGTACGCAGCGACTGGCCGCTGATCGCCGGCGCGATGAAGAACGCGTTCAGCGCCTGCGAGGACCGCAGGTCCCGGCTCGGGATCGCGGAGATCTCGCCGGTGATCTTCTGCAGCGCGCTGGCCAGTGCGGCCGGCTTCATGGTCAGTTGTGCGCCGGCCCGGTCGGCGGCGAGCTCGCGATAGCGCGACAGCATCCGCAGCAGCAGCCAGGACACGGCGTAGACGGCGAGCGAGACCAGCAGCACCACCAGCCACACCGGAAGACCGTTGTTGTTGTCGCGGCGGCCGCCACCGGCGTACGCACCGTACTGCGAGCCGCGGCTCAGCATGCCGGCCACGATGCCGGCCGAGGAGGCGACCGTCATCACCAGCACGTCGCGGTGGGCGACGTGGGAGAGCTCGTGGGCGATCACGCCCTCGAGCTCCTCGGCGCTCAGCCGCTGCATGATGCCGGTGGTCACCACGACCACGGACCGCTTCGGCGAGCGGCCGGTGGCGAAGGCGTTGGGCATGTCGGTGTAGGCGATCCCGACCCGCGGCTTCGGCATGTCGGCCAGGGCGCACAGCCGGTCGATCATCGCGTGCAGCTCGGGTGCCTCTTCGGCCGCCACCTCTCGCGCGCGCATCGCGCGCATCGCGAGGGTGTCGGAGGAGTACCACTGCCACCAGGCGATGCCGAGCCCGACGATGCCGATGATCGGCGCCCACTGCGCAGGCAGCACGAACATCAGCGCCACGACGAGCCCGACGAACAGCGCGCCGAGCAGGAACATCACCGTGGTCATCCGGACGGTCAGCCCGGCATCACCCTGGAAGCGTGACATGCTGCTCAGCCGGGGATGAGGCCCTCGTCGCCGAGCATCTCGGAGACCTCGGCGAGCGTGGAGCCGGGTCCGGGGAGGATCAGGTCGGAGGAGTCGATCGCGTCGACCGGGTGGGCGGTCCCGAGCGAACGGACGCTGTCGAGCAGCGCGGTGAGAGCCTCTTCGAAGACGGCCTCGTCGGTGCCCTGGCAGGCAGCCTCGACGGCGGCGTCGAGCTCGTTGAGCTTGTCGACGGCGGCGTCGTCGACGTCGTACTGCCCCTCACCCAGGATGCGGACGATCACTGCTCGGCCTTCTTCTCGGTCGACTCCACGTCGATCACCGGCGCGTTGGCGTCGGCGGCCGGCAGCGCCTGCGTCTGCTGCGGAGCGCTGAGGCCCTTGAGCGCGGCGAGCTCGGCCTCGACGTCGTTGGTCGAGCTGAGCGCGTCGAGCTGACGGGTGATGTCGTCGGACGGTCCGGCGGTGAGGTCGTCGAGGGCGCCCGAGGCGAGCAGCTCGTCGACGGCACCGGCACGGGCCTGCATCTCGAGGGTCTTGTCCTCGGCCCGCTGCATCGCCAGGCCGATGTCGCCCATCTCCTCACCGATGCCGGAGACGGCCTCGTTGATCCGGGTCTGCGCCTCGGCGGCGGTGTAGGTCGCCTTGATGGTCTCCTTCTTGGTGCGGAAGGCCTCCACCTTGGCCTGCAGCCGCTGCTGGGCGAGGGTGAGCTTCTCCTCCTCACCCTGGAGAGTGGCGAGCTGCGTGTTGAGATCGTTGATCTGGCTGGTCAGCCCCGACTTGCGGGTCAGCGCCTCGCGAGCGAGATCCTCGCGGTTCATCTCGATGGCCTTCTGGGCCTGTCCGGTGAGCTTGTCGGACTGCTGCTTGAGCCCGTTGATCTGCAGCTCGACGCGCTTGCGGCTGGTCGCGACGTCCGCGACGCCGCGGCGGACCTGCTGCAGCATCTGAAGCTGCTTCTGGTAGCTGTAGTCGAGCACCTCCCGTGGGTCCTCGGCCTTGTCGAGCGCCTTGTTTGCCTTCGCCTTGAAGACCAGGCTCAGCCGCTTCATCACACTCATCGGTTCCCTTTACGCCTCTCATATGCGGCCGACCGCCGGCCGCCCCGCGTCGTCGCTTGCCGCTGGACTCTCGTGTCCTAGGACAAGTGTTGCCTCTCACCTTAGGTCGGGTCCACAAAACTCGCTGTCAAGGCCGCTCGGGATATCCTGTGTGTGTCCCAGCCAACAGGTAAGAGGTCACTTAAGTTGTTCGGTCGTAAGTCCCCCGCCCCGCAGGTCGTCGAGCCCGAGAGCCCGGTCAAGGAGACCGGCAAGGGTCGTCCGACCCCCACGCGCAAGGAAGCGGAGGCAGCTCGCAAGGCGCGCCTCAAGCAGCCGCGTACGCGCAAGGAGATCAGCGCCGCCAACCGCGCCCAGCGCGCCGAGCAGGGCGACAAGATGCGCCAGGCGATGAAGACCGGCGACGAGCGCTACCTGCCGCTGCGCGACAAGGGCCCGGTCAAGCGGTTCATCCGCGACTGGATCGACGCCCGGTTCACCTTCGCCGAGATCGTGCTCCCGGTGCTGATCATCGCGCTGGTGGTGCCCTACGTCAGCCTCGAGCTCGCGATGTACTCCCAGCTCTTCACCCTCGTCGTGATGGCCACCGTGATCGTCAACCTGATCGCGCTGCGCTTCCTCCTCCGCAAGGAGCTCAAGCGCCGGTTCCCCGACAACGACCTCAAGGGCACCACCTACTACGCGATCATGCGGGCCATCCAGCTTCGTCCGCTGCGCCTGCCCAAGCCGCAGGTCAAGATCGGCACCCAGCTCCCCGACGACTACCGCTGAGGCACACCGCGCCGAGAATGCAGTTGTGGCGGACGAAACTAGCGTTTCGTCCGCCACAACTGCATTCTTGGCGCCCACAGGTGCGGACTCGGCGAGGCTTCAGAGTCCGAGGACGTCCTCGAGGCCGATGGTGAGGCCCGGCCGCGAGCCGATGCCGCGGATCGCGGCGAGCACGCCGTGGGCGAAGGAGGCGTGGGAGAGCGAGTCGTGGCGGATGGTCAGGAGCTCGCCGACGCCGCCGAGGACGACCTCCTGGTGGGCGACCGACCCGGACATCCGCAGCGAGTGGACCGGGATGCCCTCCACGGAGGCGCCACGGGCGCCGTCGAGCGCCGAGGTGGTCGCGTCGGGCGCCGGGCCCACGCCGGCCTCCCGGCGCGCCGCAGCGACGAGCTCGGCGGTCCTGCGTGCCGTACCGGAGGGAGCGTCGGCCTTCCGCTCGTGGTGGGTCTCGACGATCTCCACCGACGGGAAGTGGGCCGCGGCGAGCTCGGCGAACCGCATCATCAGCACGGCACCGACCGAGAAGTTGGGCACCACCATCGCGCCGACGCCCGGCGCCTTCGCCAGCCAGGTCTCGAGCTGCTCGACGCGGTCGGGTCCGAAGCCCGAGGTGCCGATGACCGTGTGCACGCCGTGGGACAGGCAGAACTCGGCGTTGCCCATCACCGCCTCGAGGGTGGTGACGTCGACGGCCACCTCGGCGCCGACGTCGGTGATCGTCGACAGCTCGTCGCCGCGGCCGATCCGCGCCACGAGCTCGAGGTCGTCGGCGGACTCGACGGCATCGCAGACCGCCGAACCGAGCTTGCCACGTGCACCGAGAACAGCCACCTTAGTCATGGGGCCCAACCCTATAGATCACGCTGCAGCAACGATCTACCAGCATCCGGTGAACACTGTCCGGCGAGGGTCGTGCGCACAACCGTAGAAGGATCTGGCAGTCTTGGACCCATGGTGGTGCAGACGATCCCTGCTCGGATCCGTTGGGCCGTTGACTTCATGGACATTCAACCGAACGATCATGTCCTTGAGATCGGCTGCGGTCCGGGGGCTGGTGCCGAGCTGATCTGTAGCCGGCTGGAGACCGGAAAGCTGTTTGCGATCGACCGCTCGGAGTCGGGTGTCGATCGTACGAAGCGACGCTGCGCGAAATACCTGGAGGCAGGACGCCTCACGGTTCGCCAGATCGACCTCGCGACGCTGCGGGTGCCGGTCAAGCGGCTGACGAAGGTCTTCGCGTTCAACGTCAACCTGTTCTGGGTGCGTGACGCATCCGCCGAGATCGCGCTGCTCCACGAGCGCGTCCTCCCCGGCGGCACCGTCAACCTCTTCTACGAGGCCACCCAGCGCGAGCAGGTCCCCGAGATGATCGAGAAGTCGAGCAAGGCTCTGGCCGACGCCGGCTTCCGGGTCTCCATCGTCGACTCCAAGGTCCCGGCCGCGGTCGGGATCATCGGTAAGCGGTGAGCCGCCGCCGACCCAGATCACGCGGAGTCGGCTCGTCCTGACGAGCCGACTCGGCGCTCAGGCCGGTCCCACGACAGCGAGGATCTCGGGCCGGGAGAGGATCTCGGCGGCGACCTCGCGACAGTCCTCCAGGGTGACCGCGTCGATGCGCGCCAGGACCTCGTCGATCGAGTAGAGCTCGCGGTGGACCAGCTCGGCACGGCCGATGCGGGACATCCGGGAGGCCGAGTCCTCCAGGCCCAGCACCAGTCCGCCGCGCAGCTGGCCCTTGCCGAGCTCGAGCTCCTCGGCGGTGATGCCGTCGCGGGCGACGGCGGCCAGCTCGGAGCGTACGACCTCGAGGACCTCGTCGAGCTTGGCCGGCAGGCAGCCGACCTGGACCCCGAAGAGACCCGTCTCGGCGTGGCTGTAGGCGTAGGAGTAGACCGAGTAGGCCAGGCCCCGGTGCTCGCGGACCTCCTGGAAGAGCCGCGAGGAGGTCGCCCCGCCGACGGCGGTGTTGACCACCTCGAAGGCGAAGCGGCGATCGTCGCCGCGCTGCAGGCCCTCGCGGGCCAGGATCACGTTGACCTGCTCCAGCGGGCGCTGGGCGCTGATCTCGCCGGCCACGACCTCCAGCGGGGAACCCTCGCGGGGAGGCACGGGCGCGGCCGCGCCGGTCAGGAAGCCCGACCCGGAGAACGCCTTCTCGACCATCGCCACGACCTCGTCGTGCTCGACGTTGCCGGCGACCGAGACGACCATCCTGGGCGCCGCGTAGTGCTCCCGGTAGAAGTCGTCGATCTCCTCGCGGGTCAGCGCGGTGATCGAGGCCTCGGTGCCGGCGATGCCCCGCCCGAGCGGTGTCTCGGCGCCCCACGCCTGGGCGGCGACGAGGTTGTGGATCACGTCGTCGGGGTCGTCGTCGTGCATGGCGATCTCGTCGAGGATCACGTCACGCTCGGCCTCCACGTCCTCGGCGGTGATCAGCGAGGAGGTCAGCATGTCGCCGACGACGTCGATCGCCAGGGGCAGGTCGACGTCGAGCACCCGCGCATGGAAGCAGGTGTACTCCTTGGCGGTGTAGGCGTTGAACTCGCCGCCGACGCGGTCCATCGAGGAGGAGATCTCCAAGGCCGTACGCGACGGGGTGCCCTTGAACAGCAGGTGCTCGAGGAAGTGGGAGCAGCCGTGCTGACGTGCGGTCTCGTCCCGGGACCCGACGCCAATGAAGACGCCGATGGCCGCCGAGCGGACCCCGGCCATCTGCTCGGTCACGATCCGCAGGCCCGAGGGGTGGACCGTGCGGCGCACCAGCGACGTCACCGCCCCGTTGACCTCGGTCTGCTCGAGCGTGACGGTGGTGCCGGGCTCCTGGTTATAGCCGGAGGACCGGCCGACACCCATGTGTCGACCGGTCCCCCAGGTGGTGCGTGACGCCAAGGTCACTCCTCGTCTGCGGCCTCGGTGGCGGTCTCGGCCGGAGTCTCCTCGGCGGGAGCCTCCTCCTCGAGCACCGGGGCGAGCGAGAGCTTGCCGCGGTCGTCGATCTCGGCGATCTCGACCTGGATCTTCTGGCCGACCTCGACGACGTCCTCGACCGACTCCACCCGCTTGCCGCCGTTGAGGGCGCGCAGCTTGGTGATGTGGAGCAGGCCGTCCTTGCCCGGGAGCAGGGCGACGAAGGCACCGAAGTTGGTCGTCTTCACGACCGTGCCGAGGTAGCGCTCGCCGACCTCGGGCATGGTCGGGTTGGCGATCGCGTTGACCGCCGCCCGGGCGGCCTCGGCGGCAGCGCCGTCGGTCGCACCGATGAGCACCGTGCCGTCGTCCTCGATGGAGATCTGGGCGCCGGTGTCCTCCTGGATCTGGTTGATCACCTTGCCCTTCGGGCCGATGACCTCGCCGATCTTGTCCACGGGGACCTTCACGGTGATGATCCGCGGAGCGGTCGGAGCCATCTCCTCGACGCCGCCGATGGCCTCGTGCATGACGTCCAGGATGGTCGTACGCGCGTCCTTGGCCTGGTTGAGGGCCTGGGCGAGGACCTCGGCCGGGATGCCGTCCAGCTTGGTGTCGAGCTGCAGCGCGGTCACGAACTCCGAGGTGCCGGCGACCTTGAAGTCCATGTCGCCGAAGGCGTCCTCGGCACCGAGGATGTCGGTGAGCGCGACGTACTTGGTCTCGCCGTCGATCTCACCGGAGATCAGACCCATCGCGATACCGGCGACCGGGGCCTTCAGCGGGACACCGGCGTTGAGCAGCGACATCGTCGAGGCGCAGACCGAGCCCATCGAGGTGGAGCCGTTGGAGCCCATCGCCTCGGAGAGCTGGCGGATCGCGTAGGGGAACTCCTCGCGGCTCGGGAGCACCGGCAGGAGCGCGCGGCGGGCGAGCGCACCGTGGCCGACCTCGCGGCGCTTGGGCGAGCCCACCCGGCCGGTCTCACCGGTGGAGAACGGCGGGAAGATGTACTTGTGCATGTAGCGACGGTGCTTCTCCGGGGAGAGCGTGTCGAGCTGCTGCTCCATCTTGAGCATGTCGAGGGTGGTGACACCCAGGATCTGGGTCTCGCCGCGCTCGAAGAGCGCCGAGCCGTGGACCCGCGGGATCACGCCGACCTCGGAGTGCAGCGGACGGATGTCGGCCAGGCCGCGACCGTCGATGCGGACCTTGTCGCGCAGGACCTGGGTGCGGATGGCCTTCTTGGTGAGGGCCTTGTACGCCGCACCGATCTCGCCTTCGCGACCCTCGAACTGGGCGCCGATCTTCTCGAGCAGGGCGAGCTTGATCCGGTCGCCCTCCTCCTCGCGCTCCAGCTTGGACAGGACGCGCTCGCGCGAGCCCTTGACGCTGTAGAGGTCGGTGACGTCGGCGCCGACGGTGGCCTCGACGGCCTCGTAGACGTCGTCCTGGTAGTCCAGGAAGATCGGGTACTCCTGCACCGGCTTGGCGGCCTGCTTGGCCAGCTCGGCCTGAGCCTCGACCAGCTGCTTGATGAACGGCTTGGCGGCGTCGAGGCCACCGGCCACGATCGGCTCGGTCGGCGCCTGGGCACCGGACTGGACCAGGTCCCAGGTCTGCTCGGTGGACTCGGCCTCGACCATCATGATGGCGACGTCGCCGGTCTCGGTGACGCGGCCGGCCACGACCATGTCGAAGACGGCGTTCTCGAGCTGGCTGTGGGTCGGGAAGGCGACCCACTGGCCCTCGATCAGGGCGACGCGCACGCCGCCGACCGGGCCGGAGAACGGCAGGCCGGAGAGCTGGGTGGACATCGACGCGGCGTTGATCGCGAGCACGTCGTAGGGCTGGTCGGGGTCGAGCGCCATGACGGTGATGACGACCTGGACCTCGTTGCGCAGACCCTTCTTGAAGGTCGGGCGCAGCGGGCGGTCGATCAGGCGGCAGGTGAGGATCGCGTCCTCACCCGGGCGACCCTCGGAACGGAAGAAGGAGCCGGGGATCTTGCCCGCGGCGTACATCCGCTCCTCCACGTCGATGGTGAGCGGGAAGAAGTCGAAGTGGTCCTTCGGCTGCTTGGAGACGGTGGTCGCCGACAGCAGCATCGTCTCGTCGTCGAGGTAGGCGGTCACGGAACCCGCGGCCTGGCGGGCGAGCAGCCCGGTCTCGAACTTGACGGTGCGGGTGCCGAACTTGCCGTTGTCGATGGTGGTCTCGACGGCAGTGATGACTGGTTCGGTCAAGGAATTCGTCCTTAGTCTTTGTCGCGGAGCGCCCCCGCGCCGGGCGTGTGCGTTCACTGCGCACAGGGCCGGTCTTCGATCGAGACCCTCAGCCTTCTCGGCACGTGCCGAGATCTGGGAGTCACTACCGAGGACCGAGCCGGACGGGCGGGCCGCTCCTGGTGATGATCATTTTTCTTCGTACGCCGGCCGGTGGCCGTAGCACTCTCGGTCCAGCCTATCCGCCGACCGCCCGAAACGTGGAACGCGCGCCCCTCTCGCGTCTCACACGACGGTGACCGGGTGCCGCACGACGGCGTCGAAGAAGTAGCCGCCGGGGTTGTGAGCGGCGACGTCGGGCTGGGTGCGGCCGGCGCGGTCGGTGGCCCGGACGAGGATCTCGTAGGTCCCCGGCGCGGGGTCGCGCCAGGTGAAGTCCCACTGCGCCCACCCGAGACCGTGGCCGCCGGTGGGGCGGCCCGGCGCGTGCGGGATCGCGGGCGCCCAGGTCTCGCCGCCGTCGGTGCTGATCTCGACCCGCGCGATCGGCGCCGCGCCGGACCAGGACCGGCCGCTGAGCACGATCCGCTCCCCCGCCGGGATCTGCGCGTTCCACGCCAGCTCGAGGGCGGAGCGGACAGGGTTGACGGTCAGCGGACCGTCGACGTTGTACCACTTGGTGTCCCACGGCGAGGTCAGCACGCTCGTGGACACCTCCAGCGAGCCGAGCCACTTGATCGACGCGATCCCGATCCAGCCCGGCAGCAGCAGGCGCAGCGGGAAGCCGTGGTCGGGCAGCAGCGCCTCGCCGTTGGCTCCCCACACGAGCAGGGCGTCGTCGTAGGCCTTCTCGATCGGGAACGGCCGGCGCACCCGGCCGTAGTCGACGCCCTTGTCCACATAGCTGGCGTCCAGCCCGGTCGCCTGCACCGAGACCGCGTCGCGGCGGACGCCGACGGCGGTGAGCACGTCCTGGAGGCGTACGCCCTTCCAGCGGACCGCCCCCACCGCACCGAGCGTCCACTTCGTGCCGCTGACCTCCTGGCCCTGCTGGGTGGTGAAGAAGCTGCGGCCGTTGCCGGTGCACTCGTGGACGGAGGTCGTCTCGACGTGCCGGAAGGCCTTGAGGTCGTCGAGGGTGAGCTTCACACCGGCGGGATCGCGCAGGCCGTCGCCGAAGATCTCCAGCTCGTACGTCTCGGGGTCGATCCGCGGGGTCGCGGTGTGGTTGCGCACGAACAGGTCGGCCTGCGGGGTCAGGTAGCGGCGCGGGTCGACCGAGTCCCACCGGGTCTCGGCGTTGGTGCCGTAGTCGATGAACCGCTCCGCGGGCAACGGCTTGAGGATCGCTGGCGCACCCGCCGCCGCACCGGCGACGACCGAGTCAGTCACCTGGGTAGCGCCCACGGAGGCCGCCCCGAGCGCAGCGGTGGTGAGGAACGTACGTCGGTTCAGACCTGGGGGCGTCATGTCCGGATATTAACATGACCAACTTACTGTTGTTAACGCTTCGCCAGTCTGCTCGGCCACCAGATCCGGTCCCCGGCGTCGAGGTTGATCGCCGTGACCAGGATCGACCGGACGATCATCGTGTCGAGCATGACCCCCAGCGCGACGGTCACCCCGATCTCGGCCAGGAAGACCATCGGCAGCGAGCCGAGCACCAGGAACGTCGCCGCCAGGACGACCCCCGCCGACGTGATCACCCCGCCGGTCGAGGTCAGGCCGACGAGCGACCCCTCCCGGGTGCCGCGGACCTCCGCCTCCTCACGCACCCGCGTCATCAGGAAGATGTTGTAGTCGATGCCCAGCGCGACCAGGAACACGAAGGCGAACAGCGGGAACGCCGGGTCCGTCCCGGCGAACCCGAAGACGTACTCGAACAGCAGGACCGAGATGCCGAGGGCCGCCCCGAACGACAGGATCACCGTGCCGAGCAGGATCAACGGGGCGACCAGCGCCCGCAGGAGCACCATCAGCACCAGCAGCACGACCACCAGGACGATCGGGATGATCACGAGGTCGTCGCGCTGGCTGGCCTCGAGGGTGTCGAACATCATCGCCGAGGTGCCCGTGACCAGCGCGCCCGATCCGTCCACGTCGTGCACCGCCGAGCGCGCGGCGCCGACGATGTCGTACGCCTCGGGCGAGGTCACGTCGGCGTCGACCACCGCCGCGATCGCGACGACGCCGTCCTGGGGCGGGCCGAGCGGGAAGCTCTTCATCTCCCCCGCCGGGGTCTCGGTCGGCACCAGCCCCTCCACCCCGTCGAGCGCCTGCTGCACCTGCGTCTGCGTCGCCGCGTCGGCGACCACGAGCAGCTGGTTGGACTGGTCGGCCATGTCGTGGTCGACCAGGACCTGCAGGCCGGTGATCGAGTCGAACTCCTCGGTGTAGGTCTCGTCGGAGGCCAGCCCGTTGGCGTCGAGCCGCAGCAGACCGAGGCACGCGACGAGCAGGAGGCCGGTGGTGACGATCCAGATCACGCGCGGCCGGACCGAGACGATCGCGCCGACCCTCGCCCACAGGCCGGTCTCGGTCGGCTCCGCCGATCCGTACGCCGGGCGCTTCGGCCAGAAGACCCACCGGCCGCAGATGACCAGCAGTGCCGGCAGCAGGGTGACCATCACCAGGTAGGTCACCGCGATCCCGACGGCGACGACCGGCCCCATCCCCGAGGTCGAGTTCATCTCGGCGAAGGTCAGGCACAGCATGGCCAGGATGACGGTCACGGCGCTGGCGAGGATCGCGGGCGCGGCACGGTGCAGCGCGTGCGCCATCGCCTCGTGGCGGTCCTCGAAGTTGCGCAGCTCCTCGCGATAGCGGGAGACCAGCAGCAGGGCGTAGTCGGTTCCGGCGCCGATCGCCAGGATGCTCAAGATGGCCTGGCTCTGGCCGTTCACCGTCAGTCCCGCGTCCTTGGCCAGGAAGTAGACCAGGCCCATCGTCACGCCCAGCCCGACCACCACCGAGACGATCGGGAAGACCCAGAGCACGGGGCTGCGATAGACGAACAGCAAGATGACCACCACCACGACCAGCGCGGCCGCGAGCAGCGTCGTGTCGATGCCGCCGAACGCCTCCGCGGCGTCGGCGGCGGAGCCACCCTGGCCGGTGACGTGCAGCCGTACGTCGTCGTGGTCGGCGATCTCCCGGATGTCGTCGACGATGCCGGGCATCTTGCTCCAGCCGTCCGAACCGAGGTCGAAGGTCACCGTGAGCTGGGCGACCTCGCCGTCCTGCGACAGCAGCGGCGGCGCGATCTCGCCCTCGACCCCGTCGAGCCCGCCGAGCTCGGCGATGTCGCCCGAGGCGACGCCGGCGAGGTCCTCGCCGGTGACCGTGGTCGAGGTGTAGACGAGCGTGGTGGGGATCGCGTTCGGGTTCTGGAAGGGACTCATCCTCTCGAACCCGCGGGTCGACTCCGCCGAGGCCGGCAGCCAGGAGGCGGCCTCGTTGTTCTGCACCTCGGTGAGCTTCCCGGCGAAACCGCCGAAGGCCACCAGCGCGAGCAGCCAGAGCACCACGACGACGTACTTGGTCCTGGGCCCGGTCAGCGTGCCCGCGATCTGTCGATGCACGGTCTCAAGCCTGCGCCCGATGCACCCGCTCGAACGACCCCAAAACAGGCGAACGGGCCGCCCCCGAGTGGGGACGGCCCGTTGCTCACGAAGATCAAGCAGCGTCGCGAGGTGCGTGCGATGACAAGGCGGGGGCGTGAAGGCAACCGTCAAGCGAAGCGGGTTGTCGAACGCCCCCAACGCCGTCAGCGCGCGTGCATCGCGGCGCTGGATCAGCGACGGAGGCCGAGCTTCTCAATGATCGAGCGGTAGCGCTCGATGTCCTTCTTCTGAAG
The DNA here is from genome assembly GCF_015752315.1 of Nocardioides luteus. NCBI lineage: Bacteria > Bacillati > Actinomycetota > Actinomycetes > Propionibacteriales > Nocardioidaceae > Nocardioides > Nocardioides luteus. The sequence goes on from NZ_JADOVJ010000001.1 coordinate 3,582,744, forward strand.
GTAGTTGAGAAGGCGGCGGCGCTGGCCGACGAGCAGCAGCAGACCACGACGGCTGTGGTGGTCGTGCTTGTGCTCCTTGAGGTGGTCGGTCAGGTGGGAGATGCGGTGCGACAGCAGCGCGATCTGCACCTCCGGCGAGCCGGTGTCACCCTCGGTCGTGGCGTACTCGGCGATGATCTTCTTCTTGGTCTCCGCGTCAGTTCCAACTGCCATGCGAAGGCTCCCTTCCGGCCCGTGGGCCTACTCGTTGCGCGGCGCGCCCGGGCCTGTTCACCGGGGCACTCTTGGTCCGCGGCCGATTTCACGGCTTGAGCTGCCGACCCCATGGGACGACAACCCGAGAAGACTAACAGCGAGCCGGGGTGCGCCCCGAATCGCCGCCATATCAGGCCACGAGCACGAGCCGTGCCACCAGCCGCCGCAACCGCCACCAGAGCTTCATCGCTTCCTCACCCTCGTCTCTCCGCCATATGGATCGACGCTGCGGAACGGAGATCGGTTGCATCGGTCGGGTCATGGCTTGTCGGCGGTACCCGCGGACGCGCTCGGAGATGCGCTCGGAGATGCGCTCGGGGATGCGCTCGCGGATGCGCTCGGCGAGCTCGTCGTGACCCCGGGCAGCGACACCTTCGGCACGGTGGCCAGCGGTGGCTCCTGGATCGCCGGCGCGTCCTCACTCCCGTCCGCGAAGGCGTTCGGGTCGAGCGCGGTCTCCGGCTGGACCCGGCTGGGCAGCGGGAAGACGTTGTAGAGCTGCGCGGCACCGTTGGACCACGGGTAGAAGATCCGCGGCTGGAGCGGCTCACCGGTCATCTCGTCGGTGCAGGCCACCTCGGCCATGTCCAGCTCGTCGACGGCCAGCGGCGGCAGTGGCGCGGCACTCGTCGAGGTGCAGTCGGGCTGGGTGACGACGTCGATCGGCTTGCCCTCCTGGTCGAAGAGCTGGACGCCCGTCAGCGGCTTGCCCGAGGCGTCGTACGGGTAGATGTTGCTGACCCACCTGCCGCCGGAGTAGACGCCCGCCTGCTCGTCGATCGGCGCCGCGTAGGCGCCGCCGGCCTCGTTGAAGCCGTCGCTCCAGCCGCGGTCGTAGTCGGCGCCGCCACCACCCCACGTCGCCCAGGTCATGAAGAGCACGAAGGCGGCGAAGACGTTCAGGACCAGGAGCACGACGCGCGCGAGGGTCCCCCGCTCACCACCCGGCCAGACCCGGCCGGCGCCGATGAACATGCTGACCGCAACCGCCGCGATGAGCAGCAGAACCGCCGGTGCGCTCGACATGCTCAGGCCGAACACCGCCGAGACCAGAGCGACCGCCGCCCAGGCACGCACGATCCACCACAGCGGCCGCAGCCAGGCGACCACGGGCCCCAGATCCGTACGCAGCAGCTCACCGAGCCTGGCGACCGCGGCGTCGAAGCGGGCGTGGCCGGCGTCGAGGAACCCGTCGACCTGCTCGCCGAACCCCCGAGGCGCCCGCACGCCCACCGGGATCCCGGCGGCGGCCCGCAGCTCCTTGGCGTACTCGACCGGGTCCCCGAGCGCGTCGGGCCCACGGTCCTCGACCAGCTCGGTGAAGTCGGCCTCGAGCCCGTCGGTGATGTCGCTGACCACCTCCGGGTCGAGATCGGCGAGCTCACGGCGTACGCGAGCCAGGAAGAGCCGCACCTCCGGTGCGACGTTCGCCTCTGCATCTGTGGTCGTCATGCCGCCACCTCCGTAGCGCAGGCGCCAGAATACGGACGCGGCGGCATGATGTTCTTGTTGTTCACTCGCTGACGCTCGTTCATGCGCGTGCCCCTTGGAGGATCTCGGTGACAGTGGTGGAGAAGTGGGACCAGTCCTCGCTCTGCTGCTTGAGCTGGCCTTGCCCGGCAGGCGTGATGCCGTAGTACTTGCGGTGCGGACCCGACTCCGACGGCACGACGTAGGAGGTCAGGGCGCCTGCGGCGTACAGCCGCCGCAGGGTGCCGTAGACCGACGCGTCCCCGACGTCCGTGAGCCCGCTGTCGCGGAGCTTGCGGACGATGTCATAGCCGTACGCATCCTCGCCGTCGACGACGGCCAGAACGGTCAGGTCGAGCACCCCTTTGAGCAGCTGGGTGGTATCCATGCTTCGCACACTACTACGCAGTGCGCACTACTTGCCAGAGCATTGCACCGCGCGCCGCCGAGAAGCTCGGCGGCGGCGAGGACCCAGCCCTCGAGCGGCGTCTAGGAGCGGCCGCGTACGTCCCGGACGAAGTCCTTCCAGGCGGCCGTGTCGCCGGCCGGTCCGGAGCCGCCGCGGACGGGGCCGGTGAAGGTGCGCACCTGGACGGGCTGCGCGGGCCGCCCGGAGGGCGAGGTGGGCGCCAGGCTCGTCTGGGCGGTCGGCACGGCGACGCTGGCACGCAGCTGCTGGCCGTAGCCACCGGGCGCCCCGGGCGTGCTGCCGGGCGCACCGCCCGGCGCGCCCCCGGAACCGGAGATGAGCGAGGACATCGGCGTGTACTCCTCCACCTCGTCCCGCTTGCCGGGCACCGCGAGCCAGATCAGCGCGATCAAGAAGCCGATCGCCCACCCGTACGTCAGCCCGTACGCAGCCCCCGACGCGATCACGTCGTCGAGCGAGGCCACCAGCCACCCGGAGCGGCCGTCGCTGAAGTAGGCGTAGATGCTCTCGGCGGCCTGGCCGGCGGCGGTGGCGACGATCGCGGCGAACCAGCAGCCGAGGAACACCGGCCAGAACGCGCGCGGCCAGATGCCGACGGTGCCGAGCCAGGTCAGCAGCCAGGTGAGCACGAAGACGGTCGCGGTGAGGACCGCGGAGTGCACCAGGGCGTCGCCGGAGAAGAGGTCGCCGAACCCGCTGTTGCCGAAGTAGGTGAGCCTGTCGCCGAGCAGCGAGGCCACCCAGCCGGCCGAGTTGGTGCCGTTCTCGTCGGCCCAGGTCGAGAACGGGGTCGACCCGGAGAGGAACTGCAGGGCCCAGAGCCCACCGGTGACGAGGACCGCGTTGAGGAGGGCCGGGATGCCGCCGCGGGGGCGCTCGGCCTCGACCTCGGTCTCGTAGACGGACGTGGGCGTGGAGTGGGGATCCATAACCAGCAATTCAACCGCACCTGGACGCGGCTGAACAGGCCGCCAGGATCTACGACTCGGTAAGGATCTGGCGCGCCCGCTCCACGTCGGCGTGCATCTGCTCGACGAGCGCGTCGATCCCCTCGAAGGCGACCATGCCGCGCAGCCGCTCGACGAAGGCGACCTCGACCTCGACGCCGTAGAGCTCCAGGTCGTCGCGGTCGAGCACGTAGGACTCGACCCGGCGACCGACCACGCCCTCGAAGGTGGGGTTGGTGCCGACCGAGATGGCGGCCGGGAACCGCTCCCCCGTGTCGCGCCGGGTCAGCCAGCCGGCGTAGATGCCGTCGGGCGGCACCGCGGTCAGCGAGTCGGTGGGCACGTTGGCGGTCGGGAAGCCGAGCTCGCGGCCACGCTGGTCGCCCTTCACGACGACGCCGCGCACGGAGTAGGGACGGCCCAGCGCCTCGGCGGCACCGGTGACGTCACCGGTCGCCAGACACGTACGGATGTAGGTGGAGGACCACACCTGGGGCCCGCCGTCGAGCGGGATCCCCTCGGCGGAGAAGTCGTGGATCTTGCCGTAGGCGATCAGGTCGGCCACGTCGCCGGCGGCCTTGCAGCCGTAGCGGAAGTTGGCGCCGACCACGCACGCCTCGGCGTGCAACGCGTCGACGAGGACCCGCTGGGCGAAGTCGTCGGGCGACCAGTTGGCCATGTCCATGTCGAACGGGAGCGCGAGCACGGCGTCGGCACCGGCGGCGTGCAGCAGCTCGGAGCGCTCCTCCATCGTGGTGAGCACGCCGGGGGCGTGCTCGGGCCGCAGCACCGCCATCGGGTGCGGGTCGAAGGTGACCGCCACCAGGGTGAGGTCCTTGGCGTCCGCCACCTCGCGTCCCCGGCTGATCACGTGCTGGTGCCCGAGGTGGACGCCATCGAAGTTGCCGATGACGACGCACGTGCGCCCCAGGCCGGCCGGCACCTCACTCAAGCTTCGCCACAACACGGCCACAGAATATCGGGGAGTGCTCACTCGGACGTGACCTGGGCCGTCTGTCGGGCACGGAGCGTCAGATAGACCGCGCGCATCCCGACGGCTCGCTCGATCTCGCGCAGCACCGTCCCGAAGAACTGCTCGCGGTAGGTCTCGTCCGTCACGGTCGAGACGGTCAGGTAGAGCGAGGAGAACCCGGCGAGGAACAACGCGACCTTCACCAGCTCGCCCGACACGTTCGGCAGCCAGGACAGGTTGTGCAGCGACTGCTGACCGGTCCAACCCATCTGCACCCCGTCGGTCATCACGATCGCGCCGAAGAGGAGGAAGAACGCGAAGACGGCGACCGCGATCAGCACGACCTGGGTGGCCTGGATGACGAGCAGCGCCAGGACCAGGTTCCACCGCTCGAAGCCCGTCACCTGGGCGAGCTCCGCGGGGTCGGCGCCGCGGCCCTCCCGGGCGTCCTCGACCAGCTCCGCACAGGCGGCCTCCAGGGGCGTTCCCCGGCAGGTGCGCATCAGGAAGGCGGCGTCCACGTCGTCGTCGATCCGGTCCACCTCCTCGGGCAGCCTGACCAGCAGGAACGCCACCGCCGACCCGGCGAACAGCAGCGTGACCAGCCACAACGCGCCCAGGTCGAGGTTGGCCGACATCTCCCAGACCTCGGCGTTGATGAACAGGAACGTCATGAAGAGCAGCAGCAGCGGCAGGGCCCGCAGGGCCATCGGCAGCAGTCTGGTCAGGGACCCGAACGTACGCCCCATCGCCCACACCAGGATCGGCCGGAACCGCATCGCGGTCAGCGCGTACCAGCCGGCAGCGGCGCCGCCCAGGGTCAGCAGCAGCGCCGGCGCCGCACCGAGGTCGCCGGTGGTCCATGCCAGCGCCACCCCGGCAGCCACGGCGACGACCACGACCACCAGACCCACCCGGACCGTACGCCGCGGCCGCATCGCCGCTCGCACCGCGACGCGCTCCTCGGGGACGAAGTAGGTCAGGCCGTTGTGGCGGAACCACGAGTCGGTGAGCCGAAGCGCCTCGGCCGGTCCGTTCTGCTTCACAAGCGCGTCATCCTCGCAGGCTTTACCGTTCCTCGGTCACCCGACGAAGACCGCGCTCGCCTTCGCGGTCGTCGCGCCGACCGGCTCGTAGAGCGCCAGGAACTCGCCGTCGGGGGCGAACACCGCGGTGAGCCCGTCGAGCGCGAGCTCGAGCTTGCGGCCGTAGCGGACGTCCTGGGCCTGCGCCTCGGAGAGGTCGTAGGAGGTGAACGCGGCGCGGGCGGCCTCGGCCAGCGGCAGCGCCGCGAACTCCTCGGCGAGCTCGTCGAGCGTCCTGGCGACGCCGAGATCGTAGGGCCCGACCGCGGTGCGGCGCAGCATCGTCAGGTGTCCACCGACGCCGAGCGCCTCCCCGACGTCGCGGGCGATCGCCCGGATGTAGGTGCCCGAGGAGCAGCGCACCGAGATGTCGACATCGACGACGTCGCCCTCGCGCCGGAGCTCGCCGACGGTGAGCTCGTGCACGGTGACCGGCCGGGCCTTCAGCTCGACCTGCTCCCCGTCGCGTACGCGTTGGTAGGCGCGCTTGCCGTCGACCTTGATCGCCGACACCGCGGTCGGCACCTGGAGGATGTCGCCGACCTGGGCGGCGAAGGCGCTGCGTACGCGCACCTCGTCGAGGCCGGCGGCGGAACGCGTCTCGACGACCTCACCCTCGGCGTCGTCCGTGGTCGTGGCGACCCCGAGCCGCACCGTCGCGGAGTAGGCCTTCTCGGTCAGCATCAGGTGGCCGAGGAGCCGGGTGGCCCGCTCCACCCCCAGGACGAGTACGCCGGTGGCCATCGGGTCCAGGGTGCCGGCATGCCCGACCTTGCGGGTGCCGGCCAACCGCCGGACGCGCGCGACGACGTCGTGGGAGGTGACCCCGGCAGGCTTGTCGACGATGACGAGGCCGGAGGGACTCACTCCTCCTCGTCCTCGTCCCACTCGTCCTCGATCTCGCGGGGCTTCTTGTAGGGGTCGGCCTCGCCGGCGTAGGTCTCCCCACGAGCGGCGGCGACCGCGTCGTCCTGCGCCTTGGCGCGGGCGAGCACGTCGTCGAGGTGGCGGGCCGTCTCCGGCAGCGCGTCGTGGATGAACTCCAGCGTCGGGGCGGTGCGGGTGCCGAGCTGCTTGGCGACCTCGGAACGGATCAGCCCCTTGGCCGACTCCAGCGCCGCGGCCGTGCCGGCCAGCTCGGCCTCCGAGTCGGCGCCCAGCACCGTGTAGAAGATCGTCGCCTGCTGACTGTCTCCGGTCACTCGCACGTCGGTGACGGTGACGAACCCGATCCGCGGATCCTTGATCCGCCGCTCCAGCATCTGCGCCACGATGACCTTGATCCGGTCAGCGATCCGGCGAACCCGTGGGCTACTCATGTTCACACTCTCTCAAACCGCGCCGATTCGGCGCTAATGTCTCAACTCGAAGCGCCGAGTCGGCGCTCATGTCTCACGAACTGGCGCCGAGTCGGCGCGTATTCCCGGGGCAGACACGCCGACTCGACACGTACGTCCGGGACAAACGCGCCGAGTCGACGCATCTGTGCGGGACAGATGCGCCGACTCGGCAGGGGTTGGGGATCAGCCCCGGGGAATCTCCACCATCTCGAAGGCTTCGATGATGTCGCCTTCCTTGATGTCCTGGAAGTTCTTCAGGACCAGACCGCACTCGAAGCCCTCGCGGACCTCGGAGGCGTCGTCCTTCTCGCGGCGCAGCGAGGCCAGGTCGAGGTTGTCGGCCGCCACGGCGCCGTCGCGCAGGACGCGAACCTTGGCGTTGCGGCGGATGAGACCGCTGGTGACCATACAACCGGCGATGTTTCCGGCCTTGGACGAGCGGAAGATCGCACGGATCTCCGCCTGACCGAGGACCCGCTCCTCGTACTCCGGCTTGAGCATGCCCTTGAGGGCCGCCTCGATCTCCTCGATCGCCTGGTAGATGACCGAGTAGTAGCGGATCTCGACACCCTCGCGGTCGGCCATCTCCGTCGCCTTGCCCTGCGGGCGGACGTTGAAGCCGATGATGATCGCGTCGGAGGCAGCAGCCAGGTCGACGTTGGTCTCGGTGATCGCACCGACACCGCGGTCGATGACCCGGATGGAGACCTCGTCGCCACCCACGTCGATCTTGGCCAGTGCGTCCTCGAGCGCCTCGACCGAACCGGACACGTCGCCCTTGAGGATGAGGTTGAGCTCCTGGCTCTCGCCCTTCTCCATGGAGGCCATGAAGTCCTCCAGCGTGCGGCGTACGCGGCGCTTGGCCTGCTGCGCGGCACGCTCGCGTGCCTCGCGCTTCTCGGCGATCTGGCGAGCCATCCGGTCGTCCTCGACGACCAGGAAGCTCTGACCGGCACCCGGCACCGCCGAGAGACCCAGGACCATCGCCGGACGCGACGGGGTCGCCTCGGTGATCTCGTGGCCGTACTCGTCGATCATCGCGCGGACACGACCGTGGGCCGGGCCGGCGACGATGGACTCACCCACGCGCAGCGTGCCGCGCTGGACCAGGATGGTCGCGACCGGGCCGCGGCCACGGTCGAGGTGAGCCTCGATCACGATGCCCTGCGCGTCCTGGCTGGCGTTGGCCTGCAGGTCGAGCGAGGCGTCGGCGGTCAGCACGACGGCCTCGAGGAGGCCATCGATGTTGATCCGCGACTTCGCCGAGATCTCGACGAACATCGTGTCGCCGCCGTACTCCTCGGGGATGAGGCCGTACTCGGTCAGCTGGCCACGGACCTTGGTCGGGTCCGCCTCCGGCTTGTCGATCTTGTTGATCGCGACCACGATCGGGACACCGGCCGCCTTGGCGTGGTTGAGCGCCTCGATGGTCTGCGGCATCACACCGTCATCGGCCGCGACCACGAGGATCGCGAGGTCCGAGGACTGCGAACCACGGGCACGCATGGCGGTGAACGCCTCGTGACCCGGGGTGTCGATGAAGGTGATCTTGCGCTCGGTGCCGTCGACCTCGGTGGAGACCTGGTAGGCACCGATGTGCTGGGTGATGCCACCGGCCTCGCCCTCGATGACGTTGGCGTCACGGATGGCGTCGAGCAGCTTGGTCTTACCGTGGTCGACGTGACCCATGACGGTGACGACCGGCGGACGGACCGTCCAGTCGGACTCGTCGCCCTCGTCGCCGAGCTCGATGTCGAAGGACTCCAGCAGCTCGCGGTCCTCGTCCTCCGGGGAGACGACCTGGACGACGTAGTTGAGCTCCTCACCGAGCAGCTCGAGGGTCTCGTCGTTGACGGACTCGGTCGCGGTGACCATCTCACCGAGGCCGAACAGCATCTGCACCAGCTGAGCCGGGTCGACGTTGATCTTCTCGGCGAAGTCGGTCAGCGAGGCGCCACGGGCGAGACGCACGGTCTCCCCGTTGCCCTTGCGTACGCGGATGCCACCGATCGTCGGGGCCTCCATGGCCTCGAACTCCTGGCGACGCGCCCGCTTCGACTTCCGGCCACGACGCGAGGGACCACCCGGGCGACCGAAGGCACCCTGGGTCGTTCCGCGACCGCCGGGACGACCGGCACCGGGACGACCGCCACCGGGACCGCCGCCGAAGCCGCCGCCACCGGGACGACCGGCACCGCCGCCGCCACCGGGACGCCCACCGGCGCCCGGACGACCGCCGCCACCGGGACGACCCGGGGCACCGGCACGACCACCGGGACCGCCACCAGGACGGGCACCGAACGCGGCCGGGGACTTCGGCATCATCGCCGGGTTGGGACGCGGCATGCCGGGACGGCCACCGGTCTGGCCACCCTCACGGGCGGCAGCAGGACGCGGCGGACGCTGGTCGCCACCGGCCGGGGCACCGCCCTGGCCACCCTGGCCTCCACCCTGGCCGCCGGGACGCGGACGCCCCATGCCCTGGTTGGAGGAGAACGGGTTGTTGCCCGGGCGCGGAGCGCCGGGCTTGCCGACCGGACGCGGTCCGGGACGACCGGTACCGGCGCCGCCGGTGCCACCCGCGCCACCGCGGGCCGCGGGGGCCTGCGGACGGGCGCCGGGCTTCGGGGCGCCAGGCTTGGGCGCACCCGGCTTGGCAGCCGCCGGCTTCGGGCTGGGCTTGGGCGCGGTGGGCGCCGATGCCGACGCCGCAGGCGCGACCGGTGCGGCCTCGGCCTTCTTGGCCGGGGGCTTCGGGCCGGGCTTGGGCGCGGCCGGCTTGGACGCAGCGGGCGCCTCGGCAGGCTTCTCGGGCGCCGTGTCCGCAGCCTTCTTGGGGGCCGCAGGCTTAGGAGCTGCCGGCTTCGGGCCGGGCTTGGGGGCAGGCTTCTCGTCGGTGGACGCGGAACCACCCTTGCCGCCGGCCTTCAGGCCGGGGCCGATCTCCTTGCGGAAACGCATCTCCGCAGGCAGCTCGACGGTCGAGCTCGCCGACTTGACGAACTCACCCATCTCCTTGAACTTCTCGAGAACGAACTTGCTCTCGACTCCGAACTCTTTGGCGAGCTCGTGGACTCGGGTCTTAGCCACGCTTCTCCTTCTGGCCACAGACCCAAATCCGGGTGAAAACTGTGACCACTAGTGGGTGTAGAACACGCTCATCGCGAAGTACTCATCGAGTGCTCATGAGCTTTTGCTCCAATTCCTGGTCAGTTGACCGTCGGCGACGGTCGTGGGTGTCTGGCGCGTGTCGAGGTAGTCCTCCACCGGTGCGCTGGAAAGCCCGCCCTCGGCCCCCTTACCTTTCGGGAACAGGGCCCGGGTGAACGCCTTCCGGCGCACCGCGAGTTCGTAGCACTCACGCGTGGGGTGCAGATGCGCCCCTCGCCCGGGTGCGGTGGCTGTCGGATCGGGCACCACGGCCGGCTGGCCGTTGCGGTCCGAGCCGGCGGTCACCCGCAACAACTCGCGCTTGGCGGCTCGCTTCCGGCAACCAACGCACGTACGGACAGGTCCGTGCTGCGTAGTTTCTTCGAGGCGTTCCACCGATCCTTAACACTACCGCTTCCGGGGTTCGGTAGACGAAACCGGGGCACAGGTCGTTCTTATTCCGTGACCCGCGCTCACAAGATGGCGGCGATCTCCGGCCACGCCAGCAGCCCGAGCTCGCGGTCGGCGCGCTCCGACCCGCCCCAGGCGAGCGTCCGGCTCGGCGGGAGCACCGGCTCCCCCGGCAGCACGACCCGGTGACCGGCCTCCGGATGGGTGACCACGATCGTCTCCAGGTCGTGGGCCGTACGCCGCCGCCGGACCGCCTCGGCGAAGAGGACCGAGGGCCACAGCGCGTCGTCTCCCCCGGCGACCACCACGACGTCACCGGCGATGCGCTCGACCGGGATGGTCGCCGCGGGGACGCGGTCGGCGTACTTCTCCAGGGCCGCGAGGTAGGCCTCGCAGAACGACGGCAGCTCCCCGTCGGCCTCCTTGACGGCATCCTCGATCGCCTCGTCGGCAAAGGGCACGAACGGCACCTGCTCGCCGCGCAGCGTCCACGAGGAGCGCTGCGGCCGCTCGTCGCTGAGGCCGGCCCAGGAGACGTACGTCGGGGAGATCGCCACGACCGCGTCGATCTCGGGATGCAGGGTGCCGAGCAGCAGCGCGGCCTGGGCACCCCAGGACGTCCCGAGCACCACCAGCCGCTCGTAGCGGGAGTGGAGGTCGGTGAGGACGTCGTCGAACGTCTCCAGCGGCACCAGCCGGGCCTCTCCCGGCTGGCCGGGGCCACGGAAGTAGCGGATCGACGCCGCGGCGACCCCGTGGGAGGCGAGCATCCGGCACCGGTCGGTCTCGATCCGTCCCGAGGACCCCGAGAGGACGAGTACGCCGGTGGTGGCCCCCTCCGGCTCCAGCAGGACGCCCTCGGGGTCGGTCAGAGTGGTCTCACGCACGCTGGACATGCGCACAGGCTAACGCCGCGCCGGACTCAGGCGACCGGGGTCTCCTCGTCGGAGCGGATGTCGATGCGCCAGCCGGTGAGGCGGGCCGCCAGGCGGGCGTTCTGCCCCTCCTTGCCGATCGCCAGCGAGAGCTGGTAGTCGGGCACCACGACGCGGGCGGACTTCGTCGCCTCGTCGATGATCTCGACCGAGGAGACCCGGGCCGGCGACAGGGCGGAGGCGACGAGCACCTTCGGGTCCTCGGACCAGTCGACGATGTCGATCTTCTCGCCCTGCAGCTCGGACATCACCTGGCGGACCCGCTGGCCCATCGGGCCGATGCAGGCACCCTTGGCGTTGACGCCGGGGACGGTCGACTTGACCGCGATCTTGGTGCGGTGACCCGCCTCGCGAGCGATCGCGGCGATCTCCACGGTGCCGTCGGCGATCTCGGGCACCTCGAAGGAGAAGAGCTTCTTGACCAGGTTGGGGTGGGAGCGCGAGAGCGTGATCTGCGGTCCGCGCATGCCCTTGCGCACGCTCACGACCAGGGCCTTGATCCGGGTGCCGTGGCCATAGTCCTCGCCCGGCACGCGCTCGGAGAGCGGGATGACGCCCTCGAGCCGGCCCAGGTCGACGAGCACGTCGTCGGGGTTGCGGCCCTGCTGGATGACGCCGGAGAGGATGTCGCCCTCCTTGCCGGAGAACTCACCGAACTTCACGTCGTCCTCGGCGTCGCGCAGCCGCTGCAGCACGATCTGCTTGGCCGTGGTGGCCGCGATCCGGCCGAAGCCCTCGGGCGTGTCGTCGTACTCCCCGACGACGTTGCCCTCGTCGTCGACCTCGGAGGCCAGCACGCGGACGTGACCGGTCTTGCGGTCCAGGTCGACCCGCGCCTTCGTCTGGGCGCCCTCGGTCTTGTGATAGGCGGTCAGCAGCCCCTGCTCGATCGCCTCGACGAGCACATCGAGCGAGATCTCCCGCTCCCGCTCCAGCATCCGCAGGATGCTCATATCGATGTCCATGGCCTACTCCCCCTCGTCGATCCGCTTGAACTCGATCTGCACAAGCGCCTTCTTCACGTCCGCGTACGCCACCTCGCGGCGCTTCCCGCTCACCTCGAGGCTCACCCGATCCTCGTCGGACTCCTTGACGCGTCCGGTGAACGTGGACCCGTCGGTGGCGGTCACCTTGACCAGGCGACCCTTGTTGCGGCGCCAGTGGCGCGGCAGGGTCAGCGGCCGGTCGACACCGGGAGAGGTGACCTCGAGCGTGTAGGGCTGCTCACCCATGACGTCGGACTCGTCGAGGACCCGGTTGACCTCACGGGTCGCCTCGGTGACCTCCTCATGGGTGATCCCACCGTCCTTGTCGACGGCGATCCGCAGGATCCGGCGCTTGCCGGCCGGCGTGATCTCCACGGCCTCGATGTCGAGACCCAGGGCCTGGAGCGGGTCGGCGAGGGCCTTGTCGATGGCACTCGCGATCGCGTCCTTCCGCTCAGCACTCAACGCGATCTCCCCCTGCATCCTGTTGTCCGGTCCTGTTGTCGTGCGCCTCCGAGCACGCGGCGCCTCTGGTGACACCATACCTGTACGCCTCGGGTGTCTCGAACGCCGCGCGGCTGTGTTGGAAAGCCGCTGACGCGGCTCCCGCGGGGTGTCGTTAGGGTTCCTCACGTGACCAGCGCACGTGCCCTCCGGATGCTCTCTCGGCGCACCGCCGTGGGTGCTGCCGTGGTCGCTCCGCTGGCCGCCTCGGCGTGTTCGGCCTCGGAGACGCTGGATCATGTCAAAGCCCCTCCACCCAGCACTCCCCCGGCCCCCGCCAACCCCGACCAGAGTGTGATCGACGCCACGGTCGCGGAGATCCTCGGCGCCGACGACGGGGCTCCGGCGGCGTTCGTCCAGCTCCACCGCGTGCACATCGAGGCGCTGGCGCCGACCAAGGGGGTGACCGCCGCGCCCGCGAGCGGACGCTGGCAGGAACGACAGCTGGCCCTGGTCTCGACGCTCACCGCCGCAGCCGGTCGCGCGGCGGACCCGCAGCTGATCACGCTGCTCGCCTCGGCCGCCGCCGGCCAGCAGCAGCTCCTCCACGGACGGGGGCTGGCATGACGACCGCGGACACCGCCTCGACGGAGGCCGTCCAGGCGGCACTCGCCGTCGAGCACGCCGCGATCTTCGTCCTCGGCGCGCTCGGCGGACTCACCTCCGCCTCCGCCGCACCGGCCCTGGCGCGGGCGCTGACCGACGCCTACGACGACCACGTGAACGCCCGGGAGGCGCTGGCCGCGCACGTGGTGGCCGCCGGGATCGAACCGGTCGCGCCCTCGGCCGTCTACGACCTGCCCGGGCGGATCGGCACCGAGGCCCGCATCGCCGCTGCGGCGCTGCGCCTCGAGAAGGACACCACCGCGACCTACCTGTCGCTGGCCCCGAAGGCGACCGGCACCGACCGGACCCTGCTGATCCAGCTGCTGTGCCGGGCGGCCGCGCGGCAGCTCGATCTGGGCGCGAAGCCGTCCGCGTTCCCGGGGACCTGAGCCACTCAGGCCCGAAAAGCCGAGATGGCCCGCGAACCGTCCGGCGCGGGAGACTCCCGAGATGTCTCCCGAGACCGGGCGGCTCGCGGGCCAGGTTTTGGCCTGGACACGAGGCCTGAGAAGTCGCCTTCGGCTGAACCCCTCTTGCAGAAGTATGCAATCCCCGCTCAGAGTGGCCCAGACCCGCAAAAGCGCATTGCAAGAACTTGCAACTTTTCTGGCGTCATTCCCAGGAGCGGATGATGTGGTGTATGTCGCTCAACCGGTGGGCGACGGCGTCCGGGGAGCCCTCGCTGTGGCCGACCTGGCTGCTCGGGATGTTGCTGTGCGGGATGTGGATCGCCCGAAGACCGGCCTCCTGAGCACCGTACACATCGTCGAAGAGCCTGTCGCCCACGTAGACGCATCGAGACGGATCCGAGACCTTCACGGCCGCCATCGCCGCGTGGAACGCCTCCTCGGCCGGCTTCGTCCACGGGACCTCGGAGGTGTAGACGTCACCGTCGAGCAGATCGAGCACGCCGTCGCGCTCGAAGAACCCGCGGTGCCACGCGCGCGGCCAGATCGTGTTGGACAGCACCCCGACACGTACGCCGTCGGCGCGGAGCGCCTCCCACAGCGGCCCGACCTCGGGGTCGGTCAGCGTGTGCGGCTCCCAGAACTCGTAGTAGGCGTCGAGCAGCTCCGGGTCGTGCTCCAGTCCGGCCTCGGCGAAGAGATCGTCGATCGTGGAGCTCTGCTGGTGGTCGCGGCTCCGGGCCCAGATCGTGTCGCCGGCCTGGTGGAGCCGGGTCGCGTTGACCGGGTGGTCGTCGTCGCAGGCTCCTCTGACCGCCTGGGCGAGCGCCAGCGACTCCGCATGGAAGTCGATGTCGTGCCACTTCGTCAGCGTGCCGCCCCAGTCGAAGATCACCGCGTCGATCGCCATGGCTCGACCCTAGCGGCGCCTCAGCGGGACGGTCGCGCCGTTTCGGCGGCCTCGGTGAGCTGCTCGCGGAAGTCGGGGTGGGCGCAGCGGTCGATGATCCGCCGGGCCCGGGCGGCGGGCGAGAGACCCCGCAGGTCGGCGACGCCCTGCTCGGTGACGATCACCTGGACGTCGTGGGCGGTGTGGTCGACGTGGCGTACGAACGGCACGATGCGCGAGACGGCGCCGTCCTCGGCCGTCGAGGGCGCGACGAAGAAGTTGAGGTGGGCGTTGCTCGCGAAGTCTCCCGAGCTCCCGGCGGCGTTCACGTTGCCGTGGATGTCGGCCTCCGTCATCGAGTCGATCGCGATGAGGCCGAGCCGGCGGATGACCTCGGGGTGGTTGGAGATCTCCTGCGGCCGCAGCAGGAGCCGGCCCTTGTAGTGGTGGATGTCGCCGTTGAACCGGCGCGCACCCGCCTCGGAGAGGCCGAAGGAGGTCGCCGAGACCCCGATCAGCTTCCCGGAGTCGAGCAGGTCGAGGAGACCGTCCCGGATCGTGTCGGTGTAGGCCGTCAGGTGCTCGAACTCGGCCTTCTGCAGGCCGGCGAGGACCGCGTCGCCGACGTCTCCGGCACCGGCGTGGAGCGGGAGCAGGCTGTGGTGGAGTCGGTCGTGGCGTACCTCGTGACGGAGGAAGTCCACGACCAGGTCGGCCATCGCGTGGCTCTCCTCCCCGATCGGGCTCGGCGGCGAGCCCGGATCGGGACGGTCGGTCTGGACGACGGCGACGACCTTGTCGGGATCGACGAGGAGGTACGGGTCACCGATGCGCTGCGTCGGTGTCGTCAGCTGGATCGGCGCCCGCAGCGGTGGCAGCCGGGTGCCGTGATGGATGTCGTGGAACCCCTCGAACCCGCGCGGGTGCCAGCTGTTGACCTCGAGGACCACCGTGTCGGCGAGGTCGAGCCAGGTCTGGTTGTTGCCGACGCTGCTTCCCGGGACGAGCAGCCCGTTGGGCAGCATCGCCGCCACCTCGACCACCGCGACGTCCAGGGCGCCGTAGAAGCCGGAGACCGCGTGCTGGGCGACCCGCGAGTGACGTACGTCGACGTCCTCCGGCCACTCCTGGACCTCGCCCAGCGCCTCCGGCACGGCCTTCGGGTGGCCGGCTCCGGCGAACCCCGAGAGCGCCACGGTCTCCCCCGGGCCGATCTGCGCGGCCGCCTCCGCCGCGCTCGTCACCCGCCCGGCGAGCGTACGGTCAAGAATCCTGTCCCCCGTCATGGGATCGATCTTGCCCCAACCGCCACCGCCGAATCCGCAGAAGTGGCGGCCGAGAATGTAGTTGTGGGCGACGAAACTCGAGCTTCGTCGCCCACAACTACAGATTCGGCGGGTGGGTCAGCCGGCGACGACCTCGGTCAGGTGGGCGACGGCGTCGGCGAGGGCGACCTCGGTCTTCTCGCCGCTCTTGCGGTCCTTGACCTCGATCTTGCCCTCGACCAGGCCCTTGCCGACGGTGACGATGGTCGGGACGCCGATGAGCTCGGCGTCCTTGAACTTCACGCCGGGCGAGACCTTGGGGCGGTCGTCGTAGAGCACGTCGATGCCGGCGGCCTCGAGCTCCTCGGCGAGCGTGGCGGCCGCCTCGAAGACGGCCGAGTCCTTGCCGGTGGCGACGAGGTGGACGTCGTACGGAGCGACGTTGCGGGGCCACGCGAGGCCGATCTCGTCGAGGGTGCCCTCGGCGATCGCGGCCACGGCGCGGGTGACGCCGATGCCGTAGGAGCCCATCGTGACGGTGACCAGCTTGCCGTTCTCGTCGAGCACCTGCAGGCCGAGCGCGTCGGCGTACTTGCGGCCGAGCTGGAACACGTGGCCCATCTCGATGCCGCGGGCCAGCGTCAGCGGGCCGGAGCCGTCGGGAGCCGGGTCGCCCTCGCGGACCTCCGCGGCCTCGATGGTACCGTCGGGGGTGAAGTCACGGCCGGCGACCAGGTCGATGACGTGCTTGCCCTCGACGTTGGCGCCGGTGACCCAGCGGGTGCCGGTGACCACGCGCGGGTCGACGAGGTAGCGGATCCCGGACTCGGACTTCTCGCCGAGCACCTCGGGTCCGATGTAGCCCTTCACGAGCGAGGCGTGCTTCTTGAGCTCGACGTCGTCCATGGGCTCGACCTCGATCGGCTCCAGCTGGCCCTCGAGACGCTTGATGTCGACGTCGCGGTCGCCGGGCAGGCCGACCGCGAGCGGCTCGACGGTGCCGTCGGGGTGGCGCAGCGTCAGCAGCACGTTCTTCAGCGTGTCGCCGGCCTCCCAGGGACGGTCGTCCCGCGGGAACGCCTTGTTGAGGTGGTCGACGAGCGTCTGGATCGTGGGGGTCTCGGGGGTGTCCTCGGCGTGAGCAGCGGGGACGCCGTCGTAGGAGATCGGCTCGGGGGCCAGCGTCGTGACCGCCTCGACGTTGGCGGCGTAGCCGCCGGGCGAGCGTACGAAGGTGTCCTCGCCGGCCTCGGAGACGGCCAGGAACTCCTCGGAGGCCGAGCCGCCCATCGCGCCGGAGGTCGCCTTGACGATGACGTACTCGAAGCCGAGGCGGTCGAAGACCCGGACGTACGCGTCGCGGTGGGCCTGGTAGGCCGCCTCGAGGCCCTCGTCGGAGACGTCGAAGGAGTAGGAGTCCTTCATGATGAACTCACGGCCGCGCAGCAGGCCCGCGCGGGGACGAGCCTCGTCGCGGTACTTGGTCTGGATCTGGTAGATCGACAGCGGCAGGTCCTTGTAGGAGCCGTAGAGGTCCTTGACCAGGAGCGTGAACATCTCCTCGTGCGTGGGGCCGAGCAGGTAGTCGGCCTCCTTGCGATCCTTGAGCCGGAAGATGCCGTCGCCGTACTCCGTCCAGCGGCCGGTCGCCTCGTAGGGCTCGCGGGGCAGCAGCGCCGGGAAGTGCACCTCCTGGGAGCCGATCGAGGCCATCTCCTCGCGGATGATCTGCTCGACCTTGCCGAGCACGCGCAGGCCCAGCGGCAGCCAGGAGTAGATCCCCGGAGCGGCGCGGCGGATGTAGCCGGCACGGACAAGCAGCTTGTGGCTCGCGACCTCGGCGTCGGCGGGATCCTCACGCAGGGTCCGCACGAACAGGGTCGACATACGGGCGATCATGCGGGCAAGCGTACGGCGCGCCGGACCGCTCCCGCGAACCGGTTGGAATTGGCGTTGCAACCGCGGCGGCGGCCCGCGCATCTTAACTTTCATGAGAGGTATCCGAATCCCGGCACTGGCCACGGCCATCCTTGCTGCTCTCATGCTCCCGGTGACACTCCTGTCACCGGCTTCTGCCGCCACATCAGTCAGCGTCCGTCCGCTCCCGCTACCCATGGGAGCGCCGCCGACGGTCCCCTACATCGCCGGCTCGGTGGGCGACTTCGACGTCGTCGACGGGGAGACGAGGCTCTCGATCCCGATGTCGGACTCCGGCCACGCCAATCTCCTCGGTGCCTCGGGCAACGGCTATCTGGTACGCGTCTTCCCGGAGCACCGCATCGTGCGTGTGGGACCGGGAAAGGCCCCGAAGCAGCTCGTCGACCTGAGCCTGGCCGAGGACGCGAGGCTCACCTCCGACGGCCGCTACCTGCTGCTGCTCACCTATCCGAACGACAACGCCGTCGCGCGTGTCCTTGACGCCGCGACGGGACAGCAGATCGCTCGCCGCACGTTCCGGGTCAGCTCTCGCGTGATTCCCCTCGACGTACGCGGAACGACGGTCCTGATGGGCGCCCATTCGCCTGCCCGGACGCTCACCTGGAACTGGAAGACCGGGGCCATCGTCACGATCGGGAACCGGACGGCGTACGTGGCTTCCTACGCCTCCGACCGGCTCGCGACCTATGACGCGTTCTCGGGACAGCCGGAGTGCACGTACGTCTCGAAGATCTCCACCCCTGGCACGACGACCTGGCGCACGTGCACCGAGAAGGTCGCCTCCTTCTCGCCGGACGGCGCTCGGATCGCCACCGAACCGAATGACGGCGGCATCGCGAACGTGAAGCGCCGCAGCCTCAACGGCACCCTGCTGACCACCTACACCAACATGAACGGGGTCTGGGCAGCGGCCTGGGAGACCAACTCCCGGATCCTGCTGAAGTCCTACCCCAACGACCGAACGACCAACTGGCTGGTCCGCTGCGAGGCCGCAGTCTGCGAGCGCGCCGCCAAGGGACACATCGAGGACCTGACATGAAGACGACACTCATCCGCGTCCTGGCAGGCATCACCCTGGCCGCCACCGCGCTCTCACTGCTCACCTCACCGGCATCCGCGGCTCCGACCGTCGACGTACGTCCCCTGCCCCTGCCCGTCGGCGAGCGTCCGACGGTGCCTTACCTGCATCGGCCCTCGTCCGAGTCGGTCTCGGTGGTCGACCCGGCGACCGGCATGAAGACGCCGGTCGCCCTCGTGGGCGACGAGCTCGACGAGTTCACGCTGCTCGGCCGGTCCGGGAAGGGCTTCGTCCTGCGGGTCACCAACCGGGACATCGACCGGATCGTCCGCGTCCAGCTCGACGTCCCGCAGAAGACGCTCGCCAACCTGCACTACTCGGCGAAGGCACGGCTCTCGGCCGACGGCCGCTATCTGCTGCACACGTCCTACCCGAGCACCGGTGGCATCCGAGTCGTCGTGCGCAACGCCACCACCGCGGCCACGGTCGCCGGACGCACCTTCAGGGCGGCGACCCGGCCCGAACCGGTCGACGCGAGCGGCACCCGCGTGCTGATAGGCGGCTTCAGCACTCCGCGCACGTTCGTGTGGGACTGGAAGGCCGGGACGATCCGGACGATCGCGTCCCGCAGCGCATACGCCGGGAGCTTCGCGTCCAACCGGCTGGCGACGTACACGAAGGACCCGTCGAACCTCGACGCCTGCTCGGTGGTCTCCACCGTGTCCGCTCCCGCCACCACGCTGTGGCGCGGCTGCCTCGAGGCGGTGGCGTCGTTCGCACCCGACGGCGCCCGGTTCGCGACCAACGCGATCGAGCACGAGAACCACGCCGACGTCGTGCGCCGCCGCAGCCTCCGCGGCACGCTGCTGACCACCTATCGCAACCCCAACGGGCTGTGGATGTACGCCTGGGAGACCAACACCCGGATCCTGATGCGGTCCTACCCGGGTAACGGCAGCGGCGGATGGCTGGTGCGCTGTGAGGCCACCGACTGCGAACGCGCCTGGCGGGCGTACTCCTAGAACATCGCCGGATCAGAACATGATGGTGGAGAAGCGGGCCGTCTCGAGGAAGCCGGCCCGCTCGTAAGCACGGCGCGCGGGGGCGTTCCACTCGTTGACATAGAGGGAGATACGAGGGGCGATCTCGCTGCGGACGATGTCGCAGACCGCGGCCATCCCGCGGGCAGCGAGACCCTCGCCGCGCCGGTGCGGAGGCACCCAGACGCCCTGGATCTGGGCGGCCTCGGGGGTCGCGCAGGCGACCTCGGCCTTGAAGACGACCTCGCCGTCCTCGATCCGGGCGAACGACCAGCCGCGGGAGATCAGCTGGAGGACTCGGGCCCGGTAGAGGTCGCGGCCGCCGCCGGTCTCGGGCGAGATGCCGACCTCCTCGGTGTACATCGCCACGCACGCCGGATAGAGGACGTCCATGTCGGTGCGGACCGTGCGGCGCACGAACGGGTCGGGCTCGACCAGGCTCTGCAGCTGCTGCTCGAGGTGGGGCTGCTCCCAGCGCTGGTCGCGCGGTGTGCCCCAGGATTCGCCGATCGATCCCCACAACGAGCGCACCGCGGGCTGCCGCCCGACGATCGTCGAGACGGTGCGGACCCGGCTGCGGGCCCGCTCGCCGAAGGCAGCGGCGTCGTCCTCGGTGGCCTGGATGGGGACCAGGTTGGCGCCCACGTGACAGGCCGCGACGAGGTCGCCGCCGTCCCAGCGGCCCCAGATCTCGCCGCCCAGCCAGCGGGGCTCGAGGTTGGTGGTGCGCGCGCGGTACTCGGCGAACACGTTCACCACCGGATCCAGGGCGGTCAGCTCCAGGAACGCGCCGAGATCACCCGCATGCAGCGGGCGGATCCCCTGGCGCGTCGTGAGCATGTCTCCGAGCCTAGGGCCAATCTGGTCGTACGTCGCGCCACGGCTCGCTGGCCGGATCAAGAGACCGCGCCGGAGCGACCGCTAAGCAAAGGCGCGTTCGATCGTGTGCATGCGCTCGCGGATGGTCTTGAGGCGTACGTCCTGGCCGGCCTCGCCGGTGTCTCCCCAGACCGCACGGCCCACCATCACGCCCCGGGCGCCGAGGGTGCGGACCCGCGGCAGGCGTCCGCTGAAGTCGTCCCAGCCCATCCCGTCGGAGCGCGCGACCCAGGGCGCGTCGCCGATCTCGGCGCGCTCGATGGCCGCGAGGCCCTCGTCGTTGACCTTGAGCTTGAGCACGATGCCGCCGCACCGCGACCGCGCGCCGAGGACGGCCAGGTCGTCGAGGCAGCCCGGCGTCGTGCAGTAGGGCTCGAGGAAGACCCGGTCGTAGCTCGGGAGGCGGTCCAGGATGGCCAGCGCCATCGACGCGCACTCGGCCCGGTGGTCGTCGAACCCGACCTTCACCGCGTCCGTCGACCTCTCCGGGACGACGAGATCATCGACGGCGTCGATGTCCGGGAGCCCGGCGCAGGCGAGCTCGCGGCGTACGTCGCCGTGCCCCTGCGTGGGGCGCACGACGATGCCCCAGCCGGGGGTGTGGGCCACCAGATCGAGGAGCTCGGACCTGATGTCGGAGGAGTCCGAGGTGCGGAACAGCGCATCGTCCGCGTGATCGATGGCAAGCCAGAAATTGGTCACTGTTGTCGCCAGTCTGAGAAGGGAAGAAGAAGACGTGTGGAGGCGCTAGGCGAAGCCTAAGCAGTGCGAGCGCGCATCAGCGGCATCTCGGGTAAATTGCGGATTTCGGGTCGCGCCTCAGTACTCGCCGCCGTCGGCGACGATGCACTGGCCGTTGATCGCGCTCGCACCGTCGGAGGCGAGGAAGACACACACTTTCGCGACCGCGTCGGCGGTGACGAACCGGTGTCCGGGGATGCGCGCGGCCCGGTAGGAGATGTACTGGTCGACGGTCACGCCCTCCTTGCGGGCGTGCTTGACGAACACCTGCCGGGAGGACTCGCTCCACATCGGCCCGGGGGCGACGACGTTGGCGCGGACGATGCCCTCCTCCTCCTGCGCGATCGCCTGGGCGAGCCCGGTGAGGGCGTGCTTGGAGACCCCGTAGGCGGCCCGCCGAGACGGCGTACGGATCCCGAAGACGGAGCTGACCAGGACGACCGCGCCGGACCGGGCGGCCCGCAGCTTCGGGAGCGCGAGCGAGGCCGTGCGCCACACCGAGGTCAGGTTGAGGTCGAGGGTGAGCTGCCACTCGTCGCGGTCGATCTCGGCGACCGTGTCGGGGCTGGGGTTGATGCCGGAGCAGTTGATGAGGCCGGACAGCGTGTCGAACCCGGCGAGCGTCTCGGCCAGGGCGTTCACGCCGTCGTCGCTGGTCAGGTCGCCCTCCACACGCGCGACGGCACCGGTCTCGTCGGCCAGGTAGGCCAGCTCGGTGGTGCGGCTGTAGGCGTGCAGGATGACCGGTGTGCCCTCCGCGGTGAGCCGGCGCGCGACCGCGCTGCCGAGGTCGCCGGTCGCGCCCAGGACGAGCACGGGAGGCCGTGGCGGGGTGCCTGACTCAGACGCTGTGCTCATGGCGCTCCTTGATCCGGTGGATCGCCGACCGGACCACGTCCTGATGGGCGGGCGGCAGACCAGTGAGACCTTCGAGATGGCTCAGGCAAGTGATATCACCCATTTGCCCGAGCCGGTACGCGGTAATCGGAATCGCCGGCGCCAGGACCGGGTGGTGGAGCCGGCGGACCAGGGCCGCGGTGATGTCGGTGCCCCAGCCGAGCACGTCGCGCTCGCGGGCGACGGCTCCGGGGTCCTCCTCCCGCTCCAGGATCTCGAGGTAGCCGTCGACCGGCACCCGGCCGCGCAGGATCAGCTGGAACATCGCCGCCTTCCGCAGGAACAGCGACCGGAACGCCTCCAGGACGAACTCCAGCTCGTCCCAGTAGCGCTCCGGTGCCTGGTCGAGGAGGTCGCCGTAGTCCTCGCGCTCCTCGGTCAGGTAGAGGCAGATCAGCCGGTCCATCCAGGACAGGCTCTCGCGTACGCTCAGCCGGGCCACGGCGTCGAGGTCGCCGGGCTGGAACCCGGCCTTGAGGAACGTCATCACCAGCGGGCCCATGTGCATGTCGGCGAACCGGGCGCCGTCGAGCGCCATGCCGTGCCCGTCGCGCAGCCGGTCGCGGATGCCCTCGGCGACGAAGTACTGGTAGAAGGTCTCGTGGGCGAACTCCGCCGACTCCACCGAGTCCTTGGTCCGTCCGGTCACCCCGAAGACCTCGGAGTGGTCGAGCAGGTCGGCGATCCACTCGTACGTCAGGAAGTCCCGTTGCCGGGTGATGTCGAGGTCGCGCTGCAGGTTGGCGAAGAGCCACTCCGAGACGCGTGGAACCGGGATCAGGTCCTGCTCCTGCGAGTCCGGCTCGTCCATCCCGGTGAACAGGTCCCAGGCGATGTCGCGGTAGGTCTGGAACCGCACCCGGCTGGGGATGCGTGAGCTCTTCCGGTCCCACGGCTGCCCGCAGACGTGCTTGAGGTGGACGGTGTAGCCGTCCCACTGCGTCCGAGGAGCAGGAGCGCCCTCCTCGATGGAGGCGTAGAGCTGCTTGAGGACCATCGGAGTCGCGGGGAAGAACCCTCCCCCGCGCTCCATCTCCGCGGCCAGGTTGCGCAGCTTCTCGTCACCGCCGCGCTCCTCGCTGAGGGCTCGCACCTCGACCGGGGAGATCGGCTCGACGCGTACGACCACGGCCGACTCGACGCCGAGGTCCTCCAGCCGGGCCGGGCTGCGCAGCTGCTCGGCGAGCTCGTCGCGCTCGGTCTGCAGGTTGCGCTTGCTGATCACGACGAACCGGCCTCCGCGGCCGAACGCGGAGCGCAGCTCGCTCAGGTCGGGCCGGGTGACGCCGTGCTCCTCGGCGCTGGAGGAGATCAGGTCGAAGTCGTCGATGACGATCGGCGAGCGGTCCTCGCCGACCAGGTCCCCGTAGTCGACCGCACCGTCGCGCAGGCTGATGTAGCGCACCTGCTCCTGCGAGGCGGTCCAGTCCCTGATCTCGATCGTCTTGCCCGAGCCCGAGGGACCGGTGAGGAAGAAGAGGTTGGACTCGGTGTTCTGGAGCCAGCGGCCCAGCGCCTCGATGAGTGGGATCGTCGGTTGCTCGGTCGTCAGCCCGCTCAGCGCCGCCACCCGGGCTCGCGGGAAGGTCAGCCGGGAGCTGGTGGCCGACCCCGTCATCGGGGCCGCCGGAGCGGTAGCCGCGGGGGTCAGCACCGGACCGGGTGGTGCGGCACCCTCGTCGCGCCAGGAGTACGCCTTCCACCACTTCGCCTGCCAGATGCCGGTGTTCTTCCGGATCCACTCCCCGCGATGGGTCGGGTCGAGGGTGCGGGGCACCGCGCCGCCGACGACGCGGATGAGCTCGTCGAGCGGCATCAGCTTCGAGCCGGACGTACGCCGGTAGAAGGTGCTCCGGGCCATCGCCACACCGGCGCCGCCATCAGCTTTTCCGGTCACCTGCCGGACCCAGGCGCGCAATTCGCTGTTGAACTGCTCCGGTGAGAGAGATTCGTCGGCCATTACCCCTCGCCCAGTCGCCCGCGTTCGCGGTTGCGAGTATCCCGCAGGTGTCCCAATTCTGTCCCAGAAACGTCCCAACTCAGCAGGGACTGTCCTCACATCGTCCCCACTCCCGCCCGCCCTCTGGTGAGACACCTGTGGCCTCCGCCACCGTGGAGATGTCCCCAGAGGGACAGCGCCGGCCCCACCTACGGGCCCCACCGCTGAAGGAGATGATGACCATGAGGAACCACAAGTTCAGCATCGCCACCTTCGCCGTCACGCTTCTTGTCGTGTTCGGCTTCAACCAGCTGCTCAGCGCCGAGCCGCCCACGTGCCAGGCAGCCGCCGGCACCTCGTCCGTGTCCGTCGTCCTCACGGAAGGAGCGCTGTGATGACCAGCAACTTCCTACGCCTCGGCGATACCGTCCGGGCCCACGGCGGCGTACGTTCCGGAAAGCGCGGTGTCGTCGTCGCCACCGCCGCAGGCCGCACCAAGGTCCGCTTCAACGGCACCAGCGGCACCCGCTGGGTACGCAGCAGCAACCTGAGGTCCACCGGCAGCGGCTCGCTGTCCTGGATCCTTCCGGTCAAGGCCGCACTCGTCCTGTTCCTGGTCGTGCCGGGTCTCCGGTTCGTCGTCGTCCACCTGTGGACCCACGGCGGGCTCGACGGCTTCGCCACGGCCCTCGGGAACCAGATGGGCCAGGCCGCGCTCGCCTGGGGCCACCTGATCACCACGGACCCGCTCGGAGCCCTGCTCCACCTCGGGTTCCTCGGCGTCGTCTCCAGGCTGATGCACTGGTGAGACGACACAGACCTTCGAGGCGCACGCAGGGGGACGCCTCGGAGCACAAGAAGAAGCCCGGTCCGAGACTCGGACCGGGCTTTCCTGCGTTCTGTGTCAGCTGCTGACTGGGTCTCGACCCGCGGTTGCGGCTTCGCAAGCTCAGCCGCACGCTCGCTCGACCTCCTCGCGTTTGCCCTTCGCAAG
Organism: Nocardioides luteus; assembly: GCF_015752315.1. Classification (NCBI taxonomy): domain Bacteria; kingdom Bacillati; phylum Actinomycetota; class Actinomycetes; order Propionibacteriales; family Nocardioidaceae; genus Nocardioides; species Nocardioides luteus. Next base: position 3,607,843 of record NZ_JADOVJ010000001.1, read on the forward strand.
CTCAGGGCAAGGCTCGGACCTGCGCGCCGGCGCCCTCGACGGGCTCCATGCCCTCGGCGATCTTCATCGCCTCCTCGATCAGGGTCTCGACGATGGCAGCCTCGGGGACGGTCTTGATGACCTCGCCCTTGACGAAGATCTGGCCCTTGCCGTTGCCGGAGGCGACACCGAGGTCGGCCTCGCGGGCCTCGCCGGGGCCGTTGACGACGCAGCCCATGACGGCGACGCGCAGCGGGACCTCGAGGCCGTCGAGGCCGGCGGTCACCGCGTCGGCGAGCTTGTAGACGTCGACCTGAGCGCGGCCGCAGCTCGGGCAGGAGACGATCTCGAGGCGGCGCGGGCGGAGGTTGAGCGACTCCAGGATCTGCAGGCCGACCTTGACCTCCTCCACCGGCGGAGCGGAGAGCGAGACCCGGATGGTGTCGCCGATGCCCTTGGACAGCAGCGAGCCGAAGGCGACCGACGACTTGATCGTGCCCTGGAAGGCCGGGCCGGCCTCGGTGACACCGAGGTGGAGCGGCCAGTCGCCGGACTCGGCGAGCAGCTCGTAGGCGCGGACCATCACGACCGGGTCGTTGTGCTTGACCGAGATCTTGAAGTCGTGGAAGCCGTGCTCCTCGAACAGGGAGGCCTCCCAGATCGCCGACTCGACCAGCGCCTCGGGGGTGGCCTTGCCGTACTTCTCCAGCAGCCGCTTGTCGAGCGAGCCGGCGTTCACACCGATACGGATGCTCGTGCCGTGGTCCTTCGCGGCGGCGGCGATCTCCTTGACCTGGTCGTCGAACTTGCGGATGTTGCCCGGGTTGACCCGAACGGCCGCGCAGCCAGCCTCGATGGCGGCGAACACGTACTTCGGCTGGAAGTGGATGTCGGCGATCACCGGGATCTGCGACTTCTTCGCGATCGCCGGCAGCGCGTCGGCGTCGTCCTGGCTCGGGCAGGCGACCCGGACGATGTCGCAGCCCGACGCGGTCAGCTCCGCGATCTGCTGCAGGGTCGAGTTGACGTCGGAGGTGAGCGTGGTCGTCATCGACTGCACGGAGATGGGGCTCTCGCTGCCGACGCCCACCGAACCGACCTTGATCTGGCGGGTCTTGCGGCGGGGGGCGAGCACCGGAGCAGGCGCTTCCGGCATACCGAGGGGGATGGACGTCATGTCTACCAATCTTACGTGCGGGTCAGGCCTGGAGATGAAGCGGGACGACGAGGTCGGCGACGATCAGGACAACACCCATCACCAGCAGCGCCGAGGCCACGACGTACGCCACCGGCAGCAGCTTCGCCGGGTCGGCATGTCCCGGGTCGGGCCGACGGAAGACCTTGGCGAAGGCGCGGCGGATGCCTTCCCACAGCGCCGTCGCGATGTGACCGCCGTCGAGCGGCAGGAGGGGTACGAAGTTGAAGATGCCGATGAAGAGGTTGAACCCACCGACCAGGAACGCGAAGCTGGAGACCTTCTCGGCGACGTCGAGACCCTCGTGGGCCGCGATCTCACCGGCGATGCGGCCGCCGCCGACGATGCTGACCGGGCTGTCGGCCGAGCGCTCCTCGACACCGACGATCGCGAGCGCGACGTGCCAGACCTTGACCGGCAGGCGCAGCAACGAGTGGACGGCGTTCTCGGCCATCGCGCCCATCTCCTTCAGCGCGTAGACCGGCCCCTCCTTGGTCGTCACGATGTGCGACTCGGGAGACATCCCGAAGAAGCCGACCTTCGCGGTCTCCGGGTCGGCGCTGGTGTCGTCGACGTCCTTGATCCGCTCCTGGACGACGGTCTGGGTGCGCAGCGTCATCTGCTTCCCGTCGCGCTCGATGACGATGGTGGCCGCGCCGTCCATGTTGTCGCGGATCAGCTTCTGGGCGACCGACCACGAGGTCAGCTCGGTGCCGTTGAACGAGATCAGCTCGTCGCCGGGCTTCAGGCCGGCGTCGGCGGCCGGCGTCGGCTTGTCGCCGGCGCGGCACTCGCGGCCCTGGTCCTCCCAGCTCAGCAGGCACTCCTGCAGGCTGGAGACGACCGGATGGCCCTCGTTGACGACGGGCTCACGGACGCCGTAGATGCCGAAGACGCCCCACAGCACGAAGAACGCGATCGCGATGTTCACCGATGGCCCACCGGCCATCACGATGACCTTCTTCCACCACGACATCTTGTAGAAGAGCCGCGGCTCGTCCTCGGGACGGATCAGCTCCCACTCGGCCGAGCGGGCGTCGCTGATCAGCTGGGTGAACATGCCGGTGTTGGACTTGCGCACCCGCAGCGCGCCGTCCTCGGTGCGCTCCCCCAGCTGCTCGGCGCCGGGCGGCAGCATGCCGACGATCTTGACGTAGCCACCGAGCGGGATCGCCTTGAGCCCGTACTCCGTCTCGCCGACCTGCTTGGACCACACCGTCGGCCCGAAGCCGATGAAGTATTGCGTCACCTTCCCGCCGAACGCCTTCGCCGGGATCATGTGGCCGAGCTCGTGCAGCCCGATCGAGGCCAGGATCGCGACGATGAAGCCGATCACGGCCAGCGTGTAGAGCAGATAGCTCATGAACGGTTCTCCAGCATCCGAGTGGCCTCCTCGCGCGCCCAGGCGTCGGCGGCGAGCACATCCTCGATCGAGAGGCTGCTTTCAGAGCGTACGCCGCCATGGGCTGCCAACACCTCCGCAATCGTGTCCACGATGCCGGTGAACGGGATCCGGCCTTCGTGGAACGCGTCGACGCAGACCTCGTTGGCGGCGTTGTAGACGGCGGGGTGGGTGCCGCCGCGGGTGCCAGCCTCACGGGCCAGCCGCACCGCAGGAAAAGCGGAATCGTCGAGCGGCTCGAACCGCCAGTCGGAGGCCTTGGTCCAGTCGATCGGCGTCTCGGCGTCGGGCACCCGCTCGGGCCAGGCCATCCCCATCGAGATCGGCACCAGCATCGTCGGCAGCCCCAGCTGGGCGACCACGGCGCCGTCGGTGAACTCGACCATCGAGTGGATGTACTGCTGCGGGTGGACGACGACCTCGATCCGGTCGAAGGCTACGTCGAAGAGCAGGTGTGCCTCGATGACCTCGAGGCCCTTGTTGACCAGGGTGGCGGAGTTGGTCGTGATCACCCGCCCCATCGCGAAGTTGGGGTGCTCGAGCGCCTGCGCCGGGGTGACCTGGGCGAGCTCGTCGCGGGAGCGGCCGCGGAACGGGCCGCCGGAGGCGGTCAGCACCAGCTTGCGTACCTCGTTCGCGGAGCCCGCGCGCAGCGACTGCGCGATCGCGGAGTGCTCGGAGTCGACCGGGACGATCTGCCCCTCGCGCGCGACGCGCTTGACCAGCGGCCCGCCGATGATCAGCGACTCCTTGTTGGCCAGGGCGAGCGTGTTGCCGGCCTCGAGCGCGGCCAGCGTCGGGCGGAGACCGACGGCGCCGGTGATCCCGTTGAGCACCACGTCGGCGGGCTGGGCGGCGGCCTCGACCGAGGCCTCCTCCCCCAGCCCGGAGAACTTGGGCGCGAACTCGGCCACCTGGGCGTCGAACAGCTCCTTGTTGGACCCGCCCGCGGTCAGGCCGACGACCCGGAACCGGTCCGGGTTGGCCCGCACCAGGTCGAGCGCCTGGGTGCCGATGGACCCGGTCGAGCCGAGGATCACCACGTCGCGTGGTCGCTGATCGTTCACTCGCTCATTCTCCCAGCAGAGGCTGAGAGGGCGCCAAGCGGCCGGGGCTGCGGCCCGGAAAACTTCACGGGAAATAGCAACAGCCCCGGACTCCCCCACGGGTCCAGGGCTGTGCATGAAACGTTTTGCAACGTCTGGCCACAATTAAGCCACAAAGATGCACGCGAAGGCAAATCCTGAAACCGGCGTCCCAGTTAAATCTGCGTCAGATCAACGGCTCGAGGATGACGCCGAGCCTCGGCGTCACGTGGCGGACCCACGACTCGGTCAGGTGCGAGTCGTCGTAGTAGGTGACCTTCTCCCCCACGACGAGCGGGCAGCGGTCCTCGGCGCACACGAAGCGCTGGGTGTCGACGTACGCCGCCCGGGTGCCCTTCAGGGCCTCCTCGGTGACCTCGTTGCTGCTGGTCTCGCGCGAGTCCCGGTCGCTGAGGCAGGACAGCTGGTCGGCCTCGGGAGCGCTGAGGCAGTCGGCCGGGTTGTGGTCGACCGAGGGCACGTCGCCGAGGACGACCACCTTGCGCGAGATCTCCCGGTAGGCCTGCACCGTGCTGCGTACGGCCTGCGACCACTGCTCGTCGCGGCTCATCCCGTCGTAGGTCTTGGGCATGAAGAGCTGGCCGCGGGCCGTGGAGACGATCGCGTCGGGGTCGAGGCGCTCGAGGAGGTCCGCGGACCAGTCGCGGAAGTCGTCGCACTCCGCCTGGGTCATCTTCTTGCCCCGGTGCTGGACCGGGTAGGGGGCGCAGCCGACCTTCACGACCGGCACGACCCGGAAGCCGTTCTCCTTGCCGAGGTCGTCGAAGGCGGTCAGCCACATCCCGGCGTGGGAGTCGCCGACGACCGCGACGGTCTTCTCCGCGTCGGTGTCACCGAGGGTGCAGTCGGCGCCGCGGGTGTCGCCGTAGTTGGCGTAGCAGTCGCCGTAGGTCTTCTGCCACCGGTCCTCGGTGATGTCCTCGCCGAGCACGGCCGGCGGGATCGGACCGCCGCGGTCGGCGATGTCGAGGGCGGCGCGGAGCTCGCGCTGCACCTGCGGCGGGCCGCCGGTCTCCGCGGCGGTGTCCGGGACCTCGTTGGCGGCGAACCACGCCTGCGCCTGCGCGGCGCGCTCCTTCTCCGCGTACGCCGCGTAGCCGGTCGTCAGCCAGCCGCTGCCGACCGCGAGCACGAGCGCGACCGGCCACAGGACCAGCGAGCGCAGCCCGTGGGAGAGCATCGGCACCTGCTTGTGCTGGAACGGCAGCTCGACGAAGCGGTGGCTCAGCGCGGAGAGCAGCAGCGCGGCGGCGACCGAGACCGTCATCTCGAGGGCGGCGTTGCCGAGCCGGAGGAGCTCGGGGCCGAGCACGACGAGCGGCCAGTGCCACAGGTAGAGCGAGTAGGAGATGTCGCCGACGTAGCGCAGCGGGCGCACGGCGAGCAGCCTCGCCGTCGGGGCGTTCGCGCCGGAGGCCAGCAGCGCGACCGTGCCGAGCGTGGGCACCAGCGCCTGCCAGCCGGGGAACGGGGTGGCCTCGCTGAACACGACGGTCGAGCCGACGATCGCCGCGGCTCCACCGAGCCCGGCGACGACGCTCGCGGCACCCTTGAGCCGGCCGCCCCAGCAGGCCAGCAGCGCCCCGGCGGCGAGCTCGTAGGCGCGGGCGGGCGTGGAGAAGTAGGCGGCGGTGGGGTTCTCGCCGGTCGCGTACACCGACCACGCCAGGCTCGCGACCGCGATCACCGCGGCGACGACCGTGAAGCCCTTGCGACCGAGCCTGGGCATGAGCAGGAGCGCCAGCACCGGCCAGACCAGGTAGAACTGCTCCTCCACCGAGAGCGACCAGTAGTGCTGGAAGGGCGAGGGCTCGCTGGGCTGGAAGTACTGCACCCCCTCGGCGGCGAAGTGCACGTTGGCCAGGAAGAACGCCGCCCAGGTGCCGTCAGCGGCGGCGTCGGTGAGTCGGGTAGTGGGCAGCTGCCAGGCGGCGTACGCCAGGACGACCAGGATCACGAGGGTGGCCGCCGGCAGGATGCGACGGGCACGGCGCGCGTAGAACTGCGGAATGCTGACGGTGCCGCTCTCGCCGGCCTCGCGCAGCAGCAGCGTGGTGATCAGGAAGCCGGAGAGGACGAAGAAGACGTCGACACCGACGAAGCCGCCCTCGGTGTGCGGGATGCCTGCGTGGGCAGCGACGACCAGACCTACGGCAATGGCCCGGAGACCTTGGACGTCTGTCCGCCATTGCTTGGCTGACATGTGGGGTGCACCTCGTGTGGGGGTTCGACTGCTTCCATTGCTGGCACCGGGTCGCGGAGGTACGCGAAACGGCGCTCGATGCTTTCACGGACCCCTCCGGCCCGCACATCGAGGGTCGCACGCTCACATGTTTGTCTAGTGGATTACTCGCCGATGAACGACATCACGTGCTTGATCCGGGTGTAGTCCTCGAACCCGTAGACGGAGAGGTCCTTGCCGTAGCCGGAGTGCTTGAAGCCGCCGTGGGGCATCTCGGAGATGTAGGGGATGTGGGTGTTGATCCACACGACACCGAAGTCGAGGCGCTTGCTGACCCGCATCGCGGTGCCGTGGTCCTTGGTCCACACGCTCGAGCCGAGGCCGTAGTCGACGTCGTTGGCGCACCGGAGCGCCTCGGCCTCGTCGGCGAACCGCTGCACGGTGATCACCGGGCCGAAGATCTCGTTCTGGATCTGCTCGTCGTCCTGGCGCAGGCCGGCCAGGACCGTGGGCTGGTAGAAGTAGCCGTTCTCGCCGCCCTCCACCCGGGCCGGCGCTCCGCCGGCCGCGATCGTGGCGTGGTCCGGGAGCCGGTCGACCATGCCCTTGACGCGGGCGAGCTGGCCGGGGTTGTTGAGCGCGCCGACGTCGGTGTTGTCCGCGGGGAGGCCGACAGTGGTGCTGCGGGCCGCCTCGGCCAGGGCGGCGACGAACTCGTCGTGGATGCCGGCCTGCACCAGCACCCGGGTCGCCGCGGTGCAGTCCTGGCCGGCGTTGAAGTAGCCCGCCGCGGCGATGCCCGCGACCGCCTTCTCGATGTCGGCGTCGTCGAAGACGATCACCGGCGCCTTGCCACCGAGCTCGAGGTGGACGCGCTTGACGTCGGCCGCCGCGCTCGCGGCGACCTCCATGCCGGCGCGCACCGAGCCGGTGATGGCCACCATCTGCGGTGTCCGGTGGCGGATCAGCGCGCGGCCGGTGTCCCGGTCGCCGGTGACCAGGTTGAGCACCCCGGGCGGCAGGAACTCCTGGGCCAGCTCGGCCAGCAGGGACGAGCTCGCCGGGGTGGTGTCGGAGGGCTTGAGCACGACGGTGTTCCCGGCGGCGAGCGCGGGCGCGATCTTCCACGACATCATCGCGAGCGGGTAGTTCCAGGGCGTGACCTGCCCGATCACGCCGATCGGCTCGCGGCGGATCCAGGAGGTGTGGTCCGGCAGGTATTCACCGGCGCTCTTCCCCTCCAGCGTCCGCGCGGCGCCTGCGAAGAAGCGGAAGTGGTCGATCGTCGGGGGCAGCTCCTCCTCCAGGGTCAGCTGGTAGGGCTTGCCGGTGTCCTTGACCTCCACCGCGGTCAGCTCCTGGGCTCGCGCCTCCATCGCGTCGGCGATCCGGAGCAGCGCCAGGCTGCGCTCCTGGGGCGTGGTCTCGCCCCAGGTCTCGAAGGCCGATGCGGCGGCTGCGTACGCCTTGTCGACGTCGGCCTCCCCTGACATCGGAGCCTGGGCGTAGACCTCACCGGTGGCGGGGTCGACGACGTCGTACGTCGCGGCGTCGGCGGCATCGCACAGCTCGCCGCCGATCACGTTCCTGAAGGTCTGGTCAGCCATGCGATAGAGACTAACTCCTTCCTGTAACAGGGATGTCACAACTGAATCCGCAGTGAAATTCGCACTTTGAAACTGATTCGCTTGCGAAAGCGAGATGCAGTGGGTGACCATGGAGTCATGACCGGCAACCACGAGCAGCTGCAGCGCGACGCCAAGGACCACCTCTGGATGCACTTCACGCGGCATTCGAGCTACGCCGAGGCAGACGTGCCGATCATCGCCAGGGGCGAGGGCGCCTACATCTACGACATCGAGGGCAACCGCTACCTCGACGGTCTGGCCGGGCTCTTCGTCACCCAGGTCGGCCACGGGCGCGCCGAGCTCGCCGACGCCGGCGCCGCGCAGGCCAAGCAGCTGGCCTTCCACCCGCTGTGGTCCTACGCGCACGAGCCGGCCATCGAGCTGGCCGCGCGGCTGGCCTCGCTGGCTCCCGGCGACCTGAACCGGGTCTTCTTCACCAACTCCGGCTCCGAGGCCGTCGAGACGGCGTGGAAGCTCGCCAAGAACTACTTCAAGCTGCGCGGCAAGCCGGGCAAGCACAAGGTGATCGGGCGCAACATCGCCTACCACGGCACCACCCACGGGGCGCTGTCGATCACCGGCCTCGCCGACATCAAGGCGCCGTTCGAGCCGCTGGTCCCCTCGACCTTCCGGGTGCCGAACACCAACATCTACCGCGCCTTCGAGATCACCGGCGGGCTGATGGACGGGAGCGACCCGGAGGCGTTCGGCCGCTGGTGCGCCGACCAGATCGACTTCGCGATCCGCGCCGAGGGTCCCGACACCGTCGCCGCGGTCTTCCTCGAGCCCGTGCAGAACTCGGGCGGCTGCTTCCCGCCTCCCCCGGGCTACTTCCAGCGCGTGCGGGAGATCTGCGACGAGCACGACGTGCTCCTCGTCTCCGACGAGGTCATCTGCGCCTACGGGCGGCTCGGCA